>NZ_JAKVIO010000006.1 GCF_022601895.1 Sphingomonas sp. LaA6.9
CGCTACAGCGCATATGGGTAGCGCGCGGCCGGTCAGCTTCGCTCCCACCGAGCTACACCATCATCAGGGACACGACCCAGGCCTGGTGAAGGCATGCGGTGAATGTCAGGCTTTGGGCGATCAAATTTCAAACGGGAAGATCCAACATTGCAGGCAGGGGCGGAGTTTCAGCCCCTTCTTCTCCCTCCCTGAAAGGGAACGGCGAAGTTAGATCTGCTGCTGCTGCTCGGATGCCCGCCCTCGGCAGTTCCGCTGTCCCGCATGCGGGCTTGCTGTCACTGTGGCCATCAATCACAGGCTCTTTGCATCGAGGATAGCGGTGCCGTGCCGTGATCGACGTTTACGATCACTGTGGGCTAACTGATTGAACGGATTGTCTTCGCGCGGCTGACCTACTGACCTTAGCCGCGCATTGCCCAAAGGCCGTGCGTCATGCCTTGCGAAAGAAGCGCTCGGCGATCTCGGTGGCGATACGCGCCGGCTTCAGCGTCTTGGCGTCGATGCAGCACCAGCTCGATTTCACCTCGGCCAGCACCTCTTCGCCGCGCTTGATCAGCGTTTCGTAGAAGGCGCGCGCGCCTTGCACCTTTTCGAGGATGACGGTGGCGATCACCTCGTCGTCGAGGAAGGCGGGCTTGCGATAGGTGATCTCGTGCTTGAGCGCGACCCACAGGTGTTTCGCCACCGCATCGGGCGGCGCCAGCGAGCGCCAGTGGTCGAGCACGGCTTCCTGCACCCAGTTCAGATAGTTGGCGTTGTTCACATGCCCCATGAAGTCGATATCGCCGGGAACGATTTCGATCGGATGGTCATGGGGAATCGCTACGGTCATGCGCTTACATTACTGTAAATAGTCGTGAAAGGCGAGGAGAAGCTTCACTTCATCAGGTCGAGCAGTGCCGGGACCGGCACAAAGGCGAAGGCGACTGAACTGTCGGCCACACCATAGGGCATGAAGATCAGGTCGCCATGCTTCATCGCGCCGCAGGTATAGACGACATTGGGCACATAGCCCTCGCGGTCCTGGTCGACGGCGGCAAGGACGGGCTCGGGCGTGCGCGCGAGCACCTTGGAAGGATCCTTCTTGTCGAGCAGTGCGGCGCCGATCGAATATTTGCGCATCGCGCCGACGCCGTGGGTGAGCAACAGCCAGCCCTCATCGAGCTCGATCGGCGGGCCGCAATTGCCCATCTGGACAAGCTCCCAGGGATAGACGGGCTCGAGCAGCTTCTCGCCTTCCTCCCAATGATCGATCGAGTCGGATTTCAGCAGGAAGATATTTTCGCCGTCCTGCCGGCCGATCATCATATAGCTGCCGTCGATCATCCGGGGGAACAGCGCCATGCCCTTGTTGCGCGCCGCAGCCCCCTTGATGGGCACGAGATCGAAGCAGTGAAAATCGCGCGTGCGCATCAGCTCGGACTGGATCTCGCGCCCCGAATAGGCGGTGTAGGTGCCGATCCATTCCACCGACCCGTCCTGATGCGTGAACTGGACGAGGCGCAGGTCCTCGAGCCCGTTGCGCTGCGCGGGGGTGATCGGGAAGATCACCGTGCCGGACAGGGTGCTGTCGGCGTGGCGATAGACCGTGACCGGACCCTCGGGCACGCGGTCCTCTGGCTCGTCGAGCGCGTCGGCGGCGGTCGCGAAAGGCGGCTCGGGCGCCAGCGTCAGCTGGCCTTTCTCGGTGATGATCCCCTCGCGAAACACGACCGTTGAGATATGCCCTTCTCCCACCGCGCGCAGCGACATGATGATGCGCTGCGACCCCTTGGGCATGCCCGTCTGGTCATGGTGCGCGACCACGCTGGGATTCATCAGCGCAGCGGCGGCATAGCTGTATTCATGGCAGAAATAGGCGCCGATAAGCTGGCGCTTGTCATCGCCGATATCGCCCAGATCGCGACCGAACTGTGCCTCGATTTCCTCATAGCGCGTCATGAACACGCGGCGCGTCTGCCAGTGGCGCTCCTCGAAATCCTTGAGCACGGCCTCGAGCTGCGCGCGCGCGACCTTGGTGTCCATTTCGAGCACTTCCTCGATCAGCCGTTGCGAGCGGCTGCGGGTCGCGCCATTGGCCTGCCAGGCGAGGTGAAAGGGGCGGACCACCACGCGCGAGGGGTCGGCGTAAAGCCGCAGGTGGTGATTGTAGACGCTGAGCATCGACTTCCCAGGCTCCACCAGCGCTCCCCCGCTGCGCGCCTGAAAATTCAAGCGACGGCATCCAGCCGTTTTGGCACGGCTGTGGCGGCCTTGGAAAGCCGGGAAATTGCGCAGGACGCAAGTTGCAGCGCGAGGATCGATTCTGCGCCCTGGTTGCGGTTGAGCCCCGTGGGCATCAGCCCGTCGAAGCAGCCGCCATCGGCCCGCGTGGCCAGCGGCATGTCGAGGTCGTTCTCGCCGAGGAACCAGCGATAGGCGCGCTGCGCCTCGTCAACCCAGCGGACATCCCCCGATGCGGCAAACGCCGCCTCGCAGGCGTCGATCGTCGCCTGCGCCTCGAGCGGCTGCTGGTCGAAGGGCATGGGGGGCTGGAATTCGCGTCCGAAGCTGTCGGTCCCTACCGCGCGAAAATGGCCTTCGGGCGCGATCTGTTGCGCGACGATCCATTCGAGCGTCTGCAGCCCGCATGCGCGATAGTCCTCGCGCCCAAGCGCCACCCCTGCGCGCAGCAGCGCCTCGGGCAAGCGCGCATTGTCATAGGCGAGCACCGTTTCGAACCACGGCCAGTCGGGCCGCCGCGATTCCGCAAGAAGCGACAATAGCTGATCGCCGAAGCTCTCGAGGATCTCGCGCGCTGCGCCATGGCCGTGCCGCGCCTCGATCACCGCGGCGGCGCCGAGCATCGCAAAGGCCTGCGCGCGAGGCGCTTCGAGCGCGAGCGCGTGATAGGCGGTACGATCGAACAGATTGGCTGCCCAGTCGGCGTGCTTCTGGATGGGCGCATGGCGCGATGTGACACCCAGCGACCACAGCGCTCGCCCGTGGCTGTCCTCGGATCCGAAATCCTCGCACCAACTCCGGTCGAAGCGCATGAAGTTCCGGAAGCGGCCGTGGTCGGGGTTCCAGCTATGCTGGACGAAGGCCGCATAGACCGTCATCCACTGGTCGCGCAGGCTTTCCTCCACATCCTCCATCCGGCTCAGCAGGATGAGCGCACGTGCATTGTCGTCGACGCAATAGCCGTGATGCCTGTCGGGCACAGAATAGATGCCGTGCTGGTACATGCCCGTCGAATCGCTCATGCGCAGAACCGCGGAGAGGTCTGGGGCGAGTGCTGTCGCGCCAGCGCTGGCCTTGCCCAGACGGCGCGGGCTGCGCCTTTCCATCTCGCCCAATATCACGGCTGCCTGTTCGGCTACGCGCGCCCAGGTCATCGTGCGGCCACGGGCATAGGCGCGCGCGGCAAGGGCGGTGCGCCCGGCGTCGTCGGCAAGCAATGCGCTGATCGCGTCACCCATTTGCGCGCTGTCCGAAAAATCGACCAGCACCCCATGCCGCTGATCCAGTATCTCCGTCGCATGGATATAGGGCGTCGATACGACGGGCTTGCCCACACCTACGGCATAGGACAGCGTGCCCGATGTGATCTGGTCGCGCTTCAGATAGGGGGTCACATAAACGTCGGCCGCCTGGAGATAGTCGAGCAGTTCATCGGTTCCCACGAAGGCGTCGATAAAGCGGAGATGCGCGCTCACGCCCAGCGTCTCGGCCAGCGCGATCAGGCGCTCGCGATAGGCTTCGCCCTCGCGTCGCGCCAGATTGGGATGCGTGGCGCCCAGCACGACATAGAGCGCCTGCGGATGCGCCGCCACGATGCGCGGCATCGCTTCGATCGCCACCTCGATCCCCTTGTCGGGCGCGAGCAGGCCGAAGGTCAGGATGACGTCGCGCCCCTCAAAACCGAAGCGCGGCTTGAGCGTCTCGGGGGCGACCAGCGCGCGGTCGGGAACGCCGTGAGGGATCACCTCGATCTGTGCATCGCTGACGCCATAGACGCGGCGCAATATCTCGCGGCCCGTTTCTGCCATGACGATCAGCCTGGAAGCGCGGCGCGCCAGCGCCTCCAGCACGCGACGCTCGTCCGCGCCAGGCTTTTCGAGCACGGTGTGCAGCGTCACGAGGACGGGCAGGTTGACCCGGTCGAGCAGGCTCAGGATGAACTCGCCGGCGGAGCCTCCGAAAATGCCATATTCGTGCTGAAGCCAGACCGCCCGTGCGCCGCTGTCGGCGATCGTCCGAGCGGCTGCACGGTAGGCGGCCGCATCGTGCTGGTCGATGGTGGAGACATGCTCGGGATAGATGATCCCCGTGCCGTCATCCATCGCATAGAGGTCAACGCGCATCGCGGGGAAGCGCGCGCGCAGCGCATCATATGTGTCGCTGGTAAAGGTCGCGATACCGCAGCGCCGCGGCAAAGCATTGCCGATCAGCGCGATGTGCGCCGGTGCTTCGATGGAAAACGCTTCACGGGAAGTCGTCTCGTCCATGGTCACCCTTTCGCTGGTGCAACAAATATGTTGGCGTCAAAACCCTGCGCTACAGAACGACTCCGAAGGGGGATGGTTGCTCATATTGTGCAATGCAACAAGGAGATTCCGCAGGCCGTTGGAATCATGCGGCCAAGCGCTGCTAGTCATCATGCTCAGGGGGTCTTGACCGTTGTCGGGGGGCCTCGGCTATCAGACGCCGGGAGCTTTGGGGGAGGGCAAGAATGTTGAATTCGGTTGCGTTGCTGTTTTTAGTCGTGTCGGCGCTTGCTCTACCCGCAGCATCTGTTGTTCGCGCGCCGACCGACGCGATTTCGGCGAGCGATATGCTGGTCAGTGCGCGCGTGGCCGCAGCCGAGGGGCGTGAAGACGAGGCGGTGCGGCTCTATCGCACACTGGCCGAGCACGATGATGCCGAGGCGATGTTCCTTCTGGGACAGGCGCTTCGGTCAGCGGATGGTGCCGCTCGCGATTTCGCCGAGGCGCGGAGATGGTTGCAGCGCAGCGCGGCGCAGAATCATGCAGGCGCGATCGTCGAACTCGGCTTGATGCTGGAACTGGGCCAGGGTGTTGAAGCGAATCCCGTCGAAGCGACCGATGCCTATCGCCGTGGCGCCGATCTTGGCGACGCGCGCGGAGCGTATTTCCTTGGCGTGAACTATCGGGACGGAATCGGGGCTGTGGCGGATGCGGCTGCCGCGGCTCGCTGGTTCCGGGTTGCGGCGGGAAGGGGGAGTTCCAGCGCGATGCAGGCGCTCGGCATCGCCTACGACACCGGCGCAGGAGTCAAACGAGACGATGGAGAAGCGCTGAGCTGGTTCCGAAAGGGGGCGGCGCTTGGCGACAGCTATTCGGAGCGTAGCGTCGGGATCATGTATCGCGACGGCCGCGGCGTGAAACGGGATCCGGTCGAGGCACTGCGCTGGTTCCGCAAGTCTGCGGATCAGGGCAATACTTGGGCGCTCAACGATGTAGGCATCGCCTATGCGGACGGGCAGGGCGTCGCCGAGGACGACGTCGAAGCAGCGCGCTGGTATCGCAAGGCTGCCGATGCCGGAAACGAAGTGGCGATGTATAATCTGGCACGGGCCTATGCGACGGGCGCCGGCGTTTCGAAGGATAACGCGGAAGCGTTGCGGCTTTATCGCAAGTCGGCCGACCTTGGCGACGGGGACGCGATGGTTCAGGTCGGCTATGCGTATGAGACCGCGGCAGACGTCAAGGAGGATTTCGCCGAGGCTGCGCGCTGGTATCGCAAGGCAGCGGACGCAGGCAATGCCACTGGGCTTTACAATCTCGCCAACCTCCATCGAAATGGCAAAGGCGTGAAGCAGGACTATACAGAGGCGCTTCGTCTGTACCGTCTGGCGAGCGAAAATGGCGATGTCGACGCGCTGCACTGGATCGGAATCATGTTTCAGGACGGCCTCGGTGTGCCGGCCGATCCCAAGGAAGCGGTGCGTTGGTACCAGAAGGGCGCGGACAAGGACGAGCCCTGGGCGGCCGCCAACCTTGCCCTGATGTACCTGAACGGAAATGGCGTTGCGAAGGATCTGCCGCGGGCTTTGCAATTGCTGCACAAGGCGGCTGAGGGAGACGTGCCCTTTGCATGGTCGACCCTTGGCAACCTCTATTACGACGGCGATGGCGTGACGCAGGACAAGACGAAGAGCGCCGGATATTACGCCAGGGCGGCGGAACTGGGGGATGCCGATGGCCAGCACGGCTATGCTTTCGCCTTGCTCAATGGCGAAGGGGTCGCGGTGGATGCGAAGGCCGCCATCGGCTGGCTGAGGAAGGCGGTCGATCAGGACGACAGCGAGGCCATGGTCCTGCTCGGTGCTTGCCATGAGGAAGGCAAGGGCGTTGCTGTCGACGCTCGCGAAGCGAACCGACTGTATCTGCAGGCTGCCGAACTCGGCAACGCACTCGCGATGCGCTATCTGGGCATCAATTATCGCGACGGTATCGGCGCCGATGCCGACGAGAAGCAGGCCGAGGCATGGTTCCGCAAGGCTATGGACGCCGATGACAAGGAAGCGCCCACCTTGCTGTTCAACATGCTCAACGGCGGTAATTATCCCCTGCCGCGATAGCCCGGCACACCCTGCTCGGGGAGCCACAGCCCGGCAGGCGGTTCGCCCGATTGCCAGAACACGTCGATCGGGATGCCGCCGCGCGGATACCAGTAGCCGCCGATGCGCAGCCATTTGGGTTGCATTTCGGCGAACAGCCGCTCGCCGATCCCCACGGTGCAATCCTCGTGAAAGGCGCGGTGGTTACGGAATGCGCCGAGAAACAGCTTCAGCGACTTGGATTCGACGATGGTCGCCTCGGGCGCATAGTCGATCACCAGATGCGCGAAATCGGGCTGGCCGGTGACCGGGCAAAGCGAGGTGAATTCGGGCGCGGTAAAGCGGACGAGATAAGGTCGTCCCGTGCGCGGATTGGGGACATAATCGAGCACCGCCTCTTCGGGCGAGTTGGGGAGCGTCGAGGTCTGGCCGAGATGGGTTGTCTGCATAACTGGCCATTTAGGGGATGCCCGCGCGGATAACCACCCTTTCGGTATTTTCGACCAACGACACTTGCCGCCGCGGCGCGCGAGCAATAGCAGGTCGATCAGATACTATATTCAAAGGGGCGCGGCGTGCTGAAATCGTTTGGAAAACTCATGGCTTGCGTGGGTGCTGTCGCGCTTGCCGCGAGCACGCCGGCATTCGCGCAGGACAAGGAAAAGGACAAGCCCGCTGCCGAAGCGCCAAAAGACGAGGCGATCCCAGCCCCCAGGCGATCGGTGACCAGACATAGCGGCCGCTTTGGCGGACAGGCAATCAGCTACACCGCCACCGCGAGCGAGACCTACCTCAAGGCCGATGACGGCACCCCGCGCGCGTCGATCTTCTCGATATCCTATGTGAAGGATGGCAAGGATCCCAACCGGCCAGTCACCTTTCTGTTCAACGGCGGACCGGGCTCGGGCTCGGTCTGGCTCCACATGGGTGCCTTCGGCCCCAAGCGCGTTGCCATCCCCTCGGACGCGCGCGATGACGGCGCGCCGCCCTATCCGATCGTCGACAATCCCGACAGCCTGCTCGACGTCACCGACATCGTCTTCATCGACCCCGTCGGCACGGGTTTCAGCCATGCGCTCGGCAAGACCGATCCCAAGGACTTCTACGGCGTCACCAAGGATGCCGAATCGATCGCGCAGTTCATCCGGTTGTGGCTGAACGAGAATGGCCGCTGGAACGCACCAAAATATCTGGGCGGCGAAAGCTATGGCACGACGCGCTCGGCCGCAGTGCTCGACCAGCTCGAGGGGGCGTATAACGATGTCGGCCTGAACGGCGTCATCCTGATCTCGACGGTGCTCGATTTCGCGGCGGGTGCGGACACGCCGGGCAACGAGATGTCCTACATCCTCAACGTGCCCTCGATGGCCGCGACAGCGCTCTACCATGGCAAGGCGCAGTCGGCGGGCGGGGTCGAGCAGTTCGTCGAGGAAGCGCGCCGATGGGCAATCGGGCCCTATGCCGCCGCCTTGCTCCAGGGCAATGCCCTGGCGGGTGAAGAGCGTGCGCAGGTACGCCGCGATCTAGCGCGTTTCACGGGGCTGTCGGAGACCTTTCTCGAACAGGCCGATCTGCGCGTATTGCCGTCGCGATTCTACAAGGAGCTGCTGCGCGATCGCGGTCTTACCGTCGGCCGGCTCGACAGCCGCTACACCGGCAAGGATTATGACAATGCGGGTGAGGAACCCGACAATGACCCCAGCTTCTACGGGATCGACGCCGGCTATACCGCGGCGATCAACGCGCACGCACGAGAGACGCTGAAGTTCGATACCGATCGCCGCTATGTCACCATCGGCAGCGTCGGCCCTTGGGACTGGCGCCTCGGCAATGGCCGTGACAGCGACGTCTATCTCAATGTCGCGCCGTATATCGGCAAGGGTCTGCGCGAGAATGCCGGGCTGCGCGTTTTCGTGGGGCAGGGCTATTACGACTTCGCCACGCCCTTCTTCGCCGCTGAATATGCGCTCAGCCGGACGGGAATGCCCAAGGACCGGATCGAGTATCGCTACTATGGATCGGGCCATATGATGTACGTCCGCGATGAGGATCGCGCGAAGCTGAGCCAGGATATCCGGGCGTTCATCCGCGCGCGCTGAACCGGCTTGATCCCGTCCGTCATGGCGGTTTCGAACGACCGGTAATCGCGCCGTCTCGACGGAGGAACCAGCGCGCACTAAGCATAGGAGGAATCAGGAAGAGGAGAGCGTTTCATGGACGTGCTGGTTTCGACCGAATGGCTCGCTGGGGAACTGGGTGCATCGGACCTGCGTGTGGTGGACGCGACCTATCTGCTTCCGGGGGACGGCCGCGACGCGGCGGCGGAATATGAAGCCGCGCATATCCCGGGCGCGGTCTACATGGACCTTGAAAACCTGGTCGACGGCACGAGCGATCTTCCCAACATGCTGCCGACACCCGAGAAATTCGCGAGCCGCATGCAGTCGCTGGGGTTGGGCGACGGCAGCAGGATCGTTCTCTATGACGATTCGCCCTATCGCACCGCAGCACGTGGCTGGTGGATGCTCCGCCTGTTCGGCGCGCATGATGTCGCGATCCTCGATGGCGGCCTCGCCAAATGGAAGGCCGAGGGACGCGAGCTGGCATCGGGCAAGGAACCCCATCGGCACCGTCACTATACGGTGTGGAAGGACGACGCGACGCTGCGCACGCTCGACCAGATGAAGGCCAATGTCGACAGCGGCGCCGAACAGGTGCTCGATGCGCGCAGCGCCGCGCGCTTCACGGGCGAGGAGGCGGATCCGCGTCCCAAGACGCATGCCGGCCACATTCCGGGGTCGAAGAACCTTCCTTACGGCAATCTCTTCAACGCCGACGGCACCTGGAAGCAGGGCGACGCGCTGAAACAGGCGTTCGCGAGCGCTGGTATCGATCTCGGCCAGCCGATCGTCACGACGTGCGGGTCGGGCATCACGGCTGCGGTACTCCTGTTCGGAGCGCAGCTCGCCGGTGCCAGCAAGGTCGCGCTTTATGACGGTTCGTGGAGCGAATGGGGTTCGGATCCCTCGACAAAGAAGGCGATGGGCGCGGCATGAGCAAAGGGGACGGGGGCGGACGCGGCGACGCGACGCGGCTCGTCCAGGCCGGACGGCGCCAGGAATGGGCGGGCGCGGTGGTCAACCCGCCCGTCTGGCGCGCGTCGACGATCCTGTACGGCAGCGTCGCCGAAATGCGTGGACGCCAGCACGATACGCATCATCAGTTCTATTACGGCCGGCGGGGAACGCCGACACAGTGGTCGCTCGCCGAAGCGCTGACCGAAATGGAGCCGGGGGCGGCGGGAACCCTGCTCTATTCCTCGGGCGTGGCGGCGGTGACGACGGCGCTGCTCTCGGTTCTCAGGCCCGGCGATGAACTGCTCATGGTGGACAGCGCCTATGAGCCGACGCGTGCCTTTTGCGAAGGGCTGCTGCGCCGCATCGGCGTCGTGACCCGCTATTACGACCCGCTGATCGGTGCCGGCATCGAAGCGCTGATTACCGATCAGACCGCGGCGATCTTCATGGAAAGTCCCGGCAGCCTGACCTTCGAGGTGCAGGACGTGCCCGCGATCACCGCGATCGCGCGCGCACGCGGTATCGTGACGCTGCTCGACAACACCTGGGCGACACCACTCTTCTTCCGCGCGATCGAAAAGGGCGTCGACCTCACCATCCTCGCCTGTACCAAATATGTCGTTGGCCATTCGGACGTGATGCTCGGCTCCGTCACCGCCAATGCCGAACATTGGCAGTCGTTGCGCAAGACCAGCTATTCGCTTGGCCAGTGCGCATCGCCCGACGATGCCTGGCTGGCAGCGCGCGGGTTGCGGACGCTCGACGTGCGCCTGTCGCGGCATCAGAGCAACGCACTTGCCGTCGCGCAGTGGCTGGACGAACAGCCCGAGGTGGCGCGCGTGCTCCATCCCGCACTGGAGAACTGCCCCGGTCACGCCATCTGGAAGCGTGATTTCAGCGGTGCCTCCGGACTGTTCTCGTTCGTGCTCAACGGCGGTGATGATGCGGCGCGTACCGCACTTGTCGACGATCTCGAATTGTTCGGCATCGGCTTCAGCTGGGGCGGATATGAAAGTCTCGTCATACCGGCCGATCCGCATCGCAGCGCGGTGGCATGGAGTGCGCCGGGGCCGCTGGTTCGCCTCCAGATCGGGCTCGAGAATCCGGGCGACCTGATTGCCGATCTTGCGGCAGGGCTCGGAAGCTTCCGCGAGGCGCGGGGATGAGCGAGCGCCAGCATGGCATAATGTTCGTGCTGCGCTGGCTTGCCCTGATCTCGGTTCTGATCGCGTTGTTCGTGCTGCTGTCGGGGCAGGTGCCCGGCTCGGCGCCGACACTCGCGTTCATGGATCGTTTCGGTTTCGAAGCGGCGCGCTACAGGCTCTCGCTGCTGAGTGTGTCGCGGCTGGTCGTTACCGTCGCCGCGCTGTTCGTGGCGGTTCGTATCGTCAACGGACTGGTCCATCGCTATGTGAGGCGCGTCGACGGGCTCGACCCAACCCAGAAGCTTCTGACCGAGAAGCTCGTCGGCATTGGCGTGATCGCGGTCGCCTTTTTCATGGGCATCGACGCACTCGGCATAGACCTGACCGCGCTCACCGTATTTTCAGGCGCCTTCGGCCTCGCGGTCGGCTTCGGCTTGCAGAAGACCTTCGGCAATCTCTTCGCCGGTCTGATCCTGCTGATGGATCGCTCGATCAAGCCGGGCGATGTGATCGTCGTCGGCGATCGCTTCGGCTGGGTCAACAGAATCGGCACGCGCGCGGTCTCCGTGGTGACGCGCGACGGCAAGGAGCATCTGATTCCCAACGAGAATCTGATGACGCAGGAGGTGGAGAACTGGTCCTATTCGGATCGTAACGTGCGGCTCCATATCCCGGTCAGGGTCTCCTACGACTCCGATCAGGATCGGGCGCGCGAACTCATGCTGGAGGCGGTGCGCGCCGCGCCGCGCGTGCTCGACGATCCGGCGACGGTCGTCTGGATCGTCAACTTCGGCGATTCGGGTATCGAATATGACATCCGCATGTGGATCAGCGATCCCGAGAACGGCGTCGGCAATGTTACATCCGATGTGCTGACACGTATCTGGAAGCTTTTCTGCGAAAACGATATCCGCATACCCTTCCCCCAGCGCGATCTTCATATCCGCGACTGGCCGACGGAAAATTCCGCTTAGGCGAGAATCTTTTCCATCGCGCGAATCGACTTTTCCATTTCGCGCGCCAGATGCGCCGCCGCGGCAGTGGCGCCTGCACCCTGTTTGCGACCCGCGATCAGCGCGGTCAGGCCAGCTGCCGCATAAGCAGCGGTTTCGCCCGCTACCGCGTCGAAGCGGCGCTGCACGAGCGGCGGGGCCGAATCATAGCGCGTGTCGAATGCAACATCTGCGGTTGCGAACGGTGTTGGAAGGCACGCGCCTGCGAGTTCGTTGACCAACGCCTGGATCGCGCGCAGCTCGGTCAGCTGCTGCGCGGGCGTTGGCTTGCCTTCGGGCACGATCGGCGTGGAAATCTCGCTCACGCGACCATTATCGCCGCTTTTGGCTAATGAATCGTTGAAGGCACGACTGTTGCGTTGCGGCAACAGCGCTGCCCTATCCTGCGGCGCATCGCACAATATTCTTGTGCAGCGCAGCGTGATTCGGCATTTGTGTTGCGTTCGTTGCAATTCGCCCCGGCCCTTCAGGGCAAGAGAGGCAGAGAGCGACGACGCAGGCGGGACGACGCATCGAATAGAAAGGAATATCATGCGCACGTCCATCACCGGCCTCACGGCCCTGGCTTTGGCCATGCTCGCAACGCCCGCGCTCGCTCAGGACGAGGCAGCGGCTCCCGAGGAAACGAGCAGCATCACCATCTCCGGTGGTGCGACGGTAGTCACCGACTATCGCTTCCGCGGCATTTCGCAGACCGACAAGAATTTCGCGCTGCAGGGCACGATCAGTCTTTCGCACGAGTCGGGTTTCTATGCGACGGTCTGGGGTTCCACCATCGATGACTATGTCGCCGCCGGTGGTGATCAGGAACTCGACCTGATCCTCGGCTGGAAGAAGACCTTCGGTGGCACCACGGTCGATCTCGGTGTGCTCTATTACTACTATCCCGGCGCCGAAGAGATCGTGCCCGGCTATGACAGCGACTTTGTCGAGCCCTATGTGGCGGTCTCGCACACCTTCGGGCCGGTCACCGGCAAGCTGACCGCGGCCTATGCGCCCAGCCAGAGCGCGCTTTCGGTCGGCAATGGCAGCGAAGACAATTTCTATCTCGCGGGCGACCTTTCGGGCGGGATCCCGGGCACGCCGCTCAGCCTGTCGGCGCATGTCGGCCACTCGTTCGGCCCCAGCTATCTGACGATCGGCGACGAATATACCGACTGGAGCCTGGGCGCGACCTACACCTGGAAGAACCTGTCCTTCGGCGTCTCCTATGTCGACACCGACAAGGCGCTGTTCAACCCGATCTCGGGCAAGAACGTGTCCAAGGCGGGCGTCGTCGGTTCGATCGGCGTGGCCTTCTGAACCGCTGAACCGCACACGAAAAAGGGGGCCGCGGCCCCCTTTTTTATTGGTGCTCGGGGCGCCCGCTTATTGCGGGGTCGAAGCGCGCGCGTCCTGACCGTCGCCCTCGGGCGCGGCAACGATGTCGCGCGTGACCGAACCCTTGTCGACGACATTGGTGTCGGGATCGCCCACGCCCGAGCGGATGCCCGCATCGGCGCGGTTGCCGCCTGCCTGCGTGATCACGCCGGTTTCGCTCGTGCTGCGCGGCGCGGGGCCGCCGAACATCGCCTGAAGCGCCTGCGTAGCCGAATCGGTTTCCTGCGGGCGCGGGGCGCCGGGCTTGGGCGGCACCAGCGCGAAATCGGGGGGGATCACCAGCGGCGCCTTGCGCGCGGTGGCGAATTCGTCGGGGCGGTCGCGATTGGTGATGCCGCCCGAGGCACAGGCCGAAAGCGTCAGCGCGGCCAGGCCCAGACTTCCAAAAATCACCGTCTTACGCATCCACAGTCTCCGTAGCGTCTTTAGTGTCGCCCGCACCGCCGCCCGCGAAGAGCGCCCGGATCAGCAGGACGATAACGCCGATGGTAATAGCAGCATCGGCGACATTGAATACCAAAAAGGGGCGAAAATCCCCGAAATGCAGGTCGGCAAAATCAACGACATGGCCGAACCTGACACGATCCACGATATTGCCCAGCGCGCCGCCCAGCACGAGGCCGAGCGCCAGCACGTCCCAGCGGCATTTCTCGCGCCACATCCAGATGACGACGCCAAGGCTGATCGCCAGCGTCAGCGCGACGAGGCCCCAGCGCATCGCCTCGCTGTCGGCGCGCAGAAAGCCCATGGAAACGCCGTAATTCTCCACCCAGGTCAGGTTGAAGATCGGCAAGATCTCGATCTGCCCGAGGGTTTTCAGGTCCAGCGGGACGGTGACGACATATTTCGCGATCTGGTCGATCGCGAAGACGCACGCGGCAAGGATCAGGCCGAGACGGCGATGGGTGTGGAGGGCTTCAATCATGGAGGGAGGTTTGATCTCTCTTAGCTTCACTTAGCTTCACAATTTTCTCACAAACGCGCATCGACGACGCTCTCGCAGCGCCCGCACAGATCGCCATCCTCCGCCACGTCGGGAAGGTGACGCCAGCAACGGCCGCACTTGGCTTCGTCGGTGCGCGTGACGACCACGCTCGCCTCGCTGCCGTTGACTGCTTTGGCGACGATGCAGATTTCGGCGAAATCCCCGGCATCGAGCCCGGCGAGATCGGGTGCCGCAATCTCGGCCTCGAGGCTTGAGCGGATGACCTTGTCGCGGCGGAAGGGCTCGATAGCCTCGGTAACGCGCTCGCGCGCGGCGCGCACGCCCTGCCACTTCGTCCCCAGCGCATCATCCCGCCACCCCGCATCGACCTCAGGCCATTCAAGCATATGCACCGATTGGTCTTCGGTAGGAAAGCGGCTTTGCCACACTTCCTCGGCGGTGAAGGGGATGATCGGCGCGGCATAGCGCACCAGCGCGTGGAACAGCGTGTCGAGCACGGTGCGATAGGCGCGGCGCTTCGTGTCCGTGGGCGCATCGCAATAGAGGCAGTCCTTGCGGATATCGAAGAAGAAGGCCGAGAGGTCTTCGTTCGCGAAATCGGTCAGCGCACGGATATAGCGGTTGAACTCGAAGCCGTCGGTCGCTTCCCTGAGGTCCGCATCGAACTGCGCGAGCAGATGGAGCACATAACGCTCCAGCTCGGGCATCTCGCTGACGGGCAGCTTCTCGGCCTCGGTGAAGCCGTCCAATGCACCGAGCAGGTAGCGGAAGGTGTTCCTGAGCTTGCGATACTGGTCCGAGGTGCCCGACAGGATTTCCTTGCCGATGCGGACGTCCTCGAAATAATCGACCGAGGCGACCCACATGCGCAGGATGTCGGCACCGCTTTCGCCGATGATCTTCAGGGGATCGACGACATTACCGAGCGACTTGGACATCTTGCGGCCATTGCCGTCGAGCGCGAAGCCGTGCGTCAGCACCGCGTCATAGGGGGCGCGGCCGCGCGTGCCCGAGCTTTCGAGCAGTGACGACTGGAACCAGCCGCGATGCTGGTCCGAACCCTCGATATAGAGGTTGGCGCGGACACCTTCCCCGTAACGTTGTTCGATCACGAAGGCGTGGGTCGAGCCTGAATCGAACCAGACGTCGAGGATGTCGGTGACGACCTCATAGTCTTCGAGCTTGTAATCGGGCCCGAGCAGTGCCTGATGATCGGTCGCGTACCAGGCATCGGCGCCGCCTTTGGTGACCGCGTCGATGATGCGGGCGTTGACCGCGTCGTCGCGAAGATATTCGCCCGACTGGCGGTGGACATAGAGCGCGATCGGCACGCCCCAGGCGCGCTGGCGGCTGATCACCCAGTCGGGGCGTCCTTCGACCATCGCATGGATGCGGTTGCGCGACTTTTCGGGCACCCAGCGGGTGCGCTCGATCGCATCGAGCGCGAGCTGACGCAGGCTCGGGCCGTTGCCCGAAGCATGGCCGCGCGTGTCGCCCTCAAGCCCGGCTTCCACCACGGGCAGCGGCTCGCGACCCCCGATCGCACGGTCCATCGGGATGAACCATTGCGGGGTGCAGCGGAAGATGATCTTCGCCTTGGAGCGCCACGAGTGCGGATAGCTGTGGTTGAAGTCGGCAGATGCCGCGAGCAGCGCACCCGCTTCGCGCAGATCCTCGCAGATCGGGCCGTCGGGGGCGTTGAACTTGTTGTTGATGACCGAGCCCTGACCACCGAGCCACAGCCAGTCGTCACGATATTTGCCGTCATCTGTGACCGCGAAGACGGGGTCGATGCCATTGGCCTTGCACAGCAGGAAGTCGTCCTCGCCATGGTCGGGCGACATGTGGACAAGGCCCGTGCCCGCATCGGTGGTGACGAAATCGCCGGGCAGGAAGGGGCGGGGCTTCGCAAAGAAGCCGCCAAGCTTGTGCATCGGGTGGCGGGCCTTGGACTGCGCCAGCGTCTCAGGTGAAACTATCCCAAGCGAACTAAGCTCAAGATTCGCACGCTTGGCAAAGGCGTCCGCCAGCGCTGCTGACAGCAGGTATCGGCGGCCGTCGCTGCCTTGATAGACGGTGTACTGCCCGTCCGGCGCCTGGCATTCGAGCGACGGGCTGAATGCCAGCGCCTGATTGACCGGAATCGTCCAGGGAGTGGTGGTCCAGATGACTGCCAATGCGCCAACAAGCGCCTCGACCGGGCTCTCGACGATCTCGAACCCGACGTCGATCTGGGTCGAGGTGATGTCCTCATATTCGACCTCGGCCTCGGCGAGCGCGGTCTTTTCGACGGGGGACCACATCACGGGCTTGGCGCCGCGATAGAGCTGGCCGCTCTCCGCGAACTTGAGCAGTTCGCCGACGATCGCGGCCTCGGCCTCGAACTTCATGGTGAGGTACGGATCTTCCCAGTCGCCCATCACGCCCAGCCGCTCGAACTGCGCGCGCTGCACCGCGACCCATTTCTCGGCATAGACGCGGCATTCGGCGCGGAACTCGGCGGGCGGAACCTCGTCCTTGTTCTGCTTCTTCTTGCGGTACTCTTCCTCGATCTTCCATTCGATCGGAAGGCCGTGGCAGTCCCAGCCCGGGATATAGGGCGCGTCCTTGCCGAGCAGGGTCTGGCTGCGGACGATGATGTCCTTCAGCACCTTGTTCATCGCATGACCCATATGGATGTCGCCATTGGCGTAGGGCGGCCCGTCATGCAGGATGAAGCGCTCGCGACCCGCGCGCTGTTCGCGCAGCCGGTCGTAAATCCCGATCTTCGCCCAGCGCTCAAGGATGGCGGGCTCCTTCTGGGCCAGCCCGGCCTTCATGGGGAAATCGGTCTTCGGCAGGAAGACGGTGTCGCGATAATCGGGTTTTTCGGTCATAGGTGGAGCGCTGCTTAGAGGATGATGAGCGAAGTTTGAAGCGCAATCCTCCCCCTTGGGGGAGGGGGGCCATGCGGAGCATGGTGGAGGGGGTGCCCGGGCTTCAAACCAGCCCCTCCGTCGCGCTGCGCGCGCCACCTCCCCCAAGGGGGAGGATTTATTGGGACAGAACCCTTTTGGCCTCTTCGCAGTCTCTGGCGATCTGCGCCTTGAGCGCATCGAGTCCGTCGAACTTCATCTCGTCGCGCAGGAAATGGATCAGCTCGACCTCGATCGTCTGCCCATAGAGATCGCCCGAAAAGTCGAAAAAATGCGGTTCGAGCAGTTCCTTGGGCGGATCGAAGCTTGGCCGGATGCCGAGATTGGCGGCGCCATCGAGGATGCGGCCGTCGGGCAGCCGCCCGCGCACCGCATAGATGCCGTAGCGCGGGCGCAGATAATGGCCGAGTTCGATATTGGCGGTGGGAAAGCCGATCTCGCGGCCCAGCTTGTCACCATGCTGGACCACGCCTTCGATCGCGAAGGGGCGGGTGAGCAGCTGTGTTGCGCTCTCGCAGTCGCCCGCCTGCAGCGCGTCGCGGATGCGGCTTGAGGAGATGACCTCGCCCTCCGCGGCGACGGGCCCCACGGCTTCGGTGAGGAAACCGGATTCCCGGCCGAGTTCGGCAAGCACGGCGACGTTGCCGCCGCGCCCCTTGCCAAAGGTGAAATCCTCACCGGTGACCACGCCTTTTGCACCGATAAGCTCGACGAGCCGCTCTGCCACGAATTGCCCGGCGGTGAGCGACGCCAGTTCGGCGCCAAATTCGAAGACGAGCATCGCATCGGCGCCCGCTTCGCCGAAGAGGCGCTGCCGCTGGTCGAGCGTGGTGAGGCGAAAGGGCGCGGCGTCGGGCTTGAAATGGCGAACGGGATGCGGATCGAAGGTGGCGACGAGCGCGGGCCCGCCGATCTGCCGCGCAAGCGCGACCGCACGGCCGACCACCGCCTGGTGCCCCGCATGAAAGCCGTCGAAATTGCCCAGCGCGATCACGCCGCCCCGCAGATGATCCGGGACGCGGACGCTGCCCGAAAGCCGCTCCATGAGCCGGGCTATAGGGTGGGGCGGGGCGAGGGGCAATCGCCTTCCTCCCCTCCCTCAAGGGAGGGGCTCAGTTAGGTTGCGGAACCAGCCCCCCGGCCAGCAACCGCATAACGTTGCCGCCCATCACCGCGCGAATTTCATCGTTGGTGAAGCCGCGATCGACCAGCGCCTGCGTGATGGCGGCGAGTTGCGACGTATCGAAACGCGTCGTGACGGCGCCGTCGAAATCGCTGCCGAGCCCGACATGTCTGATGCCGACGAGATCGCGGACATGCGCAATCGCGTGCGCGATCGCGGCGGGGCTGGTGTCGCAGACCGCGCTGTCCCAATAGCCGATGCCGACGATGCCGCCGGTGCGTGCCACGCCGCGAATTTCGTCATCGGTGAGGTTGCGGTTGACCTTGCAGGTCGCCTGGACGCCGCCATGGCTCGAGACGACGGGACGCGTCGCCATTTCGAGGATTTCCGCGACCGCGGCATGGCTGGCATGCGCGATGTCGACGATCATGCCCTTGCGCTCCATCTCGGCGACGACATGCCGGCCGAGCGGCGTGAGACCGCCCTTCTGGAGCCCGTGCATCGAGCCGGTGAGTTCGTTGTCGAAGAAGTGCGCGAGGCCCGCCATGCGGAAGCCGGCATCGTAGAGCACGTCCAGATTCTCGGCCTTGCCCTCGAGATTCTGCAGCCCCTCGATCGAGAGCAGCGCGCCCGTCACCCGCGCGCCGCGCGTCCGGTCTTCGAGCAGGGATGCGACATCCGCGCCGTCGCGGAGGATACGCAGGCGCCCCTTCGCCTTTTGCTCGGCACGCTGAAGTTTTTCGGCGTGCCAGAGCGAACGCTGCAGCAGCGAGGTCCATGTCCGCATCGGCTGGAGCTGGGCCACCGCGAGCAGCGTGATATTGTCGGTATCGGCGCCGTTCGCGTCGTAATTCTGGTCCTTGGGCGTCTTGGTGACCGACGAGAAGACCTGGAGCGCGACATTGCCCGCCTCGAGCCGCTTCAGGTCGACCTGGCCCTGATCGGTCTCGCTCAGCAGGCTGCGCTTCCACATCAGCGTGTCCGCGTGGAGATCGGCGATCTGGAGCGACTTGTGGAGTGCCACGCTATGCTGGCTGACCTCGGGCATCGGGCCGCGCACGACGACGTTCATGTCGCGTTCGACCATGCCCGGCGCGAGAGCGAGGAAACCGGCGATCAGGATGAGGATCAGGACCGCCGCGACGAGCAGTATCCTGCGCTTCACTGCGCGCGCACCAGCGTCACGAAACTATATGCGGGGCGGCCATTTGCCGCCTCGTGCCGTTCGCGGCGCGTTTCGCGCCAGCCATCTCCGAAATTGTCGAGCACCGTATCCCCCTCGGCCTCCAGATGAACTTCGGTCAGCTCGATCCGGTCGGCGCGCGACAGGAACAGCTGGTAAATCTCGGCACCGCCGATCACCGAGACGTGCGGCGCATTGGCGCGCTTCAGCGCATCTTCGGCGGTGTGGACGACTTCGGCACCGTCCTCGTCCCAGTCGGTGTCGCGCGTGATGACGATGTGGCGACGCCCCTCGAGCAGGCCGGGCAGGCTGTCGAACGTCTTGCGCCCCATGATCATGGGGGTGTTCTGTGTCAGCGACTTGAAGTGCCGCAGATCGGCGGGGATGTGCCAGGGCAGCCGGCCTTCGCGGCCGATCACGCCATTATCGGCGCGCGCGAGGATCAGGACGATCTCCGGGCCCTTCACACCGCCACCGGCGCCTTGATGTGGGGATGGGGATCGTAGCCGAGGATCTCGAAATCCTCATATTCATACGCGTCGATCGTGTCGGGCTTGCGCAATATGTGGAGCGACGGCAGCGGCCGGGGCTCGCGGGTGAGCTGAAGGCGCGCCTGTTCGAAATGGTTCGAATAGAGATGCGTATCCCCGCCGGTCCATACGAAGGTGCCCGGCTCGAGCCCGCACTGCTGGGCCAGAAGGTGCGTGAGCAACGCGTAGGAGGCGATGTTGAAGGGCAGGCCGAGAAAGACGTCGCAGCTGCGCTGGTAGAGCTGGAGGTTGAGCCTGCCGTTCGCCACCTGTGTCTGGAACAGGCAGTGGCAGGGGGCGAGCGCCATCTGGTCGATCTCGCCCGGGTTCCAGGCGGTCACGATCTGGCGGCGCGATGCGGGCTGACCACGGATCTGATCGATCAGCTGCGCGATCTGGTCGATATGGCGGCCGTCGGCGGTCTCCCAGTCGCGCCACTGCTTGCCATAGACGGGGCCGAGATCGCCGTCCTCCGCCGCCCATTCATCCCAGATGCTGACCTTGTTCTCCTGAAGCCAGCGGACATTGGTGTCGCCCTTCAGGAACCACAGCAGCTCGATGATGATCGAGCGCAGGTGGAGCTTCTTGGTGGTGACGAGCGGAAAGCCCTTCGACAGGTCGAACCGCATCTGGTGCCCGAACACGGCGCGCGTGCCGGTACCCGTCCGGTCCTGCTGGTCGGTACCCTCGTCGAGGATGCGCTGGAGAAGATCGAGATAGGCCTGCATGTTCGCCGCCGTTTATGACCGCGCATGCGCCGCTCGCCAAGCCTTTATCCGTTCATTCCGAAATGGATCGTATTGGCCGTGATTTCAGCCGCTTTGGAGTCGCCTGCGCTTCGCGAAGCCGTGTCGATACGTGATTTTGGGGCGGGTCGCGCAAAGGGTTCGATCAAGGCGGAGCAGCCCAGGTGCGTCGCAGATTCGAAAGCAGCGCGGCCGCGATCGCGTTTCTGGGGCCGGGACTGGCGCGGATGCGCAGCGAGATGCTGTGCGTTGCGCACCTCGATTCGGACGACGGACTGATCGGGCTCAGGCTGCGCTACGCGCGTCAGATCGACCGCGTCGACCTGCCCATTCGTACGATCGTGGCCGATGCGCTGGCGCTCCGGAGCGCCGCGCTGATCGTGGCGCATAACCATCCGGGCGGGGTGGCAGAGCCCAGCGCCGCCGATCTCGCCGCGACGCGGACGCTCGCCGATGTGGTAAGGCCGCTCGGGCTGAGGCTCCACGACCATCTGGTCTTCGCCGAAAGCCGCTGCTTCAGCTTTCGCGGCGCGGGACTGCTCTAGCGCTGGTAGCGGCAACCGCGGATCGCGTTCGGCTCGGGGCGGGGGCCCCGTGCCTCGAACTGCGCGATATAGCCGTCGACCGCGGGCAGCGACTGATATTCGACCTGCGCATAGCCGACCGCGGCGAATTCGCAGCGCAACAGCGCGATCGGCGTCCCGTGGTCCTGCGTCGGGCGCTCGGCATCGACCACGACCACGCGCCCGGTGCGAAGCAGCGAGGACCGCATTCGCCACAGGAATTCATAGGGCTGGGTGATCTCGTGGTACATGTGGACCATCAAGATGCGGTCGAAGCTGTTCTCGGGCAGTTTGGGATCCGCAGGCTCGCCCAGCCGCACGCTGACATTGTCGAGCCGTTCGCGATTGACACGCTCGGCGAGTGCATCGCGGACCTCGGGCACGATATCCTCGGCAAGCACGCGGCCTTTCTCACCCACGCGCGACGCCAGGCGGATCGTGTAATATCCTTCACCCGCGCCGATATCGGCGACGGTCATGCCCGGCCTGATGCCGGACCTGTCCATCACGGTATCGGCCTCGTTGACGCGATCGCGCGCTTCCTCGGTCGACCAGCGGCTGGATACGATCGGGGCGACGGGCCGGTCGGCGTCGGGAAAGCTGAGCTGCGCCTCGCCCTGCCGGCACGCGGCAAGCGACATCAGCAGCAACAGAAATCCCGCGCGGCGCATTGTCTTAGTCGACATCCTCCACTTCGACCTTCTCACCCGTTACGCGCTGCGAGAGCGCGGCGGCCATGAAAGGATCGAGTGCGCCATCAAGCACATCCGAGGGCGCCGTGGAAGTGACACCCGTGCGCAAATCCTTCACCAACTGATAGGGTTGCAGCACATAGGAACGGATTTGGTGGCCCCAGCCGATCTCGGTCTTGGCGGCATATTCGCCGCTCGCCGCCGCTTCGCGCTTCTGAAGCTCGGCCTCGTAAAGCCGCGCCTTCAGCATGTTCATCGCGGTCGCGCGGTTCTTGTGCTGCGACCGGTCGTTCTGGCTGGCGACGATGATGCCCGTCGGAATGTGGGTGAGACGTACCGCCGAATCGGTGGTGTTGACGTGCTGTCCGCCCGCGCCCGAGGCGCGGTAAGTGTCCATCTTGATGTCGCCCTCGTTGAGCTCGATCTCGATATTGTCGTCGATCACCGGATAGACCCATACCGACGAGAAGCTGGTGTGGCGCCGCGCCGAGCTGTCATAGGGGCTGATGCGCACGAGGCGATGCACGCCGCTTTCGGTCTTGGCATAGCCATAGGCGTTCTCGCCCTTGACCTGGAGCGTCGCCGATTTGATGCCCGCCTGCTCGCCCGCCTGATATTCGATCAGGTCGACCTTGAAGCCACGCTTTTCCGCCCAGCGCTGGTACATGCGCTGGAGCATTTCGGCCCAATCCTGGCTCTCGGTGCCGCCCGCGCCGGCATGAACCTCGATATAGGCGTCATTGGCGTCGGCCTCGCCCGCGAGCAGCGCCTTGATCTTGTCCTGATCGGCGCGTTCGGCGAGTGCGGCAATGCTGGCGACCGCCTCGTCGGCCATCGCTTCATCACCCTCGGCCTCGGCCATTTCGAGCAGCTCGACGGTATCGGCGAGTTCGCCCTCGATCGCGCGCGTCGCAGCGATGGCTTCATCCAGCCGGCGACGCTCGCGCATCACATCCTGTGCGGCCTTGGGATCGTCCCACAAGGTCGGGTCCTCGACCCGCGCGTTGAGCTCGTCGAGCCGGCGCAACGCGCGGTCCCAATCGAGAAAACGGCGAAGCAGCGCGAGCGCATCGTTGATCTTGTCGGCATTGGCCTGCGCTTCGGCGCGCATCTTCTTTCTCCGGTATCAATTGTACCCCCGCGTTCGTCGGGGTCCAGCCAAAGGCGCTGGATTGGGCCCCGGCCAGCGCCGGGGTACTATGTGGGGCTGCGATTTAGTAAATCCCGTCCTGACTTTGCAAGAACTCGCTGTCGCTCGCCGGGTGGGCGACGGCGCTGCCAGCGCCCGCCGCGCGATCGTCGGCCCTTTTGGCCTGTGCCACTTCCTCGCGACGGATCGAGCGGCGCGGCTCGCTTTCGGGCTTGAAGGCTTCCCAGATCACCGCCGCCTTCGGATCGTCGGTCGGCCATGCGCCGAAGACCTTGCGGCCCGACTTCCGGTCGATGCGAACCATCCGGACACCTTCGGGCGCGCGGAAGGGCACAACGGGCATATCCTTCATCGCCTTTTGAGCGAACTGCTTGAATATCGGCGCCGCCAGCGTGCCGCCCTGCGCATAGCCGCCCATCGGGCGTGGCTGGTCGAAGCCCATATAGACGCCCGCAACGAGATCGGCCGAGCCGCCGACGAACCACACATTGGTCGGGCCCGAGGAGGTACCCGTCTTGCCGAAAAGCGGGCGGTTGAGATCGCGGAGCACGGTGGCGGTGCCGCGCTGGATGACACCTTCGAGGATATGCACCATCTGATAGGCGGTCATCGGATCAACCGCCTGCTTGCGGCGCAAAGCCGGGCGCGGCATCGCCTTGCCGTCCCAGTCCTTCATGTTGCAGCGTTCGCAAGGCCGCGTATCGGCCTTGAAGATCACCTTGCCGTGGCGATCCTGGACATAGTCGATCAGCGTCGGGCTGAGCGCCTTGCCGTTATTGGCGAGGATCGAATAGGCGTTGGTCAGGCGCATCACCGTCGTGTCGCCCGCGCCAAGCGCGATCGCCAGCACCGCCGGATAGTTCTTGCCCGGCAGGCTCACACCCATGGCGGCGGCGGTCTTGACCACCTTGTCCATGCCCGTCTGCGAAGCGGCGCGCACGGTCATCAGGTTGCGCGATTGCTCGAGGCCCCACCGCATCGTCTGCGGTCCTGCGCCGCTCTTGTTGTCGAAGTTGCGGAAGCATTTCTGACCCAGCCGTGCACCCTGATAGACGCAGAAGGGGCCATCGACGATGATCGACGCGGGGGTCATGCCGCTATCGAGTGCCGCGGAATACGCGATCGGCTTGAAGGTCGAACCCGGCTGGCGCTCGGCCTGTGTCGCACGGTTGTAGCTCTGGAGGCGCGAATCGAAGCCGCCCTGCATCGCCAGCACCTGTCCGGTGTGCGGATTCTGCGCAACCATGCCACCCGAGATTTCGGGAATGTTGCGCAGCGCATAGACGCCGCCCTGTTCCTCTACCGCGATGATGTCGCCGGGCTTCATTGCCTGGAAGGCGCTGGTCGCGGTGCCGCGACGCGGCATCTGCGCATTGCCCGCAGGCAGCGTTCCCCGATTTCCGTTGGCGAAGCCCAGTTCGGCGCTGCCCGCCGTCTTGGACAGGACCACCGCGGCTTGCCAGTCATGATAGCCGATGCCGATATTGGTCGCGAGCAGGTTGCGGTTCCAGCCTTCGCCGACCTCGATCGGCTTCTTGTTGATCGGACCGCTCCAGCCCTTGCCACGATCATAGCGGATCAGGCCCGCGCGCAGCGCCTCGGTCATCGATTCCTGCATGGCCGGGTTGAGCGACGAGCGCACCCACAGACCGCCCGAATAGACGCTGTTCCTGTTCTTGCCGCCTTCGTCGCTTTCGCCGAACTTCTCGATCAGCTGGCGGCGGACTTCCTCGATGAAATAGCCCCCGACGCGTTGCTCGCGGCGGCCGACATAAGGCAGCAGCCCCAGCGGCTGCGCCTGCGCCGCATGCATCTGGCCTTCATCGATGAAGCCGTTGCGGCGCATCTCGCCCAATACCCAGTTGCGCCGAACGATCGCCTTGTCGACATTCGCGGCACGGCTGTAGGTGGACGGCGCCTTCGGCAAAATGGCGAGAAACGCCATCTCGTGGAGTTCGAGCGCGTCGACATCCTTGTCGAAATAGGCGCGTGCGGCTGCCTGCACGCCGAAGCTGTTCCGGCCGAGCGCGATCTGGTTGAGATAGAGCTCCATGATCTGCTCTTTGCTGAGCACCGATTCGATCCGCTTGGCGAGGAACGCCTCCTTGATCTTGCGGACATAGCTGAGCTCATTGGTAAGCAGCAGGTTCTTGGCCACCTGTTGCGTGATCGTCGACGCGCCCACGGGGCGGCCCGAATTGGTCAGGTTGGTGAAGATCGCGGCGATGATGCCCGGATAATCGAGTCCGCCATGCTCGAAGAAGGTGCGGTCTTCGGCGGCAAGATAGGACCGCACGAGCAGCGGCGGATATTCGTCGAAACTCAGCTGTACGCGGCGCTCGCGTGCATAGCTGTGGACGGGCGCTCCGTCGATCGCGCGGACGTTGGTGGGTAGAGGCGGCTCATAGGTGAGCAGCGTGTCCGCCGAAGGCAGGCTGCGCGCAAAAATGGCCCAGATAAGCAGCAGGCCGAGCAGTCCCGCCAGCGCCATATAGGCCAGGATACGCACCCAGCGCTTGTTCCACCAGGGTCTCAGCCGGTCGAGCACGCCGCTCGCCTCACGCTTCAACCGGTAACTGAAATTCTCGGGCACCGCTTCGGTCATAGGCTTCCGGCTCTAGCAAGTTTTACCGGCTTTGCCAGCCGCGTCAGCGCGCATCTGGTCGCAACGCGGGCGCGAGCGACCGTCGGCTGGTATCGTCCTGCTCCGCTGCCGGCTGATGCCCCGACGAGGCGATCCGATTATAGTCCTGCACGATTTCGGAAAGAATTGAGAGGGCGAGCGTCGCAGGGTCGCGGGTTGCCGGGATGAGCCCGATGGGCCCTCGCAAGGTGTCGAGCAGATGTTCTGGAATGCCCGCAATCCGCAAGCGTTCCAG
Source organism: Sphingomonas sp. LaA6.9 (assembly GCF_022601895.1). GTDB lineage: Bacteria > Pseudomonadota > Alphaproteobacteria > Sphingomonadales > Sphingomonadaceae > Sphingobium_A. Next base: position 25,908 of record NZ_JAKVIO010000006.1, read on the forward strand.
TCGCGTGGCGTGCGTTCGCCTGCTTCCGACCGCTCCGAAATAGAAGCCGGGCAGATGGACGGCCTGTGGCAGCAAGCCCTCCTCCCAATCGCGGTCGTGAAAGAGAAAGACGATCGCGGTCCAGGCATCGGTATGGACGGGGGGCAGCGTCGTGCGGGTCAACAGCTCGATCGTGTCGATCCCCCGGGCGGTGAGTTCGGCCAATGCGCGCCTGTCAGGTGTGAGCGCGGCGACGTCGGCGCCGAAACCGTGCGCAAGGCGCGCGAGTCCGGTCAGATCTTCGCCCTGTCCGATCGCGACGATGCGAAGCCGCGGCAGATAGGAGATGTCGAAGTTGTCATCCTGCCAGCCAGGCTGTGGCGCCGCCGCATCGGCCATCGTCACCCCTGTCCGTGACAAGCGCAGCGTCGCCATTTTCCGTGCATCGAGCAGGGCAACGATATCAGCGATCGCCTGAGGATCGGGGCGCGGGTTGAACAGGAGGTCGATGCCTCCGCCGCATGGCAGTCGAATGTCGAGATAGGGCGAGCCTGCACCGAACCTCACCAGCTTCGCGTTGCCGCTCGCGAGCGTGCCAAGCGCTTCGGCCACGACCGCGGCTTCGACACAGCCTCCCGAAAAGGATCCGACATATTGGCCATCTTCGGCGATCGCCATCTGCGCACCGATCGCGCGCGACGACACGCCCTCGATCCCGGTGAGTGTCACGAGAACGGTGTTCAGCCGTTCATCGGTGCGCGAAAGGATGAAGCGCAATATGTCTGCCGGAGCGCTTGCAATCATGGCCGTGGCGCGCGGACTGTAGCGCGCGCGCCAGGGGGATCGCCGGGAAAACTGGACAGGAAGAATGCCATCATGATCGAGCCCGCCAATATCGCCGCCATATTGCTCGCTGCGGGGCAGTCGCGACGGTTCGGCGCGGGCGACAAGCTGCTTGCGGAACTGGATGGCGATCCGGTCGCCCTCCACGCGGCGCGGCGGATCGTCGCGCTGGAGCCGGGGCGCCGGATTGCCGTGTGTAGCAGCGCTGACGGCGAGCTTGCGCGCCGGCTCGATGCACTCGGTTTCGAGATCGTATCGAACGCGCAACCCGAGCGGGGACTTTCGCAGTCGCTTGGTGCGGGCATCGGCCTTGCCGCCAGCGGGAGTGCCGCGGCGGCGCTCATCTGCCTTGCAGACATGCCTTTCGTCACCGTGCACCACCTGCGCGCGCTGCTGACGCGCTTCGATCCGGAACACTGCCCGGTCATGGCCTCGGAGAAGGACGGGGTCGCGATGCCGCCTGTCATATTCGCGCGGTCGATGTTCGATCGTCTACGGCAGGCGCAGGGCGACCAGGGGGGCAGGGCACTTCTCGCCGGCGCCGCGCGCGTACGGGCGCGGGCCGGAGAACTGGCGGATATCGACGTGCCCGACGATCTGCCGCACGGCCGTCAGGCATAGTGTTTTCCTCGCACCGTCCGATCATGTCATGTCGGGAAGCCGATCGAGCAGCTTGTCGAGCGTGATCGGATAGTTGCGCACGCGCGCGCCCGTCGCGTTGTAAACCGCGTTCGCAACCGCCGCTGCGACGCCGCAGATGCCGAGTTCGCCGACCCCCTTCGCTTTCATCGGCGAGGTGTTCGGATCGGTTTCGTCGAGGAAGATCACCTCCTGATAAGGGATGTCGGCATGGACCGGCACCTCATATCCCGCGAGGTCGTGGTTGACGAAGAAGCCGAAGCGCTTGTCGACCGCCAGTTCCTCCATCAGCGCCGCGCCCGCGCCCATCGTCATCCCGCCGATGACCTGGCTGCGTGCCGCCTTGGGGTTGAGGATACGCCCCGCCGCGCAAACGGCGAGCATCCGCCGGATGCGGATTTCGCCCGTCGCGCTGTCGACACCGACCTCGACAAAATGCGCGCCGAAGGTCGACTGCTGTTTCTCCTCGGCGAGCTTGCCGAATTCGATGATATCCTCGGCGACGAGTTCGCCGTCTCTTGCCGCGTCACCAAGCGCGAAACTGCGCCCGCCTGCCTTGACCATGCCGTCAGCAAACACCGCGTCGGCGGGCTTCAACCCGAGCTTCTGTGCTGCGGCGTCGCGGAGCTTGACGCACGCGGCATAGACGCCGGCCGTCGAGCTGTTGGCGCCCCATTGCCCGCCCGAGCCCGAGGAAACGGGGAAGCTGGAATCGCCCAGTTTCACCACGACCTTGTCGAGCGGCAGCCCCATCATTTCGGCCGCAGTCTGCGCGATGATCGTATAGCTGCCGGTGCCGATATCGGTCATGTCGGTTTCGACGGTGACGACACCTGCATTGGAAAGCCGGACGCGCGCGGCCGAATTGGTGTTGAGATTGTTGCGGAATGCCGCAGCGACACCCATACCGACGAGCCATTTGCCATCGCGTGTCGCGCCCGGCTTGCCGCGTTTGGCCCAGCCGAATTTGTCGGCGCCCATTTGCAGGCATTTGTTGAGCTGGCGCTGGGTGAAGGGCCGGCTCGGCGCTTCGGGGTCGACCTGCGTGTCGTTAAGGATGCGGAACTGGACGGGGTCCAGCCCGAGCTTTTCGGCCATCTCGTCCATTGCGATCTCGAGCGCCATCATACCGGGCGCCTCGCCGGGCGCGCGCATGTCATTGCCCTCGGGCAGATTCATGGCGGCGATGCGCATTGCCGTCATGCGGTTGGCGCCCGCATAGAGAAGCCTGGTCTGCATGACCGCGCCTTCTGGCTTTGTGCCGGCAATATCGCCCGACCAGCTTTCGTGGCCGATCGCGGTCAGCTTGCCGTCAGGCGTCGCGCCCAGCCGGATACGCTGGATTGTCGCGGGGCGGTGGGTCGTGTTGTTCATCATCAGCGCGCGGTGGAGCGCGACCTTGACCGGGCGCTTTGCCGCCTTTGCGCCTAGCGCCGCGAGGATGGCGTCGGCGCGAACATACAGCTTACCGCCGAAACCGCCGCCGATATAGGGCGAGATCAGCCTGACATTCTCCTTTGCGATGCCCAGCGTCTTGGCGACGTCGCCCACCGACCAGGCGATCATCTGGTTCGACGTCCACATGGTCAGCTTGTCGCCCTCCCACGACGCGATCGACGCGTGTGGCTCCATCATCGCATGCGCATGGTCGGGCGTCGAATAGCGCTCGTCGAGCTTTACGGGAGCGGCGGCAAAGGCCGACGCGAAATCGCCGACTGCGGTTTCAGGTTGGCTGCCATAAAGAAGGGGCGCTATTCCTGCCGTGCCGACGGTGGCGGAAAGGTCATAGACACCCTTGTCGCGCGCATATTCGACGCGGACGAGTGAAGCGGCGGCGCGCGCCTGTTCGAAGGTTTCGGCGACGACGAGCGCGACCGCCTGATGATAATGCTCGATATCGGGGCCGCCGAGCAATCTGGCATTGTTGAAGTCGCCCTTGCCGAGCTTGCCGGCATTGGCTGCCGTAATGACGGCTAGCACGCCGGGCGCGGCCTTTGCTTCGTCGAGGTTCATCGACGCGATGCGGCCCTTGGCGATCGCCGATCCGACGACATAGCCATAGGCCTGGGTCTTGACGAAATCCTGATGCTCATAGGCGTAGGCGGCGGTGCCCGTCGTCTTGAGCGGCCCTTCGATCCGGTTGGTGGGTTTGCCGACGACCTTCAACTGGTCGATCGGGTTTGTGGCGGCGGGCGTGTCGAATTTCATGGCTCAGCCTTTCGCTTGCGCCAGCACGCCGGCGAGCGTGCGCTCGACCAGTGGCAGCTTGTAGGCATTTTCGTGGGTGGTCTTCGCGCCCGCGAGCAGCTTTGCGGTGACCGCTTTCGCGCCGCGCGGCAGATCGGCTTCAGCCGCCTCGACGCGCCAGGGCTTGTAGGCGACGCCGCCCAGCGCGACGCGGCCGGTGCCGTCCCTTTGCACGACGGCGCCGACCGAGATCAGCGCGAAGGCATAGGACGCCCGGTCGCGCACCTTGTGATAGATGTGGGTGCCGCCGATGGGCTTGGGCAGCGTGACCGCGGTGATCAGTTCGCCCGGCGCCAGCACCGTTTCCAGATGCGGCGTCTTGCCCGGCGCGCGATAGAAATCGGCATAGGGAATGGCGCGCGTCTTACCCTCCACATCGACCGTTTCGACGCTGGCGTCGAGTGCGCGGAGCGCGACGCCGACGTCGCTCGGCTGGGTCGCGATGCACGCATCGCTGGCGCCGATGACGGCAAGGATGCGGTTGAAACCGCCGATCGCCGCGCAGCCGCTGCCGGGCTGACGTTTGTTGCATGGCTGGTTGGTATCGTAAAAATAGGGACAGCGCGTGCGCTGGAGGATGTTGCCCCCCATCGTCGCCTTGTTGCGGAGTTGCCCCGAAGCGCCCGCGACGAGCGCGCGCGAGATGAGGCCGTAGTCGCGACGGACGCGGCCATCGGACGCGAGGTCGGTGTTGCGTACCATCGCACCGATGCGCAGCCCGCCTTCGGACGTCGGCTCGATCTTGTCGAGCGCGAGGCGGCTGATGTCGATCAGATGCGCGGGCGTCTCGATCTCGAGCTTCATCAGGTCGAGAAGGTTGGTGCCGCCGGCGATGAAGCGTGCGCCCTTCGCCCGCGCGAAGGCGGCGGTGGCGGCGGCGGGCGTGTCGACCCGCTCGTAGGTGAAGCTTTTCATGCCTTCACTCCTGCAACGTCGCTGATCGCCGCGACGATGTTGGGATAGGCGCCGCAGCGGCAGATATTGCCGCTCATCCGCTCGCGAATTTCCATGTTGGTCACTGCCGGGGCGGCAGTCAGGTCGGCGGTGACATGGCTGGGGATGCCGGCCTTGATCTCGTCGAGCACCGCGACTGCCGAGCAGATCTGCCCCGGAGTGCAATAGCCGCACTGGTAGCCGTCATGCACCACGAACGCGGCCTGCATCGGGTGGAGCTTTTCGGGCGTGCCGAGCCCCTCGATCGTCACGATCTCGTCGCCCTCGTGCATCACCGCGAGCGTCAGGCAGCTGTTGATGCGGCGTCCATCGACGATGACGGTGCACGCGCCGCACTGGCCATGGTCGCAGCCCTTTTTGGTGCCGGTCAAATGCAGATGCTCGCGCAGCGCGTCGAGCAAGGACACGCGCGTGTCGAGTTCGAGCGCGCGCGCCTTGCCGTTCACCTTGAACGAAACCTTCGCCATGGCAGGAGCGGGGGCTGGTCGGGCAGGTTGCGCCACCGCTGGCACCGCCGTGGCGGCCACAGAGGCAGCGCTTCCGATCAATATGCCGCGCCGGGACACTTCGAGATCGCCTGAATTCTGCATGGCTGTTCCGATCCTTTCCTCTTTGCGGAGGCACAAAATATCGAGGTTGAGCGTCGGACTTCGAATTTTGCGAGGGTGCGAAGCGGTGCTCACCGATCCATGATAACTGAAGCGACGCCAGACGATTGGCCGGCGCAGATGTCATAACTCTATATCGGCCGTTCATCAATGTGTGGGGGGGGGCTACTGGCGACCGCGTTCGTCGGAAACCGGCTCCATCCCGTCGACCAGGCTTTCGCCGGGCCGTTGGTCCCGTTCGCGATCGAGATGCCCGTCGCGGACTTCGATCGGTGACCGGCCGGTCAGCCAAAGGGCGAGATTCCGGACAAATTGCCTGATCGAGCGTCGGGCGTCGGCGGAATGTGCGAGACCGGCGCCCGGCGCCTCACTGACAAAGCTCGGGCAGCCCGTTGCAGGGTCCCAGTTATAGTCCGCGAAATGGTGGAAGGTCGATTGCGCCACTGCCGGGCCGTCGCCGCTGTCGGAAGGCTCGAAGGCGACGGCAATGTTGAAGTGTCTGCCGCTCACCTTGCTGGTGCCCGTCGCGATTACGCGTGCCGTGGGGTCGTCTGGAGGTGTGCCGACCGCACCTTCGTGCGGATGGGCGGGAAGGTAGCGGATCAGTCCATCGCGTGCCGCCGGATCGTGCAGCAACGGGTGCGGCGTACCGACGGCAATGATCTCCTGAAAATCCCCGTTTGCGCCCGAATGATAGTTTGGCCACAAGATCGCGCTGGTCTCGCGATCATCGATGACGTGGCGCGCTTCGTCCGGTTCGACATTCTTGCTGTGGAAGAAATGCGCGGTGCCGACGCCGCCAAGCGAGCAGACGGAACTGCCCAGGTCCATATGATCGCGGGTTACCAGAAGCCCCCCGCCGTTCCTCCGGAAGCGGCTGATTGCCGCGCAATCTTCCTCGTCGAGCCCGTCACCCGTGTCGACCGCAAACAACCACAGCTCATCGAAGTCCGACCTGTCGATCGTCGACAGCACCGGATCGGGGGCGCCCGGCGTTGTGCGGTCGCGCGCGGTCACGGCGCACAACGGCATGCCGTCCTCATCGAGAAGCCCGGCCAGATAGTCGCGCAACATCGAAAAGCGTCCGATATGCCAATCGTCGGCAATCGGCGGAATCGTTGTCTGAAGCAGGATACGGATCGGTGAGGCCATCATGCTTTCCTCCAGGATGATCCCCGGCCGGTCTTGCCGGAGCGACAATCAAGTTAGCGCGCACATGATCCCGGTGCCCGATTTGGGGCAGAGACTCGTGTTCGCATGCATCCATTGTAGCTTGAAGCACGACGATCGGACCATCACAGATCGCGCCCGGCTATGTGCGGCCCGAACGAATTGACGCGATCAATCGCGGCTATCGTGCTAGACGGCCTCATCACCTGAAACTGCGCTCAAGCATCTCGTGACAGAGGGACCGTTGTGCCCCCGCTTGCAAACGAGAAGGCTAAATCATGAATCTCGATCACCTGCTCTTGCGTGAACAACGCGAGACGACACGCGCAACAGGTGCCGCCCATGCAAAATTCTGACATAAGCCGGGCGATCAACGTCGATGCCGCAGCCGAGGCAGTCACCGAAATCTGCCAAAGGCTTGGAGTAGCGGTAAGCGCCATGGAGCCTCTGCTTTGCGGCGGCACGCGCGTGGTATGTTGCTCGAGCGTCGGGGCACATGCGCTTCGCAAACAGCTTGGCGACAAGGTGCTGCAGCGCAAGGTGTCACGAATTCCGCTGGCGCCGCGGCACAGTTATTGATTGACGCGGCCCCTGGGCAGGGGGCTGGTCACCATCCTGTTTCTGCACCGCACTTCGGCGCGCCGCGACGAACGGAGGTGGTGGCCATTTGCCCGTGATATGGCCCGGCCTGTCGCGTCGGTGGCGTGAGCGACCGGGCTTTGCGTTAAGGAGCAGTTTCGTGACTGTCGAAAACAGAAACCTCCGGACGACGGGTGAGTCTAAATGAGAATATCGCTTGAGGATGTGAGAGCTTCACTCGAACTGGGAAAGCGGCTGCAAGAGATGAGGCGTCAAAAGGCGGCTCAAGCAGTGGCGAAACGTGCAAGCACGATCCTGGTACCACGTGCGGAGCCGCGCTCATAAATATTTGATTTTCGGTCGCGGGAGTGCCGTTGCGTGCCCCGCGGCCCGACTGTCGCGTCAACTCTTGCCGGATTGCCTGCAGGGCGCGGGTTGCACAGGTGTCCATGTCCGCGATGCGGCTCTCAGGGTCTCAGCACCCAACCGCCGTCGATGTGAAGCGTCTGGCCCGTGATCCACGCGCCGGCTTCGGAGCACAGCAGGAGGAGAGCCCCCACAAGTTCGTCGGGCTCTCCTTGCGGACGGCTGGCGACCGTCATCTTGAGAAACTGAAGGAACGGGGAATCGTCGGGCACCAGCTGCTTGCCGGCATCCGAAGTGACGTTGCCGGGCGCGATGGCGTTGGCGGTGATGCCTTCCTTGCCCAGCGCCTTGGCCAGCGTCGTAGTCAGGCCGACCAGCGCCAGCTTGCCGATGCCGTAGATGCCGATGGCGGGGAATGCTCCGCCCGAAGTCTGGTTGACGATCCGCCCGCCGCCGCGCTCGCGCATCGCGGGTATCGCAGCCTGACAGCAGATCAGCGCGCCGGTCAGATTGACGTCGAGCGTACGGTTCCAGTCTTCGAGCGGGACGTCGGCGATGCTCTGATGGCCGAGCTCTGCCATCAGCGCGGCATTGTTGACGAGGATGTCGACGCCGCCGAACGCGGACTTGGCCGTTGCGACCATGACTTGGGCGGAGGAAGGGTCGGTGATATCGACGCGCACGCCGATCGCTTTCGCTCCGGTTGCCGCGATCTCTTCGGCGACGGCCTTTGCGCCTTCCTCGTTGATGTCGGCTACGACGACCGCAGCTCCCGCCTTCGCGAGACCCAGTGCATAGGCCCGGCCGATGGAGTTGCCGCGCCCGCCAGCACCCGTCACGATCGCGACTTTGCCGTCCAGACGAAACTGCTCGATTGAAAATGCCATATTATGTGCTCCTCAGATATCTTGCCCGGTGGCTTCCGCAAGGAACCCGGCGGCCGCGTCCCGCAGCGTCTCCATGCCTGTGTGGCCCGGCAAAACCGTCCCCAACAGTCTGACGTCCTTCACAAGCAGCGGCGCGCCGTGCGCGAAAGCCTGCGGGTTGGGCAGGCGCGCATAGACCTCCATCCCGAAACTGCGGCCGCTGCTCGCCTTGATCAGTTCGGCGAGCGCCTTGCGTTCGATGCCCAGCGCCTCGCCTGCGGCGAGCGCCGCATGCGCCAGGCCCATGTTCGCCGCCATCAGCGCATTGTTGACGATCTTCGCGCGTTGCCCGGAGCCGACGGGGCCAAGATGGACGAGGGCGCCGGCATAGCTTTCGAACACTGGCTTCGCCTGCGCGAAAGCGTCCGCGCTGCCGCCGCACATCACTGTCAGCGTTCCTGCCGCCGCGGCCGGCCCGCCGCCGCTCACCGGCGCATCGAGAAAATCGATGCCGCGCGCGGCGCAGCGCCTTGCCAGCGCCTCGCAGCTCTCGGGGAGGATGGTGGAATGGACCACCAGAAGGCTACCGGGCTTCATCGCGGGGATCAGTTCATCACAAATCGCCGCCACGCCCGCATCATCCACCACGCAAACGCCCACCAGATCGCAGACCCGCCCCAACTCCGCGACCGATCCGGCAGCGGTGGCGCCAATCGCGACAAAGGTCTCGAGCGCTTCTGGCCGCCGAGCCCACAGTACGAGCGGATAGCCCGCTGCGGCGATCCGTTCTGCCATCGGACCACCCTGGCTGCCGAGGCCGATGAAACCGATCCTGGCGGATTTCGAAAGGGTTTTGGCCGGTGTGTCGTTCATCGGATCATCCTGCCGTCATTCCAGCGTCAAGATTGACACAGGCGCCGTGGAAACCGCGGCCGGCGTCGGATGCCAGCAGCAGGATCATGTCCGCCACATCGTCGACTTCGACCGTGCCGCGTAACCCTGAAAACCGCTTGATGAGCTCGAAGTCGCAGTTTTCCGGCGGGCGAAAATTGGTGGCGATGTTCGTGATCATGCCGCCCGGCGCCACGGCGTTGATGCGGATCGGCTGCTTGACGAATTCCATCGCCATGGCCTTGGTCATGCCCACCAGACCCCATTTGCTGGCGCAATAGGCAGCGGCGTATGCCTCGCCGATGAAAGCCGCCGAGGAGGCGACGTTGACGATCGCGCCGTTGCTTTCCAGCAGGTGCGGGATCGCGGCCTGCGAAAGCAGGAAGGGGGCTGCGAGATTCACGTCCAGCGTGCGCTGGAACTGGTCCAGCGGCATCTGGGGCGTGTTCGCGAGATAGATCAGGCCCGCGACATTGCACAGCGCGTCCAGCCGCCCGAACCGGGCAATCGCGGCCGCGACGGCTTCTGCGCAGGCGGCCGGCTGCGACAGGTCTGCAGGATGGACCAGGACTTCGACGCCATCGTCCGTGAGCAGTGCCGCGGTTTCGGCGAGCCCGGCTTCGTTGAGATCGACGAGGCACAGGTTCGCACCGGCCTGGGCGAGCTTGCACGCGGTCGCCCGACCAAGGCCCGAGGCGGCACCCGTGACCAATGCGGTCTTCCCGGTCATGTCCGTTGCAATCGTCATATCGAAATCCTCATCCGTTCCATGGCAGTCCGGCGGCGATCTTTCTGGACATCTCGACGACCGCGCTCTGGATGACCGATGCCTTCGGCCAGCCGGCATGGATGCCGTATTGCAGGACGAATTCCTGCATCTCGTCGGGCTGGCAGTTGCCGCTCGCCATTGCCGCGTGGATGTGGCTCTTGATCGGGGTCTCGGCACAGGATTCGCACACGCCCACCAGCGTTATCCAGCGGCGCGCGCGCTGATCCAGTCCCGGCCGGCACCACATCTCTCCAAACACGAAATTCCGGATCGCCTCGAGATAGGGCGATGCGGGCGGGCCGCCGGAAAAGGTCATGGTGTTGATGAATTCCTGCGCGCCTTGTTCGCTGCGTACCTCCGGATCCCATGCCTCGGCCCGGATCGGGGGGCATTCGGCCGCGGGCAGGCCGATTGCGGCAGACACGCGCGTGACCGCGCTTTCCAGTTCGGCGCCCTTGGTCCAGCCGCCATAAACGGCGAGGTGCAGCGCCGCCTCGCGGAGTTCGGCAAGGCTGAGTTCGCCGCTCGTGAGAGCCCCATGCACATATCGATCAAGGTGGTCGGCGGAGCCGTTGGCGACTGCTGCGCCAGCCATCGCAATGAGAAACCTCGCGCGCCGGTCCAGCCCCGGCCGTGCCCAGACCTCGGCGAAAATGAAATCGCGCCAGCTTTCCTCATAGGGTGTCGCGGGCCTCGGCAGGGCAGCGCCGGTGACCTCGGCGGCAATGGCATTGCCGCGCGCGGCGCGCTCAGCGGGATCAAGCAGGGGCATCGTCACATAGTCTCCCGGAGTCTCGACGGGGTCGTCGGTGGAGGTGCTGCTCAGGCCTGGAGATTGACCCAGACGTTCCTGACCTGCTGGAATTCGCGCAGGCCTTCGATCCCGCCGAGGCGGCCATGGCCCGAATGCTTCATGCCGCCGAACGGAACGCATGGGGTCATGGCTTCGCCCGCGCCGTTGACCTGAACCTGCCCGGCCTGCATCTGCCCGGCGACCCGGTGGGCGCGCGCGAGACTGGTCGTGTGGACATAGGCGCCGAGGCCGTAATCGCTGTCATTGGCGAGCGCGATCGCCTCTTCCTCGCTGTCGAAGGGGGTGACGACGAGTACCGGGCCGAAGACCTCGGTGCGCGCGATCTCGCTGGCGGGATCGACATCTGCAAGGACCGTGATCGGCAGGAAATAACCGTCGCCCAGCTCACCGCCCAACCTCCCTCCGCCAGCCAGCACGCGCCCGCCTGCGGCGACGCCGCGATCGATCAGCCCCGAGATGCGGGTGAGGGACGCTTCGGAGATGACCGGCCCCATGATGGTATCCATCGCATAGGGATCGCCGACCTTGATATGCCCGGCCATCGCGGCGAGCATTTGGAGATAGGGTTCGTAGACCGCGCGATCGACGAGGAGGCGCGTGCCGTTGACGCAGCCCTGGCCGTTGGCGCTGACGGCGCCCGAAAGACCGCGCCTGGCGGCGGCCTGGAGGTCCGCGTCGGCGAACACCAGCACCGCCGACTTGCCGCCGAGTTCGAGCCCGACGGGCTTGAGCATCTGTGCGGCATTGGCGAGGATCTTCTTCGCCGTCGTGCCGCTGCCGATGAACTCGATCTTGCCGATCCCCGGGTGCGAAACCATGGCTTCGCCAACCTCGGCGCCGCCCGTCACGAGATTGACCACACCGGGCGGAAATCCGGCCTGCCGGATCAGTTCGACCAGACGCATCACGCTATAGGGGGCGAGGTCGGGCGCCTTGATCACGATGCAATTGCCCGCTGCCAGTGCCGGGGCCAGCACCATGGTCGCGGCGAACAGCGGCCCGTTCCACGGAACGATCACGCCAACCACGCCATAAGGTTCGTAGGACACATAGTCATGCGCGGCCCCGCCCCAGGTGGGAACCGTGCGACCCTCGATCTTGTCCGCCCAGCCGCCATAATAGCGGAACTTCTGCGCCGCATCGGCGGACATGTGGGGTCCGGCGAGAATGATCGAGCCGTTTTCAGCCGTGAGGAGCGGCGACATCTCCTGCGCCTGTTCTTCGAGGACAGCGGCGAGCCTGAACATCAGATCGCGACGTTTGTCGCCGGGCAGAGCGCGCCATGCCGGGAACGCTGCGTGCGCTGCTTCAACCGCGCGATCGACATCGGCCGGGCTCGCCATGCGCATCTCACGCGTGACCGTACCTGTGCCCGGATAGATATGGGCGAGGGTGTCCCCGCTGCCCTGCTCCTCGAGCGCATCGCCCACGATGAGCGGATAACGCGGCAGCGCATCCAGATCGGGCTGGTGAAAAGTCATTGCCATCCGTCTCCTGTGCATGTCGGGTGCGCCCGTCACGGCGTTCGCCCGAATCTCATTCTCAACGCGGAAGCAGAATAATATGCATATTTATGGCAAGTCAATCGTGGATAATTGGCATGTTTGCCATTTTGATGGAGAAATATATGCTAAGAATTATACGATGCGAAGTGCGGGAGGGCAGGCGTGACGGGTAGCGGGGTGCAGCGGCGGAACCTGGTCGGCGCGACGGCGGATCGCCTGCGCGACATGGTATTTGCGACCGAGCCGGACAGTCTGGTCGGCTCGCTCCAGGATCTGGCAAAGACGCTGGACGTTGGCATTGTCACGCTCCAGCAGGCGGCGAGGGTGCTGGAGCATGAGGGGCTGCTCGAGGCGCGCCGGGGTCCGGGAGGAGGCTATTATGGCACGCGGCCCGATTCCGCCGCGCTCGAGCGTTCGATCGCGGCATATCTCCGCTCCAATCCCACGTCCTTCGAGGAAGCGCTGAACATCACCTCCTTGTTGTTCAATGAACTAGTCCCGGCTGCGGCCGGTTGCACCGACACCGCCCTCAGGGCCGAGCTGGCGCTACTTTCCCAACGACTTGGAGGCTGCACCAGCGCCAGCGATTACGGCAGTTTTGAAAGCGACTTTCAGGATCTGCTTTTCAGAATGGTCGATCAGCCGCTGTTCAAACTGCTCACCGTGGTGACATTGCAGGTGGGGGTGACCAAGGCGGGCCGGTTGTTGCGTGGTGGCGAAAAGGCGGTTGCGGACTGGCGGGCGGGCCGCCAGCGGATCATCTCGGCAATCCTGCAGGGAGACTCCGAGCTTGCCCGGTTCGAGGCGGATCGCAGCAACCGCCGCGTCGTGCTGCGTGGTCTCGATGAAGCCGGGCAAGATGGCGTGTGAGAGTGTAGTCGGCGGGAGGCCTCGGCATGTCGCCGGATATATTGAACTGGCCTTGCGCAACGGCCGGTGGCCGGAACGCCTGCCGGGGCGATCATGGGTTCTGCCGTAGATAGACGTTGAGCAGATCATCTTCGGAATTCAGCCGAAGGCAGGGTGGCGGGCGGCGCGGCCACGCAAGCCGCGCGCAGGATCATGGTTGATAGATCCTCTGGTCGGGGATGATGACGCCGACATCCCTGGCATAGACATCCCAGGCAGCGACCAGATCAGCAAGGCGCTGCGGTTGTTCCGCGCTGAGGTCGCGCGTCTCGCCCGGGTCATCGGCGATATTGAAGAGCTGCCACGCCCCGGAGCCGATATCGGTGATTTTCCAGTCGCCTTGCCGCAGCGCGCGCGAGCCGAAAAGCTCGGTCCCGATGGCATCGCTGGCGGCATAGACGCGCTCCGACTTCCCCGTCAGCCAGGGCACCCAGCTCTTTCCGCGTATCGGTTCGACCGCGCGCCCGTTGAAATGCCCCTTGGGATCGGGAACCCCGGCAAGCTCGATGAAGGTCGGCACGACGTCCGCGACCGAAAGATAGGGCGTGCCGATACCGCCCTGACGCGCGAAACCCTTGTGGCTGATGAACGAAACCGCACGGGTGCCGCCCTCGGTCGCATAGGCCTTGTAGAGGCGCGAAGGCGCGGTGGCAGCCTGTGCCCAGCCGGGTCCATAGCCGATATAGGAGGTCGCGGTTCCGCGGTTGTCGAAGCGGTTGTCGGCGGCGTCGGCGCGCTGTTTGATGCCGACCATCTCGGTCTTGTTGATGTCGAGCGCCTCGGCGCCATTGTCGGCGAGGAAGAGGATGACCGTATTGTCATACTCGCCCGTCGCCTTGAGCACGTCGATGACGCGTCCGACATTGCGGTCGAGCCGGTCGACCATCGCGGCGTAGATTTCCATGTCACGCGAGGCGGTGCGCTTTTCTTCGGCGGAAAGCGCGTTCCAGCCACCGTTCTTGAGCACGGGTGGATGCGCGGCCTTCGATGCGTCGATCAGCCCGAGCTCGGCCTGGCGCTTGAGCCGCTGCGCGCGTAGCACTTCGAAGCCCGCATCATAGCGGCCGCGATATTTGGCGATGTCTTCGGCGGGCGCCTGCAAGGGCCAATGCGGCGCGGTGAAGGCGAGATAGGCGAAGAAGGGCTTGTTGCCGTCGGCGCTCGCCCTGGTCGTCCGGATCTGGTCGACGAGCTTGGTTGCGAATGTGTCCGAGGAATAGAAATTGTCGGGCAGCTTGGCGAGCGTCCGGCCATTTTCGCGATAGGTCGAACCCGTCAGCGGATCATTGGACGTCCCGAGGCCGAAATGGTTGTGACCGCCCTGGAGCAGCGTGAAACTGTGCTGGAAACCGCGCGCGCTGGGATCTTGCGCAGGCGTCAGGCCGAGATGCCATTTGCCCGAATAGAGCGTGCGATAGCCGCCCGAGACGAGCAGTTCAGCAAGCGTCGCCACCTCGGGTCGCAAATAGCCTTCGAAGCCCGGCTTGCCCTTCTGGTTGGGCGCGATCAGCTCGGCCATGGTGCCGAGCCCGGCCTTGTGATTGTCGGTGCCCGAAAGCAGCATCGAACGCGTGGGCGAGCAGGTCGGCGCGGTGTGAAAGCCGGTCAGCCGCACACCCTGCCGCGCGATCGCGTCGAGGTTGGGCGTGTCGATCTCGCCGCCAAAGGCACCGAGGTCCGAATAGCCGAGATCGTCGGCCACGATGATGAGGAAATTCGGGCGCCTGGGTGTTTCGGCGGCGGCGGGCACGGTGCAGGCGGCAATGGTGGAAAGCGCAAACAGCAATCGGCGCATCAGATCGTCCTTCGAAAAAAGGGGCCGCGTCCACGGGGGATGAAACGCGGCCCAGGCAATCCCCGGGAGAGAGAGGGACTCCCGGTTATTCGGCGGCCTCGAGCGCCACGGTGGGCTCAGGCTTGATCACGCGGCTGCGGCTGCCGTCGACAGCGACCGGCACGTCGCCAGCGATCGTGGCGCGGCGCAGCGTGCGGCGCTGAAGCCCGAAATCGGCGATCGCGCGGTGCTGTGTGGAGCGGTTGTCCCAGATCGCGACGTCGCCCGCGCGCCAGCGCCAGCGCACCGTGTTTTCGGGTTTGGTGATGTGATCCTGGAGGATCGAGAAGAGCCGCTGCGAATCCGCGCCGTTGAAACCGACGAACTGTTTGACGAAATGGCCGAGGAGCAGCGCGCGCTCACCCGTTTCGGGATGGACGCGCACGACAGGGTGCTCGGTTTCATAGACCGTCGAGGCGAAGACGCTGCGGTGCTGCTCGAGCTGCTTGCGGCTCGCGCCCGAGAAGGTCGCCGCATAGTCATAGGCGTTGGTGTGCAGCGCCCAGAGGCCGTCGACGAGCGTCTTCAAACTGTTGGGCAGTTCCTGATAGGCCGTGACGCCATTGGCCCAGAGCGTATCGCCACCTGCTTGCGGAATGGTGATGGCGCGCAGGATCGAGGCTTCGGGATAGGCATCGACAAAGGTGACATCGGTGTGCCAGCTCGACGCCGCATAGCCTTCCTTCGAATCGAGCTCGAGCAGATATTTGCTGCCCGGAACGACGGGAACGGTGGGGTGCGCGACGGGTTTGCCGAAGCGTTCGGCAAAGGCTTCCTGCCTGGCGTCGTCGAGCTCGACCTGATCGCGAAAGAAGATCACCTTGTGGCGCACGAGCGCCGCGCGGATCGCGGCGATCGTCGCATCGTCGAGATCCCCCGAAAGCGCGATGCCGCGGATCTCCGCGCCGATGCGGCCGGCTACGGGAACAATGTCGAGCGGGTTTTCGGTTTCGCGGGCGTTGATGAAGTCATGTGTAAGCACGGTCATGGCAATGTCTCCTTTGTGTCGGGTTTCAGATGTCGAGATCGGGGCCCAGCGGCCGGTCGCCGATGATCGTCACGCGCTCCATGTGGCGCGGTTCGTTATAGTCGGGCACGGCGTAGTGCTGGGTCGCGCGGTTGTCCCAGAAGGCTATGGAGCCCGGGCGCCAGCTCCAGCGGACCTGGAATTCCGGACGCTTCACCTGATCGAAGAGCTTCGCCAGCAGGGCGTCGCTCTCTGCCGGATCGAGCCCGACGATGCGCCGCGTGAAGACCGAATTGACATAGAGCACCTTCTCGCCGGTCTCGGGATGGATGCGGACGACCGGGTGTTCCACCGGCGGGTACTGGCTGAGCAGCGCCTGCTTCTTCTCCTCGGTGTCGAGGAACTGGATGAAGACGCTAGGATCGTGGATCGCGGTCAAACCGTCGATCCGTTGCTTGATCTCGTCGTCGAGCGTTTCATATGCCGCGACCGCATTGGCGAAGACGGTATCGCCGCCTAGCGAGGGCGACACATGCGCGCGCAGGATCGAGGCGGCCGACGGCGCCTCGCGGAAGGTGGTGTCGGCGTGCCAGTTGCTGTCGGTCGTCTGGCGATATTTGCCGACAAAATCGCGCGAGATCAGCGGCAGGATCTCGGGGTAGTCGGGATGCGAGAAGACGGGATGGACCTCGAGATCGCCAAAGGCCGCGCCAAAAGCGATATGCTGTTCACGCGTGATGTTCTGGTCGCGGAAGAAGAGCACGCGGTAGCGCAGCAGTGCGGCCTGCAGCGCGGCAAGACGCGGCTCATCCAGCGGCTCCGCCAGGTCGATGCCCGTGATCAGCGCGCCCAGACTGGGCTGGAGCGGCGTGATGTCGAACAGGCTGTCGTCGATCTCGAAATTGCGTTGGTGGATGGTCATGGCAACTACTCCTTTCATTCGGCGGGGATGAGGCCGTGCTCGCGCGCGTCGAGCGCGCGGCGGATTTCGGCGTGGCGGTTCTGGTCGAGCGGGAAACCGTGGATGAGCCAGGCCGAGCCTGCGTGCGCGATGGCGGGGCCGAGCGCGAAGACGAGCAGCAGACCCGTCAGTGCCTCAGGCGTATTGGCGCCATTGGGATTGAAGCCGAGCCAGGCGACGAGCGGGAGCGCAACGCCGACGGCCGCGGCCATCGCCGCTTTGCTTGTGAGGCTGAACACAGAGAAGAACAGCGCCGTGCGGTCGACGCCCGTGTCGAGCCGGTGTTTGTCGGCGACGTCGGCGACGATCGCGCGCAGCATCAGATTGCCCGAGCCCTGCGCGAGACCCTGCGCCACGGTGAGCGCGAGCAGCAGCGCGAAATTGTGAGGAGCGACGAGCAACAGCGCGAGATTGATCGCGACCTGGACGAGTTCTCCCAGCACCGCGGTGCGATGCTTGCCCAGCGTTAGCGCGATCCGCATCCAGATCGGCCCCGCGGCGATACCGAAGACGAACTGGAGCAGGAACAGTCCGCTCGCCCATTCGGGTCGGCCCATATAGCTCGTCACGAAGAAGACGATCAGCGTGCTGCGTACGAGCTGGCCGAAGGTCACCGCAAAGTCTGAACCGATGACGCGCAGGAGAAGCTTCTCGCGTGCGATGAGCGCGACGGCCTGCCGGAAGGGCAGCCGCGCGACGGGGACGGCGGGGGCGGGCGTCTCGGGAAAGGCGCGCAGCACGAGAGCGAGCGTGACGACAAGCGAGATCAGCACCACGCCGCCCATCGCGGCAAGCTTCAACGGAGCGTCGCCGGGGCGAAGCTGGTCGATGATCGTCGGCAGCATGAGAACAAGCAGCAGCGCCGATGATCCCGCGACGGTGCCATAGGTCGCGATGCGCGTGCGCTCGTGATAGCGCCCTGAAATCTCGCCGCTCCAGGCGAGCCACGGGATCTGCATCATCGACCAGCCGAGGTAGAAGAGGAACAGCGTAATCCCGAGCGAGACTGCGCTGACCCCGCCCCATGGGAAGAACAGTGCAACCGCCGCAATTCCATAGAGCGCAGCACCGGCGACGATCCAGGGTCGGCGGCGCCCGAAACGGCTGCGCGTACGATCGCTCAACAGGCCGATCAGCGGATCCGTCGCCGCGCCCCAGAGTCGCTCGAACAGGAATAACAGCCCGAGCGTGGCCAGTGGTATCCCATAGTGCTGCGCGTAGATCGCCGGGACGTGGACCCCCAGCGGCATCTGCGCCGCATAAATCGGAACTGCGAAGGAGGAGAAGGCAGCGAGGCGCCAGCCATCCAGCCTTTCGCCGTCAGCCGTCGCGTCGGCCGCCGGGGTGGAAGAGGCACGTCCAAGGGGAAGCACGGTCGCCATCGTTCACCTCACAATTTGGTCCGGAGGGTGACGCCCACGGTGCGCGGCTCGCCGACCAGTGCGGTGACGGCGCCGGTGTTGGCCGGGCTGAGCGTCAGGAAATAATTCTCGTCGGTCAGGTTGCGGGCCCAAACCGCGAGATCCCACTGATCGTCGTCCGAACGGATGCCGAAGCGGACGTTGAGCAGGCCATATCCCGCGATCTGCGCGTAGCGCGAGTTGGTCGCCGATGTGTTGAAGGACGAGCGGTGCGAGAAATCGCCATGCCCATACACCTCGACCCCCTGACCGCCCCATTCGCCGACGGGCTGGGCGAGATCTGCACCGAGCGTATAGGTGAATTTCGGGGAGCCCGAGAGTTGCTCGCCCGTCAGGTCCTGAATACCGCCCAGGTTGAGATTCTCCTGTGCCTGGGGCGCGTTGCGATAGTCGCGATAGGTGGCGTCGGTATAGGAGGCAGAAGCGTTGAAGCTCACCAACTCGGTCGGTGCATAGACCAGATCGGCCTCGAACCCGCGCGAACGCACCTTGGGAATATTCGCGATATATTGCCGGAAGTTCACGGTGTTCTGGACCTGCTCGGTGATCGCGGTCTGATAGTCGCTGACCTCGGTCCAGAAGCCGGCGAGGTTGAAGGTGAGCGTGCGATCGAGCCACTGGCTCTTCAGCCCGACCTCGAAATTGTCGATCTCTTCGGGGCGGATATCGGGTTCGATACCCGGCGGCAGCGCGGAGAGGTTGAGGCCGCCCGATTTGCTGCCACGCGAATAGGTGCTGTAGACCAGCGCGTCCTGCGCCACCCGGTAGGACAGGCTGATCAGTCCCGAGAGACTGTCGTCGCTGAAGCTCGTCGAGAAGCTGGTGACCGGGTTGAACTGGTTGCGGATCGCGAGTGCTGCTGCGGCCTGGGCGGCGGGCAAGGTCGACAGGTCGATGCCTGCGACATGGAATTGCTCGAACGCGCCCGACTTCTTCTCGTGCGTGAAGCGCAGGCCCGCCGTCAGCTTCAGCGCGTCGCTGATGTTCCAGTCGGCCTGGCCGAAGACCGCAAAGCTCTTGGTTTCGGGCGTCGAAGTGGAATTGGCCTCGAAGCCGTTGAGCGCCGCATTGCCGATGACCGCCGGCACCGTGGGCAGGTTCCAGTTTGCTGCCGCCGATCCATAGGCGGTGGCGCCATAACCGCGGACGATCTGCCAGAAATAATAGGCGCCGACGACATAATCGATCGTGTTGCTGCCCGTGGAAGCGAGCCGGAGTTCCTGGCTGAACTGCCGCTGACGATTGGCCTGCTGCGCCTTGGTGATGATCGGTAATGCGGTGGAATCGCCGTCATTGGCAGGGTTCCAGTCCCACCAGCGATAGGCGGTGATCGAGGTCAGCGCGAGCTTGCCGAAATCCCAGTCGACCTGCCCCGACAGGCCATAGCCTTCCATGTTGGACTGATAGTGCCCGTCGGCATCGCCCAGCCGCTCAAAGGGCGCGATGGGCAGCGGTGTGTACCCCGCCCGCGCCGCGCGATCGTGGAAATTGTTCGCGATCAGCGCGCCATTGTCATAGCGGTCGAATACGGTGGCGAAGACATTGAGCACATGGTTTTGCCGCTGCCGCGAAAAGTCGCCGATCAGGCGGATTGCGACATCGGCATCGGGCTTGATCAGCAACTGCGCGCGCGCGGTGAAGTTGTCGTAATCCTGCGCGTGCCGCTGCTTGGTGACGTTGTAGAGAAAGCCGTCGCGGTGCGTGTCGGCGATGCTCAGACGGAAGGCGACGCTGTCCCCCAATATGGGTGCAGAAGCCGATCCGCGTACCTGATGATAGCCATAGTCGCCGATCGTCGCCTCGCCCGAGAATTCGGGGTCGAAGCTCGGCAGGCGCGAGGTGATGTTGATCGCGCCCGAGGTCGTGTTCTTGCCGAACAGCGTGCCCTGCGGCCCGCGCAGCACCTCGATCTGCTGAAGGTCGACGAGATCGAACTGCGACTGGCCGACGCGGCCATAATAGACATTGTCGATATAGATGCCGACGCCATTCTCGAGCCCGTCATTGGTCAGCGCGACGTTGGAGCCGAGGCCGCGGATGTTGATGTTGGTGTTGCGCGGATTGAAGCTGAACACCTGCAGGCTGGGAACGAGCTGCTGGACCTGACCCAGCGTGAAATTGCCCGTCGCCTCGAGCGCGCCGGCGTCGACGACGCTGAGCGCGATCGGCACGTCCTGCGCGCTTTCCTCGCGGCGGCGGGCGGTGACGGTGATTTCGGCGATGTCGGCGGTATCGACTGCGGCATCGACAAGCACGGGCGCAGCCGGCGAGTCGACGTCATTGGCATGGGCAGCCGCATTGGCATGGGCAGCCGCGGGAAAGGCGAGCGCGGCGCCAAGCGCCAGAAGCGCGGTGGCAGCGGCGAAGGTGGCATGATGGCTTGTCGTTGATTTACGCATTATTTGGTTCACAGTCCCCCAAGGCCGGAAGCGCGCACGCCTCCGACGCCGCGCGCAGTGGCGCGCAGTCAAAATTGTCCTGAATTTCGGGACACGCGGGTGCATTGCCCGACCGCACGGATGCGGACATGGCGCTGCGAGTCACGCGTCAGCCGGAATCGTTCAGCCTGTCTTGAAAACGTGTCTTCGCATTCGTCACTTCCCCTTAAAATGGGGGGATCACGAAGCCGGGCGTCACGCTGCCCTGCATCGCGCTTTAGCCGTTGTTGACGCGG
This sequence comes from Sphingomonas sp. LaA6.9, assembly GCF_022601895.1. Taxonomy (GTDB): domain Bacteria; phylum Pseudomonadota; class Alphaproteobacteria; order Sphingomonadales; family Sphingomonadaceae; genus Sphingobium_A. The sequence continues at coordinate 46,904 of NZ_JAKVIO010000006.1, forward strand.
AGCAAGCTGCATCCCTTCAAAAGCCGCGGGCCAACCGGAGGCACATTTGCGCCCGAGCAGCTGGCCAAGCCGCTCGCTATCCGGTATGTTGACTTAAATGGTAGAGAATGAGTCGGTCAAGGGAAGATTTGCTTCGCGCCGACAAAGTTCAGATAGGGAAAGCCGAACTGCAAGCTGAGCGTGCGGTCGACCGGGTTGCCGAACTGATGCATTGTTCGAGGGCTGCACGCTATGCGCGGATGGCTGCCGCGCAAGTTGCGCACGCCGATCCGCGAGCCTGCCTGCAACGTCTGGTGGTTAGGACGGGCTTCGAGTGTCCGACTTTGTCGGCGGGTGCCGCCAGTGACGCGGCGAATATGGCGGGCGCCAGCCCCTGGCTGGCATTCCATGGCTGTGTTGTCGTAGCCGCTTCAGAAGCGCGCGATCACTGCGTCCAGATCCGCCTCGGCGGTTGTCGGAAAAACGATGTGCGCACGGGCGAGTGTGGACGCGACGCCGATTCCCACCGCGATCATGCCAGCGGCCAGGATCGCCTCGATTCCCGCTGCCGAATCCTCAAAGCCGATCGCATCGCCTGGAGCGACGCCGAGCGCCTCCGTGCAGGCGAGGAAGATGTCGGGCGCGGGCTTGGATGCCGCGACCGCGCCCGCGTCGGCTATGAAATCGAAGTCCGATGCGATCCCCAGCCGCGCAAGAAGCGTCGGCGCGTTACGGCTGGCGGAGGCGATCGCGGTCTTCATGCCCAGCGCGCGCGCGCGCGCGACGAGTGCGGCTGCGCCGGGGAGCAGGTCTGCGGGCGTCATCGCGGCGACGGCGTCGAGATAATAGCCGTTTTTTCGAGTTGCGATCGCGACCATTTCGGCTTCGGGCAAGGTGACATTGCCGAGCGCGAGAATGTGGCGCAGCGAGCCCATGCGATCGACACCCTTGAGCGCTTCATTGGCCTCGGCGTCGAACGGGATCGAAAGATCGTCGGCGATGCGTTTCCATGCCGCGAAATGTGCGACCGCGCTGTCGGCGAGTACGCCGTCGAGGTCGAAGACCGCTGCCCGGAAACGCGTCATGCCACCACCTCGCGAACAACGGGCTCCGCGCCGAGCATGAATTCATCGTCGCCATGCCACATGACAACCGCATCGCCCGAAACCAGAGTGTAGGTTACGCGATCGCCTTCGACCGACACTTCGATCGCGCGCCCGCGATAGCGGATGCGGAAGGCGTAGGCATGTAGTTCGGGCACAGCGATGGGTCTGAAACCGAGCTTGCCGTCCAACGTGCGCAGGCCGCCAAAGCCGATCGCAAGCGCGTTCCAGCTACCCGCGAGCGCGGCCATGTGGAGCCCGTGGTCGCTGTTGCCGAACAGGTCTTCCAGGTCGGTGAGCGTCGATACCCGCCAGTAGCGGAAGGCACGCGTCGCATCCCCCACTGAAGCCGCCGCGGCCGCGAAGGCGCTGGCGGACAGCGTCGAATCATGGACGGTGATGCCTTCATATTCGTCGAGCATCCGGCGGCGCATGTCCGTATCGAAGCAATCGCGCAGCAGGACGGTGGCGAGCACCGCGTCGGCCTGCTTGGCGACACGGTGACGATAGATGGCGAGCGGGTGGAAATGAAGAAGCAGCGGATACTGATCCGCGGGCGTTTCCTCGATCGGCCAGCGTGGCTTGGTGAAGAAGCTGTCGTCCTGCGCGTAGATGCCGCGTGCCTCGTCCATCGGTAGCAGCATCGAGTCCGCGGCGCGTCGCATCGCCTCCGCCTCGCCGGGGGCAAGCTGGTCGGCCGCCATATCGGCAGCGTAGCGCAGATGCTCGGCCGCCATCATGTTGGTGTAGAGGTTGTTGTCGACGAGCGCGGTATATTCGTCGGGGCCCGTGACGCCGTTGATGACGAAGGCATCGCCGCGCGCGGGATCGTGAAAGCCGAGATCGAGCCAGATCCGCGCAGTCTCCGCCAGCATCTCCGCCCCGCCTTCTGCCAGGATCGATGTGTCGCCGGTGGTCTCCACATAGAGTCTCAGCGCATAGCCGATGTCGGCGTTGATGTGATATTGCGCGGACCCCGCGGGGAAAAAGGCCGAACATTCGCGTCCTGCGATCGAGCGCCAAGGATAGAGCGCGCCGCGCGCGTGCCCAAGTGCGCGCGCATTTTCGCGCGCTGGCCCCAGCTTCGAGATGCGCCAGGCCAGCATCGCGCGCGCGATCTCCGGACGGGTATAGACGAAGACGGGGAGCACGTAGCTGTCCGCGTCCCAGAAGACATGGCCTTCATAGCCTTCGCCGGTCTGCCCCTTGGCGGCGATCGAACTCGCCCCGTCGCGCCCCACCGCCTGGACGAGCTGGAAAAGGCAATGCCGCACAGCTTGCTCGGCCTTGGGCGACGTCCGGAAATGCACCGCGGCATCCTCCCAGAACGCTCCAAGCCAAGTTGCCTGCTCGGCCACCAACGCATCGAACCCGGCATGTGCCGCCGCCTCGAGATCGCGCCGCGCCGCCGCGAGGAGCGAGGCCGGAGCCTCATCGCGCGCGGCGTGATAGGCAGCGAGGATCATGATCGTGCGGGTTTCGCCCGCCGTCAGAACAATCTCTTCGGACGCGCGCGTCACCAGGGCCGCGACACCAAAGCCACTTTGCTTCAGCCCATCGACGCGGCCTTCGATACCGTCCTGGTCGACGATCAATTGCGGCTGCCATGGGCTCTCAGCCATTTCGGGCGTCACGCGCGGATCGTAGATCGCGGGTGCTTCCTCCGATGCTGCGACAGGGGCTGCGGGATCGGAAACGCCGCCGCGCAGTGAAATACGTGCCTCCGAAGTCGCCGTGAACTCCAGTCGCGTCGCGACAATCGCGGTACGTGCAAAGGATATGAGACGCTCGCTGCGGATCGTGACACCGCCGATGTTCCACTGCAGGATGAGCAGGCCACCGCGCATGTCGAGCGTGGCCATGTCGGGGCCAGCGAGCGCAACACCGTCGATTGCAATGTCGAGGCGCGTGGCGTCGGCGACGGCGAGCCGCGTGTCGCTCTCCCGCGCATAGCCATAGGCGCCTTCGTGATAGTCGATGGGCACGCGTTCGAAGACGCCGTTCAGATAGACGCGCGGTGCGTTCGCCGACTCGCCGGGGCCGCGAACGCCGATGAAACCGTTGCCAAGGACGAAGATCGAGGGGAGGTGCGGCGCGTCCATCTGCGCGCCCTCAGCAGCCAGATGCCAGCTATCACCCGAAAAACGCATGGCTTCGAACGCCGCTTCGGGCAACCTTGCTCCCACGATCCATCCTTCTCCCTGGCCGTCCTACGCGTGCAGTGACGATTTGCTATGATATGCATTTCATAATAGATCGGGCGCGCGGCGCAAGCGCACAATCGATAAGGTGCGACGCGCGAAGGGAGGACGGATGACTGCGGCACGCCTGAAAATCGGCATTTTCCTGAGCTATGCGATCTTCGCGATCCTGCTCAACAGCGTCGGCACGGTGATCCTCCAGTCGATCGAATATTTCAGGATCGACAAGGTCACGGCGAGCACGCTGGAGGCGTTCAAGGATCTGCCGATCGCGATCACGAGCTTCCTGATTGCCTCGTTCCTACCGCGCATCGGCTATCGACGGGGCATGATCGTCGGGCTGGCGGTGGTGGGCGCCGCGTGCACCGCGATGCCGCTGATCAATGCCTTCTGGGGCACGCGGCTGCTGTTCTTCGCGATCGGGGTGAGCTTCGCGATCGTCAAGGTCGCGGTCTATTCCTCGGTTGGCCTGCTGACCGAGACGCGCAAGGAGCACGCCAGCCTGCTCAACGTCATCGAAGGCGTGTTCATGCTGGGCGTGCTCGGCGGCTACTGGATCTTTGCGGCGTTCATCGATCATGGCGATCCGTCCTCGCCGCGCTGGCTCCAGGTCTATTGGGTACTCGCGGCGGCGTGCGCAGCGGCGATCGTGGTACTTGCGACAGCACGCTTCGACGAATCGCGCGCGCATGACGAAGTCGGCACGCATTCGCCCGCCAGCGATTTCGGCGCGATGCTGCGCCTCGCCGCACGGCCGCTGACGATCGTCTTCATCGTCTCGGTGTTCCTCTATGTCCTGATCGAACAGGGGATCGGCACGTGGCTGCCGACCTTCAACCGTCAACTGCTCGGGCTGTCTGCGCCGATGAGCGTGCAGGCCGCGTCGATCTTCGCGGTCGGGCTTGCCGTAGGGCGTCTGGGGGCCGGCGCGATCGTCCGGCGGACGGGCTGGTATCCGCTGCTCATCGCCTGCCTTGGCGCGATGGCGGTGCTGATTGTCGTGGCGCTGCCGCTGGCAAATGCGGCGAGCGGTGAAGCCGTGGACAGCTGGGCAGGGGCACCCGTCGCCGCCTTTGTCTTCCCGCTGATCGGGCTGTTCATGGCGCCCATATATCCCGCGATCAATTCGGCGATCCTGAGCGCGATGCCGCCCGCCAACCAGTCTTCGATGGTCGGCCTGATCGTCGTGTTCTCGGCGCTTGGCGGAACGACCGGATCGTTCATCATCGGCCGCGTCTTCGCGGCATTCGAGGGGGCGGGAGCATTCTACCTGCTGCTGATCCCGATCGCCGTCGTTGCAATTTCGATCACCGCGCTCAAGCGCCTGACCGATCGGGCGGCATGACCTCAGGTCTCGCGGACGATCAGCCGCGTCGGGAGCATCGCTGATTTGGCACGCCCGCCATCGATCTGCTGCATCAGCTTCTCGACGAGGATCGAGCCCGCAATGTGCGTTTCCTGCTCGATCGTGGTTATCGCGGGGGTGAAGTGCGCCGCGGGCGGGATATTGTTGTAGCCGACCAGCGCATAGTCGCGTGGCGCGACATGGCCCGCCTCGCGAAAGGCGCTGATCACCGCCATCGCCGCGGTGTCGGAGAAACAGAGCACGGCATCGGGACGCTCGTGCTCGGCGATCCACGCCCTGGCGGCGGCATGGGTGGAGGCATAGGCCATGTGCTCGACGCTGAGCTGGTCGATCGCGACCTCGGCGCCGGCCTTCGCAGCGGCGGCGCGCATGCCCTCATAGCGCAGGCGGATCTCGGCATGGCTGGTGTCGCCGACGAAAAGCCAGTGCCTTGCGCCGCGCTTGACGAAGCGCTCGCCCGCGAGCTGCCCACCGAGCCGGTTGTCGCTGCCCACCGCGCAATAGGCATTGGTGGGGCAGACCGCGCCCCAGACGACAAAGGGTGTGTCGGTGCGCGCCAGTTCGCCGAGCATCTTCTCGCGATTGCCCTGGCCCAGGAAGATGAAGCCGTCGGCTGCGCGCGAGCGAAGCAGGTCGATACAGGTGCGCGCATCGGTCACGCCGGCGGGGGAGAGCAGCACGTCCTGGTTGCGCACCGAAAGCGCCTCGGACACGCCGGCCAAAAGCTCGAAGATGAAGGGATCGGCGATACTGCCGCGGCCACGATGCGATCCGAAATCGAGCATCACCGCGATCGTGTCGGTCCGCAGCTGACGAAGCTTCTGCGCATTGCGATTGACCGCATAGCCATGCTCGCGCGCGACTTCGAGAACGCGGTCGCGGGTTTCTGCACTGACCAGCGCGCTGCCGTTGAGTACGCGCGAGACCGTCGGTTTCGAGACATTGGCGAGCCGCGCGATGTCGGCCATGTTGACCGCCATCGACCGGGACTGGCGGTCGGGGCCGCGCTTTCTGCCCTCGCTGCTGCCGCTATCAGCCATCGATCATCGCCCGGTCATTTTCATAGCTGTTGCATATCCGCTTCAGTGCCCGGGAAAAAGAGGCTTGCACCGCATTTCTGAAACAACATTCTTGAAATGCATTTCAGTCTCGCATAGCGTCGCCCTCAATCCGGTGCGCCGATCAACGGCGCCATCACGTTACAGGAGAGGATAAGATGCTTCCCCAATCCAGCCTTGTTGCCCGTCGTTCCGGCGCCGCGCTGATCGCATTGGCAGCCGCGCTTGCCGCGACGCCTGCCGCTTTTGCGCAGGATCCTGCGCCCCAGTCCCAGGCTGAAGAGCCGGCCACCGAGGGTGAGGAGATCATCGTCACCGGCACCGCGGGTGCGGGTACGCGCCGGCAGGACGCAGCCTTTGCCGTCACCACCGTCGACAGCGCGCTGATCGACCAGGTTTCGCCCGCGAGCACCGCCGACCTGTTCAAGGTCATTCCCGGCGTGTCGTCGGAAAGCTCGGGTGGCCAGAACGGCGCCAATATCTTCGTCCGCGGCTTCCCCTCGGGCGGCGACGCGCAGTTCGTGACGCTCCACACCGAGGGCGTCCCCTTCTTCCCGCCGCCGACGCTCTCCTTCCTCGAGAACAGCCAGCTCATCCGTGTCGACGAGACGCTCGATCGCGTCGAGGCGGTTCGCGGCGGCACGGGCGCGCTCTTTTCGTCGGGGCAGCCCGGTCTGACGATCAACTTCGTCCAGCGCGAGGGCAAGCAGGACTTCGAAGGGCTGCTCAAACTGTCGGGCACCGATTTCGGCGAGCTTCGCGCGGACGGCTATGTCTCGGGACCGATCGGGCCGAGCACGACCTTCATGGTCGGCGGCTACTACGCGGCCTCAGACGGTATCCGTGATGCGCAGTTCACCGCGGAGAAGGGCGGTCAGATCACCGCGAATGTGCGGCATGATTTCGACAAGGGCTCGCTGCTCGTGTTCGGCCGCTATCTCAACGATCGCGGCCAGTGGCTGCTGCCGATCCCGGTGATCCAGGACGGCAAGAAGATCAGCGGTTTCCCAGGCTTCGATGCAGGCACGGGCACCTTTGCGGGCAACGAGACGCGGCTTGGCGTGCTCAACGACGGGACCAGCGTCGACCTCGCCGACGGCCGCGGTGCAGACATCGTCAACCTCGGCGCAAATTTCGAATATGAGATCGCCGACGATTTCACGATCCGCAACAGGGCAAGCTGGCTGAAGGGCAGCGCCGATACGACCGGCATGGTCCCGGGTGGAACGACGCCGCAGACCGCCGCGGAATATGCAGCTTCGCGCGGCGGCACGATTTCGAGCCTGACCTTCACCAATGGCGGCGCGGCGGTGCCCGATGCGGCGAACCAGCTCGTCATTCCCGTCGGCATGTGGGTCGTCCGCAAGGATATCGAGGCGTTCGTCAACGACCTCGCGGTCGAATGGAAGACGGGCAACAACACCTTCACGATCGGCGCCTATTACACCGATTATTCGTCACGCGATCACTGGAACCTGGGCAACGCGCAGCTGCTCACCGCCGAGCCCAATGCGCGGCGGCTCGACATGACGATCATGAACACCGCGAGCGGCGCCTTGCAGCAGGTGACGCGCAACGGCTTTGCGGGCGGTTCGTTCTTCAACGTCAACGCGTCCTATGATGGTCGCGACGTCGCGATTTATGCGGTCGACGAATACCAGATCACGCCCGAGCTGCGCGTCGATGGTGGCCTCCGCTACCAGCATCATAGCGTCGACGGCACGCTCGAAAACAACACCTTTGGTGTCGATGCCGATGGCAATCCGGATACACTGTGGGATAACGGCACGGCCGTGCTCAACGGCACCTTCTCGACGATCCATTACCGCAACGGCGAACTCGCCTGGACGGTGGGTGCGAACTACGACTTCACGCGTGAATTCGGCGCCTTCGCGCGCTACAGCCGGGGCAACAGCTTCCCCTTCTTCGACAATCTGCGCGACGGTCTCGACCAGACGCAGAAGATCGACAGCTATGAACTGGGCTTCAAGGCATCCACCGACCTGTTCAACCTCTACCTCACGCTGTTCCGCAACGAGTTCGACGGACTGGCGACGACGCAGATCGTCAACGGCGCGCCGATCGCGGCGGTCGGCGGCGCGCGCACCAACGGCGTCGAGGTCGAAGGCGTGATCCGGCCGGTCGACGGCTTCCAGGTCGCCTTTTCGGGCACCTATCTCGACGGAAAATACGAAGATCTGTTTTCCAACAATGGCCAGATCGACAACACCGGCAACCAGGTGCAGCGTCAGCCCGAATGGCAGTGGCGCGTCACCCCGTCCTACACCGCCGAGTTTGGCGGCGGGATGAAGGCCAATATCTTCACGACGCTCGCCTATATCGGAGACCGCTTCTCGGACATCGAGAACCAGCAACTGCTTCCCAACTACTATAAATGGGATGCGGGTGTGTCGTTCGACCTGAACGAGCGGCTGCAATTCTCGGTGGTCGGCGACAACCTCACCGACGAGATCGGGCTGACCGAGGGCAATCCCCGCACGCTCGGTTCGCAGGGCGCAGGCGTGATCCTGGCGCGGCCGATCCTCGGGCGGTCCTTCCGCTTCAGCGTCGGCTACAAGTTCTGACCTGACGGTGCGACTGCGCATCGGATTGAGCAAAATGGCGGGCGCGATGCTTCTGGGCATCGCGCCCGTCGCGCTGACATCGGCATGGGCGACCGACCCGGGGCCGCTGGCGTTTCGCATCGACGAGGGGCGCAACATCAACGCCTTTGTGCGCGATGGCGCGACGGCGGCGCATCTCGTGCTGCGATCGGGTGCCGCGCCGCGGCTGCTCGTCGCTTTTCCGGCGGGAAACAGCGGAGTCGGCCTGTGGTTCGAACACGCCGACAAGCCGATTGAGTGGAAATTGTTAGCGCCCGCCGCGCCGCTTTCTATGCGCGATGCACGCGACCGGCCGCTCAACGGCGTTTCGGCGACGATCGAGGCGCGGGCCGATGCGTTGGTGGTTGACGAGGCCGTGCTGTCATCGGTGCGCGTGCTTCGCGATTTCGAACTCAGCCGCGCGCTGCCCGATGTGGTGAAGACCACGGCGACGGTGCAGGGCAACACGGTCATCTGGCAGCGCGACAGGCTGGATGGCGCCCCCGGCTATCGCCTCGAAATCACGCTCGAAAACGGCCGGATCGCGCGCGGCGCCGACGGACGATTGCGACTGGCCGCGGGCAACGACGGCGTGCTGCGCTTCGGCTTGCGCGCCTTGACTGGCGAGACGCCACTGACCCCGCTGGGCGGCGATGCGCTGCTGACCCCGGCCGCTGCCAATGACACGCGGGCGCGAGAAGTGCTCTCCTTCCTCAGCTACCGCGAGAAGTTCCTCGCGGGCTCGTGGCGCTTCGACACCTATTTCGGGCGCGACACGCTGATGTCGGTGCGGCTGCTGATGCCCGTGCTCCAGCCCGATGCGGTCGAAAGCGGGCTGGGCGCAGTGCTGGCGCGGCTCTCTCCGGAAGGCGAGGTGGCGCATGAGGAGGATATTGGCGAGTTCGCGCTGCTGCGTCGTCGGGCAGAAGGCGGCGCGGGCGGCGATACCCCGATCCATGACTATGGCATGATCGACGACGATTTCATGCTGGCCCCCGTCGCCGCGGCCTGGCTGCTCGACGATGCGCGTGGCCGCGCGCGCGCCGCCGCCTTTCTGGCACGACCGGGCGCGGGCGATGCGCTGGCGCGCAACCTGCTCTGGGTGGTGCGTCGTTCGGCGGCTTTTGCTGCCGATCCGCGCTTCGCCAATCTTGTGGCGATCAAGCCCGGGCGGCGCACCGGCCAGTGGCGCGACAGCGAGGAGGGGCTGGGGCGCGGGCGGTATCCCTATGACGTCAACGCGGTGTTCGCCCCCGCGGCGCTCGACGCGATCGCGCGGCTGAGCGCGAGCGGCCTGCTCGATCGCCATCTTTCCTCCCCGGACCGGACGCTGCTGGCGCGCGCGGGGGAGGCTGCGAGGGTCTGGCGCGAAAAGGCGCCGCCGCTTTTCGTGACGCGCGTCGAGCGCGCGCGCGCCGGGCAGGCGATCGGCGCTTATGCCGCAGAGATCGGCGTCGCGGCGGGTGCCGAGGGTAGCGGCGATGTCCGCTTCGACGCGCTGGCACTCGACGAAGCGGGCAGGGCGGTGCCGGTGATGCACAGCGACACGGGTTTCGCGCTGCTGTTCGGTGCGCCCGATGCCGACGCGATTGCGCGCGCGCTCGATGTCGTGCTGACGCGCTTCCCCGCAGGGCTCGAAACCGAGGCTGGGGTTGTGGTCGCCAATCCGGCCTATGCCGATGCCGGGGTCAGGCAGCGCTTCGGCAGGAGCGCCTATCACGGGACGGTGATCTGGTCATGGCAACAGGCGGTGCTGCTGGCGGGCGTGGAGCGGCAACTGGCGCGCAAGGACTTGCCCGAGGCGCTGCACGCCCGGCTCGAAGCGGCGCGGACAAAGCTGACGACGTTGATCGCGGCCCAGCGCGCGTGGCGTGCTTCCGAACTGTGGACATGGGCCTACGACAACGGCCGTTTCGTTCCCGCCGCATTCGGACAGGGAAGCGGCGACGAGGATGAGTCGAATGCGGCGCAGTTGTGGAGCACGGTCTTCCTGGCACTCGACGGAACCAATTGAGGCGTCGAGCACTTGGCCGTCGCTTCGCCTTCGCCGCCCCCGATGTTGTACCGAGCGCTGCTGGTCAGGAACATCGTCTCGCACATTGTTCGCGCGCTCGTGCAAGCGGTCCGGCGGCACATGCTATGTGATGTTGGAACTGTCCGCTTGCCCCTCTAGAATTTCAGCATCGCTTCGGCGCCAACCATGCGGATCGTGCGCGCAGGTCCGGTGTCGCGGATGAATGCGCCGGGGCGAAAGGCCGAGAGCGAGGCGGTAAAGGACAGGACGTCGCTCGCCTGCCAGCCCGCCACAATCTCGACCTGATTGCCGATATGGCGCGCGGTGCTGCCGCTCGCGGCGCGGATCAACTGGCCGGGCACGTCGTAGATGCCGTCGCCGCGGCTCTCTCGCCAGAAGGCCGCGGCGGTCAGTTCCACGGTCACACCCGAGCCGAGATCGAAGTCGACGCCGGGATGGATGTTAACGATGTTGCGTGGTCCGATCGGCGACAGCTCGCCGAAATATTTTCCCTTGGGGAACAGTGCGTTGAACGTACCGAGCTTGGTGTCCTCCGAATCGCGGTCGCCGCTCGCGATATTCGCGCGCAGCCGCAACCGGGGTTTGAACGGCACGTGCGGCAAGTTCCATGCGGTCTCGGTCGCGAGCGACCAGGCGCGGATGGGGTCGCCGTCGAAATGCCCGCGCTGGAGCATCGCCTCCCAGTTCCAGCCGAGATGGCCGCGCTTGCCGAAGAAGCGCAGCCCGAAGCTATCGCGCGTTTCGCGCGCTGTGCTGTTGGCGAAGCGCGCTTCCTCATTCTCATAGCCGAGCCAATAGACGTCGATGCCGATCCCGCTTGCGGGCGTGATCGTTGCATAGACGCCATCGAGCCTGCGGGTTTGGGAGGTCCTGTCGTCGAAGTCGCGCCCACCGATCGAAACGGGGCGCAGACGAAAGGCGTCAACGCGCACCGGGCCATGTTCGGCTATCGCCCGAAAGCCGTCAAAGGCCTGCGGAATATTGGGGCCGTAGCGGATGCCGACGAGCCGCTCCGAACCCAGCGCCATCAACTCGCGTCCGCCGCGCAGCGTCACGCTGCTGCCCGCGCCCAGGTCGAGGCGGATGTCGGCGAAACCCTGCAGGAGATCGATTCCCGTCTCGTCGGCAGGACCCTCGCCCGCGGCGACGCCGCGCGCATAGCCGGCGATCCCCTGCACGAAAACGCGCGCGGGACCGGCGTGAAGATCGGCGTGCGGCATGGCGCGGAGCCACAGATAGCCATCGTCGGGCGCTGGAGGATCGCCCCAAAGGTTGTTGTCGAACCCCTCGAACCGTGCGCGCGCCTCGCCGCCGAGCGTCAGCCAGACGTTGCCGCGCTGGTCGAGCGGGACATATTTGACCTGTCGCCAGCCGTTGTGCTCGCCATCGCGCAGCACCGACCAATCCTCATCGTAACGCAGATTGGTCTGCGGCGCGTCTTGCGCATGCACGCCGAAAGGCATGAGCGCCGCAAGGAGCAGCAGCCGACGCATCAGCGCCGCGTGACGAAATGACGCACCAGCGGGGGCGTGTCGCCCGCGTTGAAGACGGCAAGCGACTCCTGCTGCACCCGGTCGGCATTGGTCACGCGGTCGTGCTGGCGCAGATGCTCCAGCCAACTTTCGACGGTGAAGGTTTCGATAACCGTGCCCGGCTGCGACGTATCCTCATAGACCCCCCAATGGATCGCGCCGTCGCGTCGGCGGATGCGCCGCATCTCCTGGATCGCGGCGAAGAAGTCGGGAACCCTCGCGGGATCGACGCGATATTCGATCGTGACGAGCACCGGTCCGCTGTCATGCTCGACCGCGCCGTCGACGATTGGCGCCGGCCAGTGCGCGGAGGGCGCGAGATCAAGCATGCTTGCACGATCAAGAGGGAAACGCCAGGCGAGCAGCAGGCTGAAGACGACGAGGAGCGCGCCAGCCACCAGCAGCGTCGACGGCACGCCGATTGTCGATGCGACCGAGCCCCACAAGGTCGATCCCGCAGCCATCGACCCTTGAAAGACCAGCAGGTAGATTGCGAGCGCGCGCGCCTTCACCCAGCCGGGCGAGGTCGCCTGCGCGCCGCCGTTCAACGAGGCCATCATCGCGATCCAGGCAAGGCCAGCGACGAACAGCGCTGCCGATGCGGTCCAGAAAGCCTCCGCGAACGACAGACCCGCCATCGCTGCCGCGAGCAGGACCGACGCTACGAGCGTGATCGTGTTGGCGCCCGTCCGCCCTCGCAGTTTCGGCATCAGCACTGCACCTGCAATCGCGCCCGTCCCCATGAAGGTGAGGAGGCCGCCATAGCCTGCCGGCCCCAGATCGAGGTCGCGCCGCGCGATGATCGGCAGCAGCGCCCAGAGGCAGCTCGCGAAAAGGAAGAAGCCGACCGAGCGGATCAGCACGACCTGAAGCTCGGGCGCGCGCATCGCATAGCGCAGCCCCGCGCGCATCGCGCCGACCATGTGCTCGGCGGGCAGGTGCCGTTCGGGCACATGCCTTTGCCAGCGCGCAAGCACGATCAGCACGCCGACCACCGATGCGGCGTTGACCGCGAAGACCGCGCCCGGCCCCGATGCCGCGATGATGACGCCACCCACTGCCGGGCCGATCGCGCGCGCGATGTTGATGCCCAGCGAGTTGAGCGCGACCGCCTGTTGCAATGCCGGTTGCGCGACCAGTTCGGGAACGATCGCCTGGAATGCGGGCGCCGAGAAGGCGGCGCCGATCGCAATGGCCGCAGTAAAGACAAGCAGCACCCACGCAGTCGTGAATCCGGCGAGTGTCAGTGCCGCGAGCGTGGCTGCTGCTGCGAGCCCGAATAGCTGCGCGCCCATCAGCAGTCTGCGCCGATCGACGATATCGGCGAGCGCTCCTGCCGGCAGGGCAAATGCGAATATCGGGAAGGTTGTCGCCGCTTGCACCAGTGCGACCATCAGCGGATCGGGGGAGAGCGACGTCATCAGCCAGCCCGCACCGACATCGTGCATCCAGGTGCCGATGTTCGACACGATCGTCGCGATCCACAGCGCGCGAAACACCGGGCTGGAAAGCGGACCCGCGGTCGAAGGGGCGACGGCTTCGGTCATGCTTTCCGGTCGCGCAGGATCGCCGCGAGCATCAGCCCGCCGATCAACCCGATATGTTCGAGGAAGGTGTTGCGCTCGTGAAAGCGAGCCACGGGGTCAGCTACCTGCCAGAAGGGATGCGCGATCCGCGTTGCGATCGCCGTGAATACACCGAGCGCACCCGCGCCGAGCCAGGCCTGGCGGCCGATGATGATCAGCAGCGATCCGCCGATCTGGACGATGACGGTGATGCCCACGGTGAGCGCGGCGGGCTCGAGCCCGAAATGTCGCGCTTCACCGAGCGCGCCGCCGAGATCGGCGAGCTTGGCGATGCCGCTCGACCAATAAGGGAGGGTGAGCAGTGTCGCGGCAAGGATCGCGAAGCGGCTGTCGCCGAGCAGGCGCGCGATGGCGGCAGGCGTCATCACTCAGACCGCCCAGCAGCCGCAGCCGAAGGCGCCCCAGAAACTCTGGACGTCGGCGGCGGGAACATTGGCGCCGAGCGCGGCGGCATGGTCATGCCCATGCACGTTACAGGCGGTGCCGCAGCCGCATGCCGCGGCGAGTTTCTTTGCGCCCTCGGGCCGTCGATAATGGCCGCCGAAGGTCGCGACCGGAGACCAGTCGGGCATCGGCCTGGGCAGCGCCGGGGCGATCGGGCCATAGTCGCCTTCGCCATGGACGACCTTGCCGCCGAGCAGCGTGAGGACCGAGCGCAGGTGGACGATCTCGCTTTCGGCGACGCTGAGATAGTCGTCGGAGAGGAGCGCGAGGTCCGCGAGCTGGCCCTTCTTGATCTGGCCCTTCTTGCCGACTTCGTTCGAGAACCATGTATTGGCTTCGGTCCAAAGGCGCAGCGCGGTCTCGCGATCGAGACGGTTACGCACGGGGTAGAGCGTCGTACCGCCGAGCGTCTTGCCGGTGACGAGCCAGGCCAGCGACACCCAGGGATTGTAGCTCGCAACGCGCGTGGCATCGGTGCCCGCGCCGACGGGAATGCCCGCCGCCATCATCCGCTTGATCGGCGGGGTTGTCTCGGCGGCCTTGGCGCCATAGCGCTCGACGAAATACTCGCCCTGGAACATCATGCGGTGCTGCACCGCGATGCCGCCGCCCAGCGCGGCGATACGGTCGATGTTGCGCTCGCTGATCGTCTCGGCATGGTCGAAGAACCAGTTGAGCCCTTTGAGCGGGATGTCCTTGTTGACCTTTTCGAACACATCGAGCGCGCGGCTGATCGTCTGGTCATAGGTGGCGTGGAGTCGCCACGGCCATCTGCGTTCGGCCAGCAGACGGACGACGGGTTCGAGGTCGCTTTCCATGTTCGGCGGCATATCGGGGCGCTCGACGCGGAAATCCTCGAAATCGGCGGCCGAATAGACGAGCATCTCGCCCGCGCCATTGTGGCGATAGCTGTCGTCGCCGTCGCCGGGCTTCACCTGGGTAGACCAGGTCGCGAAGTCCTTGAGCTCTTCCCTGGGCCTTTGCGTAAAAAGGTTATAGGCGATGCGCAACGTCAGCGCGCCGTCGCGGTGCAGCTTTTCGATGATCTGGTAATCGTCGGGATAATTCTGATAGCCGCCGCCCGCGTCGATAACGCTGGTGACGCCCAGCGAATTGAGTTCGCGCATGAACTGCCGGGTCGAATTGAGCTGATACTCGGGCGGCAACTTCGGACCCTTGGCCAATGTCGCGTAGAGGATCGTCGCATTGGGCTGGGCGAGCAGCAACCCGGTCGGGTTTCCCGCCGCATCGCGGACGATCTCGCCGCCCGGCGGATTCGGAGTGTCCTTCGTATAGCCGACAGCGCGCAGTGCGGCGGCGTTGAGCAAGGCGCGATCGTAAAGGTGGAGGATGAACACCGGCGTATCGGGTGCGGCTGCGTTTATTTCGTCGATCGTCGGCAGGCGTTTTTCGGCGAACTGGTGCTCGGTGAAGCCGCCGACGACGCGCACCCATTGCGGCGGCGGGGTGTTCTCCGACTGCCGCTTCAGCATCGCCATCGCATCGGCGAGCGTGGGAACGCCCTCCCAGCGCAGCTCCATATTGTAATTGAGGCCGCCGCGGATGACGTGGATATGGCTATCGATCAGGCCCGGGATGAGGCGACGCCCCTTCGCATCGATGACATCGGCGCCGGGCCCCGCTGCGGCGCGCGCCTCGGCTTCGCTGCCGACAGCGAGAAATTCGCCGTCGCGGATCGCGACCGCCTCGGCGACCGGATTGGCGCGGTCGAGCGTAGTCACCCGGGCGTTGACGATAAGAAGATCGGGCATGTTGGTCCTTCCACTGCGGGCCCAGGCGTTGGTCGCGAGCAGCGCGGATGCGCCGCCCACCAGGATTGCACGGCGATCAGGGCCGGTCATGGTGTCCATTCCTTTCCAGCAAGGCGGCGCGCATCAGCTGCGCTCTTCGGACTGGTGCGGCTGCGCCGACGGCAATTGTCCCATGACATGTTCGGCGCAGTCGGTGCGGATATAGGCGGCCACCTCGTCGCCCTTCATCAGCCGCTTGGCGACAGGGACGATCTGTTCGCCCAGGAGAATTCCGAGGAGACCGACGAGCGCGACCACCGGCGGAGCGGGCGAGCGGACATTCAGGAACCCGTAGATTCCGCCGACGAGCAGGCCGACGGCGAGCGCGATCAGATAGGATTTGAAGTCAACCATCACTGTTCTCCGCAAGGGGCTTCGCGCCGGGCGGTGCCCGGCGCGAAGGGATCAGGCGGCGGGGACAGGGTCGAGCCGCGGTCCGTGCGTGACGCGTTCGTCGGCGCCGTGGACCATCGTATAGGCATAGTCGACGCCCATGCCATAGGCGCCGCTGTGCTCGCGCACGACCGCCATCACCGCGTCGTAGCTTTCCTTGCGCGCCCAATCGCGCTGCCATTCGAGCATCACCTGCTGCCAGGTCACGGGGACGATGCCGACCTGGATCATGCGCTGCATCGCATAATCATGTGCGGCCTGGCTAGTCCCGCCCGAGGCGTCTTCGACCATGTAGATTTCGTAGCCGCCCTCGAGCATCGCCGAAAGCGCGAAACCATTGTTGCACACTTCGGTCCACAGGCCCGAGACGATGACCTTTTTCTGGCCGTTCCTGGCGAGCGCGTCGCGTACCTTCTGGTCGTCCCAACTGTTCATCGAGGTGCGCTCGAGAATTGGATGATCGGGAAAGACCGCCAGAAGCTCGGGATAGGTATGACCCGAGAATCCCATCGTCTCGACCGTCGTGATCGTTGTGGGGATACCGAATATCTTCGCCGACTTGGCGAGGGCGACGACGTTGTTCTTCAACGTCTGACGGTCGATCGACTGGACGCCAAAGGCCATTTGGGGCTGTTGATCGATGAAGATCAACTGGCAGTTCGTGGGCGTGAGCAGTTCGAGCTTGGGATCGGTCATGCCGGGTCTCCTTGGTTCAGGCTTTTACAAATGCGAGAAGGTCGGGGTTGATGGTGTCGGGATGCGTCGTGCACATGCCGTGGGGCAGCCCCTTGTAAGTCTTGAGCGTGCCCTGCTTGAGCAGTTTCGCTGAGAGCGGCGCGGAATCCGCATACGGCACGATCTGGTCGTCATCGCCGTGCATGACGAGCGTCGGCACCGCGATTGCCTTCAGATCCTCGGTGAAGTCGGTCTCCGAAAAGGCCTTGATGCAGTCGTAATGCGCCTTGGCGCCGCCCATCATTCCCTGCCGCCACCAATTCTCGATGACGCCCTGGCTCACCTTCGCACCCGGCCGGTTGAAACCGTAGAAGGGCCCCGAGGGCACATCGAGGAAGAACTGCGCGCGATTGGCGACGAGCGCGGCCCGGAACCCGTCGAACACCTCGATCGGCAGGCCGCCGGGGTTCGCCGGCGTCTTGACCATGATCGGTGGCACGGCGCCGATCAGCACGGCTTTGGCGACGCGGCCAGGTCTGGCGCGCGCGACGTAGCGCGCAACCTCGCCGCCGCCGGTCGAATGGCCGATGTGCACCGCGCCCTTCAGGTCGAGATGATCGGCCAGCGCCGCGACGTCGGCGGCATAGGTGTCCATCTCATTACCGGTGTCCGTCTGCGTCGAGCGGCCGTGGCCGCGCCGGTCGTGCGCGATGACGCGGTAGCCCTGCAGCCGGAAGAACATCATCTGATTGTCCCAGTCGTCCGCCGACAGGGGCCAGCCGTGATGGAAGACGATGGGCGTGGCATCCTTCGGCCCCCAGTCCTTGTAAAAGATCGAAACGCCGTCGGGGGTTGTCACATAGTCCTGGGTCATCCGGGTATCTCCTGTCGTTGATGAGGCGGAAGGTGGCTGGGCCAAAAGGGCGCCGGGCCCGACGACCGCAGCAAGGGCGATTGCGGTCGCCGTTCCGGCGGCTCCGCCGATGACTTGCCGGCGTTCCAGGTGCGGTCCGTCGAGCATGTTTGCTTCTCCCATTTTCGTACCCGCCAGGCCTTCCTCGCGGGCGGCCCTATTCCAGCGCTATGACCTTGCGGCCGAAGATCCGCGCGTCGATCGAGTAACCGCCCGCGCCGATCATCGAGAGCGCGAGCGATGCGAGCCCGTGCAACAGCGCGAACAAACCGAGCTGCCCGCCAATATCTGCACCGATCAGCGCCGCTGCGATCAGTCCGCACGCGCCCGCGATCCGTGTCAGGGCGCCCAGTACGAGCATCGCAACGATCAGAAGTACCGGCCACTCCACCCAGGGCGCGGCGGCAAGTGTCGCGCCGACGGCCAGCGCCGCGGCCACCGACAGGCGGAGAAGTAAGAGAGCCCATCCAACCAGCCCCGTCGGATACTGAAAGAAGCTCCTGGTCATGACCTGAGATTAGGAATGGCACCCCGGCTTCGCTACGCCGGAAAGGGGGGTAGAACAGTAACTCTTTCGGGTTTGCCGTGCGCACGGCAGACGGGGCATGGCCGCTCCCAATCGACACCGTCTGCGAGGAGATATAGGACATCGGCATGCGCGGCGGGGGACGATCATGCGTTTGGATCATCGGCGCGCTCATGCTCGCTGCCAACCCGCCTGCACGCGCGCTCGATCCGCAACGGGGCCTCGGCCAGCTCCATCACACCGCCTGGACGATCGAGGATGGTGCGCCGCCCGATATCTGGGCGCTCGCGCAATCGGCGGATGGCTATCTTTGGCTCGGAACAGGCGGTGGACTCTACCGGTTCGATGGCGTGCGGTTCGAAGAATTCCGGCCTGTCGCGGGCGAAAGCTTGCCATCGGCGAACATCAACGCCTTGTTCGCCGATCCCCAGGGCGATTTGTGGATCGGCTTTGAAGCAGGTCAGATATCGAGGCTTCGCGGTGGAAGGCTGACCACATTTTCGCCCGGGGTAGCTGGCGCGTCGGTGCTGCAGATCGCCGGGGGCCGGAACAACGACATTTGGGCCGCCCTGATGGGGCGCCGCCGAGGCGGGCTGGCGCGCTATGCGAACGGTCGGTGGACAATGGTCGGGCAAAGCCGGGGGCTTCCGCCTGGCGGCGTGTCGAGCGTGCTCGCTGCGCGCGACGGATCGATCTGGGCGGCGACAGGCGGCTGGCTCTGGGTGCTGCGGCCGAAGGCGCGAACATTCGAACGAACGGGGGAGCCCGCTCTCGAACGCGCGCGCATCTTTCAGGCCCGCGATGGCCGTATCTGGCTGTCGCCCGGCGGGGCGCTGCCTGTTCATGCGATCGCTCCTGCGCTTCAACCGGCAGGCGTGAAAGGCGCACCGCCCGGCCCGGTCTCACCCAGCCTCGAGGGCAGCGGCGAGCCGATCTGGGTCGATCGCGACAACGTCCTCTGGGGCGCGCGCACGCGCGGCGGCATCTTCCGGATTGCGGCAGCGCGGCGTAGCGCGACGGATCGTGCTTCGCTTCACCCATCCGTCGAGAGATTCACCTTGGGCGACGGACTGAGTTCGGACATCGCCAGTCCGCTGCTTGAAGATCGTGAGGGGAATATCTGGGTCGGCACCAATCTCGGCCTCGATCGTTTCCGGCAAACCAATACGGTCGCGGCGCCAGGCTTGCCGGCCACGTCACGTCAGGGCTTCCAGGCGGCGGCAGGCCAGAACGGCACGGTCTATGTGCTCACCGGCGACAGGTTGTTCAAAGTCCATGCCGATCGCGAGGCTGAACCGATCGCCCGCCTCGAAGGACGGCCCAGATCGCTTTATGTCGACCGGTCGAACGGAGTCTGGGTGGGCTTCGAACACGGCTTCGCCCGTCTCGAAGGTTCGCGATTGCGCTTCGTCACGCTTCCGGGCGGCGTCAAGGGCGGCGTTGTCGGGTGGCTGGAGACCAGCGGCGGGCTTCTCTGCGCTTCGGTGCTCGATCAAGGCGTCTTCTGCAAGGACGCGAAGGGGTGGGAGCGCGCTCCGGCACCGCTCGGCACCCTGCGGCGGGCGCCCGTACAAATGGTTTCCGACGCCGGGGAGCGGCTATGGCTCAACTATGAAGATCATCTGGTATTGCTCGACGGGGCGCGCCAGACGGTCTTTTCGGGGAAAGACGGTCTGACGGTCGGCAGCATCGAAATTGTCGCGGCGGTCGACGACGAGGTCTATGCGGTTGGCGACTTCGGCGTCGCGCGTTTCGACGGGCGGCGCTTCCAGACACTGCGGTCGGATCGGCATCCGCTGCTGAGCCGGCTTTCGGGGATTGCAAAGGGCGCCGACGGTGCGATCTGGCTGAATGGCCTCAAAGGGGTGGTCCGGGTGACGGCCGCGGACATGGCGTCGGCCTTCGCCGATCCCGGCCGCCCGGTGCGCACGGCGCTCTTCGATCTCGATGACGGGCTGCCGGGGGTCGCGCAACAGGATTCGAATACGCCTACCGTGATCTCGACGACCGACGGCAAGCTGTGGTTCGTAACCAGTCATGGCGTCGCGTGGATGGATCCCCGGCATCTCTCGCGAAATCCCCTCCCACCTCCGGTGTCGATCACCCGGCTCGTCGCCGCGGGGCAATCATTCGCGGGGCTTTCGGCGATCGACCTTCCTGCCGGGACGACCAGCTTTCAGATCGATTATACGGCGCTTAGTCTCGCGATACCCGACCGCGTGCGCTTCCGTTACCAGCTCGAGACCATCGATGCGGGATGGGTCGATCCCGGGTTGCGGCGGCAGGCCTTCTACACCGGCCTTGGACCTGGTCGCTATCGTTTCCGGGTCATCGCCGCCAACAATGATGGCGTCTGGAACCGGACGGGCGCGACGCTGACAGTCGTCATTCCCCCGACCTTCGCCCAGAGCATCTGGTTCAAGATCATCATCGCCGGCGCGCTGCTCGCTGGCGGCTGGCTGCTCTACTCGATGCGAATGCGTCAGGTCGCATCGACGATCCGGCTGCAACTTGAAGAACGTCTGCGCGAGCGCGAACGTATCGCGCGCGAGCTCCATGACACCTTGCTGCAGGGCTTTCAGGGCCTGGTATATCGATTCCAGTCGGCGATCGACATGCTCCCGGCGTCGCATCGCGCGCGCGCCAATCTGGAGGAAGCGCTGGATCTCGCCGACACAGCGCTCGCAGAAGGGCGCGACCGGGTGCGCAACCTTCGGACCGGACCGACCGACGACGATGTCGCGCAGCATTTCGCCGGCACGGCCGCGCACAGCGCACCGACGAATGCGGGCGCGTTCCAGCTTGTCACCGAGGGGCATCCGCGTCCGCTGCACCCGGTCGTCCGCGCCGAAATCCTCCGTATCGGAGACGAGGCCATTCTCAATGCGATCCGTCATTCCGCCGCTCAGAAGATCGTGGTGAGCATCGTCTATCATTCACGCGAATTCCTGTTGCAAATTGCCGATAACGGGGTTGGAATCGCGCCCGAGCTGATCGCCCGCGGAGGGCGGCATAACCATTTCGGGATGACGGGGATGCGCGAGCGGGCCGAGGTTGTCCGGGGCAGCTTTTCGATCGCGAGCCGACCCGGCGGCGGCACCCAGGTGACACTGACGGTGCCGGCATCCATAGCCTATGTGCACAAGGCGCGGGGCGGCAAGCGCCTCTTCCGTTGCCGCTTGCCGCTCGGGGATTGAAGGATGGCCGCACCAAAACGGGCTCGTACCATCAAGCTGATGACGGTCGACGATCATCCGTTGCTTCGCGATGGCCTCGCAGCGCTCATCCAGCCCCAGCCCGATATCGAACTGGTCGCCGAAGCTTCGAACGGTGTCGAGGCCGTCGAGTTCTTTCGTCGTTTTCGGCCCGATGTGACGCTGATGGATCTGCAGATGCCGCTAATGGGCGGAATCGAGACGATCGCGGCCATTCGCGCCGAATTCGCCGCCGCGCGGATTATAGTCCTCACGACCTACGCTGATGAGAACAAGGCCGTGCGCGCGCTCAAGGCGGGGGCCGTCGGCTATCTGCTCAAGAATGCGGTGCGCCGGGAGTTGCTCGACACGATTCGGGCGGTGCATGCCGGACAACGCCGGGTTCCTCCGGACATCGCGTGCGAGATTGCGGCTCATCTCGGAGACGAAGAACTGAGCGACCGGGAGATTTCGGTGCTTCAACTCGCCGCCGGCGGCAACGCCAACAAGCAGATCGCATGGCAGCTCTCGATCTCGGAGGATACCGTGAAAGCGCATATGAAGAGCATCTTCGCCAAGCTCGATGCGTCCGACCGGGCGCACGCCGTCGCGATCGCGGCCAGGCGCGGTTTCATCGAAATTTAGCCTGCCATCTCGCGGACACGCCCGAGGACGGCAGGCATTTGTCCGTTTCGACGGTTCCGTTTTCACGTCGATGAAGCCGCCGCGCACAGAGCGAACCATCTCATACCGAGGATGTCATCAGGTCTAGGCCGCCAGTTTGACGGTCGATGCAGGCGCGTTTTCGACCCGGAATTCGTCGGCAAGGGCTGCGAGGTTGATGACCTCGCTCATCAGGTTCAGAGTGGCGGCCGAGCCTTCCTCGGCCATAGCTGCATTACCCTGGACCGCGCCGATCATAGAGGAGAGCGTGGACGTAATCTCGTTGAGCGTATGCGCTTGCGTCTTGTTGTCTTCGGTCATTCCATCCACCAAAGCGTGGACCGAACTGAAATTGCCCGAAATGTTCACCAGAGCAGTATCGACGCGGCGGACCGCCTCGGCCGCTGAACCGATATCGGCCTGCGTGACGGTCAACTGGTCGCGCGCGTGCTTCGCCTCTTCTTCGGCGCGCATGGCCAGCGCCGAAACCAGATCGGCCACGACCGCGAAGCCGCGGCCGGCATCGCCGGCCCGTCCGGCTTCGACTGCAGCGTTCATGGCCAGCACGCGTGTCTGGAAGGCGATCTTGTCCACGCCTTCGATCACCGCGTCGATGCCGATCGCGCTTTCGCGTATGCGCCGCATTGCTACCACGGCTTCTTCCGTCACTGCGCGGCCGTGCGCCATGGCATCGCCGGCGAGATTGGCCTGCTCCTGCATGCGGTCGCCACCGACCGCGATGTCCCGGAGCCGCTCGTCAAGTTCGCCGACCGCAGCCGAAATCTGTTCGAGCGACGCGGCGCTGGTTTCCGACTGACGGGAAAGCGCACGTGATGCGTCGGTGATCCCCTCGGTGCTGGCCCGGATGCTGATGATGCCGCGCGACAGGCTGCCCGCGAGCAGCCCCAGCTTTTCGACTGCGCTGTTGAACGATTGCCGGAGCGCCCCGTATCCTGCGGGGAAATCCTGCCCGATGCGGACGGTGAGATCGCCGCCGGCAAGTCCGTCGAGTCCGTCGCCGAGCAATGCGACCGTGCGGTTGAGTGCTTCTGCCTGATTAGCCTGCTCCGCCCGGGCTTTCGCCTCGACCGCCGATCGAGCCTTCGCCTCCGCTTCGACATGGTGCAGCAGATCGACGACCTTGGCCGCTATCCAGCACAGCGTCGCGGCCTCGGCTAGCAGAATCACGGCGTGAAGCAGGATGCGCCAGAGATTGCCCTCGCCGAAGAACACCCAGGTCGGCACGAGCAGGCCGAAGACGAGATGATGGACGGCCACGACGGCTGTTGCCGCCATCAAGGCGCGGCGATCGCACAGTACCGAGATCATCGCGAGCACGGCAAAGAAGATCATGTGCAGATCGACCTGCCACACATGACCTTCGAACAACTGTAGCAGTAGCGCCGGAGCGGCGGCCACCGTGGCGCTGACCCACATCCGCGCCGCGCAGCCCTGGTCGCCGCGCATCACCAGCCATGTGGGATAGACGGGTAGCAGCAGGGCCGGCGCTATCGTCCAATATTTGTCTCCTCCCATGAAGAATGCGCCGAGAATGGCGACCAGGCAGAGGGTGTATAGAAGAACGGTGAGCAGACGCAGGCCGTTGCGGCGGACGGTGCCGAGAGACAGGGTGTTCATCATCGTTTTCCAGGGACAGTCGCTTGCTCGGGCGCCTCCCCGCATGCGGCGGGGGTGGCGGCAAGCAGCAGCTTTTGATTGGTGAGGGCGGGAACAAGCAACGACGACCGTTCGCCGTGGATGACATAGGATCCGGGCAATGGACCGGGGCCGAGCAGGCGGGCGCCATGCCTTGTCGCCCAGGCGGCGGTCTGACCCGGCGATGCCAGCTCCAGGGGGACGGCCAGCATCTGGCCGCTGGCCGGCGGAGCAATCCATACCGCGGTCAGCGCCAAGAGCACGATCAGATGGAGAGTGCGCAACAAGCGGGAAATTCCGTCGCGTGAACGGATCTCGTCGTCATGATCGAGAGCTTTGGAGGCGGCTGGACAGGACGGACACTGCCCGAAACGCGTTGTCCCGCAATCAGGACTCATGTGCTTGCATCCATATCGAACCTGCCGGACGTGCTTGCCCGCTTACGAATTATAGGACGTTTGAAGGTGAACGAGCCCAATTCTTCTTAAAAGGATTGGGGACGCGTTGATTACCGTGAGTTGCCGCCGGAGGCAGAGAAAAAGGAAAATTGACATGGATATCGGTCACATCACCTCGCCGATACGAGTGTGTTTGACGAACTTGGGCTTGATGCCATCTTTGTCGCCAAGGCCAAGCTGGCGATCCGAATCTCGAAGGTGATACGAGAAGCTGGGATAAGCCAGCGACGCGCCACCGCTTGCATGGGTATTTCTCAGGCTAAGCTTTCACAGCTGACGTGCGGTCATTTTGAAGCGTCAAGCGAAGGCAGGCTTGTCGGACCGACAACGGCCCATTTTGCATTTAACGCCCAACATACTCATGCTGCTATTTAGCGCGGCTATTTCTGAGGCTTTCAGCAAATGGCGCACCCAAGAGGATTCGAACCTCTGGCCTCTGCCTTCGGAGGGCAGCGCTCTATCCAGCTGAGCTATGGGTGCGTGGCGCTTCGCAGCGTGTGAAGCGCGCTTAGCAAAGCCGGTTGCGCTTGGCGAGGGGTTTCATGACGCCGCGCCGATCACTTGCCGGCGAGCTCGACGGGCTGGAACTTGCCGAGGCCGCAGCTCGGGCCCTGGATTGCGGGCGGGGAATGCAGCACCGTGATGATGTCGGTCGAGCAGAGCTGGCTCATCGAAGTCTTGTAGGAAAAGCGTTCCTCGAAGCCCAGCGAGCCGCATTCGTGCGGCAACTCGTTGCGATAGACCCTGCCGCCCGTCATGTGGAAATCGATGGTCTTGTCGCCGTGGACGCGGGTGTTGCGGATCTGGATGATCGGAATGCAGCTGACCGCCTCGCCCTTGGGCGTCGCGACGGGAATTGCGTTGCGGTCCTTCTTCGCCTGGACGGAACCGCCCGCGGCGAGAAGTGCGAGGGTGGCAACGACGGCAAGCGCGCGCATCACATGTCTCCTTTGAGCTTTGCCGCGCGATTCTGCTTCGGCGCAGATGACTTGGGCCTGAACGCACAGAGATCCGCGACCTTGCAGCGCCAGCATTCGGGCGTGCGCGCCTTGCAGACATAGCGGCCGTGAAGGATCAGCCAGTGATGCGCGTGGAGGCGAAAGGGCTGGGGAACCGCCTTTTCGAGCTTCTTCTCGACCGCGAGTGGCGTCTTGCCGGGGGCAAGGCCCGTGCGGTTGCCGACACGGAAGATGTGCGTGTCGACCGCGAAGGTCTCCGCGCCGAATGCCGAGTTCATCACGACGTTCGCGGTCTTGCGCCCCACACCGGGCAGGCGTTCGAGCGCATCGCGATCGGCGGGGACCTCGCTGCCATGTTCGGCGATCAGCTGTTCGGACAGAGCGATGACGTTCTTCGCTTTCGCATTGAACAGGCCGATCGTCTTGATGTGTTCCTTCAGCCCGTCCTCGCCCAATGCGACCATCGCCTCGGGGGTCTGGACCTCCTGGAACAGCCGGCGCGTCGCCTTGTTCACGCCGACATCGGTGGCCTGCGCCGAGAGCACCACCGCGACGAGCAGCGTGAAATCGTTGACATATTCGAGCTCGGTCTCGGGCGCGGGATTGTCCTCGGCCAGCCGCGCGAAGAACTCGACGATATCGGCCTTCTTCACAGTCCGAGCACGTCCGCCATACGGTAACGCCCCGCAGGCTTGCCCGCGAGCCAGAGCGCCGCCCTGACCGCGCCCTGTGCGAAGATCGCGCGGCTCTCGGCGCGGTGGCCGAGCTCGATCCGCTCGCCATTGCCCGCGAGGATCACCATGTGATCGCCCGCGACCGAACCGCCCCGAAGTGCTGCAAAACCGATCTGGCCCTCCTTGCGTGCGCCCGTCTGCCCGTCGCGCCCACGGTCGCTGTGCGTCGCGAGATCGACGCCGCGCCCCCCGGCCGCCGCCTCGCCAAGCAGCAGCGCGGTCCCCGAGGGCGCGTCCACCTTGTGACGGTGGTGCATCTCGACGATCTCGATGTCCCAGTCGGGCCCGAGCCGCGCCGCCGCCTGCTTCACCAGCGCCGCGAGCAGCGTGACGCCGAGCGAGGTATTGCCCGTCTGGAGCACCGCGACATGCTGCGCGGCATCGTCCACATTCTGGAGATCATCGGCGGTGAGCCCCGTGGTGCCCACGACGATCGGCTTGCCTGCAGCGACCGCCGCGCCGAGATTGCCGACCAGCGCCGAGGGCACCGAGAAATCGACGAGCACATCGGCGGCATGCGCCAGCGCCATCGGATCACCGCCCGCATCGACACCGCCCGCATACTCCGCGCCCGCCGCACCGATCGCCTCGCGAATGGCGTGTCCCATCCGCCCTTCGCTGCCGTAAATCCCGATCTTCGTCATGCCCTTGCACCCGTCCTTTCGCGGCCGGCTATGGGCGAGGCGGCTGGCCCTGTCCACGTCCGGCGACGGCTTAGATTCACTTAGATTCACACATTTCTCACAAACGCGCATATTGTCGACCTTCCCCCGCGATCGAGCCAGACGCGTCCGTGAGCCAGCATGACAGCAAGGCCGCGTGTAGGACAGCGCTGCGGGACGAAAGGCCCTGCGCGTCGGCCTTGCGGCCTGCGCGCCGGGCTGCTTCAACAGGAGGCATGAACGCGTATGTCTGTCTCGGAATCGCGATCCTCGCCGAGGTGGTCGCTACCTCCGCGCTGTAGGCGTCGGAGAGCTTCACGCGCATCGGGCCGAGCGCGGTGGTGGTGATCGGCTATGCCATCGCTTTCTACGCACTGTCGCTGACCCTGAAGACAATCCCCGTGGGCATTTCCTATGCGATCTGGTCGGGTGTGGGGATCATTCTCGTCACGGGCGTGGCCTGGGCATTGTACGGGCAGAGGATCGATCTGCCGGGCCTTGCCGGGATTGCGCTGATCATCGCGGGAGTAGCGGTGATCAACCTGTTCTCGCAATCGGCGAGGCATTAGGTGCCTGGCAGGGCGCGTGTTTGTTGTCACGATAAGCGGACAGTCCGGACGCGCCGGTATTGCGGAAATTAGTCAGCGGCTAACTGGGTGCGTTTGGTGGCGATCCTGTGCCGCCTATACATTGCCTAAGCCACGACAGCATTTCGTCTGCCTTGTACAATTGATAGCTGCCTATATCTCCCTGTTCCCGCGAGAGTTTCATAGTGTCAGCTCTTGATAGTTTTTGATCGGAAAGCTCATTCGGCAAGGGCACCATCAGTCCGGGTTCGCCTACAAAGGTCCCTTCGGCGGTCAAGGAAATTTGTTCGATTGGGTCATTGTCACTAATGAATTGAATCGTAACGGCATATTGTTCACGCCATTTGGACCATTGCCAATTCGAGTTTGATAGCATGAGCGTAAGCGGCCTTTGACCTCGGCTATGGAAGCCAATGTGAGTGCCGTCAGGTGCATTAATAGACGCAGCGCAGGAATTAGTGAGCTTGGCGACGCTCCATCCTCCGATCGTTTCCCGTAAATTTGGAGCCTTAGCGCCTAACTGAACTGGGCTGATTACAAGCATCCCAAATAGGAGCGCGTATCCGCCGAGGTACCTCATGTCTCGCTCCGTACTTGTGCAACCGTTATCGATTTATCGCACAAATTCGGGATTTACATAGCAGACTGTCAGTTTACCCCGACTTTTCGGACGTTGCCGCACTCAAAAGCGGATACAAAATCCTGACAGTCAGCTCACGGCGGGACCCTGGGGCAAGCCCCGGGTGACGAAGTGACGCAGCGCCTGCTTCCCCCAACAATTCCGCCGCGCTGACCACTTATATCGCTGCGCCGGAGCTGACATGCATCCGCTCCGGCGTCCGGTGGTGCCGCGCACAGCTGGCTTCAGCGCTGCTCGAGCCGCTTGCGCAGCTGTTCCTCCCGCTCGACGATTTCAGCTGTGACAGCGTCGCCGAAATCGGACAGTTGGACGACCGGCCGGATCTCGATCTCGCTGGGACCCGGCATCGGATTGGGGCAGCGCTTCACCCACTCGACCGCCTCGGCCATGTCCTTCACTTCCCAGAGCCAGTAGCCCGCAACAAGTTCGCGCGTCTCGGCGAACGGGCCATCGATCACGGTACGGCCCGGGCCGTCGAACGCGACGCGCTTGCCCACCGACGATGGCTTCAGGCCCTCGCCGCCAAGCATGATGCCCGCGTTGACCAGCTCCTCATTGTATCTGGTCATCGCGTCGGCCAGCTCGGTCGTGGGCATCGCGCCGGCTTCGCTGTCTTTGGTCGCCTTGACCATCACCATGACACGCATTGGCTTCTCCTGTGCTGCATCGGGGCCGTGAGCGGCCTCCTGCTTTCAAGACGAACGAACTTCGCCGAAATCGACAGGCCCGAGAAAATTTTTCGCGCACCGTCAAAGGCCATCACGCCTTTTGGACAAGGCTATCCCGGCGAGATTTTGCGATCGTTTGACGTGCCTGATGCGGATGCGCGAGAACCGATCGGCCAGCGACGTGAATGTGTCGTGGTGCTCGCGAAGGTCAGCACCGCGGCATTTCCAGAGCCCGGCGGCCTGATTGACCACAAGCGCGGAGTCCCCGACCAGTTCTATTTCGGTCGCCCCCAATGAGTGCGCGATTTCCAGGGCGTGGATGAGCGCGAGCCATTCGGCGTCGTTGTTCGTCCCATGACCCATGTCGGGCTGGTGATAGACAACGCCCCTCGCGACCACCGCGAGTTCCATGGTTCCCGGGTTGGGGCGGCAGCCGCCATCGAAAAAGAGTTTCAACCGACCCTTTGGCATCGTCCCTGCTCATGCGTAGAGGACGATCCTTTTCACGGAGCAGCGTTGCCGAGGCAAGAGGGCGCCTTCGGGCTGCGGCGACGTTGTGTTCACACCGCGCCAAAGAAATGGGCCGGCCACTATGGCCGGCCCTTTCGTTACATCAGAAGCGCCAGTTGATCGTCGCCGCGAAGGTCGAGCTTGAAAAATCGGTGCCCGAGCGGCGGATGTCGGTGCCCGCGGCGTTGGTGGTGATGAAGGGATTGCCCGCGGTGCCGCCCGAGGCGCGGACCGTGAAGTCCTTGGGGCTGAGCTTGGTGTAGAGATACTGCACGCCGAGCGACATATAGGGGGTCAGCTTCTGCTCGACGCCCGCGCCGGCCTTCCAGCCCCATGCGCCAGACTTGCCCGAGCCCACGAACTTGTTGTCGTCGTTGCTCGTGATGAAGTCGCTCTTGAACTTGCCCCAGGCGCCGCCGCCCGTGACGTAGAACAGCGCATTGCGCGCCGCGACGCCCGCACGCGCGCGCAGGCCGACTTCGTGCTGGAGCTTGCGGCGGAAGACATAGGCGTCGGGCGTGCTGGTGAAGCCCGAAACGCTGTCGGTCAGGCTGGGATAGCGATATTCGGCGACGAGCCCGACGACGATATTGCCGAACTGCTTGTCGTAACCCGCGTGCGCCGCGATATCGAACTTGTCCTTGTCCTTGAAGCAGCCGGCGCCGACGCGGTCACCCGCGGCACGTCCGTCGCAATAGCCTGGTGCGAACAGATCGGCGGTGGGCGCCGCGGTGGTGGCGATCATGTCGTCGAACTGGCCGTCGAGATCCTTGTCGAAGACGAGCGTTTCGTTCGAAGCGCCGCTGGCATAGCGCGCTCCGGCCTGGAGACCGACATAGGGGCCCGTCCAGACCTCCTCGTCATTGCTCTGGGCGAGGGCGGGGGAGATGGCGGCACCGGACAGCGCGAGTACCAGCGCGAAACGACATACGGATTTCATGGTGATGGGACCCCTTGAACGAACAGGCGCGCGACTGCGGCTGATTGCCGTCGTTCCGCCCGCATGCGCGCGAAAAATGGCTCTGCGCCCTGAACGGGGGCTGAATGCGGGGGGAGGGCGGAAGTCTGGAGCATTCAACGCTCATCCTGAGGAGGGGCTGAGCCCTTCGACGCCGCCTGTGGCGTCGCTCAGGATAAACTTCGCCCTCGGCGAAGGCGCAGGCCCGTCTCGAAGGACTTTGCATAGTGCGTCCTTCGAGACGCCGTTTCGACTTCGCTCAACGGCTCCTCAGGATGAGCGGTGGGGGCGCCGTCGCATCGAACATGGGCTCCGGGGCAAGCCCGGAGCACTGCCGGAGCGGATCGAAATGACCTGAGCCCAAAGCCGGTGACCGCCGAACACCCGGACAAAGAAAAGCCCCGCCGGATTGCTCCGGCGGGGCCATATTTGCCGCGAGGGCAAAGGTCTTAGATTTCCGAGCCGTCCTCACCATCGGTGTCGGCGACGACGACCGCGAGCGGATCATCGCCCGTGTCGGCCTCGATCGGCTGACGCAGCTCGGCAGCATGTTCTTCGGCCGCCGAGGCGGGCGCGATCAGGCTTTCCTGCCAGCCACGCTGCGAGGCGCGAAGCGCTGCATCGCGGCTCGTCGCGGTGACGCGCAGGCGGTTCATGCCCGCACCGGTGCCGGCGGGGATGAGGCGACCGACGATCACGTTCTCCTTGAGGCCCATCAGCGTGTCCTTCTTGCCCTGGACCGAAGCCTCGGTGAGGACGCGCGTGGTCTCCTGGAAGGATGCGGCCGAGATGAAGCTGCGCGTCTGGAGCGAAGCCTTGGTGATGCCGAGCAGCACCGGCTTGCCCTGCGCCGGCTGGTAGCCCGGCTGCAGCTTTTCGTTGATCTCGTCCATCTCCTCGCGATCGACCTGCTCGCCAGCGAGCAGGGTGGTGTCGCCGCCGTCGGTGATCTCGACCTTCTGCAGCATCTGACGAACGATCGTCTCGATGTGCTTGTCGTTGATCTTCACGCCCTGGAGTCGATAGACTTCCTGGATTTCCGACACGAGATATTCGGCAAGCGCCTCGATGCCGAGGACTTCCAGAATGTCGTGCGGATCGGGCGAGCCGCCGATCAGGTTGTCGCCGCGCTTGACGTAATCGCCTTCCTGCACGTCGATGACCTTGGACTTCGGGATCAGATACTCGACGACCTCGCCGCCGTCCTCGGGCTGGATACCGATCTTGCGCTTGGCCTTGTAGTCCTTGCCGAAGACGACGCGGCCCGAGACCTTCGCGATGATCGCGTTTTCCTTGGGCTTGCGCGCTTCGAACAGCTCCGCCACGCGCGGCAGACCGCCCGTGATGTCGCGGGTCTTGGCGGCTTCGCGGCTGGCACGCGCCAGCACGTCACCGGCATGGACTTCCGCACCGTCCTCGACCGAGAGCGTGGTGCCCGGCGTCAGCATGTAGCGGCCGGCCTCGCCCGAATTGGCGTCAAGCAGCGTCAGGCGCGGACGGAGATCTTCCTTCGAACGCGTGGGCGCACGATATTCGATCACGACGCGCTGGGCGATGCCCGTGGCTTCGTCGGTCTGCTCGGTCAGCGTCTTGCTGTCGATCAGGTCCTGATACTTCACGACACCCGGGTTCTCGGTGATCACCGGCATGGTGAACGGATCCCACTCGGCCAGACGGTCGCCCTTGGTGACCTTCGCCTTGTCGTCGACAAGGACATAGGCACCGTAAGGGATGCGGTGCACCGCACGCTCGCGGCCCTCGCTGTCGATGATCGCCAGCTCGCCCGAACGCGCCAGAACGACGCGGCGGTCGCGCTTGTCGACGATCACGCGCAGGTCGCGATATTCGACCGAACCGTCCGAAACCGCCTCGAGGTTCGACTGCTCGTTGAGCTGCGCCGCGCCACCGATGTGGAAGGTACGCATCGTCAGCTGCGTGCCCGGCTCACCGATCGACTGAGCCGCGATAACGCCGACAGCCTCACCGATGTTGACCGGCGTACCGCGGGCGAGGTCACGCCCGTAGCACTTGCCGCAGACGCCCTGCTTGCTCTCGCAGATCAGCGGCGAACGGATCTTAACCGACTGGATGCCGATGGCCTCGATCTGGGCGATCATCGGCTCGTCGAGCAGCGTGCCCTCGGGGATCGCGACCTCGTTGGTCTTGCTGTCGACGATGTCTTCGGCCGTGGTACGGCCGAGGATACGCTCGCCGAGCGACGCGATGGTCGAACCGCCCTGGACGATGGCCTTCATCTCGAGCGCACGGCTGGTGCCGCAATCCTCTTCGATGACGACGCAATCCTGGCTGACGTCGACCAGACGGCGGGTGAGGTAACCCGAGTTCGCCGTCTTGAGCGCGGTGTCGGCCAGACCCTTGCGGGCGCCGTGGGTGGAGTTGAAGTATTCAAGGACGGTCAGGCCTTCCTTGAAGTTCGAGATGATCGGCGTCTCGATGATCTCGCCCGAAGGCTTGGCCATCAGGCCGCGCATGCCCGCGAGCTGCTTGATCTGCGCGGCGCTACCACGCGCACCGGAGTGCGCCATCATGTAGATCGCGTTGATCGGCTTTTCGCGGCCGTTCTCGTCCTTCTTGACCGCCTGGATTTCCTTCATCATCGCGGCAGCAACCTGGTCACCGCAACGCGACCATGCGTCGATCACCTTGTTGTACTTTTCCTGCTGCGTGATCAGGCCGTCCTGATACTGCTGCTCGTAATCCTTCACGAGTTCGCGCGTCTCATCGACCAGCGCGATCTTCTCGCCGGGGATGATCATGTCGTCCTTGCCGAACGAGATGCCCGCCTTGAACGCGTGACGGAAGCCGAGCGCCATGATCGCGTCGGCGAACAGCACGGTCTCCTTCTGGCCGGTGTGGCGATAGACCTCGTCGATCACGTCGCCGATGTCCTTCTTGGTGAGAAGGCGGTTGACCGTCTCGAAGGGCACCTTGTGGCTCTTGGGGAGGCACTCGCCGAGCAGCATGCGGCCCGGCGTCGTCTCGTAGCGCTTGAGGTACTGGTTGCCGTCCTCGTCGGTCTGCGGGACGCGGCTGATCACCTTGGTGTGCAGCGTCACGGCGCCGGCGTTGATCGCCTGGTGCACCTCGGCCATGTCCGAAAGCAGCATGCCCTCGCCGGGCTCGCCTTCCTTCAGCATCGACAGATAGTAGAGGCCGAGGACCATGTCCTGCGAGGGAACGATGATCGGCTTGCCGTTCGCGGGGCTGAGGATGTTGTTGGTCGACATCATCAGCACGCGCGCCTCGAGCTGGGCTTCCAGCGAGAGGGGAACGTGGACCGCCATCTGGTCACCGTCGAAGTCGGCGTTGAACGCCGAGCAGACGAGCGGGTGCAGCTGGATCGCCTTGCCCTCGATCAGCACGGGCTCGAACGCCTGGATGCCGAGGCGGTGGAGCGTCGGTGCGCGGTTCAGAAGGACGGGGTGCTCGCGGATGACTTCATCCAGGATGTCCCAGACTTCCTTGCGCTCCTTCTCGACCCACTTCTTCGCCTGCTTGAGGGTCATCGACAGACCCTTGGCGTCGAGGCGCGCGTAGATGAAGGGCTTGAACAGCTCGAGCGCCATCTTCTTCGGCAGGCCGCACTGGTGCAGTTTGAGTTCGGGACCGGTCACGATGACCGAACGGCCCGAATAGTCGACGCGCTTGCCGAGCAGGTTCTGACGGAAGCGGCCCTGCTTGCCCTTGAGCATATCGGACAGCGACTTCAGCGGACGCTTGTTGGCGCCGGTGATGACGCGGCCGCGGCGGCCGTTGTCGAACAGCGCGTCAACGGCTTCCTGCAGCATGCGCTTTTCGTTGCGGACGATGATGTCCGGCGCGCGCAGCTCCATGAGGCGCTTGAGGCGGTTGTTGCGGTTGATGACGCGACGATAGAGGTCGTTCAGATCCGAGGTCGCGAAGCGGCCGCCATCGAGCGGCACCAGCGGGCGCAGTTCGGGCGGGATCACGGGGACGACTTCGAGGATCATCCATTCGGGGCGGTTGCCCGAATCGATGAAGCTCTCGACGACCTTGAGGCGCTTGATGATCTTCTTGGGCTTCAGCTCCGACTTGGTCTCGGCCAGCTCCTTCAGAAGGTCCTGACGCTCGCCTTCGAGGTCGAGGCTTTCGAGCATCTTGCGCACGGCTTCGGCGCCGATGCCCGCGGTGAAGGCGTCTTCGCCATATTCGTCCTGCGCATCGAGCAGCTCATCCTCGGTGAGGAGCGAGAACTTCTCGAGCGGGGTCAGGCCGGGCTCGATGACGATATAGGCTTCGAAGTACAGCACGCGCTCGAGCTGCTTGAGCTGCATGTCGAGCAGCAGGCCGATGCGCGACGGCAGCGACTTCAGGAACCAGATGTGCGCGACGGGCGCTGCGAGCTCGATATGGCCCATGCGCTCGCGGCGGACCTTCGAGACCGTGACTTCGACACCGCACTTCTCACAGACGATGCCCTTGTACTTCATGCGCTTGTACTTGCCGCACAGGCACTCATAGTCCTTGATCGGGCCGAAGATGCGCGCGCAGAACAGGCCGTCACGCTCGGGCTTGAACGTGCGGTAGTTGATCGTCTCGGGCTTCTTGATCTCGCCGAAGGACCAGCTGCGGATGCGGTCCGGTGACGCGATCCCGATCTGGATCTGGTCGAAGGTCTCCGGCTTGGCCATCGGATTGGCGAAATTGGTCAGTTCGTTCATTTTCTCTTCCCTCTGGAGGGCAAATCTCTGGCGGGGCGGATCGGAAGCCCTGCGGGATCACCGCAGGGCTCCTTGATCGTCACTCCGCGGCTTCGGCGATGTCGCTGTCGCTCTGGTCCTCGATTGCGGACAGTTCGACGTTGAGGCCGAGCGAACGCATTTCCTTGACGAGCACGTTGAAGCTCTCGGGGATGCCGGCCTCGAAGGTGTCGTCGCCCTTGACGATCGCCTCGTAGACCTTGGTGCGGCCGACGACGTCGTCGGACTTCACCGTGAGCATTTCCTGGAGCGTGTATGCCGCGCCATAGGCCTGCAGTGCCCAGACCTCCATCTCACCGAAGCGCTGGCCGCCGAACTGCGCCTTGCCGCCCAGCGGCTGCTGGGTGACGAGCGAGTAGGGGCCGATCGAGCGCGCGTGGATCTTGTCGTCGACGAGGTGGTGGAGCTTCAGCATGTAGATGTAGCCCACGGTCACCTTGCGGTCGAACGCGTCGCCGGTGCGACCGTCGAACAACTCGACCTGACCCGAGGTGTCGAGACCCGCCAGCTCGAGCATGTTCGCCACGTCCGCCTCGCGGGCACCGTCGAACACCGGCGTCGCCATCGGCACGCCGTTCTTGAGCAGGCCAGCCATCTCGACGATCTGGTCGGTCGACCGTGCGTCGATCTCGGCGTGATACTGTTCGCCATAGACCGCCTTCAGCCGCTCCACGACCGCTGCGGGCGCGGGGCCTGCCTCGGGGTTGGGATTGGCTTCGCGCCACGCTTCCAGAGCCTCGGTGATCTGGCGACCAAGACCGCGTGCGGCCCAGCCCAGATGCGTTTCGAAGATCTGCCCGACGTTCATGCGCGAAGGCACGCCCAGCGGGTTGAGCACGAGGTCGACGGGGGTGCCGTCCTCGAGGAAAGGCATGTCCTCCACGGGCAGGATGCGCGAGATGACGCCCTTGTTGCCGTGACGGCCGGCCATCTTGTCGCCCGGCTGCAGCTTGCGCTTCACCGCGACGAAGACCTTGACCATCTTGAGCACGCCCGGGGGCAGCTCGTCGCCGCGCTCCAGCTTCTCGCGACGGTCCTCGAACTTCTCGTTGATGAGCTTCACGGCCTCATCATACTGCGCCTTGACGGCTTCGAGGTCGGCCTGGACCTTGTCGTCCTGGACCGCGAACTTCCACCATTCGTGACGCTCGACCTCTTCGAGCAGCTCGCCGGTGATCTCGCTGCCCTTCTTGATGCCCTTGGGCGCCGCGGTTGCGACCTGGCCCACGAGCATGTCGCGGAGGCGCGACCACGAAGCGCGGTTCAGAATGCCGCGTTCGTCATCGGCATCCTTGCGCAGACGCTCGATCTCCTCGCGCTCGATCGCCATCGCGCGCTCGTCCTTGTCGATGCCGTGGCGATTGAACACGCGCACTTCGACGACGGTGCCCGCAACGCCCGGGGGCAGGCGGAGCGAGGTGTCGCGCACGTCCGAGGCCTTTTCACCGAAGATCGCGCGGAGGAGCTTTTCTTCCGGCGTCATCGGCGATTCACCCTTGGGGGTGATCTTGCCGCAGAGGATGTCGCCCGGCTCCACTTCGGCGCCGATATAGACGATGCCCGCCTCGTCGAGGTTGCGGAGCGCTTCCTCGCCGACATTGGGGATGTCGCGCGTGATGTCCTCGGGCCCGAGCTTGGTGTCGCGGGCCATGACCTCGAACTCCTCGATGTGGATCGAGGTGAAGACGTCATCCTTCACGATGCGTTCGGAAATGAGGATCGAGTCCTCATAGTTGTAGCCGTTCCAGGGCATGAACGCGACGAGGCTGTTGCGGCCCAGCGCGAGTTCGCCCAGCTCGGTCGACGGGCCGTCGGCGATAATGTCGCCTTCGTTGACCACGTCGCCCACCTTCACCAGCGGACGCTGGTTGATGCAGGTGTTCTGGTTCGAACGCTGGAACTTCATCAGCGTGTAGATGTCGACGCCCGACTTGCCGGCCTCGACTTCGCCCGTTGCGCGGATGACGATACGCGTCGCGTCGACCTGGTCGACGATGCCCGAACGGCGTGCGCCGATCGCTGCGCCCGAATCGCGCGCCACGGTTTCTTCCATGCCGGTGCCGACGAAGGGCGCTTCCGCCTTCACGAGCGGCACGGCCTGACGCTGCATGTTCGAGCCCATGAGTGCGCGGTTCGCGTCGTCGTTCTCAAGGAACGGGATCAGCGAGGCCGCGACCGAAACGAGCTGCTTCGGCGACACGTCCATGAGCGTGATATGGTCGCGCGGCGCCATCAGGAACTCGCCCGCTTCACGCGCGGAGATCAGGTCCTCGGCGAAGCTGCCATCGGCATTGAGCTCGGCGTTGGCCTGCGCGATCGTGTGCTTGGCCTCTTCCATCGCGGAGAGATAGACGACGTCCTTCGTCACCTTGCCGTCGACGACCTTGCGGTACGGCGTCTCGATGAAGCCGTACTTGTTGACGCGGCTGAACGACGCCAGCGAGTTGATCAGACCGATGTTCGGGCCTTCGGGCGTTTCGATCGGGCAGATACGGCCATAGTGCGTCGGGTGGACGTCGCGGACCTCGAAGCCCGCGCGCTCGCGGGTGAGACCGCCCGGCCCGAGCGCCGAGACGCGACGCTTGTGCGTCACTTCGGAGAGCGGGTTGGTCTGGTCCATGAACTGCGAGAGCTGCGACGAACCGAAGAACTCGCGCACCGCGGCAACCGCGGGCTTGGCGTTGATCAGGTCGTTGGGCATCACGGTCGACACGTCGACCGAGCTCATGCGCTCCTTAACGGCGCG
This sequence comes from Sphingomonas sp. LaA6.9, assembly GCF_022601895.1. Taxonomy (GTDB): domain Bacteria; phylum Pseudomonadota; class Alphaproteobacteria; order Sphingomonadales; family Sphingomonadaceae; genus Sphingobium_A. The sequence goes on from NZ_JAKVIO010000006.1 coordinate 84,306, forward strand.
CTCCATGCGGAGCAGACCGATCCGGTACTGGTTCTCGAGCAGCTCGCCCACTGAACGCACGCGGCGGTTGCCGAGATTGTCGATGTCGTCGATCTCACCCTTGCCGTCCTTCAGGTCGACGAGGGTCTTGACCACCGCGAGGATGTCCTCGGTGCGCAGCGTCGTGACGGTGTCCTCGGCGTCGAGGTCGAGGCGCATGTTGAGCTTCACGCGGCCGACGGCCGACAGGTCATAGCGCTCGGGATCGAAGAACAGGCCCGCGAACAGCGCTTCTGCGGTTTCGCGCGTCGGCGGCTCGCCGGGGCGCATGACGCGGTAGATGTCCGAAAGCGCGTGGTCGCGGTCCTCGGCCTTGTCGGCCTTGAGGGTGTTGCGGATCCACGGACCGGTGTTGACGTGATCGATGTCGAGCAGCTCGAGCTTCTCGATGCCGGCCTTGTCGAGCTTTTCGAGATTTTCGGGGGAAACCTCGTCGCCGGCCTCGATATAGATCTCGCCGGTGGCTTCGTTGATCAGATCATAGGCGCTGTAACGGCCGAAGATTTCCTCGGTCGGGATCAGCAGCTGCTCGAGGCCGTCCTTGGCCACCTTGTTGGCGGCGCGCGGCGAAATCTTCTGGCCGGCGGGGAAGATCACTTCGCCCGTCTTGGCGTCGACGACGTCGAACGCGGGCTTCTGGCCACGCCATTGCTCGGCGTTGAAGGGGATGACCCAGCCGCCCTCGCCACGCACGAACGTGACCTTGTTGTAGAAATGGCCGAGGATTTCTTCGCTGTTGAGACCAAGCGCGAAGAGCAGCGCCGTGACGGGCAGCTTGCGCTTGCGGTCGATACGGACGTTGACGATGTCCTTGGCGTCGAACTCGAAGTCGAGCCACGAACCGCGATAGGGGATGACGCGCGCGGCGAAGAGATATTTGCCCGAGGCGTGGGTCTTGCCGCGGTCATGGTCGAACAGCACACCCGGCGAACGGTGCATCTGCGAAACGATGACGCGCTCGGTGCCGTTGATGAAGAAGGTGCCGTTGCCCGTCATCAGGGGCATGTCGCCCATGTAGACGTCCTGCTCCTTGATATCGAGGACCGAACGGGTTTCGGTATCGGCGTCCACTTCGAACACGATCAGGCGCAGCGTGACGCGCATCGGGGCGGCGTAGGTGATGCCGCGCTGGCGGCACTCTTCCACGTCGAACTTGGGATCCTCGAGCTCGTAATGCACGAAGTCGAGTTCGGCAGTGCCCGCGAAATCGCGGATCGGGAACACCGAGCGCAGTGTTTTCTCAAGACCCGAGACGTAACCCGTCTTGGGATCCGAGCGAAGGAACTGTTCGTATGATTCGCGCTGAACCTCGATCAGGTTCGGCATCTGCACCACTTCGTGGATATTGCCGAAGACCTTCCGGATGCGCTTCTTGACGGTCGCCGGTGCTGCCTTGGTCGCCATGTAAATTTCGCCTCGTATTCAAGAACATAGGCGCGCAAAAACGCCGAGAAGCCGCACGCCTTCCTCTCGGAAAACCGCGGCTTTCAGCGTCATATGGAACCGCAACCGCCCAATTCGTCCGATGCGCTGCGCGACGGCACATCATTTCCCGAACGGCTGTGGTGATGGGGTGGATATAGGCGCGGGGGTCCGGGGTGTCAAAGGGGCGTGTTGGAAATATGGATCGCCGGGGCCTTTTTCGGGCTTTCGTGGACGCCGACCCGGACGGGCGAAAAAAAAGGCCGCGCGCCTCTGGGAAGAGCGCGCGGCCAGTCTGGGTCCGGTATGTCTCAGGCGGGTCGGGCGAGAGCGGCCGGACGGTCCGATATGGGCAACCGGTCGCGCCAGCCATCGGGCAGGGTGCCCACCACCATGCGGCGGACGGGGTGCCAGAAGGCCGAGAGCATCAGCAGTGCCGATCCGATGATAAGCGCGGTGAAGGCGACGCCCAGACTGACAGCGCCGAAGCGTTCGAACAGCGCGCTCATCGCATAGAGCACATAGGCGAGCGACGAGACGAGCAGCGCGCGCCGGTCGACCGCGAGCGAGACGCCGGCAAAGAAGACATAGAGCGCGATGACGATCGCCGCCTGTGCGGTCCCCACATAGCCGTCGAGCACGCCCAGTTGGTGGAAGATGGGGTGCGCGATCATGGGCGCGGCGGCGAGGTGAAGCCAGAAGGCGACATCGGAACGGCGCGTCTGACGGGGGCGGTCCGACATGTCCCACCACATCGCGGTCGCAAAGATAGCGATGCCGCCTGCAAGGACGAACCAGGCGATCTGGCCACCAACCATGGGAACTGCGGCGAGAATAAGCGCAACCGCCACCCCGACAAGCGAGACCGCGCCCGCTGCCACCGTGATCGGCACGTGGAAACGCCGCCAATGCGCCCATGTCGCGATCGCCGTCACGACGCCGAAGCCCGCCAGGATCAGCGCGTTGACACGGTCGGAGAGCTGCGGGTCGAGATCGACCATCGTGCCGACCATCGTTGCGGCCACGCCGCCCGTGAAGCTCAGCAGCAAAAGGATGCTGGGCAGCGCCATGCGGCGCTTCATCGTGAAATATTCGGCGAGCATCCAGCTCGCGCCCGCGACGAGCGCGCCGCCGAGGCCGGGAGACACGTCGCCGCCGATCCACGCCAGCGCGGTCAGCAGCAGCGCGATCGCGATCGCGACGAAAATGTCGTTGAAGCCGGTGAGGAGGCGAAAGCTCTCCTCATCGACCAGCGCGGTCGAGCGGCTGGACGCAATATGGTTGCGAAAGGCGGCGGCCGCGGCGGGCGTTATCGCCCCTGCCGCAACCGCGCTTTCAAGATCGGATTCGCTGTACATCGGCATGATCCTCCTGTGCGAAGGATCGTAGCATTAGTGTGTTAATACAGCAATACGGTAATTGTGCCGGGCAAGCCGGGCTTCAGCCGCCCTGCAGCTTGTTCAGGATGATGGCCGATTGCTCCATGCCCGACTGGGGCACGATCTCGCCCGTACGATCGGTGATCTGCGCCCAGGCCGCGGCGATCCCCTCGGGCGTGCGCTGGTCCTGGGGCAGGAAAGCGCCCTGGGTCAGCGTGACATAGGCCGCCTGGAAAACGCCTGCGCCCGCACCCACGATCGCGTTGGTGGGAGCGTCCTCGGACACGAGATAGAGCGCCGCGGGAGCGACATTCTCGGGTGCGAAGGCGGCGAAAGCGGCTTCGGGAAGAATGTCCTCGGTCATCCGCGTGCCCGCGACGGGGGCCAGCGTGTTGACCTTGATGTTGTACTTCGCGCCCTCGAGGTAGAGCGTCTTGGTGAGTCCCGCGAGACCGAGCTTTGCGGCACCGTAATTGGCCTGGCCGAAATTGCCGTAAAGCCCGGTGGACGACGCGGTCATCAGGATGCGGCCGTAATTCTGGTCGCGCATCGTGTCCCACACCGCCTTGGTGCAATTGGCCGAGCCAAGCAGGTGGACCTTGACGACGAAGTCGAAATCCTCGGGCTCCATCTTGGCGAAGCTCTTGTCGCGCAGCACGCCCGCATTGTTGATCAGGATGTGAACGCCGCCCCAGGCTTCCTTGGCTTTGGCGACCATCTCGACCATCTGTGCATATTCGGTGACGCTGCCGCCGTTGGACATGGCGGTCCCGCCCGCGGCCTCGATCTCCTCGACAACCTTCAGCGCGGCGTCCGAATGGCCGGTGCCGTCGCGCGAGCCGCCAAGGTCGTTGACCACCACCTTCGCACCGCGCTTCGCCAGTTCTAGCGCATAGGCGCGGCCAAGCCCGCCGCCTGCGCCGGTCACGATGGCGACGCGATCCCTGAAGTCGATGGTCATTGCGGCATTCTCCTGTCGTTTACGTGAACGTCAGCTAAAAGCCGCCGCACCAAAAGACAAGGGCGCAATCACTCATCGGATGCCGCAACCGGTCTCCCTGCAGGGGTCGACGCGATGACGCGCCCAAACGGAGAGGCCGGTCAGCGGCTGCCGGAACTATTTAGGGCTGCGGCGCTGCTTGCAGCCGTCGGTAACGGTCCTGGAGCACCACGGATATTCAGCCTTGGGCTCGGGCGGCGGATATTTCTGCTCGACCGAAGGCGTGGGGCCGACCTGCTTGGTCTCTCCGGCGGGAGGCGCAGCGGCCATCGGGTCTGCCGCAGGCATCTGAGATTCCGGCGCCGGCGCAGGCATCTGGGTCGCCTCGGGCGGCATCTGCGTCGCGTCTGGCGGTGGTGTCTGCGTCGCCTCGGGCGGCGGCATCGGTTCGGCCGGGGGTGCTTCCTGGGCCAAGGCGGCACTGCCCATCATGAGGGCCGCCGCGAGCATGAGTTTCTTCATCGCAACCTCCTTCTGGCGGCCGGGACGGCCGCTTTGTGGTTCAGACCCGCGAACGGGTCGTGCGCACACCGATTCAGAACGAGGAAAGAACGAGACCGATCCATTTTTGGCCCGAGACGGCCGGGCGGGTGCGCCCAGCCGCCTTAAAGCAGGGGCGGATCAGGCAGTGGCGTCGGTATCCAGTGCGTAGCCCGCCGAACGGACGGTGCGGATGATGTCGGCGCGGTCGCCCTGATTGATCGCCTTGCGCAGACGGCGGATATGGACGTCGACGGTGCGCGGCTCGATCTCGCTGTCGCGGCCCCAGACGCTGTCGAGCAGGCGCTCGCGCGAGAACACCCAGCCCGGATGCTCGAGGAAGTGCTTGAGCAGGCGGAATTCGGTCGGACCCAGCGGGACGACGTCGCCGCCGCGCTTCACCTTGTGGCCCACGGTGTCCATCTCGATGTCCGCATAGCTCAGCGTCTCGCCCGCAAGTGCAGGCCGGACGCGCCGGAGCACGGCGCCGACGCGCGCGACCAGTTCGCGCGGGGAGAAGGGCTTCGTGACATAATCGTCGGCGCCCGTCTCGAGACCGCGCACGCGGTCTTCCTCCTCACCGCGCGCGGTGAGCATGATGATCGGCACGTTCGCGGTTTCGGGCGCGCGGCGCAGACGCCGGCAGACCTCGATTCCGGAAAGGCTTTCGACCATCCAGTCGAGCAGCACGATATCGGGCGTCGATTCCTGCGCGAGCAGGAGCGCCTCTTCGCCGTCTGGCGTGTGACGGACCGAGAAGTCCTCGCGCTGGAAATTGTAGATGAGGAGTTCGGCAAGCGCCGCGTCGTCCTCGACCAGCAGCATGTCGGCACGCGCCATGGACTTAGACTCCCTGCGGTGCGGTAGGGTCCTCGCCGCGTTCGCGGTCCGCGAGATATTCGCCTGTGGCTGCATAATAGACCATCTCCGCTACATTGGTGGCATGATCGCCGACGCGTTCGAGGTTCTTGGCAATGAAGAGCAGATGCGCCGCCTCGCCGATGGTCTGGGGATTTTCCATCATGAAGGTGACCAGCGTCCGGAAGATGCTGTTGTAGAAATCGTCGACCACCTGGTCCCTTTCGACCACGGCGGCAGCCTTTTGCGCATCGCGCGCGGCAAAGGCGTCGAGCACGTCATGGACCATTTCGGTCGCGGTGCGGGCCATTGCGGGCATGAGCGACAGCGGCTCGATCTTGCGCTTGGTCTCGATCAGCGGAACGCGCTTCGCGACATTCTTGGCATAGTCGCCGATGCGCTCGATCACGCCCGCGATCTTGATCGCGGCGACCACCTCGCGAAGATCGTCCGCCATCGGCGCGCGCAGCGCGATGATGCGGACCGCGGCCTTTTCGATGGCGCTTTCGAGTTCGTCGATCTTGCGGTCGTCGGCGACGATCTGCCTGGCGGCTTCGTTGTCGCGCTTGATGAGCGCGTCCATCGCACCGATGATTGCGCTTTCGGCGCGGCCGCCCATTTCGGAGATGAGCCCGCGCAGTTCGCCGATGTCTTCGTCAAACGCCTTGACGGTATGTTCGGTGCCAGTTCCCATATCTCTGTCTTTCCTCAGCCGTACCGGCCCGTGATGTAGTCCTTGGTCCGCTCCTGACGCGGATTGGTGAAGATCTCCGACGTTTCGCCATATTCCACCAGGTTGCCGAGGTGGAAAAATGCGGTGCGCTGCGAGACGCGCGCGGCCTGCTGCATGTTGTGCGTGACAATCACGATCGCATAGCGCCCGCGCAGTTCGTGGATCAGTTCTTCAATTTTGGCGGTCGCGATGGGATCGAGCGCCGAGCAGGGCTCATCCATCAGGATCACCTCGGGATCGACCGCAATGGCGCGCGCGATGCACAGGCGCTGCTGCTGACCGCCCGAAAGCGCGGTGCCGCTGTCGGACAGGCGATCCTTCACCTCGTCCCAGAGCCCCGCCTTGCGCAGCGCCTGCTCGACGATCGCGTCCATATCGGCCTTGCTTGCCGCAAGTCCGTGGATGCGCGGACCATAGCCGACATTCTCGTAGATCGACTTGGGGAAGGGGTTGGGTTTCTGGAACACCATGCCGACGCGCGCGCGCAGTTGCACCACGTCCATCGAAGACGAATAAATGTCCTCGCCGTCGAGCCTGATGTCGCCTTCGACCCGTGCCGAGGCCACGGTGTCGTTCATGCGGTTGAGCGTGCGCAGGAAGGTCGACTTGCCACAGCCCGACGGGCCGATGAAGGCGGTGACATTCTCCATGTCGACGTCGATCGAGACGTTGTCGATCGCGCGCTTGTCGCCATAATAGACGCTGACGCCGCGTGCGGTCATTTTTGATTTTTCGGTCATTTTTTCCATTACCAGCGACGTTCGAACCTGTTGCGGAGATAGATGGCGAGCCCGTTCATCGTGAGCAGGAAGACGAGCAGCACAATGATGGCGGCGGATGTCTTCTCGACGAAGCCGCGGCTCACTTCGTCCGACCAGAGGAAGATCTGGACGGGCAGCACGGTGGCGGGGTCGGCGATGCCGCCCGGGGGCGTCGCGATGAAGGCGCGCATGCCGATCATCAGCAGCGGCGCGGTTTCGCCGAGCGCGCGCGCCATGCCGATGATCGTGCCCGTGAGGATGCCTGGCAGCGCGAGCGGCAGGACATGGTGGAACACCACCTGCACAGGACTCGCCCCGATACCGAGCGCGGCGTCGCGGATCGAGGGCGGCACCGACTTGATCGCGTTGCGCCCCGCGATGACGATGACGGGCATCGTCATCAGCGCGAGCGTCATGCCCCCTACCAGCGCGGCAGAGCGCGGCAGGTGCATGAAGTTGAGGAACACCGCGAGCCCGAGCAGGCCGAAGATGATCGAGGGTACCGCCGCGAGGTTGTTGATCGACACTTCGATGAGGTCGGTCCAGCGATTGCGCGGGGCATATTCTTCCAGGTACACCGCGGCGAGCACGCCGACCGGGAAGGCGAGCAGAAGCGTGACGAACATCGTCAGCAGCGAACCCTTGAGCGCCCCCCAGATGCCCACGCGCGTCGGATCGGTCGAATCCGCGGAACTCAGGAAGCTGGTGTTGAAGCTCGTGCTGACGCGTCCTTCGGCATTCAGCCGCTGATAGATGGCTTCGGCTTCGGGCTCGCCCTTGCCCTTGGCGGCGAGGTCGATCGCGGTCGAGGCTGGAACCTCGATCTCGACCGAGCGCGACAGGACGGAGGGATCATCGCGGACCGCGTCGCGAACCTTCAGCCAGGCGCCGTCCGACAGATAGTCGGCGCCGTCCGGTCCGAAAGCCGCGACGGCCGCGGCCGCGGTTGCGCCCTCGATATCGGCGCTGGCCAGCGCCATCCCCGCCTGCGGTCCCTTGAGCGCGGCTGGATCGAGGATCATCGCGGCGCGGGGGAAATCCACGGGCAGCCCGATCTCGGTCTGGGTAAAGCCGCGTGCGCCGTTTCCGAGCATGGTGACAAGCAGGAAGACGAGGAACGCGACCGAGATCAGCACCGCGCCCATCCCCAACAGCTTGAAGCGGCGTTCGGCGGCGTAGCGCCGGGCGATGCGGCGCTGCATCGCGTCGGTCTTCCAGTCGGTCGGCTTGCGCGCAGCCCGGGTGACGGGGAGGGGGGCCTCGACGGTCATGGCCTTACTCATATGCTTCCCGATATTTCTTCACGACGCGGAGCGCGACGATGTTGAGCAGCAGCGTGACGATGAACAGCACGAGCCCGAGCGCGAAAGCGGCCAGCGTCTTGGCGCTGTCGAATTCCTGGTCGCCCGTCAGCAACTGCACGATCTGTGTGGTGACGGTGGTCACCGAGGCAAAGGGATTGGCGGTCATGTTGGCGGCGAGCCCCGCCGCCATCACCACGATCATCGTCTCGCCGATCGCGCGGCTCACTGCGAGTAGCACGCCGCCGACGACGCCGGGAAGTGCCGCCGGAAGCAAGACCTTGCGGATCGTTTCCGAAGGGGTCGCGCCCATCGCCAGCGAACCGTCGCGCATAGATTGCGGCACCGCGGCGATCGAATCGTCCGCCATCGAGGAGACGAAGGGAATGATCATCACGCCCATGACGATGCCGGCGGCGAGCGCGGATTCCGACGATGCGCCGCTGATCCCGATCGAGGCCGCGAAATTGCGCAGCGCGGGAGCGACCGTGAGTGCCGCGAAATAGCCATAGACCACGGTCGGTACACCCGCGAGAATCTCGAGGATCGGCTTCATCCAGCTCCGCGTCCTGGGCCTGGCATATTGCGTCAGGTAGATTGCGCTCATCAGGCCGAGCGGGATCGCGACGATCATCGCGATGATCGCGCCGATGAAGATCGTGCCCCAGAAGAGCGGGATCGCGCCGAACGACCCCGACGACGCGGGCAGGTTGGATGCGGGCGGGCTCCATTTGGTGCCGAACAGGAACTCGGCGGGTGACACCATCGAGAAGAAGCGCACCGATTCAAACAGCAGCGAGGCGACGATACCGACGGTCGTCAGGATCGCGACGAGCGACGCGACGAGCAGCGTGACCATCACCAGCCGCTCGACACGCGTGCGTGCCCGGAAATCCGGCTTGATCCGCGTAAAGGCATAGGCGCCGCCCGCAAAGGCAAGGATCATCGCAAGCACGGTCCCGATGACGCCATATTTGGTGGTCGCCTCGGCATAGGCGGGGGCGAGCGCGGTTGCCTGCGGGTTGAAGGCGGTCTCGATCGCGCCCGTGCCGAGCGCGCGCGCTTCGGACAGGATTGCGGCGCGGTCCATGCCGAACGCGGGCAGGTCCGCGGCGGCGGGCGATGCAAGCACCGACTGGGTGATGAGCCCGGGCGATACCGCGCCCCAGACGGCAAGGAAGATCAGTGCGGGCAGCGCGGTCCACAGGCCGACATACCAGCCATGATAGGCGGGAAGCGAATGGGGACGGCTGCCCCCCGTACCGGCGAAGCGCGTTGCGCGCATCCGCGCGGTGACCCAGGCGATAAGCCCGAGGCCAAGCACGAGAAACAGGAGTGCAAGTGTGGACACCGTTGGTCTTGCGCCTTTCGTGAGTGTCGCGCCGAATTGACGGGCCGGGCGGGAGGTCCAGCGCCTCCTCGCCCGGCCGGGTTACAGGGTTATTTCAGGTCGCTGCCGTTCATGTAGGTCAGCTTGGTCGCGACCTCGGCATTGGCGGCGCGTACCGCGTCGGGCGAGGCGATGAGGCCGCGCTTGGCGAGGTAGCCGTCAGGGTTCCAGGCGGACGCATATTCGCCGAGAAATTCCTTGAGGCCGGGAATGGCGTTCAGATGCGCACCCTTCACATAGATGTAGAGAGCGCGCGCGCCGGGATAGGAGAAATCCGCGATCGTCTCATAGGTCGGCGCCACGTTGTTGATTTTCACGCCGTTCACGCTTGCCAGATTTTCCTCGAGGAAGCTGTAGCCGAGCACGCCGATCGCATTGGGATTGGCCGCCAGCTTCTGAACGATCAGATTGTCGTTCTCGCCCGATTCGATATAGGCGCCGTCCTCGCGGACCTTGGTGCAGAGATCCTTGTGCTTGTCGGCGTCGCTGGTCTTGAGCGCCTTCATCTCGGCGTTCGCGTCGCAACCCTTTTCGAGGATCAACTCGGCGAGCGAGTCACGCGTGCCCGAGGTCGAGGGCGGGCCGTAAACCTGGATCGCGACCGCGGGAAGCGCGGCGTTGACGTCCTTCCAGGTCTTGGCGGTGTTGGGCTTGCCATAGGGATTGGCGGCCAGCGCCTTGTAGATGTCCTCGGTGGTCAGCGCCATCTTGGGGCCGTTCTTGGCCTCGATCAGCGCGAGCCCGTCGATGCCGACCTGGATCTCGACGATGTCCTTGACGCCGTTCGTCGCGCAGTCCTCGAACTCCGACTTCTTCATGCGACGCGAGGCGTTCTCGATATCGGGGTGGTTGGCGCCCACGCCCGCGCAAAACAGCTTCATGCCCGCGCCCGTGCCCGTCGATTCGACCACCGCGGCCTTGAAGCGCGGGTTCTTGGTGACGAACTGTTCGGCAACCGCGGTCGTGAACGGATAGAGCGTCGAGGAGCCGACCACCTTGATCTGGTCGCGCGCGCCCGAGGCACCGGTTCCGGCCTCATCGCCGCAGGCAGCAAGCGCGAGCGCCGAAACGGCGACGAAAACGAAATTCTTCAACATCTGGATCTCCCCTGCCGCATGGATGGCGCGGCTCGGTGCCGCCCCTAGCAGTGTGTCTTTGGGCTTTTGTTGCAGTTGTGTGTCAGTTTGATGACAGTGCACCCGGCGCGGCCGGCAGATTGACCGTGACGGTCGTGCCCTTGCCCTGGATGCTCGCAATATCAAGGCGTCCACGGTGGCGTTCGACGATGTGCTTGACGATCGACAGGCCGAGGCCGGTGCCGCCCATCGCGCGGCTCCGACCCGAATCGACGCGATAGAATCGCTCGGTGAGTCGCGGCAGATGCTCGGAGGCGATGCCTTCGCCCTCGTCCTCCACCGACAGCCGCACCATCGAATCGCCGTTGCGCGACATGGTGATCCGGATCGGCGTGCCCCCGCGGCCATATTTGATCGCGTTGCCGACGATATTGTGGAGGAGCTGCGAGAGCTGCGCGCGGTCACCCGCGACCGGCGGTACGCCCTTGTCGATCACGATCATCAGATCGCGGTCCCTGCCATCGGGGCTATCCTTGACCACGCGATTGACGTCGCCGACCAGCGTCGCGAGGTCGACCGCATCGTCGGGCGCGCGGTGCTTTTCGGATTCGATCCTTGAAAGCGAGATGAGGTCGTCGACGAGCGTCTGCATGCGCCGTGCTTCCTTCATCATCACGTTCAGGAAGCGATTGCGCGTTCCCTCGTCGCCGCCGGCCTCGGGATCGCCGAGCGTCTCGATGAAGCCCAGGATCGCGGCGAGCGGCGTGCGCAGTTCGTGGCTCGCATTGGCGACGAAATCGACGCGCATCCGTTCGGCGGCGTGCGCCAGGCTGCGGTCGACAAGATGGACCAGCCGGCGGCCGTCGCCGAGCTCGGCGACATGCATCAGCCAGCGTTGCTCGCGGGTCCCAAGCCCGACCAGTTCGATCCCCCGGTCGGAGTTGCCGCGAAAGCTGCGCGCCAGATGCTCGGCCGCGGCCGGGTGGCGGATCGCGGTACGAATGTCCTCGCCCGTGATATGCTTGCCCAGCAGCGCGATCGCGGCGCCGTTGGCGTTGAGCACGCGCCCTTCGCGCACCAGCAGCACCGGATCGGTCAGCGCCTCGAGCACCGCGGCGGTCGTATCGGCAGCATATTCGTCGGAATGGATCGCGGCCGGTGTCGCCTCGCGGATGTTGGAAAGCGGGTAGATCGCCAGCAGCACCGCGCCGACCCCCCCGAGAAGGAAGACGAGTATCGCCTCGAGACCGGTGCCGAGCGCGATCCCCACCATCGCGGCGATGCCGACGATGACGATGGCGGCAACGGTCCACGCGGAATCAAGGGGCCTCATGCCGCGCCTCATAGCCGATTTCGTGACAATGTAATGACACAAATGCCGCTTTGCGCAGCGCTCGACGCTGTGCGGTGCATTCGCACCAACCACGGAATTCTTACCGCCTTGCGCCACGCAACCTGCTGAAGTTAATGTCCCGCCGACAGATCGGAACGAGGGCGCGCGCCTATGATCGATCCGCAGCAATCGCACGCATGGCTCGTCGGCGGCGGCATTTCGTCGCTGGCTGCGGCGGTCTTCCTCATTCGCGACGCAGGCGTGCCCGGACCGCATGTGCATGTCCTGGAGGAAAGCACGATCGCGGGGGGCGCGCTCGACGGCGCAATGTCTCCTGCGCAGCGCGGATATGTCACGCGTGGCGGCCGCATGTTCGAGGAAGAAGCGTATGACACGCTGTGGAACCTGCTCGAAACGATACCCTCGCTCGACGATCCGGCGCTTAGCGTTCGCGAAGAGATCCTTTCATTCAACGAGCAGGTGAAGACCGAATCGCGCGCGCGGCTGGTGGCGCGCGGACCGAATATCGTCAACGCGCGCGCGTTCGGCTTTGACCTTCAGGACCGTGTCGCGATGATGCGGCTGATGACCACGCCCGAGCAACTGCTCGGCACGCGCCGGATCGACGAGATTTTCTCGGCGCATTTCCTGGCATCCAACTTCTGGCAGATGTGGCGAACCACCTTTGCTTTCCAGAACTGGCACAGCGCGGTGGAACTGCGGCGCTATTTCCTGCGCTTTGCCCGGGAATTCTCGCATCTGAACACGCTCTCGGGCGTAAGGCGGACGCGGTACAACCAGTATGATTCGATGGTGCGCCCGATTCAGCGCTGGCTGGAGGCGCAGGGCGTCGATGTGCGCTTCGGCGCGCGCGTGGTCGATATCGACCTGACCCAGATCGAGCCTGCATATCGACGCATCACGCGCCTGCATATCGAAACCGCAGCGGGACCGGCGGCAATCGAACTGGACGACCAGGACACCGCGTTCATCACTATCGGGTCAATCACCGCGGACGCGTGTTACGCCGGCAATGACAGCGTGCCCGATCTCGTCCGCGATCGACGTGGCGGTTCCTGGCGGCTCTGGGAGACGCTGGCGATGAAGTCCGGCGATTTCGGACGTCCCTCGGTATACTTCGGCAATATCGAGGAGAACAAGTGGGAGTCCTTCACGCTCACCATGCATGGCGATGCATTGTTGCGGCGTATCGTCGCATTCTCGGGCAATGAGCCCGGCACCGGCGCCCTGATGTCCTTCGTCGATTCTGCGTGGCTGCTGTCGATTGTGGTGCCCTGTCAGCCGCACTTTCTCGATATGCCGCCGGATACCTTCACGCTCTGGGGGTACGGGCTCCACATCGACATGCCCGGGGATTTCGTCAAAAAGCCGATGTCGCAATGCACCGGGCATGAGATACTGAGCGAGCTGGTACACCATCTGGGCTTCGAGGCTGCGCTCGACGAGATCCGCGCGAACACCGACGTCACCACCGCGATGCTCCCCTATGCGTCCTCGCTGTTCAGCTGCCGCGCGCTGGGCGACAGGCCGTTGGTGGTGCCCGAAGGGGCGCGCAACTTCGCGTTCCTGGGACAGTTCACGGAGATGCCCGTCGATGTCGTCTTCACCGTCGAATACTCGGTCCAGGGCGCCATGCACGCGGTCTACACGCTCTACCGCCCCGACGACCTTCCGCCGGTCCGGCATACGGGTCTGGAGCCCGGCGTCGCCTGGAATGCGCTGCAAACGCTCTTCCTGCGACGATAGGAGGCTGCCTCGTCAGGCGGATAGATAGTTAATCGCGTCGCTTCGCCCAAGGTTTACGAATATGTAAGCGGGATCGGGCGAAAAGGGCGTGATATGAGCAAGATCGACAGGCAACAGGACGAAGGTCCAGGCATAGCGACGCGTCGCCAGACGCTGATGCTTGGCGCCGTCGCGGCATCGGCGGTCGTCTCGATCCGCCCGGCGCTCGCGCAGGCGACCGGATCGGTGCTCAACTGCGACATTCCCGTTCCCGAAGCCGGGCGCGCAGGGCATCACATCGCGGCCGACGGCAGTCTCGTCCCGCGCGATACGCCCGGCGCCTTCGCGCCGGCGCCGCGGCCGTTCACGGGCGAAGAGGTGAAGGCGGCGCTCGACGGGCGCTCGCTTCCGGGCACCACCATGGAACAGAGCCAGGCCTATACCAACTATATCCGCCGGCTTCAGCACGGGATGAGCGGCTTTACCTGCTATGCCTCGCTGCAGAACCCGCGGGGCTGACATCTTGCCATGCCCGGCCCCGTATATCGCGCCGAGCCGGCCAGGCATCTGTGTCGCGTTTCGCTCGACACGCTCGACCTGATCTATCATCGCGCGTCGGGCATCACGCATGTCGTGGCCGAGCCTGTGCCGCAAATCCTTGCCGCGCTTGAACGAGGGCAGGCCGATGCCGCGGAGGTCGCCCGGCGGCTGGCGGCGACGCACGACATAGACCCGCGCGAGGCCGAACCGGTCGTGGCGGCGCGGTTGGCTGAACTGGAGGCCGTCGGACTGGTCGTGCGGGCATGAAGCATCAATTTGATGTTCGCATCGGCCCGGTGGGATTTCGTGTCGGCTCGGCCTGGCCGCAGCCCATCGCCCGGCTCGCCACGCTGTACGCCGGCTATCCCGCGCCCGAAGACGGGATTGCCGATTTCACGGTACGGCTCGAGCCCGAACGCCCCTGGCGGCGCTGGGTGCGTCCGTCGATCGCGATAAGCGGCGACTTCATGCTTCCCGACGCCGCGCCGCTTTCGCTGGCGCATGGCCTGCTCGCCGCCGAAATGGGCATGAACCTGCAAATCGCGCTGGGGCAGCGCCGTTACCTGCTGCTGCATGCATCCGCGGTCGAGCGCGATGGGCGCGCGTTGCTGATGACGGGGCATTCGGGGGCGGGCAAGTCGACGCTGGCGGCCTTGCTCGGCGAGCGCGGATGGCGCTTCATGGGCGACGAGTTTGCGCTCCTCGATCCCGTGACGGGATTGATCCATGCGTTTCCGCGCCTCGTGAGCCTCAAAAATGGCGCGATCGCGGCGATGGAAAAGGAAGCCGCCGACGATCGCTTCGGACCGCGCCTTACGGGAACCCCAAAGGGTGATATCCGTCATCTGCGTCCCAATGGCCGTGCGGTGGCCGAAATGGCGGTGCCTGCGAAGCCTGCGCTGATCCTGTTTCCCCGCTTCGGCTTTGACGCCGCCGACCGGACGATGGGCGCAAGCGAGGTCTTCGTCCGGCTGACCCAGGCTTCGACCAATTATGTGGCGCTGGGCGAGGCCGGATTCGATGCCCTGTCGACGCTGGTGCGCCGCGTTCCCGCGCGCGCCATCGACTATCCCGACGCTGCGACTGCGCTTGGGCTGGTGGAAATGCTCTGGGCCGAGCTGGTCCGATGATGGATGCGATGTCACTCGTACGTGCGCTGCGCGATCCGATGTCGGCATGCCAGCTGGATGCACAGGGCTGGACCGGGCTGATCGCGGTCGCGCGCGCCGAACAGATGATCGGCACGCTGGCGCATCGACTGAAGGGAATTCCGATGCCCGACGCGGCGGCGCGCATATTGGCAGATGCGCGCTTGTCCGCCGAGCATTGGCGTCGTGCTGCGCTGTGGGAGGCGGAGGCGGCGCGCCGCGCGCTGGAGCCGCTCGGCTGTCCGGTCATTCTGCTCAAGGGCACCGCCTTCGTTGCCGCCGGGCTTGATGCGGGGCGGGGGCGTGCGATCGGCGATCTCGACATTCTGGTGCCGCGCGACCGGCTGGACGAGGTCGAGCATGCGCTGCTGGAAACGGGGTGGGAATGGGTGAAGCCCGATGCCTATGACGACGCCTATTACCGGCGCTGGATGCACGAGCTGCCGCCGCTTATTCACCGCGAACGCGACCGCATGATCGATGTCCATCACACCATATTGCCACCGACCGCGAGGATCACGCCCGACGTCGGAGCACTGATCGCGGACAGCGTTCCGCTCGGGAGCGGGCTTCGCGCGCTCTCGCCGCCCGACATGATCTGCCACGCCGTGATCCATCTCTTCGCCGACGGCGATCTTTCCGGCGGGCTGAGGAATCTGTGGGACATCGACCGGCTCTTGCGCGAGTATCGCGACGATGCTTCGGTCTGGGAAGCGCTGCCGCACCGCGCGACGCGTCATGGCATCACAAGGGAGTTCGAGCGCGCCATGCGCCTTGCCGAACGGCTCTTCGGTTCGCCGATGCCCATCGCGCCAAAAAGCCATGCGCTCGACGCATTCTATGCCCGGCGCCTCACCGCGCGCGACGGATGGGGGCGCGAGACGCGCAAGGCGCTGCGTTTCGCGTTCTACGTCAGATCGCACTGGCGACGCATGCCGCCGCTCATGCTGGCCCGGCATTTGTGGATCAAGTCCCGGCGCTGAGCAGGTTCAGCGTCCCCGATCATTCCAGTCGCTATGCTCGGTCGTCGTCGCGACGCGCAGCGGCGCAAGCGGCCGCTTGACCGGGTAGCCGTGAAGCCAGGCGCGCCCCGCGGCGAAGCTCATGACGGGGAAATAGTCGGGCACCAGGCCGGATTCGCGCACCTCGTTGGTCGTGCTGTCGAGCACGAGAAACCTGCCGCCCTCACGCACGGCGAGGATCGCGTGATCGCTGCGTCGCGCGCCGTCGCGGACCAGCACCAGGAAAAGATCCTCGGCGCGAAATCCCATGCTGGCCAGCAGCGCCATCTTGGCGATCGCATAATCCTCGCAATCGCCACGTCCACGCGTCAGCGTGACAGCCGCCGGCGACCAGAGATCTGGCCGGCCATCCAGCGACTGATCGCTGGCATAACCCAGATGGTCATTCACCCAGCGGCTGACATGTTCGAGCTGGCCGGTGCGATCCATCCGCCTTGCCTGCGCGAGCGCCGACGACCACGGGCCGCCGCCAGCCAGCGTCGTGGGACTCAGCTTGCGCAGGCGCGCATCAAAGGGCGTGTGATGAACGGGGATCGCGACCGATCCGAATATGGCGGGACCGCCCGATGCATCGAAGGCCGCGGCATCGTCATGGTGTCGAACGGGCGCGCCGCGTTCTGCAGCGGCTCGGCATGGTTCAGCTGCGTTCTGCGCCGCCGATTGCTGTCGTGCGATCATCTCGGAAAAACGGTTGCCACAGGCGGGCTCGTCGGAATCGCCCGGATGCGCGGCCACGGAGGTCAGCAGCAATATGACCCAAATCGTTCCGCAAGCGAACCATCTGAGGCGGAATTTTGGGCGGATTGTCGATGGTGCAATATTGGACAAGTGACGATTGCGCGTCGCGCTGACTTGCGAGCGCCAGTCATGCGAACATGACGCTTCGGGCCTTTCGGGGAAATTGCCGATGTACATCGGCATTTACTCCCTAACGAGTATGCATCCCCGCCCGAAGCTTTCGTTCGACAACATTATTACTAAAGTGACACAATATGTACAACTATAATTATAGATTAATACGGCTTTGCACTTTACCTATTGCGCAAATATGCACCTAACATTTGGCGGGGCGGCCCACCGTTTCGGGAAGTTTGGCCGCGCGGATCGGGGTCAGCCGAGCCGTTCGAGCGTGGGGATCAGGCAATCATAATGGTCGATGATCGCATCGGCGCCGAGTTCTTCGACGGGGTGGGTCAGAAATCCGAACGAGACGGCTATGGACGGGATTCCGGCATTCCTTGCGGCCATCACATCATAGATCGAGTCGCCGACAAATGCGGCACGGCCGCCGCCGGCGCGCGCGATCATTTCATGGATCGGCATGGCCGAAGGCTTGGCATTGCCCTTGCCCATGGTATCGCCGCCGATCAGCGCGTCAAAACGATCGCGAAGGCCGAGATCGGACAGCAGCTTCTCGGCGAAATGCTCAAACTTGTTCGTGCAGACGGCCAGCTTGACGCCCATCGCGGCGAGCCGGTCCAGCGCGTCGATCATGCCGGGAAAGGCGACCGTGCCGCCGGACAGATTCTGCTCATAATAAGCGAGCAAGATCCCGTAGAGCCGCTTCATCTCGTCTTCCGGGCAGCCGCCCGTCGCTTCGAGGCCACGCTCGAGCATCCGCTTCGCACCGCCGCCGATCATGGGTTTGACTTCATCGAGCGAGAGCGCCGGGCGCCCGGCGACGCCAAGCGCATGGTTCACCGCATCGGCCAGGTCGCGGCTGGTGTCGAGAAGCGTGCCGTCGAGGTCGAAGCCGACCACGGCAAAAGGAAATTTCGTCATGGTCCGGGGCATGCCCGCTGGGGGATAGCGTTGGCAAGCCGGACGTGGCAATGCGCGCTCAGGTTCGACAAGGAGTAAGCATGAGCCAGCCGCCGATTGCCGCCATCGTTCTCGCCGCCGGGCAGGGGACGCGGATGAAATCGGATCGGCACAAGGTGCTCCATCCGATCGCGGGCCATCCGATGCTTCACCATCTTCTGGCAAGCGTCGATCGGCTGCACCCCGCCGAGAAGGTCGTCGTGGTCGGCGCGGGCCGCGAGCAGGTCGAGGCCTCGCTTGCGGGGCGCGGCGTCAAGGTCGCGGTGCAGGCCGAACAGCTCGGCACCGGCCATGCCGTGCAGCAGGCCGAAGCCGCGCTTGAGGAGTTCTCGGGCGACGTCCTCATTCTTTATGGCGATGTGCCGCTCGTGACCGCCGGGACGATGCAGCGTCTGCTCGACCGGTTGAACGCGCCCGACGCGCCGGTCGCGGTCGTGCTCGGATTCAGGCCCGCCGATCCGGGGGCCTATGGCCGCATCATCGCGGAAGAGGACGGCGTCATCCGGCGCATGGTCGAGTTCAAGGATGCGACGCCCGAGGAGCGCGGGATGACGCTCTGCAATTCGGGCCTGCTCGCGGTGCGCGCTGCCGATCTCTTCGCGCGGCTCGCGCGCGTCGGCAACGACAATGCCGCGCGCGAATATTATCTGCCCGACATCGTGATGCTCGCCGCAGCGGACGGCCGCCGGAGCGCCGTGATCGAGGCCGACGCGTCCGAAGTGGCGGGCGTGAACAGCCGCGCCGAGCTCGCGGCGGTCGAGGCCGAATGGCAGCGCCGTCGCCGCGCCGAGGCGATGGCGGCGGGGGTTACGCTCACCGCGCCGGAGACGGTCTGGTTCGCGCACGATACCGTCGTCGGCCGCGACGTGACGATCGCGCCCAATGTCGTCTTCGGTCCCGGGGTCCATATTGCGGACAATGTGACCATCCATGCCTTCAGCCATATCGAGGGCGCGACGATCGAAAGCGGGGCCGAGGTTGGCCCCTATGCGCGCTTGCGGCCCGGCGCGATCCTGCGCGAAAAGGCCAAGGTCGGCAATTTCGTCGAGGTGAAGAAGGCGGAGCTTGGCATCGGCGCCAAGGCCAATCACCTCACCTATCTGGGCGATGCCAGCATCGGCGCGGGCGCCAATATCGGCGCGGGCACGATCACGTGCAATTATGACGGCTATTTCAAGTACAAGACCGAGATCGGGGCAGGGGCGTTCATTGGGTCGAACAGCGCGCTTGTCGCGCCCGTGAAGATCGGCGATGGCGCGATTGTCGGGGCGGGCTCGGTCATCACGCGCAATGTCGACCCTGATGCGCTGGCGCTGGGGCGCGGTGGGCAGGAAGCGAAGCCGGGCTGGGCCAGGCGGTTTCGCGACATGATGAAATCCAAGAAGGCAGGTTGAGCGTATATGTGCGGCATCATCGGAATTCTGGGGCAGAGCGACGTCGCGGACCGGCTGGTCGACGGCCTGAGGCGGCTCGAATATCGCGGTTATGATTCCGCGGGCGTCTGCACGGTACATGACGGCCGGCTCGATCGTCGTCGCGCCGAGGGCAAGCTCAACAATCTCGCGCGCGAACTTTCCGCAGCACCGCTGCCCGGCGTGATCGGCATCGCGCACACGCGGTGGGCCACGCACGGCGCCCCCACCACAAGCAACGCGCATCCGCACGCAACCGGCGAGGTTGCGCTGGTCCACAACGGCATCATCGAGAATTTCAAGCCGTTGCGCGAGGAACTGCAGGCGCGTGGCCGCAAGTTCGACAGCGAGACCGATACCGAGGTCGTGGCGCATCTGGTGAGCGAACTCGTCGAGGCGGGGCAATCGCCCAAGGACGCGGTGCAGGCGGTGCTTCCGCGCCTCCACGGCGCGTTCGCGCTGGCGATCCTGTTTCGCCAATATCCCGACATGCTCATCGGCGCGCGGCTCGGCTCGCCGCTGGTCGTGGGCTATGGCGACGACGAAACCTATCTGGGTTCGGATGCGCTCGCGCTCGCACCCCTGACGCAGAAGATCGCGTATCTGGAGGAGGGCGACTGGGTCGTCATCACGCGCGATGGCACGCAGATCTACGACAGGAGCAATAATCCGGTCACGCGTGCGGTCACGATCTCGGGCGTCACGGGCGCGCTGATCGACAAGGGCAACCACCGCCACTTCATGCAGAAGGAGATCTTCGAGCAGCCCGTGGTGGTCGCGCAGACGTTGCAAAGCTATCTCCGCCCGCTCGAGGAGCAGGTCGCGCTGCCGCAGATGGATTTCGACCTCGCCGACATCCGGCGCGTGACGATCGTTGCATGCGGCACGAGCTATTATGCGGGCATGGTCGCCAAATACTGGTTCGAACAGTTTGCGCGCATGCCCGTCGACCTCGATGTCGCATCCGAATTCCGCTACCGCGCGCCCGTGCTCGAGCCCAATGGGCTGGCGCTGTTCATCTCGCAATCGGGCGAGACCGCTGACACGCTCGCGGCTCTGCGTCATGCGCGCGCCGAGGGACAGAAGATCGCTGTGGTGGTCAACGTACCGACGAGCTCGATGGCGCGCGAGGCTGACCTTTTGCTCCCGACGCACGCCGGCCCCGAGATCGGTGTCGCTTCGACCAAGGCCTTTACGTGCCAGCTCGCGGTGCTGGCGGCGCTCGCAGCCAATCTCGCCCGCGCGCGCGGCAAGCTCACCGCGGAAGAGGAGCGCGAGATCGTCCGTCACCTCGCCGAGGCGCCGGCTGCGCTGAACGCGGCGCTGGCGCATGACGAGGATATCGAGGCGATGGCGCATCTGGTCGCACCGGCGCGCGACGTGCTCTATCTTGGCCGCGGACCCGATTATCCGATGGCGCTCGAGGGCGCGCTGAAACTCAAGGAAATCAGCTATATCCACGCCGAAGGGTATGCGGCGGGAGAGATGAAGCATGGTCCGATCGCACTGATCGACGAGAATGTGCCCGTAATCGTCCTCGCGCCTTCGGGGCCGCTGTTCGAGAAGACCGTCTCGAACATGCAGGAAGTGCAGGCGCGCGGCGGCAAGGTGATCCTGATCTCCGACGCCGAGGGGATTGCGCAGGCGGGTGAGGGGACGATCGCGACGATCGAGATGCCCAAGGTGCACCCGCTGATCGCGCCGCTGGTCTATGCGGTGCCCGTGCAGTTGCTCGCCTATCACGTCGCGGTCGCCAAGGGCACCGATGTCGATCAGCCGCGCAATCTGGCGAAATCCGTTACCGTCGAATGAGTTGGTGCGGCGCGTAGCGCCGCATCCGCGCGCACAAAAGCCAGAGGTGGTTCTGGCGCTCATGTTCCGCGTCTTCATCAACTATGTGTCACCGTAGCGGTTGTTTTTTCTAAACAGGCTTGTACGGTCCCATTTAGGCTTGCACGACTACTCTTGAGGACTCCGGTCTTCAGGATTGTTCGCTCGATGGAAAGAAGGAATTTTGGCATGCGAACAATGAAGCTCGCGTTCGCGACCGCAGCGCTGCTTGCCGCGCCCGCGCTCCTGGCCCAGACCGGCGACGACACCGGATTTCTCGAGTTCCCGATTGCGACCGACGTCAGCAATGCGGACGTCCCGGCCTTCGCGTGGCTGGTGCGCCAGGGCGAAAACAGCACGCTGATGTTCGCACGAACGCCGGATTTCAAGCCGGTGAAGCTCTTCGCCCAGGCGGATGTCGACGGACAGCCGATCACCAGCGTCTCCCTCTCGCCTGACGGCAGGTTCGTCGCCTTCCAGACCGGCGTTCCATTCGGCGGAAGCGGGGAAGGCTTCAACCCCGCAAGCTTGGTCGAGGCCCCGAAGCCGACGCTCTGGGTAATGGCCACTGACGCCGGCGCCAAACCCGTCAGGATCGGCGTCGGCTTCAGCCCGAGGTTCGCGCCCGACGGGAAGCGGATGCTTTACCGACAGGGACGCGACCTCTGGGCGGTGGACCTTGCAGACCCGTCGGCGAAGCCGGCGATGCTGGTGCCGGGCGGCGCCGCGTTCGGCCAGGGGGTGTGGGCCAAGGACGGCAAATCGATCATTTTCGCGCAGGACCGCGGCGGCTGGTCCTTTCTTGGCCGGTTTACGCTGGGCGAAGACCGGATTCACTGGCTGGTCACGGGCGCCGACCGGCTGAGTTCGCCTGTCCTTTCGCCCGACGGCGCCAGCGTTGCCTATCTGCGCTGGCCCGGCCGCCAGCACACGGTCACCTATGATCTGACCGAAAACCAGCCGTTCGCGGTCGAGACCGTCGATCTCGCCAGCGGACAGGTGCGGACGCTGTACGAGGCGACGGGCAAGTCGGGATCGCAACTGTCGGACGATCCCGAAGGGGATCTGCGCTGGGCCGACGACCGCAACATCGTTTTCCGGTCGGAACATGACGGCTGGGCGCGGCTCTATGCGGTGGCGCGGGGCGGCGGCACGCCGCGCGCGCTCACGCCCGCGAACTGCGAGGTCGCGGAAAGCGAGCTCGCCGGCGCCGACACGCTGTTCGTCGTCCACAATTGTCGCGATATCGACACGCGCCAGCTCTCCAGCATCACTGTGTCGTCGGGCCGGGAACGCGAGATCGCGAGCCGCGACGTCGTCATGGGGCTGGCCGGAGCGGTCGGCGACGGCCGCTACGTCGCGTTCACCGGCGGCAATGCCGAGGACGCGCCCCTGCTGCGCGTGCTGGACCTGAAGTCGGGGAAGCTGGCGCTGGCCGAAAAGCCGACCGACTACGGCTATGCGCACCACTTCAGCGCGCCGGCGCCGCAAGTGGTACGGATCAAGGCGAGCGACGGGGGAACCGTGCCGGCGCAGCTGTTCCTGCCGAGCAAGCCGGGGCCGCATCCGGCGTTGGTCTATGTTCATGGCGGCCCGCCGCGGCAGATGTTTCCGGCGTTCCACTTCGGAAGCTACTACGCCAGCGACTTCGCGGTGAACCGGCATCTCGCGGAACTCGGCTATGTTGTCGTCAGCATCAACTATCGCTCCGGAGTCGGCTATGGCCGTGCCTTCCGCGAGGCGCCCGAGCGCGCCTGGCGGGGCGCATCCGAATATAACGACGTCCTTGGCACGGGGCGCTGGCTGGCGCAGCGCGACGATGTTGACGCAAAGCGGATCGGGATCTGGGGCGGCTCCTATGGCGGGCTGCTGACCGCCCAGGCGCTTGCGCGAAATTCGGACGTGTTCGCGGCCGGGATCGCGGTGCACGGGGTATATGACTGGTCGTGGCCGTCGCCGACACCGGGGCACCAGAATCCGAGCAGGCTCTTCGGCGTCTCCGAGGCCGACAAGCCGCTGGCCTTCCGGTCGTCGCCGCTTGGCGCCATTGCAGGATGGACATCGCCGGTGCTGCTGGTGAGCGGCGATCGCGACATGAACGTGGACGTGCTCGAGACGGTCGATCTGCACCAGAAACTGCGCGCCAAGGGGGTGGACGTGCGCACCGTGATCATCCCGGGCGAGGCTCACGACATGATCCGCCACTCAAGCTGGCTGGAATTGTGGGGCGAGAGCCGCCGTTTTCTCCAGGAGAAGCTTGGGAAGTAACAGTATCCAGTTAGCTCGGCCGGGATGAGCCGTCGCGATTAATGGGAGGGGATATGAAGAAGTTGCTGCTGGCCACGGTCGCATCCTTGCTGATTTCGAACGCGGCGCCGACGCCTGCCGAATACGACATCGTGATCCGCGGCGGGCGGGTGCTCGACGGCGCCGGCAACCCCTGGGTGCAGGCCGATGTCGCGATCAAGGACGGTCGCATCGTCAAAGTCGGTCAGGTCGTCGAGGCCGGACGCAAGGAGGTGGACGCGCGCGGCCGCTATGTCTCCCCCGGCTTCATAGACATGCAGGACCAGTCCGGCCGCGGGATTCTGGATACCGGCGCCGAGAGCAAACTGCGCCAGGGCGTTACCAGCCTGATTGCCGGCGAAGGCGGAACCCCCGTGCCCGCTGACGAGATCGCCGGCTGGTTCGGCCAGATGGAAAAGAAGGGCATCCCGGTCAATTTCGGCACTTATTACGGCGCAGTCCAGGCACGCTCGAAAGTGATGGCTGACCGTGCGGGCACGCCCACGCCCGAACAGATCGAGGTGATGCGGCAGGAGGTCGCGACCGCGATGCGCGCGGGGGTATTCGGCATCAGCACCGCTCTCATCTATGCGCCCGCCACCTTTCAGTCCAAGGCCGATCTGATCGAACTCGCCAAGGTCGCGGGCCAGTGCGGCGGCTTTTATGTCACGCATATGCGCGATGAATCTGACAAGTTGCTGCCCGCGATCCAGGAAGCGATCGAGATTGGAGAGGGAGGCGGCACCAAGGTGGAGATCTACCACCTCAAGGCGGCCTACCAGCCCAAATGGGGCAAGCTCATGCCGCAGGCCGTCGCGGCAATCGAGGCCGCCCGCGCGCGCGGCGTGGACATCGCGGCGGATATGTATGTCTACACTGCGGGTGGCACAGGCCTGAACGTCACCGTGCCCAGCTGGGTGTGGGCGGACGGTCGCGACAAGGGACTGGAGCGGCTGCGCGATCCAGCAGTTCGAGCGCGCATCAAGAAGGAGGTCGCGGCCGGGTCGCAGCCCGACTGGTCCAACCTGGTCGCCGCATCCGGCGGATGGGACCATGTCATGCTGGCCGGCTCCTACAGCCCCGACTATGCGCAATATGAAGGCAAGAGCATCGCCTATATCGGCAAGCAGCTGAAGAAGGACCCGGCCGACGTTGCCTGGGACATCGTGCTTGCCGCCCAGCCGAAGCGGGCGGGCGCGCTCTACTTCATGATGAGCGAGAAGGATGTTGAGACCGCGCTCCGCCAGCCCTGGATCAGCATCGGCAGCGACGCCGGCGCTACCGACGAGATGAGCGCACCCAATGGCGGCGTGGGCCGGGCGCATCCGCGCTCCTATGGCAATTTCGTCCGCGTCATCGCCGAATATGTGAAGAAGCGGCATGTGCTCACGCTGGAGGACGCGGTGCGCAAGATGACCGGTTGGCCCGCGCAGCGCATGGGCCTGCGCGATCGTGGGCTGATCCGCGAAGGGATGCGCGCCGACGTGATCGTGTTCGACCTCGACAAGCTTCAGGACGTCGCCACCTATGAGCGGCCGGTCGCTACGCCCGTCGGTATCGACGACGTGATCGTCAACGGGGTCGCCGCCATCGAAGGCGGCAGGATGACGGGCGCTCGCTCAGGCCAGGTACTGCGACATCCCTGCAACCTGCCGGCGCCTCCGGGCTGAGCGGAGCGACTACACCAGGGCGATCCATCGCGAACCGGGAATGTATGGCGCGTCGCTGCGGCTCGCGGCTGCCGAATAATTGGCAAGCGGCTTTGGGTGCTGCCGCAATATTCCTAAAATGCCTTGTGAGCATGTGGCAATTCGCGTGTCGCAGTGCGCACAGGGAATCCGCTTGCCATGCGAAATCTGTCTGAACTGAAACGGCCCCGCGGCGCGATGATCATCGCCGCGATTTCCGCCGTCAGCTTCGTCGGCATGGCGGGGGTATGGAGCGCCGGTATCTCGATGAACCGATTTGCGCGCGACAGTCAGTCACGCCTTATCGAGAATCTGATCACGCGCAGCGTTCACAGGAATATCGAGCAACTGCGCCTGTCGAGCTCCAGAAAGGAGCTTCCCGAAAAAATCCGAAATATCGAGACGCCGGACGCGCTCGAATGGCTCGACCGCGAAATTGGCGCGGTGCACGCGGATGACTTCGACCAGCAATCTGTCGGCATCATGGGGCCCGGCGGCGCGATGTACGCCTTTGCGCCCCTTGAGCACGGTTCGCTCGAGAAGCTGAACGCGCTGGAACGACACACGGAGCTGGTCGTCGCGAATCTTCGCAACACCAGCGCACATCCCCTCGTCGAGCGAGACACGGGGTATCCGGAAATCGAAGCCAAATACGAAGATCCAACCAACCGCCGGGCGGCGCGGTGGGACGTTCATGTCATGGAGATCGATCGGGCGCCCGCTATCGTGGGGGCGGCGCGCATCGGAAACGCCGATGCCGCAAATCTTCTGGTGAGCGTCACACCGATCAGTGCCGACCGGATTGAAATGATCGGGCGGACATTGATGCTCGGCGATCTCAAGGGCATCAAGGCCGGGTCCCCCACACCCGATGGCTATGCCGAGTTCGTCATCCGGGCCGATGACGGGAAACCGATCAGCAAGCTCGTCTGGCAGCCGCAGACACCGGGAAACGCATTGCTCTACGGCATCCTGCCGGCGATGTTCGCGATGGTCGTTATCTTCATCCTGCTGTTCGCAATCGCGGTCCGGCGGCTGCATGTCCTGAACGAACAGGCGGTCAGCAACAGTCGCCGCGCGCTCTACCTCGCGAATTTCGATCCGCTGTCCGGACTCTCGAACCGACGCAATCTGGGCGAGTATCTCGACAAGCTCGTCGGGCGACGCCGCTGCCAGATCGCGTTCGTCGATCTCGACGATTTCAAGCTGATCAACGACACCATGGGACATTCCGCCGGAGACGAGATCGTCCAGAAAATCGCTGGCCGCCTGACCGCGACCTTCGCGGGTGACGACTATCTTGTCGCCCGGTTGGGCGGTGACGAGTTTGCGATCGTGGACAGTTCGGTAGAGCGCGATCCCCACCACCTGGGCGGGCAGATCATGCAGCTGGTGTCCGAAAAGCTGCAGGTCGAAAAGACCGCTTTGACGATCAGCCTTTCGGCTGGAATCGCGCAGTCACCCGAGTTCGGCGCAACGGTGTCGGAGTTGATGCGCAACGCCGATATCGCGCTCTATGCCGCGAAGGCCGAAGGCAAGGGCGCCTATGCCATCTACTCGCACGAGCTGGGCCGCCTGGTCGAGCAGCGCCGCGAACGCGAGGATCTGCTGGCCCGCGCGATCGACGACTATGCATTCGAGCTCCACTATCAGCCGATCGTTTGCCTCGCGACCGACCTGCCGACGAGCATCGAGGCGCTGGTCCGGCTCAAGGGGCACCACAATCTCACCCCCGATATCTTCATTCCCATAGTCGAGAATATGGGCCTCATGCCCAGGCTCGGGGAATGGATCATCAAGACCGCGTTCGAAGATTCGCTGAAATGGCCGGGCGTGCATACGTCGATCAATCTGTCGCCGTTGCAGATCCAGAACGCCGATCTGCTGGCGATAGTCGATCAGCACAAGGCGGAGTTCGACATCGATCCCGCGACGATCATCTTCGAGATCACCGAGGGCGTCCTGCTCGACAAGACGCAGCATGTCCGCAGCGTGCTCGACGGGCTCAAGGCGCGCGGATACAAGATCGCGCTGGACGATTTCGGGACGGGCTATTCGTCGCTGAGCTATCTCGGCGACATGAACATCGATCGCCTGAAGCTCGATCAGAGCTTCGTGCGCGGCGGCCGGATACGCGAGGCGCGAAACGCGACGCTCGTGAAGGCGGTCATCGACATCGGCCGCAACCTCGGTATCGAGGTGGTGGCCGAAGGCGTCGAGGATCTTGCCGAGGTCGAGGCGCTGCGCCTGTGGGGCTGCAGCCATGTGCAGGGCTATCTGCTTTCCAAGGCGGTGCCGCCCAATGCCGCGGTAAAGCGCCTGCGCGATCTGATGGACAAGGCGCGCAGTTCCGAACTGCCGCGCGACCGGACCCGCAAGCTTACCGTCATCTGACGCCAGTGGTGTCCTGGCCTGTTCCGGAGTGGGATCCTGTGCGCGCGCCGTACGGTCGGGCCGGCGATCGTCTACAATAGCATTGTGAACAATGCGATGCTCAAAGATCTGAATCCCGAGGCGGACCAGGAATCGGCTGTCAGGCAGATTCTCGTATTCCTGAGGCGTCATGGTCTCGACATCCGCCCCGAGCACTATGAACTTGGCTATCGCCTGATCGTTGATCGCGATCCGCTCATCATCGCCGCAGCCCAGCGCGCGATCGAGGCGGGACGCCCGGTTGCGACGACCGACATGAAGGCTTCGCTGCGGCAGGCGGGCGCGGGGGAGCAGCGCGCGCGCGAATTGACGGTCGAGGTCGATCGCAACGCGGCCTCGCTTCAGGACATCCTCAGTCGAAGCCAGTCCGCGGCGCGCGACTATAGCGACGCCCTGCAGGGAAGCGTGCAGGACCTGGCTGCGGCTGCGCGCGGAGAGTCGATTTCAAGTCTGGTCGACATCGCGGGCCGGATGCTGGCGCGCGCGACCCAGGCGGAAGCTGAGCTGGCCGAAGCCCGCACGGAGGTCGACGGGCTTCGCGAGCACCTGGCCGAGGCGCGCAATGTCGCGCGTCAGGACCCGCTGACCCAGCTGCCAAATCGCCGGGCGTTCGAGGAAAAATGCTTCGCCGAGCTCAGCATTGGCAACAACCTCACGATCGCCATCTGCGACATCGATCGATTCAAATATATCAACGACACGCATGGTCATAACATCGGTGACCGCGTGCTGCAGTTCGTTGCGGGCTGCCTGGAAAAGACGTGCGAGGAGCATTTTGTTGCGCGCCTGGGCGGCGAGGAGTTCGTGGTCCTGATGTCGGCCACCAACATGATGACCGCGCACCGGATCATCGATGCCGCGCGCAGGGACGTCAACGCGCACGACCTCAAGATCCGCGAAAGCGGGGTCTATATTGGCGCAATTTCCTTCTCGGCGGGGCTGGCGATCGGCGGGAAGGGCGAGCCCCCCGCCGACATATTGAAGCGCGCCGACGAAAACCTGTATCAGGCCAAGAATTCGGGACGCAACAAGGTCGTATTCTGAAAGGCCCCGCGGAGGACGCGCCCGATTGCGCTATTCGGACGACGCCGTCCAGATCGCGGCAGATTCGGCATAGGCTTCGAGTTCGCGCCAATGACGATCCCAGCCCGGTCCGCGCTGGCTTTTGGGGATCTCCATTTCCACCCAGTTGCGTGCCCTGGTGACCGGATTGAGCGGCGGGGACTGAAGACGAAGCAGGACATCGCGTATCTCGGCAGGCGGCCCCGCATGGATCGCGGCGTCGTTCGCCACCGGCGGTATCGGGGCTTCATCGGAGGCTGCGCGTTCAGGCATGCATGATCGCCATAGGCGCGCATGCCTTGTTGCTCAAATTTATTGTTCTCACCTTTGTCAGGTGATTATGACCGCCCGGAATGAAGGGCGGTCATGCCAAAGGGATTTGTTCTGGATGCACATGAACCATGATGCCTCGGCGCCGGCCGCCGATCCGATCGGCTTCGATCAGTTTCTCGCGGTCGACATCCGCATCGGCACGATCGTCGAGGCCGAGCCCTATCCCGAGGCGCGCAAGCCGTCGGTGAAGCTCGTCATCGATTTCGGTGCCGTGATCGGGCGCAGGAAATCATCGGCTCAGATAGTCGCCAACTACCCGCTCGACGCGCTGGTGGGACGCCAGGTGGCGGCAGTGGTCAATTTTCCGCCGCGCCAGATCGGCAGGTTCATGTCGGAGGTGCTGACCCTGGGCTTTCCCGACGCCGAGGGAGAGGTGGTGCTCTTCGCCCCCGACAAGCGCGTGCCCGATGGCGGACGGCTCTTCTAGGGCGCATAATCCCGACAACTGATCGCAGCCGCTTGCGGGCCTTGGAAATCGCCTTAATGCTGCGCGCAAACAGATGTGGAGAGCGGGGGATTATGGCGAGTGTCGCGGCAGGGCCGGTACAGGGGCCGAGCAAGAAGGATATCCGGCTGGTCATCGCCGCGTCCTCGCTCGGCACGGTCTTCGAATGGTACGATTTCTTCATCTACGGCACGCTGGCCGCGATCATCGGCCGCACCTTCTTTCCTTCGGGCAATCCGACGATCGAATTGATCCTCTCGCTCTTCGGTTTCGCGATCGGCTTCGGTTTTCGTCCGCTCGGCGCCGTGTTGTTCGGCTATCTCGGCGACAAGCTTGGCCGCAAATATACCTTCCTCGTCACGATCACCTTGATGGGCCTCGCGACCGCGGCGATCGGCTTCGTCCCCTCGGCGGCGACAATAGGCATGGCGGCGCCGATCATCATCCTGCTGCTGCGCGTGCTGCAGGGACTTGCGCTCGGCGGCGAATATGGCGGCGCGGCGATCTATGTGGCCGAGCATGCGCCCGACGGAAAGCGCGGCTTCTACACCAGCTTCATCCAGGCGAGCGTTGCGGGCGGCTTCATTCTCTCGCTCGCGGTGGTGCTCACCACCCAGGCGATTATCGGCAAGGAAGCGTGGAACGAATGGGGCTGGCGCATCCCCTTCATCTTCTCGCTGTTCCTGCTCGCGGTCTCGCTGTGGATGCGATTGAAGCTCTCCGAAAGCCCGGTCTTCAAGGCGATGAAGGAAGCCGGCGAGATCGCGAAGAACCCGCTCAAGGAGACTTTCACCTATCCGGGCAATGGCAAGCGCCTGTTCGTCGCGCTGTTCGGGGTCGCTGCCGGGCTGACCGTGATCTGGTACACCGCGATGTTCCAGGTGCTCTATTTCCTCCAGAACGCATTGAAGGTCGAGGAATCGATCGCGCAGCTGCTCGTCGGGATCGGCGCGGCGTCGGGGCTCGTCTGGTTCGTGCTGTTCGGCTGGCTGTCCGACAAGGTCGGGCGCAGGAAGCCGATCATCATCGGCTATGCGCTGACCTTGCTGCTGCTCTTTCCGATCTTCAAGATGATCGGCGGCGCGGCCAATCCCGAGCTTGCAAGTGCTGCGGCCCGCGCGCCCGTCGTGGTTGCGGGACCCGATTGCGGCTATGATCCCTTTGCCAAGGTGCAGGCCGGCGCGTGCGGCAAGCTGCTCGACTATTTCTCCAAAAAGGGCGTGAGCTACACCAAGGTCGAAGCGCCCGAGGTGGCGGTCACCATCGGCGGCGAGGCCGTCGCCGACCTCGCGCCCGCCGCGCTCGATGCGCGACTGGCACAAGCGGGTTACGATCTGGGCAAGGTAAAGCCCACGGGCGGTTCGATCTTCATGATCCTCCTTGGCGTCCTCGCGCTCTCTGCGCTTTCAGGCATGACCTACGGCCCCGTCGCGGCGCTGCTGTCCGAACTCTTCCCGCCGCGCATCCGCTACAGCTCGATGTCGATCCCCTATCATATCGGCACGGGCTATTTCGGCGGCTTCCTGCCCGTCATCAGCCAGTACATCATCGCGCGCACCGGCGATCCCTATTCGGGGCTCTGGTACACGATCGCGGTGGTCGCGCTCGCGCTGGTCGTGTCGCTGTTCTGGTTGCCCGAAACCGCCGATAGCAAGCTCGACGCCGCCGGCTGAGGTCGCTAGGTCGCCACGGGTGAGCATCTGCGATTCCCCCTTGCGCCTGCGCCTCGACACGTCCGCACTCGTCGATAACTGGCAATGGCTCAATGCGCGCAGCGGCGCGGCCGCGTGCGGCGCTGCGATCAAGGCCAATGGCTATGGCCTCGGCGCGGCCGAGGTGATGCGGCGCCTGAGCGCGGCCGGGTGCCGCGACTTCTTCGTTGCGACCTGGGCGGAGGCCAATGCGGTTGCATCACGCGCCGAAGACGTTGCGCTATCGGTGCTCCACGGCGTCCGCGCCGAGGATATGGCGGCGGCGCGCGCAGGGCGTGCCCGGCCTGTGCTCAACACGCCCGAACAGGTGCGTCGCTGGAAAGAAGCCGGCGGCGGGCCGTGTGACGTGATGGTCGATACCGGCATGAACCGGCTGGGTGTCGCCCCGGCGGATATCGCCGCGGGCCTGCTCGACGGCCTGATGATCGAAACGCTGATGAGCCACCTCGCCTGTGCCGACGAGGACGTGACGATGAATGCTGCGCAGCAAGTGGACTTTGCGGCGTTGAAAGGACGCACGCGCGCGCGCCGCATGAGCCTTGCAAACAGTGCGGGCATTTGTCTCGGCGCCGATTATGCCTTTGACCTGACGCGCCCCGGGATCGCGCTCTACGGTGGTGTACCCCGCGATGAAGCCGCCGGACGGCTCCGCCAGGTCGCGACGCCGGAGGCGCAGATATTGCAGCGGCGGCGGGTCGGGGCGGGGGACAGGGTGGGCTATAACGCCGCCTTCGCCGCCGAACGCGACATGGAGCTGGCCATCCTCAATATCGGCTATGCCGACGGCTATCTGCGCGGCTTTTCGGGCAAGGGTCACGCCATGGCGGGCGCGGCCCGGCTCCCGGTGCTCGGGCGCGTTTCCATGGACCTGCTCATCGTTTGCGTCGATGCCGCGCCCGATCTGGGCGAGGGGGACTGGGTCTCGATCGGCTATGCTCTTCCCGAAGCCGCCGAAGTTTCAGGACTGTCGCAGTATGAGCTGCTGACCGGCTTGGGCCAGCGGTTGCAGCGCATCTGGAACTAGCGCTCAGTCGCGCATGCCCCACGGATCGAAATCGGCCGCCCGGATCCAGCGCGTGCTGATCCATTTCTCGCCGCGTTCCACGGGCAATCCCGCATGGCGGCTCGCCTCATCGACCTGTCCGGACGCCTGCGTGTTGCCAAAGACGATTGCGTCGCCGACCTTGCCCTGAAAGGCGACTCCGGCCGCCGGGAACTCGGTTGCGCCACCCGCATAACCGCCGTTGAGATAGACGATCGCTGTAATGACGCGCTGGTTGCGTTCACCGGGAAGGCAGTCGTGGTGTAGCCGGTATTGCTGGCCGGGAGCGTAGCGCAGCACGGTCAGGGGTTCGCCCTGTTCGACACGGGTGCCGGTGGCGGCGGCGATGCGCCGGTTGAGCGCCTCGACGACGAGATCCTGCTGGATGGGCCCGAGCACCGCGCCCTCCGACGTCCGGATCGGGTGCGGCATCGCTCTTCCCGTCACTGAATCGACCACGATGGATGGCGTCAGGAGCGGGCGCGACAGCGCCGCGACATGCGCACATTCGGCCGCGCTGAAAAGACCGCGCACCACGCCGATCCGTGGCTGCCAGGACAGCGCCTCGATCCTTGCCGGCACGGCGGGCGTACCCATGGGCGTCAGCTGCATTGCGCCGAGCAATCGCATCTGCGCTGCGGCGAGCGGGTCGTTCAGCGCGGCCTTGTCGAGCAGCCGCAACGCCTCCGCCCAGTCGGGCGGGACGCCGCCTGCGCCAAGGGCGACGAATACCGCATGGGTGAGCGCGCCCGCCGCATGGCCAGCCTCTCCCGCCCGTCCGAACAGCGCGCGTGCCGCGCCGAAATCGCGACGCAGCGGATCTCCGTAGACGTGCCACAGCGCGAGTTGATGAAGCGCGTCGGGATCGCCGCTCTGCGCGGCGGCCGCCACAAGCCGGACGGCGTCGTCAACCGCACCCGCCGCAAGCAGCTGTGCGCCGCGATCCACCGCTGAAAGGGAATTGCTCACGCGTCCGCCCTATCGAAATGCGCGGCCAAAAAAAAGGCCGGGAACACGTCCCGGCCTTCGAGTTGGTTTTTGTAACGGATCAGAACGTCGCTTTGGCACCAGCGTAGAAGAAGCGACCACGGACATCGTAAATGCCGCCTCCCTCAGTGATACCCGTCAGGCCAAGTGGCGGCTTGCGGTTGGTGATGTTATCGACGCCGAAGTAGAACTCGAACTTCTCATTAGCCTCGATGCCGACCCGGGCGTCGTGATAGAGCACCGACGGGTAGTACGTGCGATCAGCATAGTCGGCGTCCTGCGGTGCGCGACCCTGCTTCGAGAAGAAGTCCTCATACTGGTTGAGGACCATCTTGCTGATGTAGCGCATCTGATAGCCGAGCTTGAACGGTCCGGTCTCCAGGTTGACGTCAAAATTGAACGCATCCTGCGGATCGCCCAGCTCCTTGTTGAGCTGGTTCGCAAAGGTCGGATCTGCGGGATTCAGGAATTCGTCATTCTGAATCATGTGCGTATAGACCAAGCGCAGCCCAAGCTTGCCGAGCCCCTCGATATCCCGATTATAGGCGCCTTCGACGTCGATGCCCCTAACCTTGAGCGCTGCGTAGTTCAGCGGAATCTGATCCAGCGTTCCGTCAAGGATCTGGCCAGGATCTTCATCGTTGGGCCCCTGACTGTTGGTCAGATTCCGTTCGAACAGCTGGCAGAACTGATTGTTTAGGTCCGGCGCATCGTAGCACGCATTGACGATCTGCTGGGCCGTCGGGGCCGTGATCACGTCATCGACCTTGATGTTGAAATAGTCGACTGACAGCGACAGTCCTGGCACGAAGCTCGGCGTGAATACCGCACCAAACGTCCAAGAGTCGGACTTCTCTTCGTTCAGATCGGCATTGCTGCCACTCACGGTTTCGAGCGAGTAGGCCGGCAGATCGAAAGTGGCGAGAAGACCTCCGAGCGCCGTCGCGCAGTTGGCCGCGCGCGTTGCCGTGCCGGCCCCGATATTGGCCGGACGGCAAGGGTCCTGGAAGTTCGGCGCGAAGTTCTGCGAGAGCGGGAACGATGTCTCGCTCAGGTTTGGAGCGCGGACCGCCCGTGAATAGTTCGCACGGAAACGGACGTCCTTGACCGGACTCCAGTCGACGCCGGCATTATAGGAATACACGGTACCCGTGGCGCCGTTATAGTCCGCGATGCGACCGGCCGCCGTCACGGTCAGCTCTTCGAAGAAAGTCGTGTCGGAGAGAATCGGCAACCGGATTTCGCCAAACGCTTCCTTCACCTCGAAGGCATCGGGGTCAAAGGTCGGCAGCGCATTGTAGAACGTGAAGCCATTTTCGACGAGCGGATCGGCCTGATAGAACACCTTCTCCTTGCGATACTCAGCCCCGAGAGCGAAGTTCATCGCACCACC
This sequence comes from Sphingomonas sp. LaA6.9, assembly GCF_022601895.1. Lineage (GTDB taxonomy): Bacteria > Pseudomonadota > Alphaproteobacteria > Sphingomonadales > Sphingomonadaceae > Sphingobium_A. The sequence goes on from NZ_JAKVIO010000006.1 coordinate 118,978, forward strand.
CGGAAGCTCGAACCACTCGCTGCTGTCGCCGGTCAGATAGGCATTCGCAACGAACTGCTGGAGCTTGGCGTGGGAGATAGTGTCCTGCACGATATAGGCGCGAGACGCGGAGACGTCCCCACGGCCGAAGGGATTGAGCGGAACGCATGCAGCGATATCGGCGGCAAGGCTGTCCGCGCCGGCGCCGACGAAGTCGATCCGTGCCGCAGGATCGAATTTCGCACGGCAGGTGACCTGGCCCGTGGCTGGATCGACACCCGCATCCATCGCCAGCAGGAAGCGCTGGATATTGATGTTGCCTTTAACCTTGGTGTCTTCCTTGAACTCGCCATAGTTGAGCGAGGCCTCGTAGTGCCAATCGTCGTTGAAGTCGCCACGGAGGCCGCCGACAATCCGATAGGTCTGGCGATCGGATTCCTCGTCGCGCACACCCAGGTCGGTGAAGTTCTTCCGATACGAGACGCGGAAAGAACCGTTGTTGATCGCCGTGATATTAGCAGCTGTCAGCGCGGTTGGCGTGGCAAGGTTGGGATTGACCCCCGATGCAAGGATCTGCTGCGTCAGCGTGGTCCGCATCTGTGATGTCAGGAAGGGGTTGTCGAGGCGAATACGCTCGCGGTTGGCGTCGATCGAACTTCCCTGAACAAACGCGGGACCGCTTGATCGTCCGAAGGACTGCGTCTTGACGTACTTCGCTTCGATAAACGGCTCCAGCGCGTCGGATATCGAATAATGGGCGAGGAGATTGATATTGTACCGATCATAGTTCGGGTAGAGCGTGATCAGGTTCTCTTCGCGGTTGCTGAAGCCGTTGCCACCGATGAATACGCCGTTCGGGCCGAAACCGACGCGCGTGCCGGTCTGCGGCGTCAGCGTGAGGCCGTCATTGGTGACGAGGAAGTTGCAGTTATAGGCTTGCTGCGCCGATCCGGCGTTGGGGCCCAGGCCGCAGGTCGGATTCGCCACGCCCTGCACGGGACCACGCTGCACGATTGAGAACAGGCCGGCGCTCGAGATGGTCGCTCCGCGAATGTCTTTGAAGAAAATGCGGTCGGGATTGCCGTCGCTACCAGAAGGATCCGAATCGACCTGAACAAAGGCGCTGTTCGTTCGCACATTTGAACGTGAGCTGCCGTACAGAAGATTCTGATGTGCATACTCGCCAGCGAGCACCACATTGCCGCGGTCGTCATCGAAATTGGTGCCGATCATCGCCGCAGCTATGTACGAGCCCGCATCTTCATATGTGCTGATGCCACCCTGACCGCGAACCTGGATACCCTCAAAATCATCCTTGAGGACGAAGTTGACGACGCCGGCGATTGCGTCCGAACCATAGACGGCGGAACTGCCGCCCGTTACGATTTCCACGCGCTCAATCAAGTCGGACGGTATCTGGTTGACGTCAACCGAAACCGCGTTTGCAAGAATGTCGGAACCGACATGCCGGCGCCCGTTAACGACGACGAGCGTGCGCTGGGTGCCAAGACCGCGAAGGTCAAGCAGGTTAAGACCAACGGTGCCGAGGAAACGGCCCGCGTTCGATTGACTGAAAGTGTTGCGCAGTTGCGGCAGCTCGTTCAGCACGTCGCCGATCGAGGTCGAGCCGGTCTGGAAAAACTCTTCGCCACCTACGGTGGTGATCGGCACGGTCGATTCGATATTGGCGCTGCGGATGCGCGAGCCCGTGACGACGATGGCGTCGGCGGGCGCTTCTTCCGTCTCGGCGGCCTGATCGGCTGCAGCCGTCTGGTCCTGTGCGAAGGCGGGTTGGGCCAGTGCGATGGCCAGGCCAAACGCAGCGGTGCTGGCAAACAAGTGCCGTGATTTCATGTCGTGTATCTCCCAGATAGGCGACCAGCTGAGGGTCGCTTACGGCGAGATGGACCACGAACGCGCCCTTCAGGGCAATATTCATAACGGGTTCAGGTAACTTTCATCGATCGATGATGCATTTTTGCAACATTAATGAAATGGAGTGTTGCGCATATTTGGTACGTGCGCCTGCACATATGATGCATGTTGTAAACATGTTCGGCCAAATTGTTTCGAAGCGGTTTGACTGTGCGTAATATAATTGCAAATCGGGAAAAGCCGCCTTGAGCGGGCTCGCCCATGCCGCCAGCAACAAGCCAGCAACAAGCCAGTAACAAGCCGGCAGCGGGCGCTGCGGCAGGCGCGGCGTTCGCGCCTTTCGACGCGAATCAATGGCTTGTCGAAATATCCTGCGCGGTCAGCGCTCGACGCACATCGCGATGCCCATGCCGCCGCCTATGCACAGCGTGGCGAGCCCCTTTTTGACGTCGCGGCGCTGCATTTCGTAGAGCAACGTGGTGAGCACGCGCGCGCCAGAGGCGCCGATGGGATGGCCGATGGCGATCGCGCCGCCGTTCACGTTGACCTTGTCGGGGTCGAAGCCGAGTTCGCGGCCGACGCACAGCGCCTGTGCTGCAAAAGCCTCATTCGCCTCGATCAGATCGAGATCGGCGACGCTCCAGCCCGCCTTTTCGAGCGCGCGGCGCGTGGCGGGGACGGGGCCGATGCCCATGATCGACGGATCGACGCCCGCCGAGGCCCAGCTGGCAATGCGCGCAAGCACCGGCGCGCCGCGGCGCGCGGCCTCGTCGGCGGACATCACGACGAGCGCGGCGGCGCCGTCATTGAGGCCGCTGGCATTGGCGGCGGTGACCGTGCCGTCCTTCTTGAAGGCGGGGCGGACGCCCGAGATGCTGTCCAGCGTGACGCCCGTGCGGATATATTCGTCCTGATCGACGATCGTGTCGCCCTTGCGGCCCTTGATGGTGACGGGCGCAATCTCGTTGACGAAGTGGCCGGCGGCGCGGGCGGCCTCCGCAAGATTCTGCGAGCGGACCGCGAAGCCGTCCTGATCGTCGCGCGTGACCTGATATTGCTCGGCGAGGTTCTCCGCGGTGATGCCCATGTGATAGCCGTTGAAGACGTCGGTAAGCCCGTCCTTGATCATCGTGTCGACCAGCTCGAGCGCACCCATTTTGGTGCCGCCGCGCAGCATCTGCGCGTGCGGGCTGAGCGACATGCTTTCCTGTCCGCCCGCGACGATGATGGTGGCGTCCCCGGTGGCGATCGCCTGCGAGGCAAGCGCGACAGCGCGGAGGCCCGATCCGCAGACCTGGTTGACGCCCCAGGCGGGCACCTCCCTCGGAATGCCCGCCGCCATCGATGCCTGGCGCGCGGGGTTCTGGCCCTGAGCGGCGGTGAGCACTTGCCCCAGAATGACCTCCGACACCTCTTCGCCCGCAACGCCTGCCTGTGCGAGCGCGGCCTCGATTGCGACGCGGCCCAGCTCATGCGCGGGCGTCGATCCGAAGGCGCCGAGGAAGCTGCCGACGGGAGTGCGCTTGGCGGCGGTGATGACGATGTCGGACATGGGGGGAAGACTCCGGAGCTAGGGATCGGTGCGCGGACTTTCTACCACTCGTGCTGCAATTGCGAAAGCCAGTGGGCGAGCGGTCGCCAGAGCGTTTCTTGTGCGCTGCGGCCGACGATCATGCCGACATGCCCCGCGCCCAGCTCGATACGGTCGGCAAGCCCAGTGGCGGTCGCGGCGGGGACAATCTTGTCCTTGAGCGAGACGACATCCAGCACGGGGCAGGCGATCTGCTCGGGAAGGATTTGCCGTCCGCCAACGGACCATGCGCCCTGGCCGGGGGTGTCGCTGCCGAAGAAATCCTCGAACGCCTGTCGCCCCGCGCCGAATGTGAGTGGCGCGCCGCCATTGGCCCAGTCCTCGAGCGCGACGAAGCTGCGCGCAGCATCGCTCGCGGGATCGAGCGCGGCGAAGGCTTCGTATTTGGCGATGGTGCGCGCGGGATCGAGCCTCCAGAATGCGGTCTGCAACACCTCCATCGGCAGATAGCCGATCGCCTCGCAACTCGCCTTGGCAGTTGTCCAGAGTGCAAGCATGTCGGCTCGCGCGGTCCCGGGAAATCCGTTGAAGTTCCACGGTGCTGCGATCAGCGCCAGCCCGGCGACGGGGCGGAGTGCGGCAGCGGCGAGCGCCATCGTGCCGCCCAGGCAATAGCCTGCGAGTGCCGGCCGTTCGCCGAGTGCGTCGATCATGGGTAGGAGAAAGCGTTCGACATGATCCCCGATGTCGAGATCGCGTTCGTCGTCGAGTGGTGCCCCCCAGTCGAGCAGCAGCGGGCGGATGTCCCGGTCGCGCATCCAGCGCAGCATCGAATTGTCCTCGGCGAGATCGAGGATGAAGGGCGGGTTGATGAGCGAGGGTATGAAGATCACCGGGCGGCCGTCTCCGCCATAGTCGCGCAGGTGCGCGCGACCCACGGTGGTCACGGCGGGCATCGGCGCGGGGCGCGTGCCGCGCGGCGCGTCCTGATAGGCCCGCAATCCCGCCAGCGCAGCGGCCATCCGCTCGGGCGATGCTGCAGTTTCGCTGTGCAGCAAATCGAGAAAGAGGGGCAGCGGTCGGGGGCCGTGTTGCGGTGCGGCATCAAATGGTGCAGTGTTTGTCATATTTTGCTGCGGGGTGTTCTCGATCATGAAGAAATCTTCGTCAGGCGACGGTACGGTTATCATCAAGAAATATGCGAACCGGCGTCTCTATAATACCGATACATCAAGCTACATCACGCTCGACCACCTCGCCCAGATGACGCGCGAGGGGCGCGAGTTCAAGGTGCTCGACGCCAAGACCGAGGAAGACATCACGCACAATGTGCTGACCCAGATCATCATGGAAGAGGAATCGCGCGGCCAGACAATGCTGCCCGTCAACTTCCTGCGCCAGCTGATCTCGATGTATGGCGATTCGATGCAGGCGGTGGTGCCGGGCTATCTGGAAGCCTCGATGGAGAGCTTTCGCCGCAACCAGGAGCAGTTCCGCAGCGCGGTCGAAGGCGCTTTCTCGCACGGGCCTTTCGCGGAGATGGCGAAGCGCAACATGGCGATGTTCGAAGCGGCCGCCAGCGCGTTCAAGCCCGGCGCCGTGCCCGCATCCAGGCCGGCCGAGACCGAAAGCAAGGACGACGAGATCGAGACGCTCAAGAAGCAGCTCGCCAGCCTTCAGGACAAGATCGACAAGCTGAGCAAATAAACGCGCGTCAGCGCGCACACACCGGCGCAGATCGCCGGTGTGTGCGCCTGGCTTCGCACTTTTCTCACAAATCGCAATGTCTGTTAGCCCTTCATTCGAGCGGTGTGCAAAAGCTGCGCGCGGAACATATCAGAAACAAACCTGCAGGACAGCGGAGCCCGCCAGCGCGGGGAACATCATCGCGCCCTGAGCAACGGCGGAGTTATCCGACTCCGCTATTGCTAGTCATTCGCATTCCTTATAGGGGCGACTTCGGTCCGTCCTTACAGGGGAATCCAATCGTGCGTCGCGTTGCTCTTCGTTCGTCCTTGCTCGCCTGCGTGGCGCTTTCAGGCCAGTCGGCATTTGCCGAGACGACCGATGATGCTGCCGACGCCACTGCAGGTACCATCGTGGTGACCGCGGCGCGCACCGCGCTTCCCGCCAATGCGCTGCCGCTGACGATCGATGTCATAGACCAGGAGACGCTTGCGCAGCAGGTCTCGATCAGCGGATCAGTGGTCGACGCTGTTTCGAACCTCACGCCCTCCTTCTCGCCGACCCGGCAGAAGCTCTCGGGCGCGGGCGAAACGCTGCGCGGCCGCTCGCCGCTCTATGCGATCAACGGCATTCCGCAGTCGACGCCGATGCGCGACGGCAGCCGCGACGGTTTCACCATCGATCCCTTCTTCGTGGACCGCGTCGAGCTGATCTATGGTTCCAACGCGCTGCAGGGGATCGGTGGAACGGGCGGAATCGTCAATCAGGTGACGGTAGGCGCGCCGACGGTCGAGGGCGTCAGCGGCCGCGCGCTGATCCAGGGCACGGCCGACGACGGTTTCCACGGCGACGGCTTCGGCGGCAAGCTCGCGGGACTGGTCCAGTACAAGGCGGGCCGTTTCGACGCGACGATCGGCGCGGCCTATGAAACGCGCGGCGCCTATTATGACGGCGACGGCCACCGCATCGGCATCAACAGCACGCAGGGCGAAACGCTCGATTCCGAAGCGCTCTCGCTGTTCGGCCGCTTCGGCTATGCAGTCGGGGATACCGCGCGGCTCGATCTGATCGCCAGCCATTTCGAGCTGAAGGGCGATGGCGATTACCTCGCCATTGCGGGCAATCGCGTGACCGGCATCCCCACCAGTGCGGTGCGCGGCGACCAACCGGGCGTGCCGGCGCGGAGCCGTACCGATAGCGTAGCGCTTTCGCTGACCGATCCCGATCTTGGCGGCGGCAATCTTGTCACCCAGATCTTCTACAACCGTACCCGCGACACCTTTGGCGGTGAGGTCGTGCCGATCGCCACCTTCCAGGATCCGACGATCGCGCCCGTCGGAACGCTGTTCGATCAGTCGCAGAACCGTTCGCGCAAGATCGGCGGCAAGTTCAGCTATGAGCGCGCGGTTCCGGGCTTCGAGGCGCTGACCGCCACGATCGGCTTCGACGCGCTGTTCGACAAGACCGAGCAGCGACTGATCGCGACCGACCGCGTCTGGGTGCCGCCCAGCGATTTCCGCAGCCTCGCGCCTTTCGGCCAGCTCAACCTCGCGCTGTTCGACGAGAAGCTCCGCCTTGCCGGCGGTGCGCGCTGGGAAAACGTCCAGATCAAGATTGACGATTATCACACGCTCGCTTCCACCACCTATCGGCCGCCCAATCAGGCGACCTTCGGCGGCGTGGCGGTTTCGGGCGGCAGTCCCAAGTTCGACGACGTGCTGTTCAACGGCGGCGTGATCCTCGAGCCCTGGGCGGGCATCCGCGCCTATGCCAGCTATGCCGAGGGCTTCACCGTGCCCGACATCGGCCGCATCACGCGTGCGGTGAGCCGCCCCGGGGTCGATATCGACGACTTCCTCGACATCAGCCCGATCATCTCGAACAATCGCGAGATCGGGCTTGAAGTGAAGCGCGGTCCGCTCGATGCGAGCGCCAGCTATTTCTGGTCGGCGAGCGACAAGGGGCAACTGCTGATCGCGAACCCCGGCGGCATTTTCGACGTGCAGCGCCAGCGCGTCGAGATCGAGGGTCTCGAACTCAACCTTGGCGTGCAGACGCCGCTGCCGGGGCTGCGCGTGTCGGCGGGCTATGCGCATTTCAAGGGTCGCTATGACAGCGATTCTGCCAATCCCGACGGCATCGTCGACACCGATCTCGACGGCACCAACATTTCGCCTGATCGCCTCAACCTCGCGGCGAATTTCGCGAGCGGCCCGCTTTCGGCGCGCGTCCAGACGCAGTTCTTCCTCTCGCGCACCTTCCATGGAAAGGCGAACCCCGATCCGCGCAACAATTTCGGCGGCTATACGCTGACCGATGCCAATATCCGCTACGACATGGGGATCGGCGCGCTGAGCTTCAGCGTTCAGAACCTCTTCGACAAGCAGTATATCGACTATAACAGCGATACCCGGCTTCCCACCGACAATTTCAGCTATTTCGCGGGGCGTGGCCGGACTTTCACGCTGGGCTGGGATTATCGTTTCTGATGATGCGCGTGCTGGACCTGATCCATCGCTGGACCGGCGGCCTGATCGGCCTGCTGCTGGCGGTGCTCGGGTTGAGCGGCGCGATGCTCATCCACAAGGATGCGTTCCTGCGCGCAGCGGTTCCGCATGCGGCCGAAGCCTATCGCGGCGACGCGGCGGCGATCGGCGGCGCGGCGGCACGGCTGTTCGATGCCGAGGGTGGCCCCCGCTCGATCGTGCTCGCGACCGACGGCCGGGGGATACACCAGCTCAACTTCGGCAAGGGGGCGGGTGGCTATGCCGATCAGGCGGGCGATATCATCACGCGCTGGGATACGAGCTGGGAGCGGCCCGAGATCTGGCTGTTCGACCTGCATCATCACCTGCTGACCGGCGACACCGGCGAGACGATCGCGGGCATTGCCGGATTGATCGGCATCGGTTTCGTCATCACCGGCATCATATTGTGGTGGCGCACCCGCAAGACATTCGAGTTCCGCGTCTGGCCGAAGCGCATGTCGCGGCCCGCGATCGTTCGCCATCACCGCGATCTGGGTGTCGTCATCGCGCCGCTGCTCTTTCTGTCGATGCTGACGGGCACGATGCTCGTGCTGAAGCCAGTGCGCAACTTCCTGCTCAGCCCGTTTTCCACGCCCGCCGAGATGCAGGCTGCGCTCGCTCCGCCCAAGGTCGCGGGTGGCGCGCTGGCGCTCAAGGGGCAGGACTGGGTGCGGCTGGTCGCGGCCGCCAAGGCGCGCTTCCCCGATGCCGAGCCGCGCGTGATCGCGGTGCCCGACGAGCCGGGCGAACTTATCGCAATGCGCCTGCGCCGCGCCGATGAATGGTTGCCGCAAGGGCGCACCTATGTCTGGTTCGATCCCGCCGACGGGCACGTCGTCGGGACGCGCGACGCGCTGACGCTGCCGCTGGGCTCGCGCATCTTCAATATTGCTTATCCCGTGCACGCGGCAAAGGTGGGTGGATTGCTCTACCGGCTCGTGATGACGGTTTCGGGGCTGACGCTGGCGATGCTCGGCAGCCTTGCGGTCTTCACCTTCTGGTCGTCACGCGGCCAGCAGCGGCGCGCGCGTCGCGCTCCGGCGCCTGCCCGCGCACGCGGTTGACAAGCCGCACCCGCGCTTTAGCTCCGTTTGCACATTTGTTCGAGCGGAGGGACTTCATGCGCGTTTTGGGTGGAATGACGGCAATGGCGTTCGCGCTCGCGCCGGCCATGGCAGCGGCGCAGGCGGCGCCCGCGAACGAGACCTGGGTTCATGCCGGCCGGCTGCTCGACCGCCCCGGAAAGGCGCCGCGCGGCGCTTCGACCATCGTCATTCGCGATGGCAGGATCGCCGAGATCCGCGACGGGCACGCACCGGCGCCCGCAGGCGCGAAGCTGATCGACCTGAGCGGCCGTTACGTCCTGCCCGGGCTGATCGACAGCCATGTCCATCTCGATTCGGATGCGGGCGGGGTTCAGGCGCTGGTCGAGAATATCGAGTCCGAACCCGCGGTCGTCGCGTACCGGACCGCGGTCAATGCGCGCAAGACGCTCGACGCGGGCTTCACCACCGTCCGCAACCTGGGCGACTGGACGGGGGCCACGCTGGCGCTGCGCGACGCGGTTGCGGCGGGCACGATGCCCGGGCCCCGGATCGTCGATGCGGGGCGGTCGATCTCGACCACGAGCGGCCATATGGATGCGACGCTGGGCGTCGCCGAGGACCTGCACGCAGGGATCGCCGAGGACAATCTGTGCGATGGCGTCGAAAGCTGCCGCCGTGCGATCCGTCTGCAGGTGCGGCGCGGCGTCGATGTCATCAAGATCGCCACCACTGGCGGCGTCAACAGCCGCATCGGCGCTGGGCTCAACCGCCAGATCTTCGACGACGAGGTCAAGGCGCTGGTCGATACAGCACACCTCTACAAGAAGAAGGTCGCGGTCCATGCGCATGGCGCGGACGGAATCAACGCCGCGCTCGCTGCTGGGGCGGATTCGATCGAGCACGGCACGCTGCTCGATGACGAGACGCTCAAGCTCTTCAGGCAATCGGGCGCCTGGTATGTGCCCACGCTCTCCACGGTGAACGGCTATCTGGAGCGGCTTGCCGCCGATCCCGATGCCTATCCGCCCGCGGTGCTCGAAAAGGTCAAATGGCGCATCGGCATCACCGGAAAGGCGCTCGAAAGGGCGGTGCCCGCGGGCGTCAGGATCGCGTTCGGCACCGATGCCGGGGTCTCCAGGCACGGCCGCAATGCCGACGAGTTCGCTCTGATGGTGAAGCACGGGATGACCGCCGCGCAAGCGATCGAGGCCGCGACGGTCAATGCCGCGACGCTGCTGGGCGTCGACAAGGATGTCGGCACGCTGGAGCCGGGCAAGGCGGCGGACCTGATCGCGGTCGAGGGCGATCCGCTGGCCGACGTCTCGGTACTGACGCGCGTCGCCTTCGTGATGAAGGACGGGCGCGTCCACAAGTCCGCCGAATAGCGGGAGCAGCGGAACCAGCGCCGCCCCTCGCTCATTCTGTTTCCGTAACACGGAGCAGAATAACATGGCTGCACGCGCATATTGGCAGGGCCAGATCCGGCTGGCGCTGGTTTCGATTCCCGTGGAAATCTATTCCGCGACCAAAACGGGCGCCTCGGTCGCGTTCCGGCAGATCCACGAGCCTTCGGGCAAGCCGATCCGTTACGAGAAGGTCGTGCCGGGCATCGGCCCGGTCGACCAGGACGAGATCCTGAAGGGCTTCGAATATGAAAAGGGCAGCTATGTGCTGCTCGAGCCCGACGAGATCGAGGCGGTGAAGCTGGAGAGCAAGAAGACGCTCGAGCTCACCCAGTTCGTCGACATCCACGAGATCGACGCGCTCTATTATGAGAAGCCCTATTATGTCGTGCCCGCCGACGATCTGGCCGAGGAAGCCTATGTCGTGCTGCGCGAGGCGCTGAGGCGCACCAAGAAGGTCGGGCTGGGCCAGCTCGCGATGCGCGGGCGCGAATATGTCGTGAGCCTGAAGCCGTGCGGGCGCGGCATGGTGCTGGAGACGCTGCGCTATGCCGATGAGGTGAACCGCGCGGCGAATTATTTCCGCGACATCGACGACATCAAGCCCGACCCGGAACTGCTCGAACTGGCCGAGGCGCTGATCGAGAAGAAGAGCGGTTCCTTCGATGCGAGCGAGTTTCATGACCGCTATGTCGATGCGCTCAGGAACCTCGTCGAGAAGAAGCGCAAGGCCAGGGGCCGCAAGATCATCGAGGACAAGGGCGAGGATCGGCCGAGCGGCGGGAATGTCATCGACCTGATGGCGGCGCTCAAGAAATCGATCGAGAAGCCCGCGGCCAAGCCGCCCCCGGCCAAGAAGGCGCCGGCCAAACCCGCTGCCCGGAAGACCAGTGCGCGCAAGAGGGCGTGAACCGTGACGCGCGCTGCCGATCCGCTCGGCGAGTATAACCGCAAGCGCGATTTCGCGAAGACGGCGGAGCCGCGTGGAAAGCCCGGCCGGGCCAAGGGCAACAGTTTCATCGTCCAGAAGCATGATGCGACGCGGCTGCATTATGATTTCCGGCTGGAGCTCGACGGCGTGCTCAAGAGCTGGGCGGTGACGCGCGGGCCGAGCCTGAATCCCGAAGACAAGCGGCTGGCGGTGCGCACCGAGGACCATCCGCTCAGCTATGGCGGCTTCGAGGGGATCATTCCCGAGAAGGAATATGGCGGCGGCACCGTGATGCTCTGGGATCGCGGCACATGGACGCCGGTGCCGGGCAAGGACCCGCGCAAGACGATTGCCGAAGGGCATCTGCATTTCACGCTCGATGGCGAGCGGATGAAGGGCGAATGGCTGCTCGTGCGGATGAAGCCACGGCCGGGCGAAAAACGCGAGAACTGGCTGCTGAGGAAGATCGACGACGCCTATGCGGGCGGCTCGGACGATCTGGTCGCGCGCGAACTCACCAGCGTGAAGACCGGCAGGACGATGGCGCAGATCGCGGCCAATGCGCCCGAGACCTCGCTCAAGGGCAAGAAGGGCAAGGCGTTCGACGCCGCGATGAGGCAAGCGGAGAAACATGATCCTCCCCGCGCGAAGCGGGGGGAGGGGGACCATGCGAAGCATGGTGGAGGGGTTGGCTCCGAGCTTGCCCCTCCACCGCCCTTCGGGCGGTCCCCCTCCCCGAGACAAGCTCGGGGAGGAGCCAGGCAGATGCCCGCCTTCGCCAAACCGCAGCTCGCGACGCTCGTGGATGCGGTCCCCACGGGCAATGGCTGGCTTCATGAGATCAAATATGACGGCTATCGATGCCTGCTTGCGCTCGGCGGGGGCAAGGCGACGGCCTATACGCGCAGCGGGCTGGACTGGACCGACAGGTTCGCGGAGATCGCGGATGCCGCGCGCGCGCTCGATCTGCCGAGCGCATTGATCGACGGCGAGATCGTGAAGCTCGACGCCAACGGGAATCCGAGCTTCTCTGCGCTTCAAACGACGCTCAAGCAGGGGAAAGGCGGGTTCACGCTGTTCGCGTTCGACCTGCTGTCGGTCGACGGGACGGATCTGACACGGCTTCCCAATATCGCACGCAAGGAGCGGCTGGCGGCGTTGCTGGAGGGGAGCGACGGCCCGATCCGCTATGCCGAGCACGTGCTTGGATCGGGAGAGAAGCTGCTATCGGCGCTGTGCGGGGCGGGGCAGGAGGGGATCGTCTCCAAGCGCGCTGACGCGCCCTATCGTCACACGCGCTCGCACAGCTGGCTCAAGATCAAATGCACGCGCCGGCAGGAGTTCGTGATCCTTGGGTGGTTAGCCAGCGGCGCGACGGGGCGCAGCCTGCGCTCGCTGCTGCTCGGTACACACGACGAGAGCGTGCTGCGTTATGCCGGAAAGGTCGGCACGGGTTTCAATGCGGACAACCAGGACGATCTCATGCGCCGGTTGAAGGCGCTCGCGCGCAAGACGGCGCCCGTCGAGGCCCCGCGCATCGCGACGCACGGCGCGCACTGGGTGTCACCGACACTGGTCGCGGAAATCGCCTTTGCCGAATTCACCGCTGAAGGCGTGGTGCGGCATGCGAGTTTCATCGGGCTGCGCGACGACAAGGAGGCCAAGAGCGTGAAAGCCGAAACCGAAAGCAAGGCACCCACCATCCCCGCTATGAAGATCACCCACGCCGATCGCGTGATCTTTCCCGAGGCGAAGGTCACCAAAGGGGATCTGGCGGACTATTATGACGCGATCGGACCAGTCATGGCCGAATGGGCGATGAACCGTCCGATCAGTCTGGTGCGGTGTCCGCAGGGACGCGCCAAAAAATGCTTCTTCCAGAAGCACGATGCGGGCAGCTTTGGCGAGCATGTCCGCCATGTCGACATTCGCGAGAAGGATGGCGGGATCGAACCCTATCTCTATGTCGAGGACACCGCCGGGCTGATCGCGTGCGTCCAGATGGGCACGATAGAATTCCACGGCTGGGGCTCGTCGGTCGCCGATGTCGAGAAGCCGGACCGGATGATCTTCGACCTCGACCCCGACGAGGCCGTCACCTTCGACGACGTCAGGAAGGCGGCGCGCGACCTGCGCACGACGCTCGACGACTTGGGGCTGACGAGCTTCCCGCTGCTTTCGGGTGGCAAGGGCATCCATGTCGTCGTCCCCCTCATCCCCGACGCCGAATGGCCCGCGGTCAAGGATTTCGCGCAGCGCTTCGCACTGGCGCTGTCCGAACGCGAACCCGAGCGCTTCATCGCGACCATGTCGAAGGCCCGGCGCACGGGACGAATCTTCATCGACTGGCTGCGCAACCAGCGCGGATCGACCGCGATCCTGCCCTATTCGGCGCGCGCGCGTCCCGGAGCGCCGGTGGCAGCCCCCGTTTCCTGGAATGAACTGGCAAAGATCGAGGCGCCTTCGCAGTTCAGCGTGCGCGATGCCAAAAAACTGCTGACGCGCGCAAACTCGGCGGCATTGAAGGGATGGGGGGAAGCCGCGCAGCGGCTTCCCGACGTTTAGGCGGCGTGGAAAATTCCGGTCCCAAAACAACGTCCGGTTTGAAGCGACGCGCGAAGGGATCAGCGAGAGCGATTTGTCGTGGTGTCCGGAACGGCAGCTTTTTGCAGAAAAGCGCGGTTAGCTGCCATGTCCGGTTTGGGGAGGCTGCCCGGAGCGCTGAACGACCGATAAGTCGTGGTTCGCGGACTGACGGCTCTTAGGCGCGACAAGCCAACAGCTGACATCCGTTCACGCGTCGGTGTATGCGGTGAAATGCCCCACTAGCGCGCATTGCAGATTAAAACTAAGCATCTGCCTATGGATGCTGACGAACTGCCGGACTGGACATTGGAAGAGCACTTGGCTGCTGGCGAAACGGCACTCGCCAGCATCGACGACGACCACGCGCACGTCGCCCCACAGCCGGTCTGCCACCACTTCTACGAATTGAACCCGGTTGACCCGATGGTCGTCAGTGTAGAGGCGACGTACAGCCATCTCGTTCCTCGCTTTTCAGCATTAGGTCTGGAGTTGCTCGCTGATCGGTTGGAGGCCTGGGAAACCACCAAGCCTGACAAGCCGTGGCTGAGAGCACGTATTCCAGAGATCCTACACACTGCGGCGACGTCCGGCCTTGGCTATCAAGGCTGGACTTGGGAACCACGCAACCGTCAACCTATCGGAGCGACGAACATACACATCATCAATAATAGCGGGGCGTAGCCACCGTTTTTCAGCCGAGAGGGCTATCCCATGTCGTTAGTCGGCCGCGACCAAAAGCTGCCTGTCCGGACACGACGACATTGCGGACGTCATGGTCTCGTTTAGGGCTGGTCCATGAGGATTTGGGTTCGCCGTTTCGCTGTTACGCTTATAGTCACGGTGCTCGCGGCTGCAGCGGCTTGGGTGCTGCTGATGGAAGCATTCCTCTCGTCCTTCATGCCGAACGTGTTGCTTCAATTGCTGCTGCCAGTTGGATTGACGCTTCTGTGTGTCGCCGGTTGGCGGCTCATCTTGGCGCTCTATCGATGGGCACCGAAGCTAAAGATAGCGCCAGAGAATGTCGGCTAACCACGACAAAGCCGTCCTGACGTAGCTCGATGAACATATGTCGGCTTTGGTGCAGCCGAAAAGGCCCGCTGAACGTCTGAAAAGTCGGCGTGTCCGGACAGTCCGCTTTCGAACCATAACTTTCGCAATCGGTCGTTCCGGGCTCGCGGCGGGCGGTTGAATTTCTCCGCGCGGCCTGGCGCCCCGGTCGCTCGGATCGCTGCCTGGCGACAAGGGAATCGACGACCCTGAGCATTGCCTCATGGCCACCGGCCAGATGGCCAGAGACGCGATAACGCCCGTCGGCGACCATTTCGGGTGTGTCGTGCCATTGTGCGCAGACTGCGCCCCTCCCGAATGGGAGGGGCGCCTGTCGAATTGGGCTATTTTGCGGGTTTCACGAATTTAAGCGTCATGCGATCGCTCTCGCCGATCGCGATATAAGCGTCACGATTGGCTTCGCCTTCGCCAAGCGTCGGCGGCAGGCGCCAGACCTTGCCATCGGCCTTGTCCTTTGGATTGGCGTTGATCTCGGATTCCGCTGCCAGCTTGAAGCCCGCCTTTTCCGCGAGCGCGAGGATGGTGCTGCGCTTGGTATAGCCGCTCGACTTTTCTAGCGCGCTGTCGCTGGCCTCGGGGAGGCGGTGGTCGACCACACCCAGAACCCCGCCCGGCTTCAATGCGCGGAAGAAACTGGCAAAGGCGCGCTCGGCGAGCGTCGGATCCTTGTCCATGATCCAGTTGTGCACATTGCGGAAGGTGAGCAGGACGTCCGCGCTGCCATCGGGCACGGTAGTCGCGGTGATCGGGAAATCCGCCCATTTGACCTTGCCATAGGTGGCAGGATCGCCCGCGATCTTTGCCTTGAGCGAGGTAAGGTATCTGCCTTCAGGCTGGGCGAGATAGAGCGTGCCGCCCTTGGCGAGATAGGGGGCGAGGATCTCGGTGTACCAGCCCCCGCCGCCGGGGCTGATCTCGACCACGGTGTCGGTGGACTTGACCCCGAAGAATGCGAGCGTTTCGGCGGGATGCCGATATGCGTCGCGCGCCTTGTTGGCTGCGCTGCGATGTGGTGCCGCGATCGCCGCTGCCAGCGACGACTCCGCCGCCATATGCTGGGCGTGGGATCCATGGTCCGCATGATCGGCGTGCTGCGCGTGTGCGGGTGCTGTAGCCAAAATGAGGGCTGCCGAGAGCAAAAGATACTGGCGCATTGAAAACTCTCTCCTATCTGAGTGGCCGGATAGTGACGGCGACGGAAAGGCCATGCAAGTGCAGCTTTGGGGATGGGCAGGGGCTTCCGCCGCGCTCGCGGTTCTGGCGAGCTTCGCCGATCGGAGGCGCCAGCGCCGACAGGATCTGGACAAGGTCGGCTTCATGCCGTGGACGCTCATCACGCTGTTCGCGGTGATGGCGGCGCTGGTGCTCACCGTCGTGGCGCTCAAGCTGCATCAATAGACGGCACCCGGCTGCGACGGACGCAGCCGGGCGCGTCATTCGTCAGAAGGCTGCGCGCAACGTCACCTGGAAGAGGCGGCCTGCGCGTTCGCGTTCGATCTCATATTCGTCGAGATCGCCCGCGGCGCGTGCGTCGAGCACTTCCTGGAGGCTGTCGCCGTCATATTTGCGGAAATCCTCTTTCTTCACGCGATTGAGGAGGTTCTGCGCCGAGAGGCGGAGCACGAAGTTTCTGCCGAAACGCTTTTCGACAAAGGCTTCGAGATCGGGGTCGTAGCGCAGCGAGATCGTCTCGTCGAAGTTCGATTCCAGGGCCTTGCTGCGGCCCGAGATGGTCATGCCAAAGCTCGCGTCCACGCTGCGCACCGTCTGGATGAAGCCCAGATTGTAGAGGTGATGCGGCTGGTTGTTGAAGCGGCGCTTCCCGCCTGTAAAGGGATCGGTCGTTTCGCTGTCGAGATAGGTGTAGTTCGCGAAAAGCCCGGTATCGGGCATGCCGAAGGCGCTCAGCGGCGCCGAGAAGTCGAATTCAAGCCCCCAGCTCTGGCCGTCGCCGATGTTGCGCGGGGTGTAGAGGCTTCCGTCGCCGAGATCCGCGATCGCGACATGTTCTATCAGGTCCTTGATATCCCGGTAGAAGACGTTGACGCCGACGATGCCGCTGCCGCCGAGGCGACGTTCATAGCCGACATCGACGCCCCAGGCCTTTTCGTTGCGAAGGTCGGGATTGCCGATCGTGCGATCGTCGTCCCCCGGGGTTTCTTCCTCCTCGATGGGCGAGATCAGGTCGTAATCGGGACGCCGGACAGTGCGCGCGACGGAGACGCGGATCTGGTCGTTCGCGGTCGGGACATAGCGCAGATGCAGCGAGGGGTTGAGATCCTCGTCGCTGTACGAGCCGGTGACGCTCTCGTCGTCCTCATTGAAGCCATTGACGTCGCGGCGCGTGATTTCATAGCGCAGGCCCGCATCGATGGTAAGCACGTCGCTCGGCTTGAAGGTGGCGCGGACATAGGGCGAGTAGCGGTCCTCCTCGATGCGGAAATCGCTTTCGAGGAAGGTGCCTGCCTGGCCGCCTTTGCGGGTCTTGCCCAGAAGGTCGATGCCGGGCTTGATTTCGAGCGCGCCGTCCTTTCCGAAGATCAGGCTGACGGTTCCCGTGAATTCGTCATCCTTGATGTCGATCGAGTCCTCGTCGTCCAGCTCGACATCGTCGAAATCATCGGGGTTGTCGCCAACGAAGACCGCGATATCGGTATCCTCGCGAAAACCCGACCAGCCCGCGGCGAGCCCCAGTTCGGCAAAGCTCAGCGGAACGCGTGCGTCGGCGGTCAGCGCGTAGGTCTGCTGGCTGATATCCTCATGCTGGATCTCGACCTCGTCGAAATCCAGATCCTCGCCCTCCAGCGTGACCGAAGTCTCGTCCTCGTCGCGGTCGGTGTCGACGAACAGGCCGCTGATACGGAACTGGCCGCCATTGCCGAACTGCGAGGTGAGCTCGATATTGCCCGACAGGTCGGTGCCGTCGCGGGTGTCGTCCTGCGCTTCGAAATTGTCGAACTCGGGATCGGTGATGTAGTTGCTCTCCGCAGGATTGCCGGGGAAGCTCTTGCCGCTCGTTGTGGGCTCGCCGCCAAAACGGTAGGAGACCTTTTCCTTGGGATTGCGGCGCTCCTGATAGTTGAAGCCCGCCCAGATGCTGGTGGAATCGCTGAGGTGGCCGGCATAGGCCAGCGCCCCCGACGGCCGCACGCCGCCATCCTCGTTGATGAGCATGCCGCCCTTGATGAAGCCGCCCTCGAAGCTCACCGATTCCTTGGTAACGACGTTGAGCGTTCCGGCGACGCCTTCGCTCGGCTGGTCGGCGCGCGGGGCGCGGATGATCTCGATGCGCTCGACCAGTTCTGCGGGCAGACGGTCGACGAAGAATGCGCCGTCGGCCTCACCCCCGGGTGCGCGACGACCGTTGATCAGCACCTGCGTGAAACCCGGCGGCAGGCCGCGCATCTGGACGCCGTCATATTCGAGCACATCCGAAGTGAAGGTGACCCCCGGCACGCGCTTGAGCATTTCGCCGACCGAAACCGGTTCGAAACGCTGGAAATATTCAAGGTCATAGGAAAGGACAGGGTTGACGTCCTCGGTGCGGTTGCGGAACTCGATCGCGCCGTTGACGATGATCTCGCTGGCGCGAAGCTGCTCTTCTGCTTCGGCCGAATCAGCCGGTTCGGCGAATGCCGGCCCAGCCGCAAGCATAGGAATGAGTGCGCTTCCAAGAAGCAGCAGCTTTTTCTTGTTCATTATTGCCCCTAACCGCAAATGTCGCAAAATTGACGTCGTCGACAAACTGTGTATTTCGTCCGACGAGAGCGGCCATTAGGGGTGAATCGTGACCTATTCACGTAGGAACTATTGCAGTTTTATTGCTGTACTTTGCAGTTTTGTGATAATGGCGGGTTGCGCGACTGAGTCGACGACCGAAATGCTGATCGCGCGTGCTACACCCGCAATGTCAGTTCATGCGCGGGGCGAAACCGCGGCGGTGGCCACCGCCAATGCCGACGCCGCCGATGATCCGGCGATCTGGCGCAATGCGGCGGATCCGCGTGCGAGCCTGATCGTGGGCACCGACAAGAAGGCGGGGCTTCACGTCTACGACCTGAGCGGCGCTGACCGGTTCTTCATCGATGCGGGCGCGGTCAACAATGTCGACCTGCGCGACGACGTGGTGATAGGTGGCGCGCAGGGCATTCTCGTTGCCGCCAGCGATCGCAACGACCTCGCGAACGCACAGGTCGCGTTGTTCAGGCTCGATCCGGCGACGGCGGCCCTGACCCCGCTGGGCAAGGTGGCCGCAGGCGCGGGCGAGGCCTATGGCATCTGCTTCTATCGCACGCCGCAGGCGCTCTATGCCTTCATGGTGCTCAAGGACGGCACGATCAATCAGGTCGAACTGGACGTCGCCGGCAATGTGCCCGGCGGCAGGATCGTGCGCAGCATGAAGCTGGGGACGCAGTCGGAAGGCTGCGTCGCCGATGAGCGCACGGGGCGGCTTTACGTCGCAGAGGAGGATGTGGGGCTATGGCGTTTCGACGCCAGTGCCTCGGGTTCGACCGAAGCGATCAGGATCGCAGCCGCCGACGGGCGCAATCTCGTCGCCGATGCGGAGGGTCTTGCGCTCGCCGCAGAGGGCGAGAAGGGCGGCTATCTGGTCGCATCAAGCCAGGGCGACAATGCCTATGTGCTCTACCGTCTTGAGGACGAAAGCTATGTCGGACGCTTCCGGATCGCGGCCGGCGCGGTGGGCAGCGTCGAGGAAACCGACGGCATCGAACTTGCGGTGGGCGATTTCGGCGCGGACTATCCGGGCGGCCTGTTCGTCGCGCAGGACGGGCACAACCAGCCCAGGGCGCAGAATTTCAAGCTCGTCGCATGGGCCGATATCCGCAAGGCGCTGGGGCTCGACTGACCTTCACAGGTACGAAAGCCACCAGTCGCGTCGCCGTCGCTTGAGGTCGCTCCAGTAGCGGCAGAGCGGGTAGAGGAGCGCAAGCACGAGCAGCCAGACGACATAGACGATGGCAAGGGGGTAACCCGTCCCCTCGAGCAATTGCGGCTGAAGGAAGAAGTTGCCGACAAAGTCGATCAGATAGGCCGGGTCGTGACCCGTGGCGACGGCTGCTACGATGGCGAGCGCGTGCAGGATGTAGATGTGCAGCACATAGGCGAACAGGGGCACGCTGCCAAAGGCGAGCAGGAAGCGCGCAGCGGGGCCGCGCAGGCGCGCAAGCAGGGGCATCAGCAGCAGCGCGGGGCCAAGCGTCGCGCATATGAACATCAGTGATGGCGGATATTTGGCGACGTCGAGGAACGCCATCACCGTGCGGACTGCGTCGCCCTCGACCTTCCAGGGCTCGGGATCGCCATAGAGATTGACGAGGCGGAGCAGCACGAACAGCGCGATCATCGCCGCGCCAAGCACGATGAGCGTCCGGTCCCGACGATCGGGCGGACCCGTGAAAATCGTGCCCAGTCCATAACCGAACGCCATGACCCCGATCCAGGGAAGGAACGGATAGGCGGCGAGCGCAAAGGGCACGCCATCATGCACGAAGACGCCGCCTTCATGCATGATGGTCCACAGCCCGCTCAGCGCGCCCAGTTGCTCGGGCTCGATGGGATCCAGCAGGTTGTGGCCGGCGATGATGGCAATCCCGATGGCGAGCACGGCCTGACGCGGCAGCCAGATGAGCGCCGCGAGCGCGACCATCGCCCAGCCGATCGCCCAGATCACCTGCATGAAGACCATGCCGAAGGTGAATGCCCAGCCGAAACTGACGACGGTCAGTTCGAGCAGCACGAGCCAGAGGCCACGCGTCAGCAGGAAGCGCGAGAGTCGCGCACGGTCCCTGTGGCGATCCCATTGCAGCCATGCCGAGACACCCGCGAGGAAAACGAAGCCTGGCGCGCACAGGTGCGTGACCCAGCGCGTCGCATAGAGAAGCGGCGTGGTCTGCGCCGGATCGAGCGGATCGAAGGCATGCGCGCTAGCGTGGAAATAGTCGCGCACATGATCGAGCACCATGAGCACGATGACCAGTCCGCGCAGCAGGTCCACCGGCTCGATACGCGTCAGGACCAGAAGCGACGTCGAACGGTTTGGGGCCATGATGACCGAAGCCGAAGGCGCACGGTACGCCATCTCATCCCTCCCTGTTCAGGGCGGGGCGAGACTAGGGACTCATTCGGTGCGACGAAAGCGAATTGACCGGGTTGGATTCCCTTAGGGGAAATTCCGCCGGATTGTCAGAGGCATGCCTCCAGGAAAGGCTGATCGAAGCCGAACTGCTTGGCCTTTTCGAGCGTATAGGGGCGCAGGCCCATCGCGCGATATTCGCCGATGATCTTCCCGTCAGCGCTCTCGTCGAGATATTCGAACTTGAAGAGCTCCTGCGTCACGATCACGTCGCCTTCCATCCCGATCACTTCGGTGATGTTGGTCGTGCGACGCGAACCGTCGCGCAGACGCTTGACCTGGACGATGAGGTCGACCGAGTCCGCGATCTGGCGCGAGATCGCTTCCTTGGGCACCTTGATGTCCGACATCATCACCATGTTCTCCATACGCGCCAGCGCCTCGCGCGGGCTGTTGGAGTGGAGCGTACACATCGAACCGTCGTGGCCCGTGTTCATGGCCGCGAGCATGTCGAAACACTCGCTGCCACGGATTTCGCCGAGGATGATGCGGTCGGGACGCATACGCAGCGCGTTGATGACGAGATCGCGGATGCTGATCGCGCCCTGACCTTCAAGGTTGGCGGGGCGCGTTTCGAGCGGCAGCCAGTGCGGCTGCTGCAGGCGAAGTTCGGCCGCGTCCTCGATCGTCAGCACGCGCTCGCCCGGGTCGATCATCTTCGACAGGGCATTGAGCATCGTCGTCTTGCCCGAACCCGTACCGCCCGAGATCACGATGTTGAAGCGGCTGGCGCCCGCGATCTTGAGCGCGGTGGCCATCCTCGGGCTCATCGAACCGAAGCCCGCCATCATGTCGAGCGTGATCGGCTTGTCGGAAAACTTACGAATCGAGATCGCGGTGCCGCGCAGCGAGAGCGGGGGCACGATCACGTTGACGCGGCTGCCGTCCTTGAGGCGGGCGTCGGCGAGCGGCGTGGTCTGGTCGACGCGGCGGCCGACCGAGTTGCAGATGCGCTGCGCGATCTGGAGCAGATGCTCCTCGTCGCGGAACTGGATCTGCGCGATCTCGAGCTTGCCCTTGCGTTCGATATAGGTCTGCTCGGGACCGTTGACCATGATATCGGAGATGTCGGGATCGGAGAGCAGTTCCTCGAGCGGCCCGAGGCCGAGCAGCTCGTCGACGAGCACCTTTTCGAGCGCGAACTGCTCGCGGCGGTTGAGCGTCAGCTTCAGTTCGGCGAGCACTTCGCCGATGATCGGGCGGAATTCCTCGGCCAGCTCATCCTTGTTGAGCGTAGCGGCCGCCTCGGGATCGACGCGTTCGAGCAGGCGCGGCAGCACCTGTTCCTTGATCTTGTGGACCGAGGCTTCGAAGCCCTCGACCTTGCTCGAATGCGTGTGGACGTCGTTCATGCGGCTGTCGAGCCGGTTCATCGCGTTGCTTTGCGTCAGGGGCGCTGTCGCCGCGTCCTCTGAGACCATCGAGTCGGGATCGAGCGGCGGGAACTGCGCGCCGCCCAGCGGCTCGCTCGGGCCCTTGGGCGGGATGCCGCCGCCCTGCATCGGGCGCGCCACGCCGAAAGACGGCCGACTGTTCGCGCCGCCACCGATTCCACCCCGTTTTCCGAATGCGCTCATGCCTGCCTGCAATCCCTTGTCCGGCCCCCAACGGGCATTGATGGGAAAGGTGAATACGGTGGAAACTTTGACAATTGCCTAATTTCGGCGATTGTTGCGCGGACGCGCCATCAGCGCGCGGCGATTGCGGGAGGAAGGTCTATGGTGACGCGACATGCGCTGATCGCGGTGCTGGGCTGGACCATGCTGACAGGGGCGGCGGAAGAAAAGCCCGCGCTGCCCGGCTGGATGGCGGGTTGCTGGGAAGCACAGTCGGGCGAACGCTGGACCGAGGAATGCTGGACCTCGTCGCGCGGCGGCGTGATGCTGGGAAGCAGCCGCAGCGGGAAGGGCGACAGCGTCGACCTGTGGGAAGCGATGCAGGTCATCGCTGACAAGTCCGGCAGCGGCATGACCTTCTGGGCTTCGCCCAATGGCACAAAGCGTACGCCTTTTGTCTGGCGTGCCGACGCGGAGCCGGGCGTCACCTTTCACAATGCGGAGAACGACTATCCCCAGCGCGTCCGTTACTGGCGCGAGGGCGATACGCTTATGGCCGAAATCGCGATGGCCGACGGCAGCAAGCCGATGCGCTGGCAGTACAAGCGCAAATAGAAAGGGCGGCGCTTTCGCACCGCCCTTCCAAAAGATCGTGGTGACGGGAGATCAGAGCTCCGCCTTCTCCGCGAGCACCGTCAGGCCCTTTTCGTTGACCTCGGCAAAGCCCCCCTCGATGCGGATCAGCTCGGGCGCGGCATTCTCTGTCTTGTAGATCGAGAGTTCACCGTCCTTGATGGTCGACATGAAGGGCGCGTGGCCCGCGAGCACGCCGAATTCGCCCTCGGTGCCGGGGACGACCACCATGTGGACCTCCTCGGACCGGATCAGCTTTTCCGGCGTGACCAGCTCGAAATGGAGCG
The DNA here is from genome assembly GCF_022601895.1 of Sphingomonas sp. LaA6.9. Lineage (GTDB taxonomy): Bacteria > Pseudomonadota > Alphaproteobacteria > Sphingomonadales > Sphingomonadaceae > Sphingobium_A. The sequence continues at coordinate 142,241 of NZ_JAKVIO010000006.1, forward strand.
ACGCCATGATCAGGCGGCCTCAGCGGCCAGCTTCTGCGCCTTGGCAACCGCCTCGTCGATGCCGCCAACCATGTAGAAGGCGCTTTCGGGCAGGTGGTCGTACTCGCCGTCGACAACCGCCTTGAACGACTTGATGGTGTCTTCGATCTGCACGAACTTGCCGGGGATGTTGGTGAACACCTCGGCGACGTGGAAGGGCTGCGACAGGAAGCGCTGGATCTTGCGGGCGCGCGACACGGTCAGCTTGTCCTCTTCGGAAAGCTCGTCCATGCCGAGGATCGCGATGATGTCCTGAAGCGACTTGTACTTCTGCAGGATCGCCTGGACCGCACGCGCGGTCTCATAGTGCTCCTGGCCGACAACGCGGGGCTCGAGAACGCGGCTGGTCGAGTCGAGCGGATCCACTGCGGGATAGATGCCGAGCTCCGAAATCGCGCGGCTGAGCACGGTCGTCGCGTCAAGGTGGGCGAACGAGGTTGCGGGAGCAGGGTCGGTCAAGTCGTCCGCGGGGACGTACACGGCCTGCACCGAGGTGATCGAGCCCTTGTTGGTCGAGGTGATGCGCTCCTGCAGCGCGCCCATGTCGGTCGACAGCGTCGGCTGGTAGCCCACGGCCGAAGGAATACGGCCGAGAAGCGCCGACACCTCTGCGCCCGCCTGCGTGAAGCGGAAGATGTTGTCGACGAAGAAGAGCACGTCCTGGCCTTCCTGGTCGCGGAAATATTCGGCGATCGTCAGACCCGAAAGCGCGACGCGCGCACGGGCTCCCGGGGGCTCGTTCATCTGGCCGAACACCAGCGCCACCTTCGAACCTTCGGAAACCGCGTTGCCGTCGGCGTCCTTGGCGATAACGCCGGCGTCGAGGAACTCGTGGTAAAGATCGTTGCCCTCGCGGGTACGCTCACCGACGCCCGCGAACACCGAGGTGCCGCCATGGCCCTTGGCGATGTTGTTGATCAGTTCCTGGATGAGCACGGTCTTGCCGACGCCTGCGCCGCCGAACAGGCCGATCTTGCCGCCCTTGGCGTAGGGGGCGAGAAGGTCGATGACCTTGATGCCGGTGACGAGGATCGAGCTGTCGGTCGACTGGTCGACGAATGCGGGGGCGTCAGCGTGGATCGGCGCGCGCAGGTCGGTGCCGACGGGGCCGCGCTCGTCGATCGGCTCGCCGATGACGTTGAGGATGCGGCCGAGCGTGGCAGGGCCGACGGGAACCGAGATCTGTGCGCCGGTGTCGGTGACAGCCTGGCCGCGGGTAAGGCCTTCGGTCGCGTCCATCGCGATCGTGCGGACGGTGTTCTCACCGAGGTGCTGCGCGACCTCGAGGACGAGGCGCTGGCCGTTGTTGTCGGTCTCGAGCGCGGTAAGGATCGCGGGCAGCTTGCCCTCGAAGCTCACGTCGACGACGGCGCCGATGACCTGGCTGATGCGGCCGGTGGCGCCAGAGACGGCAGCCTTGGGCGCGGGGGTCTTCGCAGCGGTCTTGGGGGCAGCGGCCTTGGGGGCAGCAGCCTTGGGCGCCGCAGCCTTTTTGGCGGCGGGTGCCTTGGTGGTCTTGGGTGCGGTAGCCATGACGGTTTTCCTTGCCTGTAATTCTTAGAGCGCTTCGGCGCCGGAGATGATTTCGACGAGTTCGGTGGTGATCGCGGCCTGGCGCGTCCGGTTGTACTGGATGCTGAGGCGGTTGATCATGTCGCCAGCGTTGCGCGTGGCGTTATCCATCGCGTTCATGCGGCTGCCCTCTTCGGACGCGGCGTTCTCGAGAAGCCCGCGGAAGATCTGGACCGCGACGTTGCGCGGCAGCAGGTCGGCCAGGATCGCTTCCTCATCGGGCTCGTACTCGACGGCCGCACCCGAACCTGCTTCGAGGCTGTCCTCGTGAAGCGGCACGGGAATGATCTGCTGGCCGGTCGGGATCTGGACGAGCGCCGACTGGAACTTCGCGTAGAAGAGGTGAGCGACGTCGAATTCGCCGGCTTCGTAGCGGCGGATGACGTCCTCGGCGATCGACTGCGCGTCGGAAAAGGCCAGTTTCTTGATGTAGCCCATCTCGTGATCGGCCACGATCTGCTTGGCGTGGAAGCGCTTGAGCACCGCGCGGCCCTTCTTGCCCGCGATGTAGAACTTCACGGTCTTGCCCGCGCCGGCCAGTTCTTCGGCCTTCTTGCGCGCGGCGCGCAGGATGTTGGTATTGAACGCGCCCGCCAGGCCACGCTCCGAGGTTGCGACGATGATCAGGTGGACCTGATCGCTGCCGGTGCCCGCGAGCAGCTTAGGGCTCGAAGCGCTGATCGTCACCTTGGAGGCGAGGCTTCCCATCACCTTTTCGAGGCGCTCGGCATAGGGACGACCGGCGACCGCCGCTTCCTGCGCGCGGCGCAGCTTGGAAGCGGCGACCATCTTCATCGCCTTGGTGATCTTCTGCGTCGACTTCACCGAGCCGATGCGCAGTTTGAGGGCCTTGAGGCTTGCCATGTGTCCCTACATTCGTCCCGTTAGGTGCCCCGGCCGTGGCCGAGGCGAAGTCGATCGATTAGGCGAAGGTCTTGGAGAACGCGTCGAGCGCAGCCTTGAGCTTGCCCTTGACCTCGTCGCCCAGATCCTTGGTCTCGCGGATCGCCTTGAGCAGATCGTCGTGGTTGGCGCGCAGATCGGCGAGCATCGCGGCCTCGTAGCGGGTGACCGCTTCGACCGGGATGGCGTCGAGATAGCCGTTGGTGCCCGCGAAGATCGACGCGGTCTGCTCCTCGAAGGGCATCGGGTTGAACTGCGGCTGCTTCAGCAGCTCGGTCAGGCGCGCGCCGCGGTTGAGCAGCTTCTGCGTCGACGCGTCGAGGTCCGAACCGAACTGCGCGAAGGCCGCCATTTCGCGGTATTGCGCGAGCTCCAGCTTGATCGAGCCCGACACCTTCTTCATCGCCTTGGTCTGCGCGGCCGAGCCGACGCGCGACACCGACAGACCCACGTTGATGGCGGGGCGGACGCCCGCGAAGAACAGGTCGGTCTCAAGGAAGATCTGGCCGTCGGTGATCGAGATCACGTTGGTCGGGATGTACGCCGAAACGTCGCCCGCCTGGGTCTCGATGATCGGCAGCGCGGTCAGCGAGCCATTGCCGTTGTCGTCGTTGAGCTTCGCAGCGCGCTCGAGCAGACGGCTGTGGAGATAGAAGACGTCGCCCGGATAGGCTTCGCGGCCCGGCGGACGGCGGAGCAGCAGCGACATCTGACGATAGGCGACGGCCTGCTTGGAAAGGTCGTCATACACGATCACGGCGTGCATGCCGTTGTCGCGGAAGAACTCACCCATGGTCACGCCGGTATAGGGCGCGAGATACTGAAGCGGTGCGGGCTCCGAAGCGGTCGCGGCGACGACGATCGAATATTCCATCGCGCCATTTTCTTCGAGCTGCTTGACGATCTGCGCGACGGTCGAGCGCTTCTGGCCGACGGCGACGTAGATGCAGTAGAGCTTCTGGCTCTCGTCGTCGCCCTGGTTGGCCTTCTTCTGGTTGATGAAGGTGTCGATCGCCACGGCGGTCTTGCCGGTCTGACGGTCGCCGATGATCAGCTCGCGCTGGCCGCGGCCGACGGGAACGAGCGCGTCGAGCGCCTTGAGGCCGGTCTGCACGGGCTCGTGCACCGACTTGCGCGGGATGATGCCCGGCGCCTTGACTTCAACGCGCTGGCGCTGGGTGTACTGGATCGGGCCCTTGCCATCGATCGGGTTGCCGAGGCCGTCGACGACGCGGCCGAGCAGGCCCTTGCCGACTGGGACGTCCACGATGGTGCCCGTGCGCTTGACGGTGTCGCCCTCGCCAATCTCGGCGTCCGAACCGAAGATCACGACGCCGACATTGTCGGCTTCAAGGTTGAGCGCCATGCCCTGGATGCCGTTGGCGAACTCGACCATCTCACCGGCCTGGACGTTGTCGAGCCCGTGGATGCGGGCGATACCGTCGCCAACCGAGAGCACGGTCCCGGTTTCGGAAACCTGGGCTTCGTTGCCGAAATTGGCGATCTGGTCCTTGATGACCTTCGAGATTTCTGCGGCGCGGATATCCATGTTCAGCCTTTCATCGCGTGCGCGAGGGAATTGAGACGGGTCTTGATCGAGCTGTCGATCATCTGCGAGCCGATCCTGACGACGAGGCCGCCGAGAATGGCGGGGTCGACGTTGAGATCGACGGAAACATCACGGCCGACGCGGGTCTTGAGCTGCTTCTTGAGCTCGGTGACCTGTGCGGCGTTGAGCGGGTGGGCAGAGGTGACCTCGGCGGTCATCTCGCCACGGAAGTTCGCGGCCAGCGTGGTAAAGGCGCGGATCATGCTGCCCAGCTCGCCGAGGCGGCGGTTGCCCGCGAGCACGCCCAGGAAGTTTTCGGTCAGCGGATCGACCTTCATCGCCTTCGCGGCGGAGACGACGCCCTTCGTCGCATCGGCGCGCGACACGAGCGGGCTCGCGGTGAGCTGGCGGAAGTCATCCGAATCGGACAGCGCGGCCTTGAGCGTGGCGAGGCTCTTTTCAACAGCCTCGATCTTGTTCGATTCGCGCGCCAGCTCGAAAAGAGCAGTGGCGTATCGCCCTGCTAAGCTGGCCTGAATGCCGCCGGAAGTCTCCACGCGCCTTGTGTCCCCTAAGAACAAACGGAATTTGGCCCCATGCGAAAAGGGGGCGACAAGCGCGCCCTATCTGGGTCGCGGGGCGGTTAGCATCGGTTGTGCCGCGATGCAAGACGGGGTTAGCCCGCGCAGCCCTTCTGCAGTTTGGAATATTTCACGGGCCGCCCCGCGGCGATGTCGTGCGCTGCTTTTTCAGCGGCCTTGTCTGCAGCCCGATATGCGCGCTGCATTTCTTCGTTGGTTGCCTGAGGTGAGGTGTATGACACTTCGGCAAAGATCGCTTCAACGATCTGGGCTTCCGCCGCAGTGCATAATATCGGCCCATCCGGACCTTGCGAGCCGACCACAAGGTCGTAGCCGCTTGTGTAGCAGCGATCTCCGTCACCAACGCAGTTGATTGACGTGGAGATCGGTTCGCAGGCAGCCGCCATGCCGCTCCATTCCCATTTGGCCGTCATTTTTTCGAGCCGTCGCGAACAGCCGCTTCTGGATGCAGGATCACCTGACTGGCGAATGCACTTGCAGGCGCTTTCGGCTTCAATCTGAAACTCTGCCAATTGCTGGTCCGAGGGAGGAGCTGGTGGGGCGCTCACATATCTCACAGCATCTTGCCAGAAGAACGCTGCGGCGCCTGCGGCGCCTATAATGCCGAGAATGGCTGCTGCTATTGCCACTGTGCGCCGCTTCATGACCCATGCGTAATGAAGCTCTGGCGCGCTGGCAAGCAGGGCTGACCCATGCCCGGCAAGATCACATGTCACTGAAGTGTAACACAAAATTAACCTTGCTTTCAGCATTCGCTGCGAGAGGCGGCTTCGGGGCAAATCGAAACCGGGTCGCAATCATAATGAAGATGGAACTTGGCTTGGGGCGGGTGGCGCGCAGGGCCGCGCGGCTTGGGCTCGACGGCTCGATCAAGGGGCGGCTGAAGCTGATCCTCGTCGTGCTGCTATCGATCCAGGCGGTGCTCGTGCTGTCGCTGGTCGCGGGGACGGTGATTGCGCAGCGCACGGTCTCGACGCTGCTCGACGGTCGTATCCAGCCGATCGGCGACGTGCAGGCGGTCGCAGGCGGCTATGCCGAGGCGCTGGCGATCGCCAACAAGGTCCGCAGCGGCAATATGTCGGCTGCCAGCGGCGTTGGCGCCGTGCAGGCGGCGGTGGCGGAAGCCGATGCGGCCTGGCAACGCTTCCGCGATAACGACCTGGGCGCGCAGCGTGCCGCCGATATCGCGCGAATCGAGATGGCGCGGGAAGAGGCCGAGCGCACGACCGCCAGCCTGATTGCGATGCTCCGGCAGGGGCGCGTGGATAATCTCGATTTCTTCGTCAGCGGCCCGCTCTATGCCGCGGTCGATCCGCTGACGATGGCCAGCCGCGAGCTTGTCGGCGATCTCCGCGCGGATTCGGCGCGTGACGTGCGGCTGCTCAAATGGGGCTTCATTCTTGGCTATGCGATCGCATTGCTGTTGACGCTGGGCGCGCTCTGGGTCGGTTTCTGGGGCGTCAGGACCGCGACCAGCGCGATCAATCGCCCGCTGGAGGATATTGCGGCCGCGACGCGGCAGATCGGATTGTCGGGCGGCAATGTCGCGATTCCGGGGCTCGAGCGGCGCGACGAGATCGGGGATATCGCCAGAGCGCTGCTTTTCGCGCGCGAACGTGCGAGCGAGGCGCGGCGGCTCGAAGAGGAGGCGCTGAGGATCGAGAGCGAACTGCGCGCGACCGACGCCGAGATGCTGCGCGCCAAGGACCATCGCGCGGCCGAACTCGACGCGCTGTTCACGCGCTTCGAGCAGGATATCGCGCGGATCGTCGCCAATCTGGCGCAGGCGGGCGGCGACATGCGTGCCGCGGCATCGGCGGTGTCGAGCGAGGCGGGAATATCCGAGGCCTATGCTTTGTCGGCCGCGACGCTTGCGGACCAGACCGCGACGACGGTGCGCGTCGTCTCGGACAACGGCAAGGCGCTGGCCGAAGCCATCGCGCGGATCCGCGACAACGCCAATGAGGCGCGTGCCAACGCACATACCGTGCGCGAACAGGCCGCGGGCAGCAAGGCGCGCGCCACCCGGCTGGGCGATCTGGTCAGCGAGATCACCGAGGTGCTGACGCTGATTTCGGGAATCGCGAAGCAGACCAACCTGCTCGCGCTCAATGCTTCGATCGAGGCGTCGCGCGCGGGTCAGGCGGGCGCCGGCTTTGCGGTGGTCGCCGAAGAAGTGAAGGGGCTCGCGCGGCAGACGCAGGCGGCGGCCGCGACGATCGGCGATCGGCTGGGCACGATCGGCACCACCGCGAACGACGCGATGCAGAGTTTCCACCAGATCGATTCACTCGTCACCGGCCTTGAGCAATCGGCTCAGGCGATCGCGCACGCGGTCGAGCAGCAGAGCGGCGCGAGCCGCGAGATCGTGGAATCGATCGTGCTCGTCGATTCGGGCAGCCGCGAGACCGCCGCCAATATGGTGGGGCTGCGGGGCAGGGCGGAGGCCGCGCGCCGCATGGCCGCCAATCTCAGCGCGACTGCTGACGATATTGCGCACCAGACGGAGTATCTGCGTGGTGAGATTGCGCGGATGGTGGAGGGCGTAAAGGCCGTCTAGTCATTCGCTGACCACAAGAGGATGCGGATGACCGAAATCGACGAGCCCCGGCTGACGCATGAACGGGTCGCCACGCGCTTTGGCGAACTGGTGCTGGTGAGCGATCAGGGCGGCTTGCTGCGCGCACTTTCGCTTCCGGGCCGCGACGCCTGGCTCGAGGGATCGATGCGGCGCCAGTACGGTGCCAATGTCAGCCGGCCGGGCAGTGTGCCCGCAGCGATCAAGGTGGCGCTGGCCGAATATTGCGACGGGGACATGAACGCCTTGTCCCGCATTCCGTGGACGACGCGTGGGACACCGTTTCAGCGGCGCGTGTGGGATGCGCTTTATGCCATCCCGGTCGGCGAGACGACGAGCTATGCGACGCTGGCCGCGAGCATCGGCAGCCCCGACGCGGTGCGCGCCGTGGGCGCCGCCAACGGCGCCAATCCCGTGGCGATCGTGGTGCCCTGCCACCGGGTCGTTGGCAGCGACGGTTCGCTGACCGGTTTCGGCGGAGGTCTGCCGATGAAGATGGCGCTGTTGCGGCACGAAGGCGCGAATGTCGCCGAACTGCGGACGCGCGACCTGTTCGACTGATCAGAGCGCCCGGTTCGAATCGAACAGCCGCGTGAGGCCGAGCAGCGCGTCCATATAGGGCGTCGCGATCCCGGCACGCTCGCCGATGGCGCGGGGGGCGGCAAGCAGCGCGTCGATCTCGATCGCGCGACCTGCCTCGACATCCTGCAGCATCGAGGTCCTGAACGCGCCGAGCTTGCGCGTCACCTGCATCCGGTCTTCCCCGCTTTGGGAGATCGGGCAACCGATCGCCGCACCGATCTCGGCCGCCTCGGCCATGATGCGGAGCGTGAATGCGGCGACCAGCGCGTCGTCGAGGATGCGGTCAGCGGTGGCGCGGGTGAGCGCGGAGATGGGGTTCATCGTCATGTTCCCCCATAGCTTGTACCAGATGTCCTGCTGGATCCGGTTGCTCGTCGTGATGTCGAGACCCGCGTCCGCGAACAGGGCGGCTGTGCGCGCGAGCCGGTCGGTCGTGGCGCCCGAAGGCTCGCCGAGAATCAGGCCCTTGCCGAAATGGCGACGGACGACGCCGGGCTCGGGGGACGCGCATGAGGCGTGGACGACGCAGCCGATCACCTGATCGGCGGGAAGCGATGCGCTGATCGCGTCATCGGGATCGAGACTGTCGGGACGGAGCGCGGGCCGATCGCCGAGGAACCACCAGGGCACACCGTTGAGCATCGGGACGATCGCCGTCGCGGGGCCCACCATCGGCCCCGCGGCGAGCGCAGCTGCGCGCAGCGAGGGTTCCTTCACTGCGATGACGAGAATGTCCTGCGGCCCCAGCTCTGCGCCATTTTCCGACGCCGCCACTGGCGCGGCGATCGTCAAGCCGTCTTCGTGCAGCACCAGCCCATCGGCGCGGATCGCCTCAAGCGTCGCGCCGCGCGCGAGCACCGAAACCGGCGATCCCTTCGCGGCGAGCTTTGCGCCGATCCATCCGCCGATCGCGCCGGCGCCGACTATTCCGACCTTCATCGTGCCGCCTCGCCACAGTTTCGCTTTGAACGCAAGGTGCGGGATGATCGCGAGAGATCGATGCACTAGATAGGATGCATGAGCACTGAGACCCTCATCGACGCCGATCTGGCATGGGCCGCTTTCGAGCGCCGCGACCGCAGCTTTGACGGCAAGTTCGTCGGCGCGGTCAAGACCACGGGCATATACTGCAAGCCGAGCTGTCCCGCGCGCCATCCCAAGCGCGCACATGTCAGCTTCTTCCGCGACGGCGAGGCGGCACGCGCCGCGGGCTATCGCGCCTGTCTGCGCTGCAAGCCCGACGAGGTGGGGCGCGAGCGGGTTGCGGTCGCGCAGGCGATCGAACTGCTCGAGGCGGCCGAGGAGGTGGTCTCGCTCGACGAACTTGCGATGCGGGTGGGCTATGCCCCGCATCATTTCCACCGCCTGTTCAAGCGCGCCACCGGCGTGACCCCCGCCGCCTATGCGCGGGGGTTGCGCGCCGGCAAGGCCGCACAGGCGTTATCGACGGAGGACAGAGTGACCGACGCGATCTATGAAGCGGGCTATTCGGGCCCTAGCCGTTTCTATGCCGAGGCCGGGAAGCGCCTTGGCATGACGCCGAGCGCATGGAAGCGCGGCGGCGCGGGCGTGACGATCCGCTGGGCCGTCGCGAAGACAAGCCTTGGGCCGCTGCTCATTGCGGCTACCGACAAGGGGCTGTGCCGCGTTTCGTTCGAGGAGGGCGAAGAGGCGCTTAAACGCCGCTTCCCCAATGCGGATATCCAGTCGGGCGGCAAGGCGCTCGCGGAACTCGCCGAGAAGGTCGTGGCCGAGGTCGAGCATCCCGAACGCCATCACGACCTGCCGCTCGACGTGCAGGGCACCGCGTTCCAGGAGGCGGTGTGGCAGGCGCTGCGCGCGATCCCGGCGGGCGAGACGCGCAGCTATGCCGATCTGGCGGCAATTGCGGGCAATCCCAAAGCGGTTCGCGCGGCGGGCACCGCATGCGGCGCCAACCACCTTGCGGTCGTCATCCCCTGCCACCGCGCGCATCGCAGCGACGGCAGCATGGGCGGCTATGCCTATGGCATCGAGCGCAAGGTCGAGCTGCTCAAGCGTGAGGGCGTGGAATGACCGGCTATGCGATCAGCGGGCTCGACCCTGAGCCCTTCGTGTCGCTCTACGGGCTCGATGACGCGGCGCTGGCCGAACGCGGCGTGATCCGGATGCGTTCGGACGCCGAGATCGGCTTTCCCTGCCGCATCACGCTCGAGGATGTTCCGCCGGGCGGCGACGTGCTGCTGCTCAACCATGAGCATCTGCCCGTCGACACGCCCTATCGCTCGCGCCACGCGATCTTCGTCCGCGAGGGCGCGCACGAGGCGGCGCGGTACGAGAATGCGGTGCCCCGGCAATTGGCCGTCCGGCTGCTTTCGGTTCGCGCTTTCGATGCGCGCGACATGATGGTCGATGCGGATGTCGTCGACGGTGCGGATCTGGAACCACTGATCGCGCGCATGTTCGGCGACCCGGCGGTAAGCTATATTCACGTTCACAACGCCAAGCGCGGCTGCTTCGCGGCGCGCGTGGATCGCGCCTGATCCACGCCATGAAAGCATGGCGGGATGGCTGCTAACGACCCATTGTGAACATTGGTCGCTCGAGACATATTCATCACCATGACCGCAGAACCATGGCAGACTAGAACTCCAGACTTGATAGCTGACGTCCGTCTCTTTGCGACCGATGATGGCGGTAGAAAATCGGCGGCGCTTCTTGGTTTTGGCTGCCCCTGCTTTACCGAAAAAGATACGAATCTGGGCGGTTGGGACGCACGCTTGCAATTAGGCGACCTGCCATTTGAGCCGGGGGCGCAGCGTCGCGTTGGTTTTGTATTTCTCTCACCGGAGGGAGCAGAGGCGATGAAGCGAGCAGGCCGCTTCTACTTATGGGAGGGGCGTTTCGTAGGGGAAGCCAAGATCGTAGCTTAGTCTCTGCTTTCCATCTGTGGACGCCCCTAACGACGCAAGCGGTATTTGAAGAGTTCGGCACGTAGTCGGATGCTGCCATCTGTCCGGCCTCTGATGCAGCGATAGAGC
>NZ_JAKVIO010000064.1 GCF_022601895.1 Sphingomonas sp. LaA6.9
AGCTCGAAATGACCGAGCCACAGCTGCTCGTTGATAAGCCCGAGCGTCTCGTACATGGCGGCGCGTTTTTCGACCGCGACCTTGATATCGGGCAGTGCCAGGAACTGGAGTACACGATCATCCTCGCGCCATACCGCACGCAGTTCGTATTTCGCCCAGCTGCCGTCGGTGCTGGCGACGATCTCGTCATCGCCCACCTTTTCATGCGTCCAACCATGTGCCGCGAAATAGGCTTCGAGCATCTCGATCGGCGCACCGCTGTCGCGCGCCGACTCAAACTCGTCCAACGTCATTCCTGCCTGCCTGGCCAGTTATTCATGATGCAACAGGTGCAACCGCTTGCCCGCGAAAACAAGGCAAAACGGCGCACCTGCGCAAATAAACTGTGGATGATGTGGCTCAGGCCTTTGGCTTGGCGGCCTTTTTGACGGCCGGCTTCGCAGCCGCCTTGGGCGCCGATTTGCCCTCCAGCGCATCGAGCCGCGCCTTCAGCGCATCGGCCTCGTCACGCGCAGCCGCGGCCATCGCCTTGACCGCTTCGAATTCGTCGCGGCTGACGAAGTCGAGCCCGCCGATCCATTCCTTGGCACGCTCGCGCGCCGAGGCCTCGGCCTCGCGCCCGACGCCGGCAAGGGTTCCGGCCGCGCCGTTGATGAACTTGACGAAATCGTCGAAAATCCGGTTCTCAGACTGCATTATAGCGCTCCATATCCCTTGCTAGAGCGCTATCTGGGCCTTGGGCACGCCGCGCACAAGGGTTTCGGCATCGGGATTGAGCTGGTCGATCTGCCAGTTGAGCATCGCCGCAAAACACAGCCACGCCAGATAGGGGAGCATCAGCCACGCCGCGCGCGCGCGTACGCGGCCGAACGCAAAGGTCGTGATCGTCGCGAGCGCGAGGATCAGCAGGATCAGCCAGAAGGCCAGCGAGACCTGGTGCGCCGCGAAAAACAGCGGAGACCACGCCAGATTGGCGACGAACTGGGCGACGAACAGCGCAACCGCGACCGGGCGCCCGCTCGCGCCGCGCGCGTTGAGGACCACCGCGAGCGCAAGCCCCATCAACAGGTAGAGCAGCGTCCAGGCCGCCCCGAAGACCCAGCCGGGCGGCATGATATCGGGCTTGGCGAGCGCGTCGAACCATGGATTGCCATAGCCCGAATCGGACAATCGTCCCGACAAAACGCCGAGCAGGACGGCCGCTGGTACCGTCACCAATGCCCAGCGAAACAACGATCCACGCAATTGTGTCTGTGACGCGAGTTCGGTCATCCCCTCATGCCTTCCTCATTCCGCGGGCGCGGGGCGCTCAAGCGCCGCGTCCAGTTCACGCCCGACCGCTTCGGGCGAGCCCGTATGGCGGGCAAGCCGCTGATACAGGATAGGAATGAGGAAAAGCGTAATGAAGGTGGCTATGGCAACCCCGAAAACGATGACGACGCCGATTGCGGTGCGCGAGGCAGCACCTGCGCCACCGACGATCACCAGCGGGAGGGCGCCCATGACCGTTGCGATCGAGGTCATCAGGATCGGTCGCAGGCGGCGCACGGCGGCCATGCGGATCGCCTCGGCAATCTCCTTGCCCTCATCGCGCAACTGGTTGGCGAACTCGACGATCAGGATGCCGTTCTTGGCCGCGAGCCCGACGAGCATGACGATGCCGACCTGACTGTAGAGGTTGATCGTCTGTCCGGTGAGCGCAAGCCCGACCACGCCGCCCGCCACCGCCAGCGGGACGGTCGTGATGATGACCATCGGGTGCACGAAGCTCTCGAACTGCGCGGCGAGCACGAGGAACACGATCAGGATCGTCAGGCCGAACACGACCCAGATCGAGCCGCCGGTTTCCTTGAACGCCTGGCTCTGGCCGCGATAGCCGATCGCGGTGACTTCGAGTGATGCGGCCGCCTGCTGCTCAAGGAAGGTCAGTGCCTCGCCCAGCGTATAGCCCGGCGCCAGCGCGCCCTGCAGCGTGATCGCGCGCATTTTGTTGAAGCGACCAAGATCGCGCGGTCCCGCGGTCTCGCGCGTGGTGACGAGGTTGGAGAGCGGGATCAGGTCCCCTGTGCGGCTGCGCACATGGATCTGCGCGAGATTGGCGAGCGAGGAGCGCCCCGAGGCCTCCGCCTGGACGATCACGCGATATTCCTCGCCACGGTCGATATAGGTCGACACGCGGCGCGAGCCGAGCAGGCTCTGGAGCGCCTGGCTCACTTCTTCCACAGAAACGCCAAGGTCGCCCGCACGCTGGGTGTTCACCTCGATGCGGAGTTGCGGCTTGGTTTCCTTATAGTCGGAATCGAGATTGATGATCCCGGGATTCTCCCCGGCGGCCGCGAGGATCCGGTCGCGCGCGATGGCGAGCTCCTCATAGCTGTTGCCCGCGATCACGAAGCTGATGGGATTGTTCTGCCCGCGCCCGCCCAGCGCGGCGCGGACCGACGCGTTACCGCGAATGGCGGGTTGCTGGCGCAGCTTGGCGTTGACCTCGTCGACAACGTCCTGCGTCGTCTTGTCACGCTCCTCCCATGGTTTGAGGAAGAGTATGAAACTGCCGCTGTTGAAATCGTCGCTTGAACCGAAACCCGCGGGCGTGCGCGTGATCATGGTGCGCACGGTGCCTTCGTCGAGCAAGGGCAGCAGCGCTTGCTGCGCCCCAAGCATATAGCGGTCCATGGTGTCGAAACCCGTGCCCTCGGGCGCACTGACCTGGGTCTGGACGATGCCGACGTCCTCTTGCGGGATCAGCTCCGACTTCATGAAGGTGAAAAGCACTCCGGCTGCCGCAAGGAACAGGAGCGTCGCGGCAACCGGGACAAGCGGGCGCGAAATTGCCTTGTCGACGAACCGCGCATAGCCCGATTCGACGCGCTGGAAGCGATCATCGATCCACTGGGTGAAGCGCCCGCGCTCCTCGTGCCGCAGCAATTTGGAGCACAGCATGGGCGCAAGGCTGAGCGCGAGAAAGCCCGAAAATCCGATCGCCGCGACCATCGCGACCGCGAGTTCGCGGAACAGCAGGCCGGTCTGGCCCGCAAGGAACATGACGGGCACGAACACGGCGCACACGACCACCGTGGTCGATATCACCGCAAAACCCACCTGACGCGTGCCCCGGAATGCCGCGACCAGCGGGGGTTCGCCCTGTTCTATCCGGTGATAGACATTCTCCAGCACGACGATCGCGTCGTCGACCACCAGACCGATGGCGAGCACGAGCGCAAGCAGCGTCAGCAAATTGATCGAATAGCCGAAGAACCAGAGCACCGCGAAGGCGCAGAGCAGGCAGATCGGCACCGTGACCGCGGGGATCAGCGTGGCGCGCCAGCTTCCCAGAAAGAGGAAGATGACCAGCACCACGAGCACCGCAGCCTCGGCCAGGGTGTGCCACACGCGCTCGATCGCGCGGCTGATGAACAGCGACTCATCCGACCCGACATTGAAGGTCATGCCTTCGGGAAGGTCCAGCGACGCCGCCTCGGCCTTGGCGCGCTCTGCGACCTCGAGCGTGTTGGCGCCCGACTGGCGAACAATGCCGAGGCCGACCGCGGGTTGCCCGTTCAGCCGGAACGTCTGGTACATGTTTTCGGCATTCTGCTCGACACGCGCGACATCGGAAAGCCGCACGAGATACCCGTCCGCGCCGCGTCCCACGACGAGCTGCGCGAACTCCTCGGGCGTGCCGAAGGGCCGGTCCACGCGCAAGGTGACATTCTGATCCTTCGATTCGATGCGCCCGGCAGGCAGCTCGACATTCTGCGTCCTGAGCGCGGTCTCGACGTCGCCGGGGGTCATCGAGAATGCGGCCAGCCGTTCCGCGTTGAGCCATACGCGCATCGAGGGGCGCGCCTCACCACCGACGAAGACACGCGCAACGCCGTCGATGGCGGAAAAGCGATCGACAAGATTGCGATCGACATAGTCGCTGAGCTGAAGACGCGACCAGTCGGGCTTGGAGAAGACAAGAAACAGGATCGGCGAGGCATCGGCGTCGGCCTTGCGAACTTCGGGCGCCAGCGCCTCTTCGGGGAGGTCCTCGGTCGCCGAGCTCACGCGATCGCGCACGTCGTTGGTCGCAGAGTCGATGTCACGGCCCGGATTGAACTCGATCGTGATATCCGACTGACCGTCGCGCGAGCGCGAGGTAATCGCGAGGATGCCCTCGATACCGGCAAGCTGCTCCTCGAGTACCTGCGTGATCCGCGTCTCGACAACGCTGGCCGCGGCGCCGGTGTAGACCGTCTCGACCGAGACGACGGGCGGATCGGTATCGGGATATTCACGCACCGAAAGGCTGAAGAAACCGACCACGCCAACAACGCAGAGGAGCAGCGCGATGACGGTGGCGAAGACCGGGCGGCGGACCGAGAGATCGGAGAGCTGCATTGCGCCGCCTCCTTATTTGCCGGCCTGAGCCGGCCTCGCACCCTTCGCGCCGGCGAGGCTCACCTGCATCCCATCGGCGAGCTTCACGACGCCTTCGGTGACGATGCGCACACCGGGCCTGAGCCCCTCGACAATCTCGACCATGCCGTTCTGGCGCGCGCCTGTGCGCACGGATGTCCGCTTCACCTTGTCGCCGGGCCCGAGCACATAGACAAAGGTCCGGTCACCCTCGCCCACCAGCGCCAGTTCGGGAACGGCCGCTGCGGTGCGCGCGGCGGATTCAACGGCCACGGTCATCAGCATGCCGGGCTTCAGAAGCAGTTCCGGATTGGGCAGAACCGCACGGACGGTCACCGCACGCGTCGCGGGATTGATCACCGGGTCGATACTGCGGACCTGACCTTCAAAGCTCCGATCGGGCCATGCCGCCGCAACGGCCTTGATCGACTGGCCCTGCCTGAGCGCGGAAAGCAATGTTTCAGGAACCGCGAAATCGAGCTTGATCTGCGATATGTCGCTGACCGTCGCGATCTCGGTCCCCGATGTCACCACCGCACCCTGCGAGATGTTGCGCAGCGACACCCAGCCCGAAAAGGGCGCGCGGATCACGCGGTCACCGATCGAGGCGCGTGCTTCGGCCGCCTGCGCGCGCGCTGAGGATGCGAGCGCAGATTGCGCATCGACCGCCGAATTTGTCGCAAAACCGCTTTTCTTGAGCTGCTGGAGCCGCGCCAGTTGCTGCTCGGCCTCGCGCGCCCGACCGCCCGCATCCGCGAGCTGTGCGCTTTCCTGTCCCTGGGCCAGCGTGGCGATCACCTGCCCAGCGTGGACAAACCCGCCATCGGTAAAATTGATGCGCGTCAGGCGCTCGGTAACGGGTGCGGCAAGCGTGACCTGCTCATTGGCGAGCGCAGTGCCGATCGCATCGATCCGGTCGACGAACTGGTGCGAGACGACGGCTTCCGCCTTCACGAGTGGCGCGGAGCGGTTCCCCCCCGCATTGCCGTTGTTGCAGCCGGCCAGCAATGCCACGGGGGCAAGAAGGAGATACAGGGTACGCATGAGCCCAAGCGTCGCTAGTGCGCGACGGATCGCTTGGCAAGCCGATCAGTTGTCGCAATTTGTCGCGGTTGCCCTGTGCGCGGCGATCAGGAATTCGACATTGCCTTCCGGGCCCTTGATCGGGCTCTCGGCAACGCCTTCGACGTCCCAGCCCTTGCCGACGATCCAGTGGCGCACTTCTTCACAGACACGCGCATGCACTAACGGATCCCGGACCACGCCTCCCTTGCCGACCTCCTGGCGCCCCGCCTCGAATTGCGGCTTGATCAGTGCGATCAGGCGCGCGGCGGGCGCGGCGAAGGACAGCGGCACTTCGAGCACCTTGGCGAGCGCGATGAAGCTGGCATCGCACACGAACAGATCGATCGGTTCCGGCACATGGGCAGCGGTCAGGATGCGCGCGCTCGTCTGTTCATGGACGATGACGCGCGGATCCTGCCGCAATTTCCAGGCGAGCTGGTTGGTGCCGCTGTCGACCGCATAGACGCGCACCGCGCCTTTGGTCAGCAGCACGTCGGTAAAGCCGCCCGTCGATGAACCGACATCCATCGCGACCGCACCTGTCACGTCCCAGTCGAAATGGTCAAGCGCATGCGCCAGCTTGATCCCGCCGCGCGAAACCCAGGGATGATCGCGCCCGCGCACCTCGATCGGCGCGTCATCGGGGAGAGGTTGCCCCGCCTTCTCGATCTTGCGCTCGCCCGAGAAGACCAGCCCGGCCAGAATCAGCGCCTGCGCGCGGGTCCGGCTCTCAGCCAGACCGCGGTCGACGAGGAGTTGATCGGTTCGGATCTTGGGCATGTCCGCGCAGATAGCGCCAGCGCGCGCCATTGCAAAACCCGCAATTCGTTTTGAGGGCGTTACAACCGCTTTCGAATGTGCGATAAGCCGCGCATCAGCACACAGACCTTGATCGTTTCATGCTGGAGCAGCCTGAAACGTGAATCAAGGTCTCAACAGAGCCTGACGGTCGCACCCGATAACCGCACTTCTGAATCCGGAGGTTTGGCGATGCGTGTCTATGTCAAGGCGCTGAAGGCGAGGATCACCGCCAGCGAGGGCGGGTCCGTCAAGCATGTCATCTGGGGCGACTGGCTCGATGTCGAGGACCATCCCGACCGGCCCGACAAATATATCGTCAACTGGAAGGCCTGGAACGCCCAGAGCAACAGCGTTGGAATCGAAAAATATGTGATCGCCAGGAGCGACTGCCAGACAGAGGCGCTGCTCGAAATGATCTTTCTCGACGTCGGCCAGGGCGATGGCTGCATCGTCAGCGTGCCCGACGGAAACAGCCAGCGCACGCTGATTATAGATGCGGGCGAGCGCACCAACATGCACCGCTTCCTCAAATGGCGCTTCCGCTATGTCGATGACGGCGCGCAGTTCCACGCCGCCGTCCTCACGCATCCGGACATGGATCACTACAAGGGCTTCCAGCCGATCTTCGACGATGCGCGGATCAGCTTCGACACCGTCTATCACAATGGCCTGATGGAGCGCGTCGCGGCCGTGGAATCGGACCTGCTCGGCGCCCGCGCGAACGGGCAATGCACCGAGATCTTCCCTGCGCGCGACGTGCTCGACAATTTTCTGTCGGTGCCCGCACGACGCGGAGACAAGCTCTACCCCAAGCTGCTCTGGACCGCATTGCAGGCGCCCGCACGTTTCGGCGACATCCGGATGGCGGCGGTGGGTCATGGCGACGCGGCGCCTGATGGCAGAACCTATCTGCCCGGCTTCGCCCCCGCGGGTGCCGACCCGCCCTCGATCGAGATTCTAGGCCCGGTGCCCGAAACCACGCCCGCGGGGGCGCCTGCACTCAGAACCTTTGGAGACAACCCCAATGATGGCGGCTTCAACCCCGGCAAGACCAAGAACGGGCATTCGGTGATCCTGAAGCTGCGCTACCGCGATTTCAGCGCCGTTTTCGGCGGTGACCTCAATCGCCCCGCCGAAGACTATCTGCTGCGCCATTATGGCGAGATCGGCGTCGCGGCAAAGCTGTCGGACGCGCTTCCCAAGGCGAAGCTGCGACTGGGCGCCGACCTGCTCAAATGCTGCCACCATGGCTCGTCGGACGTGACCGACGAATTTGTCGAGGCGGTCAATCCCTTCGCCTTCGTCGTCTCGTCGGGCGATGAGGAAAGCCATGTCCACCCGAAGCCCGAACTGCTTGGCCTGCTGGGCAAGAAAGGGCGCGGCGATCGCCCGCTCATCCTCTGCACCGAGATCCTGCGCTCGACGCCCGAAAGCCGCTCTATGACCACGCAGGAACAGGCCACGCTCGACAAGCTGATCGACGCGGTCGATACCGCGGCCAACGCCACAGACCGCATGAAGGCGCGCAAGGCAGTGAACGACTTCTGGAACGCGCGTTTCCGGCGGCTGGTCAATGTCTATGGCGCGATCACGCTGCGCACCGACGGCCGGACGCTCCTCATCGCGTTCCGGAAGGAAAAGGTGAAGGGCTCGCCCTGGCAGCTCTACAAGTACAGCTTCACCGGCGGCGCATGGGTGGGCGGCGCTGCTTAGGCGTGCAACAGCCGCCGTGGCGCTGATCGAGGATCTGCCCTAAGCTCGCGCGCCCTCGATCACACCGCTTGAATTGTGCCTGAGCGCCTTGAGCACCGTGTCGATGACCTGCGGCGCGTTGAGCCCCGCCTCGTCATACTGGACTTCGGGCTTGTCCTGATCCTGGAAGACATCGGGCAGACGCATCGTGCGCAGCTTAAGACCCGCGTCGATGAGACCGCTGTCGCTGGCATAGGTGAGCACATGCGCGCCAAGGCCGCCGATCGCGCCCTCTTCGATCGTCACCGCCACTTCGTGCGTGGTGAGGAGCTTGCGGATCAGTGCCTCATCGAGCGGCTTGGCGAAGCGCAGATCTGCGACGGTGGTCGAAAGCCCCATCGCATCGAGCTGATCGGCCGCCTTGAGCGCCTCTTCGAGCCGCGTCCCCAGCGACAGGATCGCGACCTTCTTGCCCTGACGCATGATACGGCCCTTGCCGATCTCCAGCCTTTCGGGCGTCACCGGTAGCGCGACCCCGGTGCCGTTGCCGCGCGGATAGCGTACCGCGATCGGCCCGCTGTCATGCACCGCGCAGGTGTGGACCATATGGACGAGCTCGGCCTCGTCGGCGGCAGCCATCACGACAAAATTGGGGAGCGTCGCGAGATAGGTGACGTCGAAGCTGCCGGCATGCGTCGAGCCGTCGGCGCCGACCAGCCCAGCGCGATCGATCGCGAAGCGCACGGGCAGGTTCTGGATCGCGACATCGTGGACCACCTGGTCATAGGCGCGCTGGAGGAAGGTCGAATAGATTGCGCAGAAGGGTCGCATGCCCTGCGCCGCGAGGCCAGCAGCGAAGGTCACCGCATGCTGCTCGGCTATGCCGACATCGAAGGCACGGTCGGGGAACATCTGCTCGAACTTGTCGAGCCCGGTCCCCGAGGGCATCGCCGCGGTGATTGCGCAGATGGTCGCGTCGCGTTCGGCCTCGGCGATCAGCGCCTTGGCGAAAACCCCGGTATAGCTGGGTGGCCCCGGAGGGGCCTTGGCCTGCGCGCCGGTGATGACGTCGAATTTCTGTACGCCGTGATATTTGTCTGCGGCAGCCTCGGCGGGGGCATAGCCCTTGCCCTTTTGCGTCACGACATGGACGAGGATCGGCCCCTCCTCGGCGTCGCGGACATTTTCGAGCACGGGGATGAGCTGGTCGAGATTGTGGCCGTCAATCGGGCCGACATAATAAAATCCCAGTTCCTCGAAGAGCGTGCCCCCCATCGCCATGCCGCGTGCGAATTCGTCGGTCTTGCGGGCCGCGGCATGGAGCGGACGCGGCAGCCGGCGCGCAACACGGCGCGCAAGATCGCGCAGACCCAGGAATTCGCGGCTCGATACGATGCGCGAGAGATAGGCGGACAGGCCACCCACCGGGGGAGCGATCGACATGTCGTTGTCGTTGAGGATCACGACCAGCCGGTTGCCCGCCTGCTCGGCATTGTTCATGGCCTCATAGGCCATGCCCGCCGACATCGCGCCGTCGCCGATCACCGCGATCGCCTTGCCCGGCTTGTCCGCGAGCTTGTTCGCCACCGCGAAACCCAGCGCCGCGCTGATCGAGGTCGAGCTGTGCGCCGCGCCGAAGGGATCGAACTCGCTTTCTGAGCGCTTGGTGAAGCCCGAAAGGCCGCCCCCCATGCGCAATGTGCGAATGCGGTCGCGCCGTCCGGTCAGGATCTTGTGCGGATAGCATTGATGGCCGACGTCCCAGATCAGCCGGTCGTCGGGGGTGTTGAAGACATAATGGATCGCAGTCGTCAGTTCGACCACGCCAAGGCCGGACCCGAGATGGCCGCCGGTGGTACCAACCGCCGAAATCGTCTCCGCGCGCAGTTCGTCCGCAAGCTGGCGCAGTTGCGCAGGCTTCAGTGTACGAAGGTCAGCGGGCGTGGCGACGGTGTCGAGCAACGGCGTCGCGGGTGAATCGGACATATATTCCCTCTTTCGAGCCGCAGCTTTAACGCCCGTGCGCGTCCCTGTCGAACGGAACCGTTGTCAGATTGCGGTGCGCAAACGATGCAGCTGCGGCTGCGTCATTCGCAATCGGCGCAGCGGCCGTGCACTTCGATCACCGGCCGTTCGGGCGAAAACCCCGCCTTGCGCGCCGCGGTCCGCACGCCTGCCGAGAGGCTGTCATCATCGATATGTGTCGCCTGCCCGCAATTGTCGCAGACAAGGAAGATGCAGTCGTGGAGGCAGTCTGGATGCGCATTGGCGACATAGGCGTTCACGCTTTCGACGCGGCGCGCCAGATTGGCGGTCACGAACAGGTCGAGTATCCGGTACACGCTGTTGGCCGCGACGCGGCGCCCCTGCGCGGTGGAGACGGCTTCCGCAATGTCATAGGCTGAGGCGGGCTTGGCGAAGCCCGAAAGCGCATCGAACACGCTGGCGCGCATGTCGGTCCACTGCTCGCCCGACTTCTCGAACGCCGCCTTGGCGGCGTCCGCGAGCGCCATGCCTTCATGCTCGTGATGATTATGCTGTGCCATGACGCGAATTTAGGCGTTCAGCAGCCGCGCGGCAAGCTGGCGTGGACGTTAATGCGTCGCGCGGCGGTTAAGATCGTGCCCGAGCGCGAGGATGCCGACCCCGATGATGGTGTAGATGACCTCGCTCGCGTCATGACTCATGGTCAGCGCGCCTGCCATCACCCCGAGCCCGAGCGCGCCCACTGCGGAGGGCATCATGAAGCCGTGCTGCCAGATTCCCGTGCCCAGCGCGATGATGCCCAGCGCGATCGCGAAGATCAGGCCGATTTCGTGGATCCGGTGGTCGACCAGAAGCCCGCCCGCCGAGGCAAGCAGCGCGACCAATACCGCGCTCACGATGCAATGGACGACGCACAGACCCGACAGGCCGATGGCCAGCCGGTCAAGCAGTCCTGCACGCGATACGAGGTTATTCACTGACGACTCCGGTTCGAGCGCTCCGCCTTTGGCACGCTCCGTCATAAGTTACAACATAACATTTGCCAAAGCCATGCTGCTGTCACCCGATGGCAGCAACATCGCTATGATGGCGCTGGATGGGTGATTCGGGAGAGAGTGCAAATGCTTGAAGGTGGCTGCCATTGCGGCGCGGTGCGCTATCAGGTGTCGGGTACGCCCGCACATAATGCGCTGTGTCATTGCACCGACTGCCGGCGATCGGCGGGAGCTCCGCTGGTTGGCTGGGCGCTTTTCGCGGCGGATGACATCACGGTGCGGCGGGGCGAGCCGCGCATCTACGCCTCTTCCGAAAACGGACGCCGCCATTTCTGCCCGGCATGCGGAACCGGCCTGTTCTATACCAACGAAACCATATTTCCCGGCATGATCGATATCCAATCGGCGACGCTCGACGATCCTGATGCGCTGGGTCCGCCATCGGCGCAGATCCAGGTCGCCGAACGCATCGGCTGGATGGCAGACGCGCACGCGCTGCCCGCCTTTGAGCGGTATCCGGAATTCTAGCCGGGCCTGGGCGCCCTTGTGCGGCTTAGCCGCGCGGGGCATAGGCGCGGGCCATGTCGTTCGACCGTCCTGCAACGCCGGCACCGCAGCCGGCCAATCTGGCGCGCTGGCTCGCCTGCGTCGCCGCGCTCGTCTTCCTGATTGTCGTCGTCGGCGGCATCACGCGCCTGACCGAATCGGGGCTTTCGATCACCGAATGGAAGCCCATCAGCGGCATCATCCCGCCGCTGAGTGATGCGGCGTGGCACGCCGAGTTCGAGGCGTACAAGCGCATCCCGGAATATCAGCTCATCAACAACGGAATGAGTCTGAGCGATTTCAAGCAGATCTTCTTCTGGGAATATATCCACCGCGTCCTCGGCCGCGTCATCGGCATGGCCTTTGCGTTGCCGATGCTCTGGTTCTGGTGGAAGCGCGCAATCCCCAAGGGCTATGGCCCGCGCCTGACCGCGCTACTCGCACTCGGCGGGCTTCAGGGTGCGATCGGCTGGTGGATGGTGTCCTCGGGGCTCGCCGAGCGGACCGATGTCAGCCATATCCGGCTTGCAGTCCACCTGCTAACCGCGCTCACGATCCTGGGCGGGCTGACATGGACCGCGCTCGACCTCGCAACGCTTGCACGCAACCCGAATGCGAAGCCCGCGCGCCTGACCGGATTTGCCGCCTTCGCACTCATCATCCTGTTCGTGCAGCTGCTGCTGGGGGCCTTCACGGCCGGGCTCAATGCCGGATTCGCTTTCTCGAGCTGGCCGAAGATGGGGGAAGAATGGTTCCCCGCGGGCACACCGATGGTCGAGCCCTGGCTGCGCAATCTGGTAGACAATCCGATCGTGGTGCAATTCGTGCACCGCTGGTTCGCGTGGATCGCGGCCGGCGTGCTGATCCTGCTGGGGCTGCGCGTGCGCAAGCTGGGCATGCCAATGGCGCTGGCTAATCTTGCGCTGCTCGTCAGCGTCCAGATTGCGCTGGGCATCGCCACGCTGCTGACCGGCGTCAATATCGCGATCGCGACGGCGCACCAGGCAGTGGGCGCATTGCTCGTCATCTCCGCGACCGCAGCGGCCTTCTCGCTTGGCAGGCAGCCCAGGTGACCTCGATCGTCACGGTCTATGCGGTCTTCGGATCGCAGGACGAGGCCGAACGCATAGGCACCGCGATGATCGAGGAGAGGATGGCGGCCTGCGTCAACATTCTCGCGCCATGCCGATCCATCTATCGCTGGAAGGGCGCCATCGAACAGGCCGTGGAGGTCCCCGCGCTATTCAAGACGACCGCGGCGAATGCGAACGATCTCGTTGCGCGCATTGCCGCGCTGCACAGCTATGACACGCCGGCGATAACGGTCTGGTCAATAGCGCATGCACCCGATAGCTATTCCGCCTGGGCGGAGGCTGAGACGGGGGAATAGCGGACGACGAGATTTGCGCTGGCCGCCGTGGCGTTCGCGATTTTTCCTTGCCCCGCAATGGCCCAACCGGTCGCCGCCAGCTTCGCTCCCCCGCTCGATCGCGAAATTCGCTATGACGTGATTGAAACGCGGCAGCGCCAGGGCATTGCGCTCGTCTTCACGCTCGACGAGCGCGTCCGCTTCGCGCGTGACGGTCGGGGCTACCGCATGAACGTGACGATGCAGTCCGCCCGCGCCGACGTCCCGACGGCGATCGCGCAGCGTTTCGATGCCGCATCTGCGCCCTTTGTCGGTCTTGATGTCGCTCTGTTGCTGTAGGCGGAGGGGAAGCCGATCGGGCTCGCCAACGAGGCTGGAACATGGAGCGGCTGCTCGCGGCGATCGAGGCGCTCAGGGCCGACAAGTCGCTTGCGCCGGGCGTCGCCGACGGCATCGAGGCGGTGTTTGCCGGCGATGCCGCCGGAGGCGCGCGCTGCCAAGCTGATGGAAGCTCCGCTTCGCATCGTCGGCTATGCGCTGCCGCCGATGGCGCCGGGCGCCAGCGTCGAGAACGGTGATACGCATCAGGGCGCGTCTGTCACGCTCAAAGCCGTCGATGCCGCCACCCTATCCTATTCGATTCGAACACGCCGACAGCTCTCGGCGACGGCGAATCTGACGGGTGAAGGCGAACTGTCCGTCGATCGCGCCACGGGGTTGCTGCACAATTCGATCACGCGCGAATGGGTGGCCGCAGCCGGGGCCGGTCCACGCGGCGTTCCCGACGCCACGATCACCGTAAAGCTCGTCCGCTAAACGCCAAGGTATTATGATACCCGTTTGCAATCCCGCGGTTTCGCTTGACTTCAGCGCCTATACCCGTCATTAGGCCGCCGTTCGCACCGCCTCGTCATACGGGCGGTTCGTTTGTTTTCATAGCATGAGGTCTAGCACCATGAAGGCGCTGATGAAGACCACCAAGTCGATAAAGCCGGCTGAGGTGGAAAAGAAATGGCATCTGATCGATGCCGACGGCCTGGTGGTCGGTCGCCTCGCGTCGATCATCGCCAATATCCTCCGCGGCAAGACCAAGCCGAGCTTCACCCCGCACATCGATTGCGGTGACAATGTCATCGTCATCAACGCGGACAAGGTGCGCTTCACCGGCAAGAAGCTGCAGGACAAGATCTATTACAAGCACACCGGCTATGCGGGCGGCATCAAGTCGATCACCGCGGGCAAGGTGCTCGAGGGCCGTTTCCCCGAGCGCGTGCTTGAAAAGGCGATCGAGCGCATGATCCCGCGCGGTCCGCTGGGCCGCCAGCAGATGCGCAACCTGCGCATCTATTCGGGCGCCGAGCATCCGCATGAGGGCCTGAACCCGACCGTGCTCGACGTCGCTGCCATGAACCGCAAGAACAAGGTGGGCGCATAATGTCCGATACCCGTCAATCGCTTTCCGACCTGAAGGAAATCGCCGAGGGCACCGTGGCAGAAGCCGCGATCGCCGCTGAAGGTTTCACCGCCGCTCCCGTCCAGCCTTCCGCGCCGCTGCGCGAGAAGGAAGTCGACGCGCAGGGCCGCGCCTATGCGACCGGCCGCCGCAAGGACGCCGTCGCTCGCGTCTGGCTGAAGCCCGGCACCGGCAAGATCACGGTCAACGGCCGCGATCAGGAAATCTACTTCGCACGTCCCACGCTGCGTCTCGTCATCAACCAGCCCTTCGGCGTCTCCGACCGCGAAGGTCAGTATGACGTCGTCTGCACCGTCAAGGGCGGCGGGCTTTCGGGCCAGGCCGGCGCGGTCAAGCACGGCATCGCCCAGGCCCTGTCGAAGTTCGAGCCCGCGCTGCGCGGCACGGTCAAGACGGCAGGCTTCCTGACGCGCGACAGCCGTACGGTCGAGCGTAAGAAGTACGGCAAGGCGAAGGCCCGCCGGAGCTTCCAGTTCTCGAAGCGTTAATTCGCCGACATACCGAACAGTCAAAGGGCGGTGCCGCTGGCGCCGCCCTTTTTCTTGCGCCAACGGGGTGCGACGCACCGGTGGCGGCGTATCCCTTCTAGACTTTACCCGGCGCCTTTTGCCGCATGAAGCGCCGAAGCGTTCCCGCAAGCCTGTCCAGCGTTCCTGCCCGGGGGGAAGGACCTTCGTTGGCAACACCGACATGCGGGGCGGCGTGGAAGCGCGGCGGATCGAGTGCCAGCGTCAAATAGGTCATCGGCGCCATCAGCACAGGCCAGCGGGCCTGGGTCATTCGTCTCCAGTACTGAAAACGCGGCCGCCACCCTCGCACCAGATCCACCGGAACCGGCGTGGCGAGCAACTGGCGGGCGGTGAATAGCTGCACCAACAGCGCAGTGCGCGGGTAACCGACGGAAAAATAATCCAAAAGGCGATTCCAGTCGATTCCCTGCGGGGTGCGCGCAAGGACATCGAGATCAAGCAGATGTCGCATATCGATCAATCCGCGCCAGTAATCGCGATCCTGGAGCTGGTCGTGCAGGATCAGGATCAGAGCCTGCGCCGTAGGCGACGGCAACAGCGCCATGCCCTCTCCAATCGCCACCGGCGCGGACGCACTCGCCAGATCGTCATGACCGATCCGCGGCCGGGGCGGTTTCATGCGACAATGGAGATCGATCATGCCGACATCGCATTCGCGGTAAAGCACCGACGCCGATTCCGGAGCAATGTCGTCCGATTGAAGGCGATAACCTATGCGCGCAAGGCAAGCGATGGCGTGCGGCATTGTGCTGACTGGCACCATCAGATCCAGATCGGAAAGCAGCCGTCCCTCACCGCCCGCCGCGTGACGCGTGCGCTGCAGCGCGGCGCCTTTCAACAGGATAGGCGTGATGCCTTCGCCGTTCAGACAGAGTACGGCTTCGGCCAATTGCGCCGAGAGGCGGGCGTTTCGCAATGCGGTGCGTTCGTGAATGGCCGACAGGAAGGTCTGCACGTCACCGGGGAGCCGTGGCCAATGGTCGCCTTCGCGCAACCGGTACGCCAGTGTTCCGGTGGTAAGGGTGCGGTTGGCGACTGCGATGACCGACTGCCAGTCAATGTCGGACGGGACATGCCCGCGCAGGCAATTCAACAGCGATCCGAGTGCGCGCGGATCAGCCATCTGCGGTCAGATGGCTGAGCAGTTCGACCGCCGCATCCAGATCGGAATAGTGCAGTTCATGGCACTGGGCGCGCTCGACGAAATCGACGAACATTGCCAAATCGGCAGCCGATGCGCGCTGTGAAGGCGCGTAAGCCTCCGCCATGACATCGGCCAGTGCCTCGACGGGTGTCCGGGCGACCAACCTGGCCACGACACCTTTTTGGCGCCGCAGCCGGATCAGCCATCGCGCCGGGATCCAGTCACGCCGTGGCGCCTCATGGACCGGCATGTAACGCACGCGGCGTCCATCGACCCGTCGATGGAGACCGTTCTCGCGCGGCAAGCCCAGCAGCTTCCATGCGCCCGCCTTTACCGCGGGC
>NZ_JAKVIO010000065.1 GCF_022601895.1 Sphingomonas sp. LaA6.9
ACGCCGCAGCGTCCGAAAAGGCGGGCGAGGTCGACGCGCTCGGCCTGCCGCACCCACGCGCCTATGGCACCTTCCCGCGCATCATCGCCGAATATGTGAAGCGCCGCCCGGTGCTGTCGCTCGAGGATGCGGTGCGCAAGATGACCGGCTGGCCGGCGCAGCGCATGGGCCTCACCGACCGCGGGCTGATCCGCGACGGGATGCGCGCCGATATCGTCGTCTTCGATCTCGACAAGCTCGACGATGTTGCGAGCTGGGACAAGCCCACCGCGTCGCCGACGGGCATCGAAACGGTGGTCGTCAACGGCGTTGTCACGATCGCGGGCGGCAAGCACACCGGCGCCAAGGCCGGTGCTGTGCTGCGTCATCGCTGTTCCTGAACAGGATCAGGTGCCGATCCCGGTCTGCCTTCCGTGTGAATCGGATGGTCGCATAATGCCGGACGGCATCGGAACTGCCCGCTATTCTTTCCCTCCGCCAGGCGTTTTGTAGGGCCGGAATGGAAGATGGCGGATTGACGCGGTATTTCGGCCTTCGTACCTGAAGAGCACGCCGGCTCATCGGCGTGAACTGGAGAATAAAATGAACAACAGCGACCTCGCTGACATCATTGCAAACGGCAACGGTTTGTCCAAGGCAGACGCGAAGAAGATCGTTGACGGCGTTTTCGCTGCGATCGGCGACGCGGCCGCCAAGGGGGAAGAGATTTCACTGCCCGGTTTTGGCAAGTTCAAGGTCAAGGACAGCCCGGCGCGCGAGGGTCGCAATCCCGCCACGGGCGAAGCCATGCAGATTGCCGCTTCGCGCAAGCTCGGCTTCTCGGCTGCCAAGGGGCTCAAGGACAAGCTGAACGGCTGATCCAAGAGGGAGAGGACTTCGGTCCTCTCCCTAAATCTTCGAGCTTCGGCCAGACCGCCGCGACAACGCCCTCCGGCTCTGGCAGCGCTTCAAGCGAAAGGCGGTCACCCGCGATCGCTGCCCGTAAATCGTCACATATTCGCCAGGGTGGACAGGGCATGGCCCCGCGGTTTCCGGTAGAATACAACAGGTAGCCCTCCGTAAAGTCACCTAATTACGGCCCCATGGCGATCTTATAATCTTGATGTCTGACCGTTGCGGGAACCGGCCAATGACATCCATCCTTTTGCGCATTCGACAGGGATACCATCAGCAAGCGAACGGCGAGGCATTGCCGGGTGCCGCGACGCACTAGCAGCACGATGGACGCGAAGACTCACAAGGAAACGCTCGCGGAGACGCATCTCCGCTCCATTCTGGCGACCATCCCCGACGCGATGGTGGTCATCGATGATCGCGGGCAGATCCTCTCCTTCAGCAGCGCGGCCGAACGCATGTTCGGCTTTGCCGAGGCCGATGTGGTCGGAGAGAATGTCAGCATGCTGATGCCGTCGCCCGACCGCGAGCGGCACGATGGCTATATCGATCGCTACAAGCGCACCGGCGAGCGCCGTATCATCGGCATCGGGCGCGTCACGACCGCGCGCCGCCGCGACGGCACGACGTTCCCGATCGAGCTCGCGGTCGGCGAGGCCGATGCGCCCGAGGGGCGCGTGTTCACCGGGTTCATCCGCGACCTGACCGAACGGCAGGCCACCGAATGCCGGCTGCACGAGCTTCAGGATGAACTCGGGCATGTCTCGCGCATCAGCGCGGTCGGCTCGCTGGCCGCAGCGCTTGCGCATGAACTCAACCAGCCGCTCACTGCCATTGCCAATTATATGGAGGCCGCAAGGGATCTGCTCGCCCGGCGGGAACAGGACCCCGATGTGCTCGGTGAAGCGCTGGATGAAGCAGCAGCGCAAGCGGTTCGCGCGGGGCAGGTCGTCCGCCGGCTGCGCGACTTCATCGCGCGCGGCGAAGCCGAGAAGCGTGTCGAGAGCCTGAAGAAACTCGTCAATGAAGCCAACGCACTCGCTTTGCTCGGCGCCGGACCCAAGGGCATCGAAATGCGCGTTTCGCTCGATCCGGAGGTCGATCTCGTCCTCGTCGACCGGATACAGGTGCAGCAGGTGTTCTTGAACCTGATCCGCAATGCGATCGAAGCCATGGAGGAATCGGCGGTTCGAAGGCTCGAGATCGAATCGCGACGAGATGGCGACGGGCGCGTCCGTGTCACTGTCGCTGACAGTGGGCCCGGTCTGTCGCGTGAAATTGTGCAAAGCCTTTTCGAGCCCTTTCGGAGTTCCAAGGCCACGGGCATGGGGCTTGGCCTTTCGATCTGTCGGACAATGGTGGAAGCACAGGGCGGGCGCATCTGGGCGGAGCGATCGCGGATCGGCGGCACCGCCTTTCATTTCACGCTGCCCGTAGTCGAGGCGCAAAGGGGAAGCCAATGATGGAAAGACGCGTCTATCTGGTGGATGACGAGGACGCGATCCGGCGATCTGCCAGCTTCATGCTGCGCACCAGCGGGTGCGTCGTGGAGAGTTTCAATTCGGCGGACGCGTTCCTGAAGGCGGCGCCCGATCTGACGTCGGGCTGCATCCTGCTCGATGTGCGGATGCCAGGAACCGGCGGGCTCGATGCACAGCTGGCGTTGCGTGCGCTTGGGATCACGATGCCCGTCATCGTCATGACCGGACATGGCGATATCTCGATCGCCGTCCGCGCGATGAAGGCGGGGGCCGTCGATTTTCTGGAAAAGCCCTTTGAAAAGGCATCGATGATTGCGGCGCTGGAGCAGGGCTGGGCTAGACTCGCGGCGGCCGGTCGTGCGCAGACGCATGCGCACGATGCCGAGGCGCGCCTCAACGTGCTGACGCCGCGCGAGCGTGACGTTCTGAACGGGCTCGTCGACGGCCTTCCCAACAAGACCATCGCGCATGATCTGGGGATCAGTCCGCGCACGGTCGAGATTCACCGCGCCAATCTCATGGCGAAGCTCGACGTCAAGAGCCTGTCCGAAGCGCTCCGCATCGTGTTCGCGGCGAATGCGGTATCGGCTGCACGCTAGCGCTGCGTACCCTTGCGCGTGCCCTTTTTCCGGTCGCAGAGTGCGTGGCAGGCCTTCTGGCAATTATGCTTGCTCTGACCTTCGGGGGGCTCGTGCGCCAACGCGACAAGGCGAATGCCGTCGCCCGTGCAGACACTGATCAATATGTCCGTCTGCGCAGCGCCCGCTGGCACGGCCAGCATCAGCGCGGCACCGATCGCTGGAAGCGCGGCCCAGCTAGAGCGCATGGCTGAACCGTCGCGCATCGGGCGATCGATAGCTGTCGAACTGCGCGGCGATGATACGCGCATAAGGCGTGCCGTCCTGCGCGATCCGCAGCCCGGTACCCTCGACTTCGATCAGACCGCGCGCCGCAAAGGGCTCAAGCCGCGCGGCCATATCGGGGAATGCGGCGATATCTGCGCGGCCCCCGCAAAGCAGCGCGTCGATGATTTCGCCGCGCCTCTGGTCGTCATGCGAACGAAACACGCCGCGCGTCTGCGCGAGCCGTCGGGCGCCGACGAGCATGCGATAGCGGCCCGCATTCTTCTCGTTCTGCAGGATGCGATCGGGAAAACTGCTGATCGCGCTCGCGCCAAGGCCGATCAGAACCGTCGCGTCATCGTCGGTGAATCCCTGGAAATTGCGCTTCAGGGCGCCTTCGCGCCCGGCGCGTGCAAGCGCATCGCCTGCGCGCGCGAAATGGTCGAAACCAACCGCCGCATAGCCGGCATCGGTCAGCATGCGATGTCCCAGCATCGCCTGATCGAAGCGCAGCCGCGCATCGGGAAGCGCACTCCCATCGATGCGGCGCTGGCGCGGGACAAGGTGCGGGACGTGCGCATATCCGAACAGCGCGATCCTGTCGGGCGCCATGGTGATCGCGGTGTCGAGCGTTTCCGCTAGGTCGATGAGCGACTGTTCGGGCAGGCCGTACATGAGGTCGAAATTGATCGATCCGACTCCCGCGGCGCGCAGCCATCGCACGGCGTCAGCGATCATCTCCTGCGGCTGGACGCGTCCGATCGCCCGCTGGACATGTTCGGCGAAGGTCTGGACGCCGAGGCTGACCCGACCCGCGCCGAGCGCGCCGAGCATTCCCGCCCATTCCTGCGAGAAGTGGCGGGGATCGATCTCAACCGAGAGCGGCGCGTCCTTGCAGCGAAACGCTTCGCGCAGCCGCTCGACCAGCATCAGGAACTGGTCCGGCGCTATTGCATTGGGACTGCCGCCACCAAAGGCGATCCGCGTGATGGCGCCACGCCCGGCAAGCTGCGTCGCGATCAGCCCGATCTCGGCGTGGAGCGCGTCGAGATAGGCGGCGACGCGGTCGAGGCGGTTGGCCGCCGCCGTATTGCAGCCGCAATACCAGCAAATCTGCTCGCAGAAGGGGATATGGACGTAGAGTGAGAAGGGTGTTTCGGGCGCGATCGCCTCCAGCGCCTGCTTCATTTCGGGTGCACCGGCGCCGTCGCTGAATTCGGCGGCGGTCGGGTAGCTCGTATAGCGCGGCACGGGCGTTTTGAGCAGTTCGGGATGATAGCTCCACATGTC
This sequence comes from Sphingomonas sp. LaA6.9, assembly GCF_022601895.1. Classification (GTDB taxonomy): domain Bacteria; phylum Pseudomonadota; class Alphaproteobacteria; order Sphingomonadales; family Sphingomonadaceae; genus Sphingobium_A. Next base: position 4,508 of record NZ_JAKVIO010000065.1, read on the forward strand.
GTCTGGCTAGCGGGCGCGCCTCTGCTGATCCTTGATCTGGATCAAAACATTCATTGCTGTGGATCAAGGATTGGCGACGCCATCCGATGCAACCCCATGCCATGTTGAGAATAGCGACAAGGACATTGGGGGCATGAAGAATCAGGTTGGAATCGCGTTGCTGGTCCTGGGCATGACCGCCTCACCCGCCCAGGCCGAGGCGGGGGACGTCTATCTGCGTCTGCGCGGCATCATGGTCGCGCCCAATGAAAGCTCGGGCAGCATCCTCCCCGGCTTTCCGGGCGAGGAGGTGAAAGTTGACGACAGCGTGATGCCCGAAGTGGACGTGACGTACATGGCGACCGACCATATCGGCTTCGAGCTGATCGCGGCGACCACGAAGCACGCGGCTTCGGGGCGCACGGGCACAACGGGGGGCATCGGCAAGCTCGCCTCGACCTGGGTGCTGCCCCCGACGCTGACGGCGCAATATCACCCGATTCCCGACGGCCCGGTGCGGCCCTATGTCGGCGCCGGGATCAACTACACCGCCTTCTACTCGGAAGACGCCTCTGACGCACTCGAAGCGGCGGTGGGTCCGACACGCGTATCCATGTCCGATAGCTGGGGCTGGGCGGGACAGGTCGGCGTCGACGTCGACCTCAGCAAGACGCTCTTTCTGAACCTCGACGTCAAATATCTCGATATCGACACAACCGCTACGCTGCGCACCACCGCCGCGGGCACGCAGAGGGTGCGCGTCAGTCTCGATCCGCTCGTCTTTGGTGTGGGGCTGGGCTTCCGGCTCTGACCCCGCCCGAACGATCCTCCCGACTGCGGGGCGGTTCCTGGTGATCCGCCCCGTTCTTTTGTTCGTCCTCGTCGATCAGGATGCGCAGCGCGGCACCGTCGAGATCGTCGAACTGGCCGCTGCGGATCGCCCAGAAAAATGCGGCGAGACCCGAAAGCCCGAGCAGCAAAGCGACGGGGATCAGGAGCGCAAGTCCGCTCATCGCGTAGCCGTTCTCAAGCGCAGCGCATTGGCGACGACGATCAGCGAGGAACCCGACATCGCCAGTGCCGCCAACAGCGGCGTGACATAGCCCATGAACGCGAGCGGCACCGCCACCACATTATACGCGATCGCGATCGCGAAATTCTGGCGGACCACGCGCATCGTCCGGCGCGCGGCGCGGATTGCGACGGGGACGGGCGCGATGGAGTCGCCCAGCCACACCGCGTCGGCGGCGTTCTGCCCCGCACCGCTTGCCGAGGCGGGCGCCATCGAGACATGGCCTGCAGCCAGCGCAGGGCCGTCGTTGAGGCCATCGCCCACCATCAATACCCTCGCGCCCGTAGCCGAAAGCCGCGCGATGGCGGCGAGCTTGTCTTCGGGCAACATGCCCGTCTGTGCGGTAAGCCCGAGCGCGCGCGCAACGGGCGCGACCGCAGCGGCACGGTCGCCCGACAGGATCGACGTGGAGATGCCGAGCGACGCAAGCGCATCGGGCAGCTGCGTCGCGCCCGGACGCAGCCGGTCGCGAAAGCGGATCGTGACCGCGCCTTCACCCTCTATCCCGAAGCGGCACGCCATCGCGTCGCCCGCATCGTCGGCGCGGCCAAGCGCCACCGCCTTGCCGAACAGCCATCCGCTCAGGCCCATGCCTGGGGTTTCGGCAATGTCGTCGACCTCGGCGGCCACGATGCCCTCGTCCTCGATCGCGCGGCGCAGCGCCTGACTCAAGGGGTGGCGGCTCGCGCGGACGAGGCCGAGCAGCACCGATTTCTGCTGCCAGGTCAGTTCGGCGAGATTTTCGGGGTCGGGGCGTCCCAATGTCAGCGTCCCCGTCTTGTCGAACAGCGCGCGATCGGCCTCGGCGAGGCGCTCGAGCGCCGAGCCGTCCTTGATCAGCACGCCCGCGCGCATCAGCGAGCCCGCGACAACGATCTGCGCCGCCGGAACCGCAAGGCCAAGCGCGCAGGGGCAGGTGATGATGAGCACCGCGACCGCGATCAGCAGCGCCTCGTGCCAGCCGGCGCCCGCGAGCATCCAGCCCGCAAAGCTGAGCGCGGCCAGAGTATGGACCGCCGGGGCATAAAGCCGCGCCGCACGGTCGGCGAGCCGGACATAGCGCGAGCGTGACTGTCCCGCATTCTCCATCATCCGCGCGATGTCGGCGATCGCGGTATCCGGCCCCGCCGCGGTCACGCGTACGGTGACGGGTGCGTCGATATTGAGCGTGCCCGCAAGGACATTGTCGCCGGGTCCCGCACGCTGCGGCGCGCTTTCTCCGGTCATTAGCGCGCGATCGAAGCTGCTTTCGCCCTTTTCGATCACGCCATCGGCGGCGAGGCGCTCACCCGCTGCCACGATCATCCGCATATTCGGGGCGAGTGCCTGCGCCTCGCGCCATTCGGTGCCACCGTCCTTCTTCAGCACCAGCGCGCCGGGCGCGGTGTGCTTCAGAAGGGCGGTCACGCCGTCGCGCGCGCGGTCGCGCATGACGCTGTCGAGCCAGCGCCCCACGAGCAGGAAGAAGAGCAGCATCACCGCACCGTCGAAATAGGCGTGCGGGCCGCTGACGATGGTCTCGAACAGGCTGAGTGCGCTCACCAGCACGACACCGATCGAGATCGGCACGTCCATGTTGGTGCGGCCGTGGCGCAGCGCCGCCCAGGCCGATTTGAAGAAGGGGCGGCCGGCATAGGCGACCGTCGGAAGTGCGATCAGCGCCGAAAGCCAGTGGAACAGATCGCGCGTGGCGCCTTCGGCCCCCGACCAGACCGAGACCGAGAGCAGCATGATGTTCATCGAGGCGAATCCAGCGACCGCCATCGCCTTCAGCAGCGTGCCGCTTTCGCCGTCGCGGGAGGTTTGCGCGATGCCGAGCGGCTGCGCCTCGAAGCCGAGCTGGCCGATCACGCCGATCAGTTCGGGCACCGTGATGTCGGGATCATGCGCGACAGTGACGCGCTTTGCGGTGAAATTGACGCGCGCCGCAGCGATGCCGGGTGCCTGAGCCAGACCGTCCTCGAGCCTGGAGATGCACCCCGCGCAGCGCAGCGACGGAACCGAGAACAATGTCTCCGCCAGCGGCGTGGCGCGCGCGGGAGGCGAGCCGGGCGCGTTCACTGCACCGTCTCGATGCGGCGAAGCTGGTCGGAACCGCGTTCGACGAGCAGCTGGATTTGCCAGCGCCCTGCGGGCAGCGGCTCCACCGCGCGCAGCTCGCCGGGCGCGACGGTTTCGAAGGCAAGGGCGACGCTCGGCGCACGGCCGAGCGGGTGGCGCGCGACCGCACTGACCCGCGCGTCATGGAGCGGCGCGTGCCGGTCGCTCAAAGACACTGCGATATGCCGTGCCGGGTCGAGCGCAAGCGAGATGGTCCAGCCAAGCGCGCGCTGTTGCCGTCCCTGTTCGAGCCATCCGTTGAACTTCTGGCTGGCGACATAGCTGTTCTCGACGACCGTGCCGCCAAAGGTGCCGATCGCGAAGCGCGCCATGATCAGGTTGACCCCGATGACGACCGCAAAGAACGTCACCAGAATGATCGTCATGTGGCAGCCGGTGAAACGGTGGGTGGGAGCGGGCATCAATCTGACTCCGGCCTTTCGAACTGGGTGTCGTCAGCGCTGCTGCCGCCTTCGGAATCGGTTGCGCGGACGGTGAAATTGAACGGGCTTCGCTGCTCCCCATCTGGGCCAGCCGCCACGAAGACGCGGACCCTGGTCACGCTGTCGGCAGGCGCATCGACTGTGACCGAACGCCCCGCAGTTTCGCGCGCGCCGTTCTCTGACCAGAGTACCGCGCCCGCGAGCCCGTCGATCCCGATTTCCATGGGGCGCGGCCGTGCCTGCATGTTGCGGATCTTGACGGTGTAGCTGTTGCGGATCGTGCCATCGGCAAGTCGGACATAGATCGGGTTGCGATCCTGCAGCGCGCTGATGTCGACACGCGTCCGCGCGCCGAGCGCGAACAGCATGGCGACGCCGATCCCGGCCCAGACCGTGAAATAGGCGATGGTGCGCGGGCGCAGCAGCGTCTTGAGAACCGGACGTGGCGGCGCGCCCTTTTTCTCGCGCTCGGCATCGTCGACGGTGCAATAATCAATCAGTCCGCGCGGGCGGCCTACCTGTTCCATCACCTTGTCGCACGCGTCGATGCACAAGGCGCAGGTGATGCAGCCGATCTGCGGCCCCTCGCGGATGTCGATGCCCGTCGGGCAGACCGAGACGCATTGCAGGCAGTCGATGCAGTCGCCCGTCGGCAGATACCCGTCCTCGGCCTTTTTGACGCCGCGCGTGCGGGGTTCGCCGCGCCAGTCCTTGTAGGTGACGATCAGCGATTTCTCGTCGAGCATCGCGGTCTGGATGCGCGGCCAGGGGCACATATAGATGCACACCTGTTCGCGCATGAAGCCGCCAAGCACGAAGGTGGTGAGCGTCAGCACGCCGACGGTGGCATAGGCGACGGGTGCCGCGTCGCCCGCAATGAAATCGCGAGCGAGCGTCGGCGCATCGGCGAAATAGAAGATCCATGCGCCACCCGTCGCCACCGCGATCAGCAGCCAGACCGTCCATTTGGACAGCCGCTTGCCGATCTTGGCCGGCCCCCATGGCGCCTTCGCCAGCCGGATCTGCGCGTTGCGATCGCCGTCGATGAAGCGCTCGACATGCTGGTAGAGATCGGTCCACACCGTCTGCGGGCAGGCATAGCCGCACCATGCGCGGCCCACCGCCGAGGTGACGAGGAACAGCCCGATCCCCGCCATCACGAGCAGCCCCGCGACATAATAGAATTCGTGCGGCCAGATCTCGATCGCGAACATGTAGAAGCGGCGATTGGCGAGATCGACGAGCACCGCCTGATCGGGCGCATAGGGGCCGCGATCCCAGCGCAGCCAGGGCGTGACGTAGTAGATCGCCAGCGTCACCGCCATCACCGCCCATTTGAAGCGGCGGAAGGGACCGTCCACCGCCTTGGGATAGACGCCCTTGCGCTTCTCGTAGAGCGAGGCGCTCAGGTCTTCAGGGCTGGACATCGGGCCTGGTCGCGCCCCCCTTCCGTTCGGCCTGCGCGGTTTGCGCCGCTGGCAGCGCTTCGCCGCCGCCGAGCGAATGGACATAGGCCGCGAGCATCTTCACCGTCACCGGGTCGAGCTTTTCGCCCCAGCGCGGCATGACGCCGTTGCGGCTGTTGGTGATCGTTGTCGCAATGCTGTCGGCGTCGCCGCCATAGAGCCAGATCGCATCGGTCAGGTCGGGCGCGCCGAGCTTGCGGTCGCCTTTGCCCGCGGGGCCATGGCAGACCGTGCAATTATCCGCGAACAGCTTTGTCGCGCGCGCGGCCGCTGCATTGGGCTTTTGCTGGCCAGATATCGTGCGCACATAGGCGGTGAGGTCCGCGACTTCCTCGGGCTTCAATATACCGTCCCTGCCAAAGGCGGGCATCTGCGAGATGCGCGTCTGGTCGTGGTCCGGATTCCGGATGCCATGTGTGATCGTATATTCGATCGTCCTGATGTCGCCGCCCCAGAGCCATTCGTCGTCGTTGAGGTTGGGATAGCCCTTCGATCCCGCGGCGCCCGATCCGTGGCACTGGACGCAGTGCACCTTGAACGCGGCGCGCCCGCCTTCGACCGCGGCCTGCATCAACTGCGGGTTGGCGGCGAGCTGCTCGACCGACATGGTCGCCAGCGCCTGCGTGATCGGCGCGCGCCTGGTCGACTGCGCATCGAGTTCTCGGGTCAATTCCGCGCGGCTCGACCAGCCGAGCACGCCCGATGTCGCGCTGCTGATCATCGGCCAGGCGGGGAAGGCGATCGTATAGGCGATGCCCCAGACGATCGTGAGGTAGAAGGTCCACAGCCACCAGCGCGGCATCGGCGTATCCAGCTCCTCGATGCCATCCCATTCATGGCCGACGGTTTCGGTGCCCGTGGGCTGATCGATGCGTTTTTCAGCCATTGTCGCGATCCTTGTCGAAGATCATCTGTGCGGCGCGGTCGTGGCTGGCCTTCGCCCCCTTGCGAAAGGTCCAGCCGACCAGCGTCAAAAAGACGACGCCCATGAAGACCAGTCCCCAGCTGTCGGCGAAATGGCGTAGCGCGTCATAGCTCATCGCGGCTGCTCCTGCGGCGCGGCGGCCTCGAAATCGACCAATGTGCCGAGCATCTGCAGATAGGCGACGAGCGCGTCCATCTCTGTCAGCCTGCCGGGATTGCCGTCGAAATCGCGGACCTGCGCCTTGGGATAGCGCGCCTTGAAGCCGTCAGAGTCATGGTCGGGATCGGCCTGGTGACGCAGGTCGTCATTGGCGGCCGCGATCGCCTTTTCGTCATAGGGCACACCGACCCGGTACAGCGCGCGCAGATGCTGCGCCATGTCGCCCGTCTTCAGGTCGCGCTCGGCGAGGAAGGCATAGGGCGGCATGATCGATTCAGGGACAACCGCGCGCGGATCCTTCAGATGCTGGACGTGCCATTCGTCCGAATAGCGACCGCCGACGCGCGCCAGATCGGGGCCGGTGCGTTTCGATCCCCATTGGAAGGGGTGGTCGTACATGCTCTCGGCCGCCAGGCTGTAATGGCCGTAACGTTCCACCTCGTCGCGGAAGGGGCGTATCATCTGGCTGTGGCAGTTGTAGCAGCCCTCGCGCACATAGATGTTGCGGCCCGCCTGCTCGAGCGGGGTGTAGGGGCGCACCCCCTCCACCTTCTCGATCGTGCTGTCGATCCAGAACAGCGGCGCGATCTCGACGATCCCGCCGATTGCCACCACGACAAGCGACAGCGCGCCGAGCAGCGTGACATTGCGTTCGATCTTCTTGTGGTCGAAGAATTTGCTCGCCATTTTTCTTGATCCTTATTCGGCGGGAACGGGAGCGGCGGCAGTGGGCGCGATCGGCCGATCCTTGTCGGGATCGAAGGCCGCATCGGTCATCGGCTTTTCCTCGCGCAGGCGCCCCGCGATCGTCATCCAGACGTTCCACACCATCACCAGCGCGCCGGCGAGGTAGAGCACGCCGCCCGCCGCGCGGATCAGGTACATGGGCAGCATCGCCGCGGTGACCTCGGAAAAGGCGTAGACGAGATATCCGTCCGCCCCATATTCGCGCCACATCAGCCCCTGCATGATGCCTGCGACCCACATCGAGGCGGCGTAGAGGACGATCCCCACGGTCGCGAGCCAGAAATGCCAGTTGATCATGCGCAGCGAGTAAAGGCGCGGGCGGTGCCAGAGCCGGGGCACGAGGTAGTAGACGCAGGCAAAGGTGATCAGGCCGTTCCAACCGAGCGCACCGGAGTGAACGTGGCCGATCGTCCAGTCGGTATAGTGCGACAGGCTGTTGACCGCCTTGATCGACAGCATCGGCCCTTCGAAGGTCGACATGCCGTAGAAGGCGATCGCCATCACCATCATACGGATGATCGGATCGGTGCGGATCTTGTCCCACGCGCCGTTGAGCGTCATCAGGCCGTTGATCATGCCGCCCCAGCTCGGCATCCACAGCATGATCGAAAAGACCATGCCCAGCGTCTGCGCCCAGTCGGGCAGCGCGGTGTAGTGAAGATGGTGCGGACCGGCCCAGATATAGAGGAAGATCAGCGACCAGAAGTGGATGATCGACAGCCGGTAGCTGTAGACCGGGCGCTCGGCCTGTTTGGGCACGAAGTAGTACATCATCGCGAGGAAGCCCGCGGTGAGGAAGAAGCCCACCGCATTGTGGCCGTACCACCACTGGGTCAACGCATCCTGCACGCCCGCGAACGCCGAATAGCTCTTCGATCCGAACAGGCTGACGGGCATCGCCAGATTGTTGACGAGGTGGAGCATCGCGATCGTGATGATGAAGCTCAGATAGAACCAGTTGGCCACATAGATATGCGGCTCCTTGCGCTTCAGGATCGTGCCGACGAACACCGCCAGATAGGCGACCCAGACCACGGTCAGCCACAGGTCGATATACCATTCGGGCTCGGCATATTCCTTGGAATGCGTGATGCCGAGCAGATAGCCCGTCGCCGCGAGCACGATGAAGAGCTGATATCCCCAGAACACGAAGCGCGCGAGGCCGGGGAGCGCCAGCCGGGCACGGCAGGTGCGCTGGACAACGTAAAAGCTGGTGGCAATGAGCGCATTGCCGCCGAACGCGAAGATCACCGCGGATGTGTGCAGCGGCCTCAACCGCCCGAAGGTCGTATATTCGAGGCCGAGATTGAGCACGGGAAAGGCAAGCTGGAGCGCGATGAAGAGACCCGCAAGGAAACCCACCACACCCCAGAATACCGTCGCGATGACACCCCAGCGAATGGGGTCGTCGTCATAGCGCCCCTCGTCGACCGGCATTTTCAATACGCCCCGGGCGATTGCGGAATAATCGGTACGGCTGAGTCCGACCCACATCGCGACGAGCGCGGCCACGCCGATGATCGTCATGTGCACCGCGAAACCGGGATCGGATGCGAGTGCGACGGCGACGAGCGCCATCAGCGCGATCGCGAGCCATCCTCCGGTCTTGATCAGCAAGCTGTCCATGTCATCATTTCCCCTGCTTTCAGTGCAGCCCGTATCCCGGAGTCATGCCTGCGATTTGTGTCAGCGTTTCAAGATCGCGCACCTCGAAGCTGTCGCGCGATGGCAATGCTATGATGTCGGCGTGCCGAAACCGGGAAAGCTGGCGGCTGACGGTTTCGATGGTCAGTCCCGTGAAATCGGCCATCTCGCTGCGGCTGAGCGGCAGCCGGTGCCGCGTCTCGTCCGGTCGGCGCGAGGCCATTTCCACCAGCAGCGCAGCGACCCGCTCGCTTGCCGACCCGCGACCGAGCAGCCTCATCCAGCGCCGGGCGCTGTCGAGGTCGGCGATAGCCTGCTCGAACAACACCGCCATCATCTCCGGATGCATCGCGACGAAGTCGCGCAAGAAATCGGCGGGAAAAACGCAGAGTTCGCAGTCGTCCAACGCTGTAATGCGCTCATGCGTGGTGCCTCCAAGCGGTTTGCCCACGAAACTGCCTGCGCCGACCAGCCCGACAATCTGCTCGCTGCCGTCTTGCGCCGTACTTGCAAGCTTGAGCATACCCGTGACAACTGCGAGTGCAAGCGGCACGGCATCGCCTTCCCAGTGCAGCGTCTGACCCTTTTCCAGCTTCCGCCGTCGCGCAAACACGGAAAGACCGCGCAGCGCATCGTCCGGGAGCGCGGCGCACATGCCTTGACGGCGAACGGGGCAGAAGGCGCAGCGCACGGGTAGCGGTGCGGCGGGACCGCTATCGGTCGCTGACTTGGCACCCAGATACATTTCGACCCCCAAAAAGACTCGTGCGGCGGGCGACGCCTCGCCCGCGCTCTCTGGAGCCGCGACACGCGGAGACGATATACGGGAATGTACTAGGTCAAGCGGTTAGTCGGATTTTCCTGGAACGCCTCGGGCCGCGCGCTACCGCGTCACGGTCTCGCTCGCGATCGGCGGGGCATCACCCAGTCCCGCGGCGAAGGCGATCTGCAGCGCTTCCGACAGGCTGTGGACCGCCAGCTTCGTCATCAGGTTGGCGCGGTGGATCTCCACGGTGCGCGCGCTGATACCCAGATCGTAGGCGATCGTCTTGTTGGGGTGGCCGCGCACCAGTCCCTGAAGAACGTCATGTTCGCGCGGCGTGAGCGCTTTCAACCGCACTTCAGCTTCGGAGGCACGCAGGTCATTGCGATCCGCGCGTTCGAGGCACGCGAACCCCTCTTCCATCGCGCGCAGCAGCGTCGCCTTCTCGAACGGCTTTTCGATGAACTCGATTGCGCCGCATTTCATCGCGTTGACCGCGATCGAGATATCGCCATGCCCTGTCAGTACGATCACTGGCATCGTGATCCCTCGCGCGCGAAGCACCTTCTGCACTTCCAGGCCGTCCATCACGGGCATGCGGACGTCGAGCAGAATGCAGCCCGGTTCCAGCCGCGCGGCTTCCTTCAGGAACTCGGCGCCGGAACTGAAGCTTTCCACCTCGAACCCTGACGTCCTCAGCATGAATCCGGCAGAGCGCCGGATCGCTTCCTCATCGTCAACGAGATAGACCCGCCGCCTGGCTGCCATCGCTTTACTCCATTTCCCCGCAATCAAGCGTGAAGCTGAAAATCGTCCCGCCCTCCGGTGCGGCTTCTGCCCAGATGGACCCGCCCTGTGCTTCCAGTATCGTCTGGCAGATCGAGAGCCCGAGCCCCATGCCATCGTCCTTGGTCGTGAGAAATGGCTGGAACAATCGCTCCCGAATCTCCGGCGCTATGCCCGAACCGCTGTCGGCCACGCTGACGCGCACCTGATCGTGCGATATCCTGCGCGTCCGAATGGTGAGCAGCCGTTTCGGGCCCTCTGTCATCGCTTCGAGTGCGTTGCGGATCAGGTTGACGAGAATCTGCTGGACCTGCACGCGATCCACCAGCACGCGGTCCGCCTGTGGGTCGAGCTGGATATCGACGTCGACGTCCATTTCACGGATGCCGATCAGCGCCAGCGCGTTCGCCTCGCTGACAAGCCGGCCAAGGCTCTCGATCCGCTTTTCGGTGTCGCCGCGCCCGATGAAGTCGCGCAGACCGCGCACGATCTGCCCCGCGCGTACCGACTGCCTGGCGGCGTCGTCGAGCGCTTCGCGCACGATCGCGATGTCTTCGACGCCGGGCTCGGCCAGCAGATCGCGCGCCGCCTCGAGATAGTTGGCGACCGCGGTCAGCGGCTGGTTGAGTTCATGCGCCAGCGACGATGCCATGGTTCCCATCGCGCTGATCCGCGAGACATGGGCGAGTTCGTTCTGAAGCTCCTTGAGTCTGATCTCGGCCTGCTGGCGTTCGGTCAGATCGCGGACGAAGCCCGTGAACACACGGCTGTGATCGGTGCGCGCCTCGCCGATCGAAAGCTCCATGGGGAAGGTTTCGCCGTTCGCGCGCCGGCCAACGGTAATGCGGCCAATGCCGATGATCCGCGGCACGCCCGTGTTCAGATAGCGCTCGATATAGCCGTCATGCCGTTCGCGATCGGGCGAGGGCATCAATATGTTGACGTTGCGTCCCAGCACATCGGCGCGCGCATAGCCGAACATCCGTTCGGCGGCGGCGCTGAAATCGATGATGGCGCCGTCGGTGTCGATCACCACCATCGCATCGGGAACCGTCGCGAGGATCGAGCGCAGCAGTGCCTCGCTCGCCTGAACATCCTGGGATTCAGCCGACGTCATCGGAGTTGGGGCGCACCGGGCATCGCTGGACATTCCCGGCTGTTACAGCAATTCGCCAGATACTGGAACCGCTGCCTGCCGGTCGTGACGGGTCAGCCTGGCAGCCCGTGATGGCGTGCCCAGTTCAGGAAGAGTTCGGGCCAGATCGCCGCGGGTTTGCCCGCTGCCTTGCGCAGACCGAAGCCATGGCCGCCCTCGGCGAAGAAATGGGTTTCAACCGGAATCTTCTTCGCCTTCAGCGCGTCGCGCAGAAGAAGCGAATTTTCGATC
>NZ_JAKVIO010000066.1 GCF_022601895.1 Sphingomonas sp. LaA6.9
GATCCCGCGCGGATCGACGACATCATCGAGGCGCTCGCTGCCGGCGATCATCATCACTGATCCCGGCATCACTGCTCCCTGAGCGGACCTCCGATCGACCAGACATGCCCGAACGGATCGATGACCTGCCCGTAGCGCTGCCCCCAGAACTGGTTGTCGAGCGGAAAGCGCACCGATGCGCCCGCTTCAAGCGCACGGGACCAGGCGGTGTCGGCGTCGGGAACCTCGAGATGCAGTGTCGCGCCCGCGGGCGGTGGTGAGGGCTCGCCGCCCATCATTTCTGGAAAATCGTCGTTGAGCATCAATGCCCCGCCATTGAGATCCAGATGTGCGTGCATCACGCGCTTGCCGTCGTCCGCCATGTGGCGACCCCGTTCGACCGCGCCAAAAGCGCGCGTGTAAAAGTCGACGGCTTCAGCCGCACGATTGTCACGGATCGTCAGGTGCGGAGTTACCCCCGTCAGCGGGGTCCAGTCTTCGGCCATGGCTCTTTCCTTGGCGAGATGGCGACTTATAGCCCGTCAGAAGATGCCGAGGAATTTCTTCTCCTGTTTCTGCTCGGTCTTTTTCGACAGTTTGCCGCTTTCCTTCTTGCTCGTCGTACCGCGGCCGACATCGTCGCGCGCCTGACCGCCGCGCGTCCGCTGGGCTGTGGCGTGAGCACCCGCGAGCACGGGTCCGCAATCTGCCGCCTTGGCGTCACCCACGTCGACAAAAGCTATGACTGCCGCGAGCGGGCTGACAAGCGCCCCAAGGCCCAGACCCGCGCCCGCGCGCCCGACCAGTTCGGGAGTGATCACGTCGAGCTTCGGCCGGGCGAAATAGCCGCCGACGCCCACGGGCGACTGGCCTGAGAACAGGCTGAATTTCTTGCCATCGGCGCGCACCGCGAGATCGAGCGTCTCATTCTTGAAACTGAAGCCGCCGCGACCGACGATGACGTTCTTGCGCGTATCGATCAGGATCGGATCGGCGGCCGCGACGCCATCGCGCACGGTGAAGCCGATCAGGCCGCAATTGATCTGGACGGGTTCCTTCAGCTTCTTTTCGAACATCTTGGTGACGAAGGTGCCGATATCGAGTTCGGAAAGCTGGACATTGCGGGTCCACATCGAGCCGCGAGGCATGATGATCGCGACGCGTCCGTCCGAGGATGCGAGCGACTTGTGGATCGTATCGCCCTCGCCCGTCATCGCCACGCGCGCCTTGAGCATGCCCGTCGTTCCCGACTGTTCTACCCCGAAGCGTGAGAGGAGCTGCCCCATGGGGGTCGGCGCGAGGCGGATGTCATAGCGTGTGCGCACGGGCGCGCCCCGGGCGTTGATCGCGATATCCGAATCGAGGTGGCCGCCCGCCACGTCGAAGCTGAAGGGCGAAAGCGTGAGCAGGCTGCGATCGAGGTCGAGCTTCAGCGCAATGTTGGAAACAGGAAAGCTCTCCGCGCGAACATCGCGCACACTCCATTTGACGTCAGCGTCGAAGCGGCTGATCGCATCGATGCGGAGCGGCGCATCGGGCAACACGCGCGGCCGCCCAGCTACCGCGTTCACCGCGCCCGCGTTGCCTCGCGCCTCGAGCCGATCGGGGTCGTAACCGATAAAGGGACCGGCATCGACGATGTCGAGTACACGCGTCTGGAGATCGGCGTCGATCTTGAGCCGCCTATCAGGGCGCGAGATCGTCATCAGTCCCGCAATGTCGCTCTCGCCGAACACGCCTTTCAGGCGCGTGAAGCGCCAGGAGTCGTCCTGTTTGGTAAGATTGGAGGTGATGCGATAGGTGCGCGTGTCGGGCACCGCGACGCCGAGGAAATCGAAAAGCAGGCTGATATTGGGACCGCGCACACCCATCTTCAGATCTGCGCCGTCGATCTCGGTCGCGCCGGGCAAAGTCCCCAAGATGGTCATGGCGGTGAGCCCCGATCGGGCCGCGAGCCGTAACTGGTTGCGGCCCCCCGCGACCGTCTCGTTGGGCGACATCAGGCTGCCCGAAAGCGTGAAGGGCCGATTACGCATCGAGCCGCCACCAGAGAAACGGATATCGTTCTGAAAGCGCGTATCGGCCGCGCGTACCGTCTCGATTCTGATATCGGCGCTGAACTGCATCGGCGGGTCGCGATAATGGATCTCGGTACCGCGCACGACCGCCTGACGGATGATCGGGATATCGAGCGACTCCGGCGGCTTGTCGGGATCGCCGAAGGTCCAGCTGTTGCGCTTGCCCGCCTTGTCCCATTCGAGGCTGACGTCACCCGCCACCAGCGCGAGCCAGTTGATCCGGTCCTTGCCGAACAGCAGCGTCCAGGTGGCGATGTTGGTGTCGATCACGCGCGATTCGAAGAAGTTGCGGCTGCTCGCCCATTCCGGGTTGGATATGGTCAGCCCTTCGGCATAGAACTTCACGTTGAAGGGATTGAAATAGAGCTGGAAATCGCCCGCGACATCGACCTTGCGTTCAATCTGCGCGCCGACGATCCGTTCGAACGGACCTTTCAGGAAGCGGCCCTTGGTAATGTAAAGGACCAGCCAGGCGAGGATGATTGCCGCGATGATGCTCCCGATCGTGTAGAGAACGACCCGCACCGGACTTACGCGGCGCCGGGGAATCGGGAGCGCCTCCGTCGGTGGGAACCGTTCATGGCTCAGATCGGCGGGCATGAAACGCAAACCCTTGGGTGAAGCGGCTTGTTCCGATTCTGCGCCCAGCGGTTGCATTGGTGCGGCTTGTCGGGTAAAGGCCCCGCTTTCCGCGATTCATCCCGAGTATCCGGGGGGACTGCCCGGCCGTAAGGCATGCCGAGGCCGTCCGCGATCGTCGCGTAACAAGGAGACGAAAATGCCCAAACTGAAGACCAAGAGCGGGGTCAAGAAGCGTTTCAAGATCACCGCCACTGGCAAGGTGAAGCACGGCGTTGCCGGCAAGCGTCACCGGCTTTCGAGCCATAATGCCAAGTATATCCGCCAGAACCGCGGTACCGAGGTGCTTTCGGACTCCGATTGGGGTCACGTGAAGCTCTGGGCACCCTACGGCCTGCGTTAAGGAGTACTGACAGATGGCACGCGTCAAACGTGGTACGACCACGAAAGCCAAGCATAAGAGGATTCTGGATCAGGCGAAGGGCTTTTACGGCCGTCGCAAGAACACGATCCGCATTGCGCGTCAGGCGGTCGAAAAGGCCGGCCAGTACGCCTATCGCGACCGCAAGGTTAAGAAGCGGACCTTCCGTGGTCTGTGGATCCAGCGCATCAACGCGGGCGTCCGCGCTGAAGGCCTGACCTATTCGCAGTTCATGCACGGGCTCAAGCTCGCGGGCATCGAACTCGACCGCAAGGTCCTCGCCGACATCGCGATGCACGAGGGTGAAGCGTTTAGCGCCATCGTCGCTCAGGCGAAGGCGGCTCTGCCCCAGGCCGCCTGAAACGGCCTGTAGCGAAAGCGACACAGGGGCGCGGGTGGCACAAGCCATCCGCGCCCTTTGCTTTTGGGGCGCTTCTTTCTATTGCCCCACCGACATTCTCGAAGCGGACATCCATGACTGACCTGACCACACTCGAAGCCGAGCTGATGACGGCGATCGCGGCGGCCGATACGGCGCAAGCGATCGAGGACGTGCGC
This sequence comes from Sphingomonas sp. LaA6.9, assembly GCF_022601895.1. Taxonomy (GTDB): domain Bacteria; phylum Pseudomonadota; class Alphaproteobacteria; order Sphingomonadales; family Sphingomonadaceae; genus Sphingobium_A. The sequence continues at coordinate 3,616 of NZ_JAKVIO010000066.1, forward strand.
GTGAAGGCGCTGGGCAAGCAGGGCGCCATCACCACGCTGCTCAAGTCGCTGGGCGGCATGAGCCCCGAGGAGCGCCAAAGCGAAGGGCCGAAGATCCATGCGCTGCGCGAGGGCGTGACGGGCGCCATCACCGAGCGCAAGACGGGGCTGGAGCGCGCGGCGCTCGACGCGAAGCTCGCGGCCGAGACGCTCGACATGACGCTGCCCGCGCCCGCCTTCCCGCAGGGCAGCGTGCATCCGGTCAGCCAGGTGATGGACGAACTGGCCGAGATCTTCGCCGATATGGGCTTTTCGGTCGCGACGGGCCCCGAAATCGAGGACGACTGGCACAATTTCACCGCGCTCAACATTCCGGAAACACATCCGGCGCGCGCGATGCACGACACCTTCTACTTCCCCGACAAGCGCGACGGGAAGGACATGCTGCTGCGCACGCACACCTCGCCCGTGCAGATCCGCACCATGACGTCGGAGAAGCCCCCGATCCGCATCATCGCGCCGGGCCGCGTCTATCGTTCGGATTCGGATGCGACGCACACGCCGATGTTCCACCAGATCGAAGGCCTGGTGATCGACAAGGGCATCCATCTCGGCCACCTCAAATGGACGCTCGAAACCTTCCTCAAGGCATTCTTCGAGCGCGACGACATCGTGCTTCGCCTGCGCCCCAGCTATTTCCCCTTCACCGAGCCCTCGGTCGAGGTCGATGTCGGCTATTCGATCGAAAAGGGCCGCCGCGTGATCGGCGGATCGGAAGGCTGGATGGAGGTGCTGGGCTCGGGCATGGTCCACCGCCGCGTGATCGAGGCGTGCGGGCTCGATCCCGACGAGTGGCAGGGCTTCGCCTTCGGCACCGGCGTAGACCGGCTGGCCATGCTCAAATATGGCATGGACGACCTGCGCGCCTTCTTCGACGGCGATCTGCGCTGGCTTCGCCATTATGGATTCTCGGCACTCGACGTGCCCACGCTTTCGGGAGGAGTGGGCGCATGAAGTTCACACTGTCTTGGCTGAAGGAGCACCTCGAGAGCGAGGCGACGCTCGATCAGGTGCTCGATACGCTCAACGCCATCGGCCTCGAGGTCGAGGGCGTCGAGAACGCCGCCGAGAAGCTTGCGCCCTTCACCATCGCAAAGGTACTGACCGCCGAGCGTCACCCGCAGGCCGACAAGCTGCAGGTGCTTCAGGTCGATGCGGGCAAGGGCCCGCTGCAGGTGGTCTGCGGCGCGCCCAATGCGCGCGCCGGCCTCGTCGGCGTGTTCGGATCGCCGGGGGCTTATGTCCCTGGTCTCGACGTCACGCTGAAGGTGGCGGCGATCCGTGGGGTCGAATCGAACGGCATGATGTGCTCGTTCCGCGAACTCGAGCTGGGCGAGGATCATGACGGCATCATCGAGCTGCCCGAAGATGCGCCCGTGGGCACCAACTATGCCGCGTGGGCGGGTCTCGACGATCCAGTGATCGACGTTTCGATCACCCCCAACAGGCAGGATTGCATGGGCGTGCGCGGCATTGCGCGCGATCTGGCCGCCGCGGGACTCGGCACGCTCAGGCCGCTCGCCGAAGTCTATCGCATGGCATCACTGGAGCCGGTGGCGGGAAGCGATCCCGCGCCCGCGGTTGCCACACTCGATCCCGAAGGCTGCCCGGCCTTCTTCGCGCAGGCCGTTTCTGGCGTCACCAATGGTGCGTCCCCCGCATGGATGAGCGACAAGCTCAAGGCAATCGGCCAGAAGCCCATTTCCATGCTGGTCGACATCACCAATTTCGTATCGGTGGACCTCGGACGACCGCTCCACGTCTACGACCGTGCTACGCTCTCGGGGCCGCTCGTCGCGCGCCGCGCGAAGGACGGCGAGCAGGTTCTGGCGCTGAACGGCAAGACCTACACGCTCGACGCCAGCATGACCGTGATCGCCGACGACACGGCGGTACACGACATCGGCGGCATCATGGGCGGCGAGCATTCGGGCGTGGCCGAAACCACCACCGATGTACTCATTGAATGCGCCTATTTCGATCCCGCGCATATCGCGCGCACCGGACAGAAGCTCGGTCTCACCAGCGACGCGCGCCAGCGCTTCGAGCGGGGTGTCGACCCGGCCTTTCTCGACGACGGCCTCGCGATCGCGACACAGCTCGTGCTCGACCATTGCGGCGGCACGCCGAGCGCGATCACCCGTGCGGGAACGCCGCCGGTCGACATGGCGACCCACAGCTATGATCCGGCGATGACCGAAACGCTCGCGGGTGTTGCGGTCGATGCCGACCGACAGAAGACGATCCTCGAGAGTCTGGGTTTTGCGATTGCGGGCAGCAACGAATGGCAGGTGACCCCGCCTACGTGGCGGCGCGACGTCATCGGCAGCGCCGATCTGGTCGAGGAAGTCGTCCGCATCGTCGGGCTCGACCACGTCCCTTCGACCCCGCTGCCGCGTGCGCCCGGCGTCGCCAAACCCACCGCGACCCCCGAGCAGCTGATGGAGCGCCGCGTGCGTCGCACGGCCGCTGCACGCGGGCTCAACGAGGCGGTGACGTGGAGCTTCCTTTCGGAAAAGGACGCCGCGGCCTTTGGCGGCGGCGACTGGACGCTCGCCAATCCCATTTCTGAGGACATGAAGGTCATGCGGCCTTCGCTGCTTCCCGGGCTGCTCGCCGCCGCGGCGCGCAATCAGGCGCGCGGCGCGGAGTCGATCCGGCTGTTCGAGCTGGGCCGGCGCTATTTTGCGGACGGGGAACGCCTGACGCTGGGCGTGGTGCTCGCGGGCGACAAGGCGCCACGCAGCTGGCAGTCGGGCAAGGCGCAGGGCTTCGACGCGTTCGACGGCAAGGCCGAAGTGTTGGCGCTGCTCGCCGCTGCGGGCGCCCCTGTCGAGAATCTGCAGGTCTTCGGTGAGGCCGGCGATCATTTCCATCCCGGCCAGTCGGCGACGCTCAGGCTTGGGCCCAAGACCGTGCTCGCCGCCTTTGGCACGCTCCACCCGCTGACCGCCAGGGCCTTCGACCTCGACGGCACCGTGATCGCGGCCGAGCTCTATCTCGACGCGATCCCGGGCAAGCGCGCCGCGGGCCGGATGCGGACCGCTTATGCGCCCCCCGCGCTGCAGGCCGTAACGCGCGATTTCGCCTTCCTCGTCCCCGCCGACACGCCCGCGGACAACCTCGTCCGGACGGTGAAGGGTGCGGACAAGCAGGCGATCGTGACGGCAAGACTGTTTGACGTCTTTGTCGGCCAGGGCGTTGAGGAAGGTCACAAATCGGTCGCGGTGGAAGTGGTTCTGCAACCGCAGGACAAGAGCTTCACCGACGAAGAGCTGACCGCGATCTCGGACAAGGTCGTCAAGGCGGCCGAGAAAATCGGTGCGAGGCTGCGTGGCTGAAAAGGGCGCGGTCTCGATCAGCTCAGGTGACCTGACGGCGCGCATCGCGCCGCTGGGTGCCGAGCTGGTGAGTCTGACCGACGCCGAGGGCCGCGAGCTCATGAGCGATGGCGACCCCGCCTTCTGGACAGGTCGCGCGCCGATCCTGTTCCCGATCGTCGGACGCCTGAACCGCGACGAATACCGGCTCGGCGACAGGAGCTACAGTTTGCCGCAGCATGGCTTTGCGCGCAGAAGCGACTTCACGGTCGTCGCGCAGGATCCCGATGCGGTGCGCTTCCGGCTGGTCGACAGCCCCGAGACGCGCAGCGTCTATCCCTTCGCGTTCGTGCTCGATATGGCCTTCCATCTCGACGGGCCGCGCCTGACAATGATCGCAACGATCGGCAATCCGGGAAGCGCGCCTATGCCCGCGAGCTTCGGCTTCCACCCCGCCTTTGCGTGGCCGCTGCCTTATGGTGGCGCGCGCGAGGATCACCGCATCGTCTTCGAGAAGGACGAGCCCGCGGAGCTGCGCGCGATCGTACCCAGCGGGGTGATCGCCGACACGGCGCGGCCGAGCCCCGTAGAAGACAATGTGCTTGCGCTCGGCGACAATCTCTTCACCAACGACGCGCTGATCTGGGACAAGCTCGAAAGCCGCGCGCTGCGTTATGGCGCGAGCGAAGGGCCGCAGCTCGAGATCGCGTTCCCCGATACCGAATGGCTCGGCATCTGGACCAAACCGGGCACAGGTTTCGTCTGCATCGAGCCCTGGGCAGGGATGGCGGACCCTGAAGGCTTTGACGGCGATTTCAGCGAGAAGCCGGGCGTGTTCATCGTCGCGCCGGGCGAGAGCCGTTCGTTCCGCATGATCGTGACGCTCAAGGAAAACTAACCTCCCCGATAGCCGCTCATCCTGTGCAGGGACCGAGCGGAGCCGAGGGCCGTATCGAAGGATGCACCGGACAGATCCTTCGAGATGCGGCTTCGCCAAGCTCAGCCTCTCCTCAGGATGAGCGGATTAGCTGGAAGCAGAGAAACATGACCACCAACCGACCCGATCGCCGCACCTTCGCGATCATTTCACACCCCGACGCGGGCAAGACCACGCTCACCGAAAAGCTGCTGCTGTTCGGCGGCGCGATCCACCTCGCGGGCGAGGTCAAGGCACGCGGGCAAAACCGCCGCGCGCGTTCGGACTGGATGAAGATCGAGCAGCAGCGTGGGATCTCGGTGACGTCGTCGGTGATGACCTTCGAGCGTGACGGCATCACCTTCAACCTGCTCGACACGCCGGGCCACGAGGATTTTTCCGAGGACACCTATCGCACGCTGACCGCGGTCGACTCCGCGGTGATGGTGATCGACGCCGCCAAGGGCATCGAGCCGCAGACGCGCAAATTGTTCGAGGTCTGCCGTCTGCGTTCGGTGCCGATCATCACCTTTGTCAACAAGGTCGACCGCGAGGGCCGCGAATGCTTCGCGCTGCTCGACGAGATCGCCGACATGCTCGCGCTCGATGTGGCGCCGATGAGCTGGCCGGTCGGCATGGGCGGACAGTTCGAGGGCGTATACGACCTCCACGCCAATGTGCTGCGCCAGCCCACGGGCGACAGCCGCATGTTCGAAGGCAAGATGACGCAGTTCACGGGGCTCGACGATCCGAAGCTCGCCGAGACGGTCTCGACCGAGGGGCTCGCGCGCCTGCAGGAAGAAGCCGAGCTCGCGCTCCACGGCTATGCGCCTTTCGATGTCGAGGCCTATCGGCACGGCGACCTGACCCCGGTGTTCTTCGGATCGGCCTTGAAGGAATTCGGCGTCGCCGAGCTGATCGCGGCGCTGGGCGATCATGCGCCGCCGCCGCGCGCGCAGCCCGCCGAGCCCGCTTCGGTGTCGCCCGACTATGAGAACGTCACGGGCTTCATCTTCAAGGTGCAGGCCAATATGGACCCGCAGCACCGCGACCGCATCGCCTTCATGCGGCTGTGCTCGGGCAAGTTCCGCCGCGGCATGAAGCTGACCCCCACGGGCCACGGCAAGCCTATCGCGGTGCATTCGCCGATCCTGTTCTTCGCGCAGGACCGCGAGCTTGCCGAGGAAGCCTGGCCGGGCGACATCATCGGTATCCCCAACCACGGCACGCTCCGGGTGGGCGACACGCTGACCGAGGGGGAATCGATCCGCTTTACGGGTCTCCCCAATTTCGCGCCCGAAATCCTGCGCCGCGTGGTGCTGGTCGATCCGACCAAGACCAAGCAGTTGAGGAAGGCGCTCGACGACATGGCCGAGGAAGGCGTCACGCAGGTCTTCTACCCCGAGATCGGCAGCAACTGGATCATCGGCGTGGTCGGGCAGCTCCAGCTCGACGTGCTGCTGAGCCGGCTCGATGCCGAGTACAAGGTGGCGGCCAAGCTCGAGCCGAGCCCGTGGGATACCGCGCGCTGGATCTCGGGCGACGAGGCGGCGCTCAAGGCCTTTGCCAATATCAACCAGTCAGCGCTTGCCAAGGATCGCGACGGCAACCTCGTCTTCATGGCGAAGAGCGCGTGGGAAGTCGGCTATGTCCAGGACCGCAATCCCGACATCAAGTTCAGCGCAACGCGCGAGCGCTGAACCCAGATCGCGTTGGCGCTGCAGACAGGCTTCGGTTCAACCCGAAGCGATCGGCGGCTAGTCTACCCAGTCTTGCCTGAGCGGTTTCGAAGCGAGCCACATGAGCAGGGCGGCGAGCAGATAGAAACCGAGCGAAGCCAGCATGGCGTAGCGCAGCGCCTCGTTGCCATAGCTTCTCGTCAACGCGTCGGAGAGCGCGCCGAGGAAGAAGGTGCCGCCGCCGATGCCGATCAGGTTGTTGATGAGCAGGAAGCTTGCCGAAGCGGTCGCGCGCATATGCGCTGGGACGAGATGCTGGACCGCCGAGATCACCGGCCCCAGCCAGATATAGGCAAGCGCCTGCGGCACGAGGAACAGCAGGAAGGCGGCGGTCGCGGTGCCCGAGACAATCCCCGCGGCAAAGAGCGGGACCGCGAGCAGGAAGGCAATTGCGGGCAGGCGCGCATAGGCGGCCTTGTCGCTCTTGCCGAGCCGGTCGCCGAGAAATCCCCCCGCCAGCACGCCGACGACGCCACCCAGCAGCAGGATCGCGCCATAGAATTGCGAGGTCTGGACGAGATCGAGCCCGAAGCTGCGCCGCATCAGCGAAGGCAGCCAGAAGGCGAGGCCATAGCCGAGCATCGAGCTCGACGAGGCGCCGAACGCCAGCAGCCAGAAGCTTTTCTTTGCGGCGAGGATGGAAAAGACGTGACCGACCGGAGTCGTCTCGGACGACTTCCCCGATGCCGGCCGTGCGGGCTCGCGCACCACGAGGCGGAAGATCGGCGCGACCACGATACCCGCAATCCCGACCGCGATGAAGGCGGTGCGCCAGTCGATGCTGGCGGCGATATAGCCGCCAAAGAGAACGCCCGCCGCCGAACCCAGCGGGATCCCGAGCGAATAGATCGAAAGCGCGCGCGCGCGTTCAGCGCTCGGGAAATAGTCGGCGATCACCGCATAGGAGGGTGCGACGCCGCCGGCTTCGCCGACCCCGACACCAAGCCGCGCCAGAAAGAGCTGCCAGAAGCCCGTCGCGATCCCGCACAGGGCGGTGAAGCCGCTCCACACGGCGAGCGAGACGGTGATGACCCAGGTGCGGCTCGTGCGGTCGGCGAGCCAGGCGAGTGGGACCGCGAGCGTCGAATAGAGCAGCGCGAAGGCGATGCCTCCAAGTAGCCCCAGCTGCTTGTCGGACAGCCCGAGGTCGTCCTTGATAGGCCCCGCGAGGATGCCAAGGATCTGGCGGTCGACGAAATTGAAGGTGTAAACAAGGAGCAGCATGCCGAGCACGACCGCGCGGTAGCCGCGGCTGGCGGTGGTCGTACCCGGCATGACCGTCCCTCTGGTCAGAAGCGATATTCGGCGGTGAGCGTCGCGGTGCGCGGCGGCCCGTAATAGCCGATGATCGAGTTGCCGAACAACGCGCCGGGGAAGTTGTAGCCGCCGACGCGGTAGCGCGTGTCGAATAGGTTGCGCAGGTGAACACCGAGCTTGAAGCGCTCGTCGGCCGTCGTCCAGCTCGCCGAGGTGTCGACCAGCGCATAACCGTCCTGGTCGAGGATCGGATTGGGGATCTCGAACATGTTGTAGTCGCTGCGCATCGAGATGGCCGGGGTCAGCTCGACCCGTCCCCCCGCAAAATCGCCCGACCAGGTGGCCGAGAGGCTGGCGTTCCATGTCGGCGTGTTCTGGAACACGCGCTGGTCGGCGACATCGACGGGGGTGGTGCCGCCGCCGATGAAGGTCAGGAACTCCTTGTAGTCGGCATGGGTGTAGCCGAGCGAGGCGTTGACCGAGAAATCGGGCGAGGGAACGAGCCGCGCCTCGAACTCAAGACCGTAGATCTCGGCCTTGCCCGCATTGTCGACAAAGCTGGCGATGCCGCCCGTCACGATGTTGGGCACCTGGATCGTGACCTGCTGGTCCTTATAGTCCGAATAATAGCCCGCCACGTTCAGGAAGAGCGTGCGGTCGAGGAACGCCCCCTTCATGCCGACCTCGAAGGCGTCGACCGTCTCGGGCGCATAGCCATCGACCGTCGTCGGCGTGAAGATCGCGTCGCCGCGCATGTCGAAGCCGCCCGACTTGAAGCCCTTGCCATAGGAGGCATAGAGGTTGAGGTCTTCGATCGGCTCGTAGCTGAGGCTCACCCGCGGCGTGAACTCGTCGAAGCTGCGGCTGTTGGTGTAGTCGGTGCGGACCAACCCGGGGATCGCCGCCGCATTGCCGAATTCCGGGCTGCGGATGCCCGTGAAGTTCTGGCGATATACGGTGCCGGTCTTGTCATCCTTGGTATAGCGTAGGCCCGCCGAAATCTTGAGCTTGTCGGTCAGGTCGAAATTGACGTCGGCAAAGGCGGCATAGCTCTTGGTCTTGACCGAGCCCGAGGTCAGCGTCGTCGTGTTGGCAAGGCCGAGCACGGTGTCGAAGGCGCCGCTGGCGCGCGCGTCGAGATAGTAGAGGCCGAACACGCCCTGGATCCGCTCGCCCTGATAGAGGAGCTGGAGTTCCTGGGTGAACTGACGGTCGTCATAGCGCGCGGGGATATCGAGCACCGGGCCGGGGGTGTTGTCGAAGTCGATCAGCGTTTCGGTATGGCCGTCGCGATAGGCGCTGATCGTCTTGAAGGTCAGCATGTCGTTGATGTCGATCTCGCCGGTCAGCGACACGCCCTGCGTCTCGACCTTGTTGTCGTCGCCGATGCCAGCGCGCGTGTCATAGACGCTTTTGGTCGGCTCGAAAGCGGGAATGCCGCCATTGCCGACGAGGCGCGTGCCGTGGCGCGGGTTGGACTTGTCGACGGTCTTGTCGGCGGCGAGACGGAAGAAGACGCCATCGGACGTATATTCGGCCGAGACGCGACCCGCGATGACGTCCTTGTCATACTGGTCGACACCCGTGGTCAGGTTGCGGCCATAGCCGTCGCGCCAGTAGCGCGCGATCGCGCCGCCGATCGAGAAATTGTCGCTGAGCGGCACCGTCACCTGACCAATGAGGTCGATCTGGTCATAGGAACCATAGGCCGCGCGCACCTCGCCCTCGAACTCGTTGCCGAGGCGTTTGGTCACGTACTTGATCGCGCCGCCGATCGTGTTGCGGCCATAGAGCGTGCCCTGCGGACCACGCAGGATCTCGACGCGCTGGACGTCGAAAATGTCGAGCACTGCGCCCTGCGGACGCGCGACATAGACATCATCGACATAGAGGCCGACGCCGGGCTCGAAGCCCCAGAGCGGATCCTGCTGGCCGACGCCGCGGATGAAGGCGATCAGCGTCGAGTTGGAACCGCGCGCGATCTGGAGCGTGAGGTTGGGGGTCTTGTCCTGCAGCGAGGTGATGTCGATCGCGCCCTGATTCTCGAGCGCGTCGCCCGACAGTGCCGAGACCGAGATGGGCACATCGATCAGGTTTTCTTCGCGACGCCGCGCGGTGACGACGATCTCGCCGCTGTCCGCCTCCTCGGCCGCGACGGGCTCGGCGGGCGCAGCCTCGGCGTCCTGTGCATATGCGGGCATCGCCATCAGCGCGCCGGCGGCAACGCCGAGGCTCAGGATGATGCGCGCGGACAAGGTATTGCAGGACATGATAGCATTCCTCCCCAATAAGACGGGCATCAACCTCTGATGGGTTGTGCCGGTTCGTCCCAAGCGTATAATGAAACCTGAACCGACTTTCAACTTCGGTCGTGCAGGGGAGGAAAAAATGGCGGGCAAGCGTGGCGATGGTGCAACAGCGCCGGCCGACAATCCCACCAGCGAGGCCAAGACGCCGCGCACCGAACGCGGACGCCGCACGCTGCGCGCGATCCTCGATGCGGCTGCCGCCGAGTTCGGCGAAAAGGGATTTCACGAAGGCTCGATCAGCCACATCACGCAGCGCGCGGGCGTGGCGCTGGGCAGTTTCTACACCTATTTCGATTCAAAGGAGGAGGTGTTCCGCGCGCTGGTACGCGACATGTCGGCGCAGGTGCGCGATCATGTCGCGCCGCGTGTCGCAGCCGCCCCCGACGAAATCGCCGCCGAGCGGATCGGGCTTGAGAGCTTTCTCGAATTCGTGCGCGACCACAAGGAGATCTACCGCATCATCGACGAGGCCGAGTTCGTCGACCAGGAAAGCTATCGCGCGCACTATGCCAATTCGGTCGAACGCATCCGCGCGCGGCTCGAGGCGGGCGCGGCGCGCGGCGAGGTGCGCGCCGATGTCGGCGAGATCCACGCCTGGGCGGTGATGGGGATGAACGTGTTTCTCGGGCTGCGCTATGGCGTCTGGGGCAAGGACAAGACCCCCGATGAAGTTGCAAGCGTTGCGAACGAGATGCTCAAAAGAGGGCTGGCACCCGACTGATCAGCGGCTCAGCAGAAACACCGCGTGTTCGGCGCGGAAATTGGCGGCTGCCGCGGTCGTCAGCCGGTCGCCATTGAGGAACCAGCTACCCTCCACGGTGATGCCGCGCTCCTTTACCAGCGCCCGGAAGTCATCGACCGTGACATGGTGGATATTGGGGGTCTCGTACCACGCGACGGGCAGCAGTCGCGTCACCGGCATCCGCCCTCCCCAGAGCAGCGACAGCCTCACGCGCCAGTGCGCGAAATTTGGGAAAGATACGAAGGCATGGCGGCCGATGCGAAGTAGATGCTCGAGCACGCGGTCGGGCCGGTGCGTCGTCTGCAGCGTCTGGCTCAGTATCGCATAGTCGAAGCTGCGATCGGGATAGTCGGCGAGGTCGGTGTCGGCATCGCCCTGGATCACCGAAAGCCCGCGGGCCACCGCCGCCGAGACATTATCGGGATCGATCTCGAGCCCGCGTGCGTCAACGCCCCGATGGTCGCGCAGCTCGGCCATCAGCGCGCCGTCGCCGCAGCCGACGTCGAGCACGCGGCTGCCCGGCGCGACGTTGCGCGCGATGATCGCGAGATCGGGGCGCAGGCCGTTCATGTCGCGCTGCCCGAGTAGACGTCGGGAAAGTGCCGCATCATGAGTTTGGAAGGCTCGGCAACCGCCTCCCACCCCAGCGACGCATAGAGCCCGTGCGCATCGTTCGTCGCGAGCATCCAGCGGCGCAGCCCCTGAAGTTCGGGATGATCGTGGAGATGCGCCACCATGGCGCGCGCAAGGCCGTGCCCCCGGTGCTCCTCGAGCACATAGACATCTGCGAGATACGCAAAGGTCGCGCGATCGGTGACAACGCGCGCAAAGCCCACCTGCGCGCCATCGCGAAAGACGCCAACGCACAGTGAATTGGCGATCGCGCGCGCGACAATGTCCTTCGGCACGCCCGGCGACCAGTAGCTGCGCGCCAGATAGCCATGGATCGCGTCGAGCTGCATCGCCGCATTGTCATCGCAAAGCTCATAGCCCCCGGCCAGTGTCACAGCCCCTCTCCCGCGCGCAGAAATCCGTCGATTATCCGGTTCATTTCAGGCGCTTCCAGCAAGAAGGCGTCATGACCGAACGGGCTCTTCAGCTCCACGAAACTGACCGGCGCCCCCGCGGCATTGAGCGCATGGACGATGCTGCGCGATTCAGCGGTGGGGTAGAGCCAGTCGGTATCGAAGCTCAGCAGGCAGAAGCGCGCGCGCGTCGCCTTGAAGGCGTTGGCGAGCGTCCCGCCATGCTCCTCGGCGAGATCGAAATAGTCCATCGCGCGCGTGATGTAGAGATAGGAGTTGGCGTCGAAGCGATCAGTGAAGCTCAGCCCCTGATGCCTGAGATAGCTTTCGATCTGGAAATCAGCATCGAAGCCGAAGCTCTTGGCGTCACGCGCCTGCAGCCGCCTGCCGAACTTCTCGGTCAGCCCTGCCTCGGACAGATAGGTGATGTGCGCCGCCATGCGCGCCACTGCGAGCCCCGCGGCGGGGGCCTTGCCGCCCGCATAATAATCGCCGCCGCGCCAGTCGGGATCGGCCATGATCGCCTGCCGGCCGACCTCGTGAAACGCGATGTTCTGTGCCGAGTGGCGCGCGGTCGAGGCAATGACCAGCGCCGTGCCCACGCGATCGGGGAAGGTCGCGGGCCAGCTCAGCGCCTGCATCCCGCCCATCGA
>NZ_JAKVIO010000067.1 GCF_022601895.1 Sphingomonas sp. LaA6.9
GCGTCCACATCCAGAGCCTGAATCATGCCGCCATCCGGTTGGCAAGGCCAAGTACTGATTTTCCAAACAGCCTCTTAGATCTGCGGTCGAATGCAACAAGCCGACGGTTGCGGGACTGGAAACGACGACTTTTCGAACAGCCTGGTTGCGCGCGTTAAGGTAGTGGCGTGATCAAGCGATTTTTTTCCGCTGATCGGTGCTCTAATGCCGACCAGAATCGGCTCGACAGCAACAGTTTCTATCGCGCGCTGAAGGTGGACGATGTCGGGTTGATTCGGCGCGCTGCCCCATGTCATCCGTTGAGGGAGTCGGACGACTTTCACGCGATCTGAGCGGCGCATCTTGTCCATTGCGGAGATATGCGAGCTTCGCGCTAGACTGGCCGCATGATCCGACGATTCGTTCCGCTGGCATTATTGTGCGCGCTCGCAGTGCCAGTCTTCGCACAAGTGCCACCCGTAGCACCTGCACAAGCCCCTGCGCCCAGCGCCGCAACGGTGCGCGTCATTGTGGAGACGAGCGTAGGCACAATCGTGCTCGAGCTCGAAAAGGAGCGCGCGCCTGCCACCACCGCCAATTTCCTGCGCTATGTCGATGGCAAGCGCCTCGACGGGACGACCTTCTACCGCGCGATGAAGGCGGGTGACGTCGGACTGATCCAGGGCGGTGCGCGCGGCGAGCACAAGCGCGTGCTGCCCGGGATCGCGCATGAGCCGACCAGCGTCACCGGGATCAAGCACCTGGACGGGACGATCTCGATGGCGCGCTACGCGCCGGGCACCGCGACGGGCGACTTCTTCATCACGATCGGGGCGATGCCTTCGCTGGACGAGGATCGGGCCGCGCAAGGCGACAATGCGGGCTTTGCCGCGTTCGGGCGCGTCGTCGAAGGCATGGACGTGGTGCGCCGCATCCTCGACGCGTCGATCTCGCCCACGGAAGGGGAGGGCGTGATGAAGGGGCAGATGCTGGCAAGTCCCGTCAAGATCGCCTCTGCGCGGCGGGTGGTGCCGCAGTAATGGCTTATATCCTGATCTGGGAATTCCATGCGCCAGCGATGCGTGTTGCTCAGTTCGAGCAAGCCTACGGACCTGAAGGCCCCTGGGCGAAGCTGTTTGGCCGGGCAGACGGCTATCTAGGCACCGAGTTGCTTCGATCCGAAGATCAGCCGGGCCGCTATCTGACGATCGATCGCTGGGAGTCCGAGACCGCGTTCGAAATGTTCAAGCGTCTGTACGGCGCGGAATATCTGGCGCTCGACAAGAGCCTTGAGGGCATCGCCGTGGTCGAGACGCGGATCGGGGCGTTCAACGCGCCCTGATCACGTGGCATCTCCAGTTCCATCGGGCGCAATGATGTGACATTTGTCACGGCAAGGTCGCCGCGAGATGTGAAAAAGCGCATCCGCAGCCCCCGTCGGCGGGCAATGGCCGATTTCGGGATGGCCGTGGGGGCCCTCCCGTCCTGACCGGAGATATCGATGGAGACGCAACTGGCATGGCCGCGCAAGACGCGCGAACTGTGCAACCACCACATGGATTCGACAATCTGGAACGATTTTCGCTTTCGCGACGACGACATCGTCATCGCGACCTATGCCAAATCGGGGACCACCTGGACCCAGCAGATCGTGGGGCAACTGCTTTTCGCTGGGACAGAGGATGTTCCCGTCGCGGAGCTTTCGCCCTGGCTCGACCTGCGCATTCCGCCCAAGACCGAGAAACTGGCGGTCGTCGAGGCGCAGGTGCAGCGCCGTTTCCTCAAGACGCACCTCCCCGTCGATGCGCTCGTTTTCAGCCCCAGGGCGAAGTATATCTACATAGGACGCGACGGCCGCGATGTGGTGTGGAGCCTGTTCAACCACTTCATCAATGGCAATGACGACTTCTATGCCGCGCTGAACGATACGCCGGGTCGGGTCGGGCCGCCGGTGCCGCGGCCGCCTGACGACGTCGTCCAGTATTTCCGCGAATGGCTGGAAGGCGACGGCTATCCGCTATGGCCTTTCTGGGAGAATATTCGGAGCTGGTGGGACATTCGCGACCTGCCCAACGTCAAGCTCCTCCATTTCTCCGATCTGCGCGCCGATTTGCCCGGACAGATCCGTGAAATCGCGGACTTTCTCGATATCGAGGTCGATGAAGACCGCTGGGATGCGATCGTCGGGCATTGCTCCTTCTATTACATCAAGGCGCATGCGGTCAATGCCGCGCCGCTGGGCGGGATATTCTGGAAAGGCGGGGCGCAGACCTTCATCAACAAGGGCACCAACGGACGGTGGCGTGACGTCCTTACCGCCGAAGACAATGCGCGTTATCTGGCGCTCGCGGATCAAAAGCTCGGCGCGGATTGCGCGCGCTGGCTCGCCGGCGGATAGATGCCTGCGCTTTAGGCGATGCTTCCGGCCGGAACTATGCTCCGGCCGGCGGTGCGTCAGCTACACAGCTTGACGCTGAGGAAGCCCGGCATTGGGCCGTTCCAGCCGTCGTCTGCCTCTTCGTCGCGCGGAGCCTGTCGCGCCGCCCTCGGTTCGGGGCTCGGCTTCTTCTTCCGGTCGCCGGCGGCGCGTTCCTCGCGTGCGGGCGTCTCGGCCTTTTGCGGCTGCTCCGTCTTTGCGGGCTTCCTGGCCCTGGGCGCCTTCGCTGCCGGTTCGGCGGCCTCGGCGCGGACCTGCTTGGCGACCCGCTCGATCTTCTGGCCGATCAGCTTCTCGATATTCTCGATCGCCTCGACATCGTCCTTGGTGATGAAGGTGAAGGCCTTGCCCGTCGCGCCGGCGCGACCGGTACGCCCGATGCGGTGGACATAATCGTCGGGATGCCAGGGGGCATCGAAGTTGAAGACGTGGCTCACGCCCTTCACGTCGAGGCCGCGCGCGGCGACGTCGGATGCAACCAGCAGGTTGACCTCACCCTTCTTGAACAGCTCGAGTTCGGCAAGGCGCGCGGGCTGGTCCATGTCGCCGTGGATCTCTCCCGCCTTGTAGCCGTGACGCTTCAGGCTCTTGGCCAGCTCGCGCACCGTGGTCTTGCGGTTGCAGAAGATGATCGCGGTGTTGACGTCCTCCGCATCGATCAGCTCGCGCAGCACCTCGCGCTTCTTGCGCGCGTCGACCTCGACCAGGCGCTGCGTGATCTGCAGATTGGCGCTCGCGGGGCGCGAAACCTCGATGCTCTTGGGGTTGGTCAGGAACTTGTCCGCCAGCTTCTTGATCGGCGGCGGCATGGTGGCCGAGAACAGCAGCGTCTGCCGGTTCTTGGGCAGCTTGGTGCAGATTTCCTCGATATCGGGGATGAATCCCATGTCGAGCATCCGGTCGGCCTCGTCGATGACGAGCAGGCCGCAGCCCGTGAGCAGGATATTGCCGCGCTGGAACAGGTCCATGAGTCGCCCGGGCGTGGCGATCAGCACGTCGACGCCCTTTTCGAGCGCCTTGATCTGGTCGCCCATCGACACGCCGCCAATCAGCAGCGCCATCGAAAGCTTGTGGTACTTGCCGTATTTCTCGAAATTCTCGGCAACCTGCGCGGCGAGTTCGCGCGTCGGCTCGAGGATCAGCGAGCGCGGCATGCGCGCACGGCTGCGGCCATGCGCAAGGATGTCGATCATGGGCAGGACGAACGAGGCCGTCTTGCCCGTGCCCGTCTGCGCGATTCCGATCAGGTCCTTCATCATGAGGACGGGAGGAATCGCCTGGCGCTGAATCGGCGTCGGTTCGGTATAGCCCGACTCGGTCACCGCGCGCAGGAGTTCGTCAGAAAGGCCGAGATCGGCAAAGCTCATAATGTGTCCGGAAGCTGGGCGGGCCAAATTGCCGCCTGATCAGCGAGCGCGTGGCGGAAAAGCCTCTGAATGTCAAGATTTCAGCGGTCGGGCACCAGCGTGCGGAAGCGTGATATCGCACACTGGCCACCCGAGCGCGAGTGGATCATGTCGCGCTCGGCGCACATTTGGCCGTCCTGGGTCGGCTTCATGTAGAAGCCGTCGTAGAAATCGAGCGCGGGGCAGTCGTCCTCGAGCTTGGCGCGCATCCGCGTGCCGCCGCGCAGCACCAGGTCGACGCTGTCGCGTGTGGTCACAGAGGCGCCAGCGAGCGATTTCACGGGAATGCAGCGCGGGGCCTTCTTTTCCTTCCACTTGGTCGCGGACGCCTGCGGCATGACCTTGTTGCTGGCGGCGAGCGACTGCGGGGCACGCCGCTGCGGCTGGGTCTGGACGCGGATGATCACCTGTTCGCGCACCGTGACCTGAGCAAGACGCATCGGCGCAGACGCGCGCGCGCCTCCCTCCGCGGCAATCGCGGATGTCACGCTGCTTCCCGCCATCAAAAGAACGGCGAGGCGTATGCCGGTCACGTATCGATTCCCATCTCAGCCAACCCCAATGGCCCGTGCCGGTTGAACGCGCGATTAATTCCCTTCAACCCGACTATCGTCTAAATGCAAGCATCATGAACGCGCCCTCGCCCGAACTGCTCGAAAAGCTTGCACAATTGCTTGGCCCCAAGGGCTATACGGCCGACCGCGACGCAATCGCGCCCTGGCTGACCGACTGGCGTGGCCGCTTTCACGGTGAAAGCGTCGCGCTGCTCTCGCCCGCCAATGTCGATGAGGTTGCCGCGGTGATGCGGCTTGCGGGCGAATATGGCGCGCCGCTGGTCCCGCAGGGAGGCAACAGCTCGATGGTCGGCGGGGCGACGCCGCCCGCGGACGGCTCTGCGCTGATCCTGTCGCTCAGGCGCATGAACCGGGTTCGATCGATCTCGCCCGCGGATGGCGTCGTTGTCGCCGAAGCAGGAGTGATTCTCGCCAATCTTCACGATGCGGTGGCGGAACAGGGCATGCGCTTTCCCTTGACGCTGGGCGGCAAGGGCTCGGCGACCGTCGGCGGGCTGGTTTCGACCAATGCAGGAGGTACGCAGGTGCTGCGCTTCGGCACCATGCGGGCGCTGACGCTGGGCGTCGAGGCGATCCTGCCCGATGGCGCGCGCTTTGAC
This sequence comes from Sphingomonas sp. LaA6.9, assembly GCF_022601895.1. Lineage (GTDB taxonomy): Bacteria > Pseudomonadota > Alphaproteobacteria > Sphingomonadales > Sphingomonadaceae > Sphingobium_A. Next base: position 4,997 of record NZ_JAKVIO010000067.1, read on the forward strand.
GGTCTCAACCCGCTCAAGAAGGACAATCGGGGTTACGATATCCGTCACCTGCTGGTCGGGGCGGAGGGGACGCTGGGTGTCATCACCGCGGCGAGCCTCAGACTTGTACCCGCCATCCTCGATCGCGCGGTCGGCTGGATCGGTGTTGATGGCCCGCACCAGGCGCTGAAGCTGCTTCGGCTGATCGAGGGCCGTGCGGGCGACGCGATCGAGGGTTTCGAGATCGTGCCCGCCGATTCGCTCGCGCTTGTGCTCAGGCACATTCCGGGCACGCGCGCGCCGCTCGGCGGCGATCATCCCTGGCATGTGCTGGTCGAACTCGATCGTAGCGATCCCGCCGCCCAGGCGCCCGCCGCCCAGCTCGAGGGGCTGCTTGCCGCCGCGTTGAACGAGGGCCTGTGCCGTGATGCGACGATCGCGACGAGCGAGGCGCAGGCCGAGGCCTTCTGGAAGCTGCGTGATTCGATATCGGAAGCCGAGCGCGCGCAAGGGCCGGCGCTGCAGCACGATATTTCGGTGCCCGTCGCCGCCATGCCCGATTTCATGCTCTCCGCGGCCGAGACGATTCGCAGCGCCTATCCCGGTGTCAGTGTCAGTGCCTATGGGCATCTTGGCGACGGCAATGTTCATTTTCATGTCCGCGCGCCGGAAAACCCGCCTGCAGATTGGCAGAAAACCGCGGGCGCGGCGATCAGCCCGCATGTCCATGACCTTGTCGTGGCAGCGGGCGGCTCGATCTCCGCCGAGCACGGAATCGGCCAGATGAAGCTGGCCGAAAATGCGCGTTTGGCCGATCCTGCACGGCTGATGGCGCTCGGCGCGATCAAGGCTGCGCTCGATCCGAAGCATTTGCTCAACCCTGGGAAATTAGTCCCGCTTGCAACGGACCGAACAGCGCCATAAACGGCGCAATCAAAGATTTGCCCGATGGGGCGTTCCAGAGCACGAATTTTCAGGAGAATGGTAAATGGCCAGCGCCCCGCAGGCGAAGAATCTTCCGCTTTTGTTCAAGGACCTTGTTCCGCTTTCGACCAATGAGCACAAGGACTGGAAAGCGCGCAACGTCGAAAACGCGCCCTGGATCGTCGGCCAGCACGCCGTGCCGATCGCGATCGACGAGTTCGTTCACGCGCAGCGCTTCTACCCAATCGTCTTCTCGTCGGGCGAGGATCCCGTGCCGCTGGCGCTGATGGGCCTCAACGAGGGCGTCAACATGTTCGTCGACGATGAGGGCAAGCTCATCGATCGTCCCTATGTGCCCGCCTATATCCGCCGCTATCCCTTCATGCTGGCGCGTCTGCGTCCCGAAACCGATGATCTGTCGCTCTGCTTCGATCCCACCGCGGGCGTGATCGGCGAGTTCGACGAGGGCCAGGCGCTGTTCGACAATGGCGAGATGGGCGAGCCGGTGAAGGCCGTGCTCGGCTTCTGCGAGCAGTGGGAACAGAGCTGGCAGCGCACCCAGGCCTTCATGCAGGAGGTCAAGGAAGCCAAGCTGCTGATCGACGGCGAGGTCGCGATTCAGCCCCCCGAGGCGCAACAGCCCTTCATCTATCGCGGCTTCCAGATGATCGCCGAAGAAAAGCTGCGCGATCTGCGCGGCGATCAGGCGCGCAAGATGGTCCAGAACGGCATCCTGCCGCTGCTCTACGCGCACATCTTCTCGCTCTCGTTGATGAGCGAGCTGTTCCAGAAGCAGATGGCCGCGGGCAAGGTGCCGCTGCAGGCGGCCGCCTGACGCGACCAACTCGGTGCGCCCCGACGGGCGCCAAAAAACCGCCGCCCGGATAATGCCCGTGCGGCGGTTTTTGTTAAGGCGTGAGAAAATCTGCGCTTTCGGCGCCCAAAAATCCGTAAATCAACCATCTTGAAAGCGGATTGGGGGCGTCCTATCTTTTGATTGATGCGGTGACCGTGCTCCCCCTTTCGCGGTCCCACATTAACACGCCTCTGGCGTGTTCCTCCCTGAACCTGGCCACCTCGTGCCCATAAGCGCGAGGTGGTTTTTTATTCGGCGGCGATGGCGTGAGCGCCCCCCAGCGCTTCGTCGCTCAAGACCCTGGCCATCGCAGCGACCAGCGAATCGATGTTGCCCAGCGCGACGCGCGGGGTCCTCAAATCGTCTTCCAGATAGAGCGATCGGTCGATTTCCAGCTGGAGCGCATGGATGTTGCGGCGAGGCCTGGCGTGGGTCGCCAGCACATGCCCGCCGGCATAGGGGACGTTGTTCGCGATACGATAGCCTGCATCGAGTGCCATCGCGCCGACGAGCGCTGCATAGCGCCCCGCGGCGCTTTGGCCGAAGCGGTCGCCCAGGACGATCTGCGCCGCACCCTGCCCGAGCGGGGGCATCGAATGGACATCGAGCAGGATCGCGACGCCAAAGCGGACGCGTGCGTGCGCGAGCAGTTCGGACAGGCGCGCATGATAGGGCCGATGGTCCTCGTTGATGCGGCGCTCAAGGTCGTCGCGCGCGACGCGTCCATTCCATATCTCGCCGCCATCGCGCAGCCGGCGCGGCAGCAAGCCCAGACCTCCCGCAACCTTGGCCGAGCGGATCAGCGCCTCGCGGCGGATGGCGGGTTCGATCATATCGGGATCGATCTCGCGTTCGTGGCGGTTGAGATCGATCCATGCGCGCGCGCGCCGCGCCACGATCGCGGTGAAGCCGTGGTCCACGGCATGGCCGATGAGCGCGTCGGCATGGCGATCTTCAAGCAGTTCGAGCCGGTCGCGCGGTAACCGGCTCGCCGCGATCAGCGCATCGGGATAGTCGCGCCCGGCATGCGGCACGGAGAGGATCACCGGGTATCGCGGAGTCTCCGGGCCAAGGATATGGAACTGGGGCGGGGTGGGGGGCGCCATATATTCGACGCTAGAGAAGCGCGCACTGGCATGCAATCGGGCAGCCGCGCCAGAAAAGCTGGAAAAAATTAAGGGTACGGCGCATAATGACGACTGCGCCGCTCGCGAGATGGAGTTCGCGGGCGTTATTTTGTCGCTGGGGTGGTTCATGGTCCGCATTCTGCTTGCCGAAGACGATGATGCGATGCGCGAGTATCTCGCGCGCGCGCTCGAGAAGGCGGGCTATCAAGTCAGCGCGGTCGATCGCGGAACGGCGGCGATCCCGCTGCTCGAATCGGAGCATTTCGACCTGTTGCTCACCGACATCGTCATGCCCGAGATGGATGGCATCGAGCTTGCTCAAAAGGCGGGTATCATTGCGCCCGACATGCGCGTCATGTTCATCACCGGATTCGCCGCGGTCACGCTCAAGGCGGGCAAGGCGGTGCCGCAGGCCAAGGTGCTCTCCAAGCCCTTCCACCTGCGCGATCTTGTGATGGAGGTCGACCGCATGTTCGAGGTCGGGACCGCGACGGGGAATATCTGAACCTCCAGGGCCGGAGGCGTAGGCCAGGGATCGCAATATCGACCGCGTGGCGGCCGGCCTTGTAAACGGTTTGGAAACCATGATGGTTGATGACCGGCGTGAGGTGGGGCAGGGCGCCTGGGGGAAAGATGAGCGACATGATATCGGGTGAGGTCGTCCCGCGAAGCCCGGGCGGCATCTCGGATGATCGAACGATCCTTCAGCCGCAATGGCTTTTGCTTGCGCTTACGCCCGTCATCATGGCGCTGGTCACCTGGGGGCCGCAGCAGCATCATTATGCTGCGCAGTTGTGGCTTCGCTTCTTTTCATTGCCCACCCTGATCATCGAGTCGATCGTCATCGGCATTGCGCTGGCAAAGGGCATCCGACCGCTTGGCATAGTGCGCAGGATGCCCGTTCTTGCGCAGGCCGCGCTCGCCATTATCGTTGCGATAGACCTTGGGACTGCCATGTTCGTGGCGCCTGATCCCGGCAGCGCAATTCTGCGTGCAAACACGACGCTGATCCATTTGTGCTTTGGCCTCTCGGCAGCAGGGCTCGTCGGACAGGCGTCTGCGCAATTCGATCGCGACATATGGCGGCTGATCGTTGGTGGCCTGCTCCTCTACGCGCTGCTGCTGACATTGTATGTCGCACTGATCAGAGATCCGGCCCACTTCGATTGGGGACATCTGGGGCTCGGCGTTTCGAACATCCGGCACGTAGGCTTCTTCCTGCTTGTTGGAGCCAGCGCCTCGCTTGCGTTTGCGGTACAGGCTGAGCGCAAGCGCACCTATTGGTGCTGGATACTCGCCACCGCAGTATTCACCGCTTTCATGTTCTGGTCCGGGTCGCGCAACCCGGTGCTCGCGTTCACGGTTGCCTGTGCCATTGGTGCGATCGTGGTACCGTCCATGCGCACCTGGAAGACAGCAGAGGCTTGGACGATCAGTACATTGGGCGGGGCGTTCGCCTCGTTAATGCATGTGCCACCGCATACGGTATTCGGGCTCATACGGATGTTTGTTTCCGTGGCCGTCGAAGATCCTAACGCATTGTCTACTGGTCGGCTTGGCCTCTGGATGGGGACGCTGCGGACTTTTGCCAGTAAGCCCGTTTTCGGATTCGGGGAAGGGCAGTTCATTCACATCGTTCCCGAAGCGCAATCGATGTATCACCACCCGCACAATCTGATCTTACAGTTTCTTGTGCAATGGGGCGCGGTCGGTGCGCTTTGCGCGATGGCGCTGTTGATATGGGCGTGGTGGCGGATCGCGCATATGGCGCGCGTCTCGGCGGACCAGGTGCTGCCAGCCTTTCTGGTTCTGACGGCACTCGGCGCGGCGTCATTCTTCGACGGAATATTCTTCTTCGTCTATCCGGGCATGATCGTGACGCTGACAATTGCGCTGGCGCTCGGCACGATGTTGCGAAGCGAAGCGATTCAAGGTGCGGGGCACCCCCCGCCTGAATCGGCCAGGAGCTTTTCGAGGGGGATTTCAACCGGTTTTCCCCCATCGACGCTTTTTTCTGACAGATGGCTTGCGCGAGTCAGAATGCCCCGCTAAAGCCCGCCTCCTCGAGTGGGCGTGTAGCTCAGTGGTAGAGCACTGTGTTGACATCGCAGGGGTCGCAAGTTCAATCCTTGCCACGCCCACCATTTTTCCAGCTGACGCGTGCCAGACGGCGCAAAAGTCAGTGGGAAGATTAGCTAAAATCAACAGCGTGAAATATTCTCTCGCTTGTGCTAGGCAAGAAGAGAATGATTATTTCATTGCATTTTCTCACTTGCAAGTTGCGACCACCTTCTGGTTAAGATCTTTCCTCGAAATCCTAGTTTCCAGGAAGGCTGTTCTATGTCGCTGTACCCGATAATACTTTCGGGAGGGTCTGGTACACGATTGTGGCCGCTATCGCGTCCTCACTATCCCAAGCAGCTGCTTTCTCTGGCTTGTGAAGCGACAATGCTGCAGGCAACGGTTGCACGATCAGCGTCGGACAATTTTTCGCCTCTCATCGTGACTGCCGAAGAACATCGCTTTCACGTCGTTGACCAGTTAAAGGCAATCGGCGTCACTCCGGCGGCTATTCTACTGGAGCCTGAGCCTCGGAATACGGCTGCCGCGATTGCGCTCGCGGCGGAATCACTCGCGGCGACTGATTCAGATGCAGTGATGCTCGTTATGCCGTCCGATCATGTCATTTTGGACGAGAAGGCGTTTCATGATGCCGTTCGCAAAGGAATCCCAGCGGCCAAGGCTGGCCTGATCGTCACGTTCGGCATTTCACCAGACCGACCCGAGACGGGCTACGGCTATATCGAGTCTGCTCAGCCGCTCTCTGACCTCCCAGGCGTTCATTCGGTCGCGTGCTTTACGGAAAAGCCCGATTCAGAAACGGCCCAAGCCTATGTTGGTGGTGGTCAACATTATTGGAACAGCGGGATCTTCCTCTTCACGGCGCGCACCTATCTTCAACAACTGGAACTGCACGCACCAGCAGTCGCCTCAGGGTGTCGCGCGGCCATGACGAACGCCGTTACCGACGGCCACTTCGTGAGGCCAAATCGTGCGGATTTTATCACCAGCACCAATATTTCAATCGACCATGCTGTGATGGAACAGACGGACAAAGCAGCAGTCGTTCCCGTTTCCATGGGCTGGTCGGACCTTGGTTCCTGGCACTCCGTGTGGGAAATTGGAGACAAGGATCAAAATGGCAATATTACCAAAGGTGATGTCGTTGCGCTCGATTGCCATAACAACCTGTTCCGATCTGAAAATGGCCCGACGATCGCTGCGCTGGGAGTGTCCGATCTCGTGGTCGTGTCGGCGCGCGACGTGGTGTTGGTACTACCGCGCGATCGAGCCCAAGATGTGCGCCAACTTGTGAATGTCATCGGTGCATCAGGGCGCGCTGATGCCCTGCATGCGATTGTGCATCGCCCCTGGGGCACATACGAGACAACGGATCGTGGCGATCGATTCCAGACCAAGCGGATCGTGGTGAAGCCTGGTCAGAAACTGTCGTTGCAGCTGCACCATCACCGAGCAGAACACTGGATTGTGGTTTCGGGAACCGCGCGCGTGACGATCAATGACGAGGTTTCTCTTCTCCGGGAAAATCAGTCCACCTATGTGCCCGCCGGAGCGACACACCGTCTCGAAAATCCAGGACATATCCCCCTCCACCTGATCGAGGTTCAGTGTGGGCCGTATCTCGGCGAGGATGACATTGTGCGTTTGGAAGACAATTACGGACGCGTCGAATAGCGGCGTCCTGGGCGATGGTATAACTCGAGAATGCCAACATCCCGGCGCGCTCGCCAAGTAATCGACGTCAGCGCAATGACCTCGTCGGTCCGGTCGGGCGCGTCGTTGCGGCAACCCCGACGGGAGTGATGCGCTAGATCATTGCGCTTGAAATAGGAATCGGAGGCGCTTTGGCTTGCCGGGCACGAACCCTGAGGGGCGATCTTCACGGCTTGAGCCAATAGCGGATCACCATCGCCACCAGCCCAAGCGCGGTAATGCTGGTCGCCCAGATCAGCGCCATCCAGCCGATGCGTTTCCAAAGCGGGGCGGGGGCTTCATCCGTCATCAGTGATAGCCATCATGCCCCACCTTGCCGCGAAAGACCCAGTAGGACCAGGCGGTATAGGCGAGGATCAGTGGAATCATGACCCCGGCGCCGACCAGCATGAAGAGCTGGCTGCTCTCGGCGGCAGCGGCGTCCCAGATCGTCACGGCGCCCGGTACGACATAGGGGAACATGCTTATCCCCAGCCCCACGAAGCAGAGCAGAAAGATGAAGAGCGCGATCAGGAAGGGCGCGCGCTCCCATTTGCGCTTCAGCGCGATGAAGAAGAGCGCCGATGCGATCGCGACGATCAGCGGAACCTGGGCTGCGAAGAGCACATTGGGCATCTCGAACCAGCGGTGCCAATAGGTCGCCTCGAGGAAGGGCGTGGCGAGGCTGACTGCGGCGATCGCAATCAGCGTCGCGGGCCCGAGATACCATGCCAGCCGCCAGGCGTGCGCCTGCGGGGCGCCCTCGGTCTTCATGATCAGCCAGGTCGCGCCAAGCAACGCATAGCCGATGACGACGCTGGCGCCGGTCAGCAGGCTGAAGGGCGTCAACCAGTCGAGCCAGCCACCGGCATAGGCTCGGTCGACCACGGTGATGCCCTGCAGCAGCGCGCCCAGCGTGATCCCCTGCGCAAAGGCGGCGAGAAACGATCCGCCCGTGAATGCGAAGTCCCAGAAGGCGCGGTGACCGGGATCGCGCCAGCGGAACTCGAATGCCACGCCGCGAAACACCAGCGCGAGCAGCATCGCTATGATCGGCGGATAGAGCGCGGGCATCACGATCGCATAGGCGAGCGGGAAGGCCGCGAAGAGCCCGCCGCCGCCGAGCACCAGCCAGGTTTCGTTGCCATCCCAGACCGGTGCGACCGAGTTCATCGCGGTGTCGCGCTCCTCGCCCACGCCGAAGGCGGGGAACAATATGCCGATGCCCAGATCGAAGCCGTCCATCACGACATAGGCGAAGACGCCGAATGCGATGATGAACGCCCAGACAGCGGCAAGATCGAAGTTCACGTCGCTCATGACGCTGTCTCCACCGAAGATGCGGGGGTAATGCCGGCAGTGCGGATCGGGGCTGCTTCGAGCGCTTCCTCGCCGCTGTGCGGCGGCTTGTGCATCAGCTTCAATATGTACCAGGTGCCAATGCCGAACACCGCGAAATAGACGATGACGAATGCGATGAGCGAGGCACCGACCGCGGGCGCGGCAAGCGGGGAGGCGGAGTCGGCGGTGCGCAGCAGGCCGTAGACGGTCCAGGGCTGGCGACCGACCTCGGTCGTCACCCAGCCCGCGATGACCGCGACGAAGCCCGAGGGCGCCATCAGTAGCGCAAAGCGGTGCAGCAGCGGCCAGTCGTAAAGCGATTTGCGCGCGCGCGCGACGAGACTCCAAAGCCCAAGCGCGAGCATCAGCACGCCAATGCCCACCATGATGCGGAAGGACCAGAAGACGATGCCGACGGGCGGATGATTTTCGGCAGGCACGGTATCGAGCCCGGCGAGCGGAGCGTCGGGATCGTGCTTGAGGATCAGCGAGCCGAGCTGGGGAATTTTCACCGCCCAGTCGACCCGCTGTTCGTTGGTATCGGGAATGCCGAACAGGTAGAGCGGCGCGCCTTCGGGGTGGCTCTCGAAATGGCCCTCCATCGCCATAACCTTGGCTGGCTGGTGCTCGAGCGTGTTGAGCCCGTGCTGGTCGCCGACGAAGATCTGGACGGGTGCGACCAGCGCGGCCATCCACATCGCCATCGAGAACATCTTGCGTGCGTGCGCATTGGAGCGGTCTCGCAGCAGGTGCCAGGCGCCGACGCCACCCACGACGAGCGCCGTGGTGAGATAGGCCGCGATCACGGTATGGATCAGGCGATAGGGGAAGCTGGGATTGAAGATGATCGTCCACCAGCTTTCGCCGGGGACAAACTGGCCGGCCGCATTGATCGCGTGCCCGACGGGCGTCTGCATCCAGCTATTGGCCGAAAGGATCCAGAAGGCCGAGATGAATGTACCGATCGCGACCATCAGTGTCGCCATGAAGTGCAGGCGCTTGCCGACCTTGTTCATCCCGAACAGCATGACGCCGAGGAAGCCGGCTTCAAGGAAGAAGGCTGTCAGCACTTCATAGGCCATGAGCGGGCCGATCACCGACCCGACCTTGTCCGAAAACACCGACCAGTTGGTGCCGAACTGGTAGGACATGACGATCCCCGAGACGACACCCATCGCAAAGGTGATCGCAAAGATCTTCAGCCAGTATTTGAAGAGGTCGAGATAGAGGCTTTGCCCGGTCTTCAGCCACAGTCCCTCGAGCACCGCGAGATAGCTTGCGAGCCCGATCGAGAAGGCGGGAAAGATGAAATGGAAACTGACGGTAAAGGCGAACTGGATGCGCGCGAGCAGGAGTGCGTCGGCATTTTCGAACATATGGCCATCCCTTGTGAGGACGGTCCCCGGAATTGCGGGGATCGGAGGACGAACCAGGCCCTCGCCCGACGCTAATGCGCCCTTAGTGCCCCGATCTCAAGAGGCTGCAGGTGCCAATGCGGCTCAGGCGGTTGCAGTTTTTGCAACCAACTCGAGTATCTGCGGCGCGCGCTCGCGGTGACAGATCAGGAGATCGGGCAAATACGGATTCTCGCGATTATAGACGAGCGGGCTGCCGTCGATGCGCGAGACGTGCAGGCCGGCGGCGAGGGCGACCGCGACGGGCGCGCAATTGTCCCATTCATACTGGCCGCCGGTGTGAAGGTAGATGTCGGCTTCGCCGCGCAACACCGCCATTGCCTTGGCACCTGCGGAACCCATGGGGACAAGCTCCGCATCCAGCGCCTCGGCTACCGCGACGGCTTCGGCGGCGGGGCGCGTGCGGCTGATGAGCATCCGCAGCGGGCTTGCCTCGGGCGTGAGCTGCGGGGGTTTGTCCGTGGCAAGCGTCAGCCCGAGGCCGGGCAGCGCCACCGCGCCGACGACGGGGCGACCATCGATGGCGAGCGCGACATGCACCGCCCAGTCGTTGCGCCCCTCGCCATATTCGCGCGTGCCGTCGAGCGGATCGATCACCCAGACGCGCGATACCGCGCAGCGCGAGATATCATCCTTTTCCTCCTCGGACAGGATCGCGTCGTCGGGGCGCTCGGCGCGCAGCCGGTCGAGGATCATCCGGTTGGCGACGCGGTCACCCTCCGCACCCAGCGCCTTGCCGCCCGCCGGGCGTGCGGCGCGGAGCTGAAGCAGCATCGCGCCGGCTTGTTCGGCGAGCGCGTGGGCGAGCAGCGCGTCGGTCATATCGCTGCTCATTTGAGGGGCATGATCTTGCGGATGATGTGTTCGGCGGCTTGTTCCGGGGTCATCTCGACGGTGTTGACGCGGATTTCGGGGTGTTCGGGGGG
>NZ_JAKVIO010000068.1 GCF_022601895.1 Sphingomonas sp. LaA6.9
GCGCAGCAGCGACTTGTTCTGGTGCTGGACGAGATAGGCGTCGATGTCCTCGGCAATGAGGGCGTCGGTCTGGTAAACGGGTTCCGACATCAGAAATATCCCTGCTGCTTTTTCATTTCCATGCTGGCGTCGCCCGCATCCTTGTCGATCGCGCGGCCCTGACGCTCGGAGGTGGTGGTCAAGAGCATCTCCTGGATGACTTCAGGCAGCGTCTTCGCCTCGCTCTCGACCGCACCCGTCAGCGGATAGCAGCCCAGCGTGCGGAAGCGGATCGAACGCATCACGGGTTCCTCGCCCGCTGCGAGCGGAAAGCGCTCGTCATCGACCATCAGGAGCAGCCCGTCGCGCTCCACCGTCGGGCGCGGCGCCGAGAAATAGAGCGGCACGATCGGGATGTCGTTCAGGTGGATGTACTGCCAGATGTCGAGCTCGGTCCAGTTGGAGATCGGGAAGATGCGGATGCTCTCGCCCTTCGCCTTGCGCGCATTGTAGAGATTCCAGAGCTCGGGCCGCTGGTTCTTGGGATCCCAGCCGTGCGACGCCGTGCGGAACGAGAAGATCCGCTCCTTGGCGCGGCTCTTCTCCTCGTCGCGCCGCGCGCCGCCAAAGGCCGCGTCGAAACCATAATGGTCGAGCGCCTGCTTCAGCCCCTCGGTCTTCCACATATCGGTGTGCAGCGGACCGTGATCGAAGGGGTTGATCCCGCGCTCGGCGGCTTCCGGGTTCTGGTAGACCAGCAGTTCCATCCCGCTCTCCACCGCCATCCGGTCACGAAGCGCGTACATGTCCCTGAACTTCCACGTCGTGTCGACATGCAGCAGCGGGAAGGGCGGCGGGCTCGGATAGAAGGCCTTGCGCGCCAGATGCAGCATCACCGCCGAATCCTTGCCCACCGAATACAGCATCACAGGCCGCTCGGCCTCCGCCACAACCTCGCGCAATATGTGAATGCTCTCCGCCTCAAGGCGCTCAAGATGGGTCAATGTCCTCGACATGATATTGCGCTTGCCTTCCGTTACAGTACCGGTTGTCACAACCGCCGGTCACTGCCAAACGAGATAATACGTAAGATAGTAAACACTATCTTTAGTCCAAAAAGCTCTATTCGCCGATCGCCGACAGGCGGCTCTGGGCATCCGCAATCTCGGCCTTGAGCCACATGGTTTCGGAGAGATTGCTGCCGCCGCTCTTCGCCAGAAGCTGCTCGAGCGCGGTTTTCTTGACCGCAAGCGCATCCGCCTGCGCTGGCTCGGCGGCGAGCGCGACCTCGAGCAGGTGCAGCGCCTCCAGCGGCCTGCCGCCTTCGACATGCGCACGTGCGCGTTCAGCGAGAGCACCGGCGCCGCCCGACAGTTCAGCCAGTTCGGCATTCACCGCCGAGCGCGGTACACCGTAAAGCGCGGTCGTGCCATCGGCATAGTGGAACCAGCCGCCATTCTCTTCCCAGATCGCGCGCACGACCCACGACGTCTTGCCATGGAATTCACCGATCTTCAGATCCTCGGGCAGGACGATCTCGCGCATCAGGTCCTGCACGGTCTTGCCCGCGTTCATGCCGGCAATCGTCTCGCGCTCGAGATAGGACACTGCCGCGTGCATGGTGTCGAGATCGGCGCGGATCCTGTCGGCGCCGCGGATCGGTTCGCCGTGGCCAGTAATGACCAGTTCGGGGTCAAGCGCGCGGACGGCTTGGACCGAACGCAGCCAGGCGCGCACGAGGCGGGGCTTGTCGCCGCGCACCGTCACGAGATTGGGCATGGCGCGCCACACCGGGCCGAACAGGTTTCCGGTAAAGACGGTGCGCTCGTCGGGCATCCAGACGAACACCGAGCACAGGGTCTCGCCACCGGGCGTCTTCACGACCTCGAAGCGCCTGCCGCCCTGTTCGAAGGCGAGGACATCGGCGACCTCGATATCGGGCACGACAACCGGCGGCTTAGGCGGCGGGCCATCGCGCCGTGTCATCGATGCCCAGAGCTTGCCCGAGCGGCGACCGAGAAAGGGCGCGAGCCGGTCGAAATAGTCGCAGGTCTCGGTAAATCCGGCGCCCGCGATGACCTGGGTATCGGCTTCCTTTTGCTCGGGCAGCGCGCCGTAATGATCGGCGTGCGCCTGCGTCAGAATGATCCGCTTGAGGGGTCCCGTGCGATGCGGTGCGCAAAGGTCCTTGTTGCGCTCGCCATTGGTGAGGAAGCCCGTGTTGACGAGCAGGTCGCCGTCGCGGGTCGTCACCAGATAGGCGTTGGAGATGTCCTTCACCATGAAGATGGTGTCGGTGATCGCCTCGGCGCTTGTCTGGCCGTCTCCGGCCATGACGAGCGCGCCGAGTGGCGTTTGCGGTTTCTCGCTCACTGCGCGGCACCTTCGAATTCGATCATCACCTTGGCCGATTGCGGCTTGGCGGCGATGTCGAGCCCCTCAAGCACGCGCTCAAAGGGCAGCTTGTGGCTGATGAGCGCCGCGATCTTGTCCTTCAGGCGCGGCATGGCGGCGATCACCTCAGGCATTTCGGTGGGATAGCCGACCGCGGTGGTGATCGTCATCTCGGTGGTCAGCATCGGGCCAGCGGGAAGCTCGATCGGCTTCATATAGGCTGCGGTGATGACGTGCCGGGCATGGGTCTTGGCGAGCGCAATGACGTCGGCCAGGATCGACGGCGCGCCGGCGGCGTCGATATAGGCGTCGGTCAGCGACTTTTCGCGGCCGAAGACCGTCGTGGTCCCGTGGATCTCCTTGATCCGCGCGATCGCGTCCTCCCTGGCGGGATTTATCGTATGCGCGCCAAGCGCATGCGCGCGCTCGAGCCGTTCCTCGGCAAGATCGAGCGCGATGACATCCTTGCAGCCGCGGTCGATCGCCCACATCACCATGCCGAGGCCGATCGGGCCGCAGCCAAAGATGACTATCCGGTCGCCCGCCTTCGCCTCCGCCCGGTTTACCCCGTGCATGGCGACCGACAGCGGCTCGCACATCGCCGCGACGTCAAAGGGAATACCCTCGGGGATCGGCAGCAGGCTGTCGTTGAGCCGTGCCTCGCGCACCAGCAGTTCCTCGGTGAACGCGCCCTCGGGACCACCGCTGCCGATATAGCTTGGCGTGTTCATCGGGTTGATGATGACGGCCTGGCCGACCTCCACATTCTCGACCTCGCTGCCGACGATCATCACCTCGCCCGCGCCCTCATGGCCGAGCGCGGTGAGCTTGCCCGGACCGGGGATGCCACCGTTCTTGATATAGGAAAGGTCGCTGCCGCAGATACCGCAGGCCTTCATCCTGACGACGACGTCCCTGGGGCCGGGTTCGGGCCGGTCATAGGCATCGAGCCGGACATCGTTGACGTCGTGGATGTTGAGCAGGCGCATGGTCCGTCCTCGGCTGTCAAAAGGCGTATGGCGGGTAGATCAGGCTGCCGCCGTCGATCACGATGGTGTCGCCCGAATGATAGCGCGAGGCGTCGCTCGCGAGATAGGCGCCGATCCCCTCGAAATCCTCGGGCGTGCCCGGACGATGGATCGGCGTCTTGGCGGAGAAATGCGCGTCGACGGCGGCGATCCGCGCCTTCATCTCGTCGCTCATTTCCTGGTCAGTGCCGATGCCCGTCTTGATATAGCCCGGAGCGATGGTGTTGGCGCGGATCTCGTACTTGCCGAGTTCTGCCGCCATGCCGCGCACCACCGCGCCCATGCCGCCCTTGGATGCGGCATAGTTGTTGATGCCCGCGATGCCGTGGAACATCGAGAGGCTGCCGCAATAGACCAGGCTGCCGCCGGGCTCGCCCGCCTCGGCGCGCGCGACCATCGCCTTGGCGCCTTCGCGCAGCGTGAAGAATGCGCCGTGCAGGTTGACCGCGAGGAGATCATGCCACTCGTTCGCGTCAAGGTTCAGTACGGAGCGCGAGCGCGAGGCTCGGCCCGAATTGGCGAAGACGCAGTCGATGCGGCCGAAATCGGCGAGGAGCTGCGCATAACCGTCGACAATCGCCTGTTCGGACGAAACGTCGACCTGATAGGCGATCACACGGCCCGCGCCGGCGTCCTCGAGTTCCTTTTTGGCCTCGGCGTTCTTTTCCGCGTTGCGTGCCCAGATCGCGATGTCGCCGCCCAGCTTGGCGACGCCGCGCGCAAAGCCCAGGCCAATGCCGCTGTTGCCGCCGGTGACGAGCGTGACCTTGCCCGTGCAATCGAAAAGACCCTTTGCCATAACTCTCCTCTCAGTCGCGCCACATGCGGGGCGGTCGCGTTTATGATGCGAATGTCGGCCAGTGTCGGGTGCATCGCAATTGGACAGGCTATCGATAACGGGCCATATTGCTGGCAATGGGCCAAAGTCGAACGGCGCGAGGCGAGAAGCGTGGAAAAGGAAACCTTCGCAGAGTCGGTCTATGAGGCGGAGCTGTCGGTCCCGCTGGCGACCGCACGGATCATGCGGCTGCATCTTGAACAGCCGACCAATCGGGTCTTCCGCAGGGACGGCCACTACTGGCTCGACATGTGCCTTACGCCCCGACCGGAGAAGGCGCGTGGCTGCTATCGCGACCGCTGGGGGCCGCATCGTTTCGAGCGATTGGGCGAGATCTTTCTGGTGCCGCCGGGCGAGGCGATCCACGTTCGCAGCGAACGGGGTGGGGATCAGGCCTCGATCGTTTGCGAGATCAAGGCTGAAGCGATCGACCGTTGGCTGGACGGCGGTATCGAATGGACCGACCGACGGCTGGAGGCGGGCCTTGATATTGCGCATCCGCATATGCGGTCCTGCCTGTTCCGGCTGGCGGAAGAGGTGAATCATCCCGGACGCGGCAGCAAAGTGCTTGCCGAAATGATAGCGGGACAGCTTGCCATCGAAGTCGCGCGCTATTGCCAGGCCATCGCCGAAGGTCCGATCGCTGGCGGTCTTGCCTCCTGGCGGCTGCGCCTCATCGATGAGCGACTTCATCAGGCGGGCGCCGCGCCTTCGCTTGAGGATCTGGCCGCGCTCTGCAACATTTCGGTCCGGCAGCTGACGCGGGGTTTTCGCGCAAGTCGGGGCTGTTCGATTGGCGACCATATTGCGCAGACGCGGATCGATATTGCCAAGCGCCAGCTGGGTTCGGATGAAAGCATCAAGTCGATTGCCTTCGGCCTGGGCTTCGCATCGCCCTCCAGCTTCGCCTTCGCATTCCGACGCGCGACCGGCTCCACGCCGAGCCAGTTCCGGCAGCGCCAGTTGCGCAAGGTCAGCTGAGCGGAGCTTCTGTCCCGATTTCGATGATCCGGCCGGATCGCGAAAGTCATCCGCGTTGGCGTACCTGCCCATGGGCCGCATGATGTCTGCAAAATCAGAACATCAGGAGAGATTGCCATGAGCGCACCGCTCGTCGCCGACGCGCTGATCGAACAGGCCATGAATTCAACGGGCCTCGATCGGTTCGATTCCGAATCCTGGCGCGAAGGACTCGATATCCTGCTCGCCGACGCCGCCAAAACCGGTCTATCGGAAGGCGGCCATGCGCGTATGCAATCCAGCATTGTCGAACTGCTCGCCAATCGGCTGAAGACCACCGACTATCTCGCCAGGCGGCCCGAACTACTCGATCGGCCGATCGAAAAGCCGGTCTTCGTCTTCGGCATCCCGCGCACGGGCACGACCTTGCTCAGCAACCTGCTTGCCTGCGACCCCGTGCGCCGTTCGCCGCTGACCTGGGAGATCGACGATCCGGTGCCGCCCGCAACCTCGACGACATTGAAGACCGATCCGCGCGCGATCGCGCGGCTGGAGCAGGAAAAGGCGATGCTGGCCGCGCGCCCGGAAATGGGGAAATATTATCGCAACTCGGCGGTCTATCCCAATGAGTGCATCTTCTTCATGGCGCACGACTTCAAGGCGCTGGCGCTGGAATCGCGGGGCAAGCTGCCGAACTACCGCGACTGGCTGTTCTCGACCGACATGACCTCGGCCTATGAGTATCACAAGCGCTTCCTGCAGCTTTTGCAGGCGGACGCGCCGGGCACCTGGAACCTCAAGATGCCGAGCCATAGCCTGTGGCTGGATACGATCAGGAAGATCTATCCCGATGCGCGGCTGGTCTGGACGCACCGCGATCCGTTCACCGCCATGGGAAGCTTCTGCTCGATCATCAGCCTTGCGCATATGGGTTTCATGGGCCGTGTCGACGGCGAATGGCTGGTCGAAAACTGCACCTATCAGGCCGAGCTTCACGCCAATCGCATCATGGATTTCCGCGATGCCCAGGGCGAGGACAGCATGATCGACGTCCATTATTCGGACCTCGTCTCCGATCCAATCGGTGCGATGCGCAGGCTCTATGCGTCGCTGGGCGACGATTTCACGCCCGAGGCCGAGGCCGCGATGCGGGCGTGGCTCGACGACAACCCCCAGGGCAAGTTCGGCAAGCACGAATACAAGCTCGCGCAATATGGCCTGTCAGTCGAGCAACTGACGCCCAAATTCGATCGCTATCTGTCACGCTACGACGTCGCGCGGGAGGGCTGAGCCATGATCACCGGACGCCATTACCAGAACGCCTATGTGACGCGGAACGTCGACAAGGCCGTGGCGAGCTTCAAGCAGTTTGCCGACATCCGCGCCCTGATGGAGATCGAGGTTCCGGTCCAGCTCTGGACGCCGCAGGGCGAGGGCACGGGCGTGCAAAAGCTCGCATTCGTCTGGGTCGAGGATCTGAATTTCGAGCTGATCGAACCCAAAGAGGGCGAGGCGCTCGCGATCTATCGCGACGCGCTGCCCGCCGATGACAGCCTCAAATTTCACCATGTCTGCCACGTCGTCGATGATTGGGACGAACTGATGGGCAAGGTCGCAAAGCAGCCTTTTCCGATCGTGCTCAAGGGAGGCACGCCGGGGATGCTCCAGTTCCTCTATCTCGATGCGCGCGAATGGCTGGGGCATTACATCGAATATGTCTGGATGGTGCCAGAGCGCTGGGCGGCGATGGGCGGGCGGTGAGCCTCGCCGAACGCTACGGACCGTGGGCGGTCATCTCGGGCGCGTCCGAGGGAACTGGCCGCGCGTTCGCGCGCAGGATTGCCGCTGACGGCATCCACTGCGTCCTGATCGCGCGACGGCAGGGGCCGCTGGACGAACTGGCTGACGAGCTTCGCCAGGAATATGGCGTCGAATGCGTCACTGCAGCGATCGACCTTTCCGCGCCCGATGCCAGCGAGCGGGTAAAGGCGGCGGCGGGCGACCGCGAGGTCGGCCTCTATGTGAGCAATGCGGGCGCGGATCCGGAAGGGTCAAGGTTCCTCGATATCGAAGTCGATCGCTGGGTGGATCAGGTCAATCGCGGCATCGTCAACCTGATGCGCTGCTGCCACCATTTCGGCGGGCAGATGCGCGAGCGCAAGCGCGGCGGCCTGCTGCTGGCCGGTTCGGGCGCCTGCTATGGCGGCAGCAGCTTCATGGCGACCTATTCGGGGCTCAAGGCGTTCGGCCTCAATTTCGCGGAATCGCTGTGGGCGGAACTGCGACCCCACGGGGTCGATGTGCTTTACGCCGCGCTCGGGACGACCGACACACCTGCCTTCCGTGCGCTGGCGGAGAGCAAGGGGCTGCCGCTTCCCGCCGGCCTGGCCGACCCGCAGGAGGTGGCCAAGGTCGTGCTTTCGCGGCTGGCGGATGGCCCGCTCGCGAATTGGGGGCTTGAGGACGACGATGCGGGGTATCTCCCCATGTCCGCTGCCGCACGCCGGGCGCGCGTGCTCGCGATCGGCGAGGCGACCAGGAGGATCTTCGGCGAATGACCGACCGCGAAGCCATCACCGACCTGATCTACCGCTACTGCCGCGCGATGGACCGGATCGACCCTGAACTGGGCTATTCGATCTGGCATGACGACGGAACCGCCGACTATGGCGCGGATGTCTATCAGGGGAGCGGGCGCGGCTTTATCGACCATGTCTGCAAACAGCATCAGGGCCTGCTCAACCATTCGCACCAGGTAACCAACATCATCATCGAGCTCGATGGGAACCGCGCGGCGAGCGAAGCCTATGTCTTCGCGACGCTTCGGATGCAGCGCGGCGACGCGCTGATGCAGATGATGGTCTGGAGCCGCTACATCGACCAATGGTCGAAGCGCGACGATCGGTGGGGCATCGACAAGCGTATCGCGGTGATGGACCTCGACGAAATCCGGCCGGTCACTCCGATGGGGAAGGCCGGGCGGGGACGTCGTGACCGCACCGATCCCTCCTACGCGGTGTTGATGGGCTCGAAGTAGCAGACCGAAGCACGACTGAAAGGAAACGAGATGTTGACCGTGGGACGTTTTGGCACGCGCGATCTTGAGCGCGCAAAGTCCTTCTACGACGCCATTGCCGAACTGCTTGGCGCGCGCCGCGTGCTGGAACGCGCGAATCTTGTCGGCTATCAGGGGCCGGAGGGCAGCATGTTTCTCGTCGGCGAGCCCTTTGCCGGTGAGGCGACTGCGGGCAACGGCACCCAGATGGGCGTGGCTGCCCCGAGCCGCGCGGTGGTCGATGCGGTCCATGCAAAGGCGCTCGAGATGGGCGGAAGCTGCGAGGGCGCCCCGGGCATCCGGGGCGATGACCCCAATGGCTTTTACGGCGCGTACTTCCGCGATCCCGACGGCAACAAGCTGACGGTCTTCCGTTACGGACCGCCATGATTGCGACAGCGCGGTGAGTGGATGGCAATAGGAACACTGGCATGAAAGTCGGATTTATCGGCCTCGGCAGCCTGGGCGCACCGATGGCGCGCAAGATCGCGCGCAGCGGATACCCGCTGACCGTCTATGACGTCAGCGCGGCGGCGATGGCGGCCTTCGACGAACCGGGCGTCGAACTGGTGGGCGATCCGATCGAGGTAGCCCGACGCTGTGAAGCGCTGGCCGTCTGTGTCCGGATGGACAGCGATCTCGTCGACCTTGCCGGCGACGGGAGGATTTTCGCGGCTCTCGGCGAGGGTGGCCTGTTCGTCGTGCATTCGACTGTCGCTCCCGAACTGTGCCAGCAACTCGCCGAAAGCGCGTCGCGGCACGGCGTGTCATTGATCGATGCGGGCGTCTCAGGAGGCGCGCCAGCGGCGCTGAAGGGCGAGCTTTCCATATATGCGGGCGGCGAGGATGAAGCGCTCGAAAAGGCGCGGCCGCTGCTCGAATGTCTTGGCACGGTGGCCCATCTGGGGCCGGTGGGCCGGGGCATGCAGGGCAAGCTGCTCAACAACCTTGTTTCGATCGCCAATTACGGGATGGCAGCCGCAATCCTCGACCTGGGCGAGAGCCTTGGCTTCGAGCGCGAACAGTTGCGCCAGACGCTGATGGCGGGTTCGGCGCAGGGATTTGCGCTGCGCGCTGTTCCGGGGCTGTTGCGCGCCGAAGGGGCGGTCGCCATGCGCCAGCTGCTCGGCAAGGATGTCGAACACGCGCGCAAGCTCGCGGACACCAAGATGCCCGCAATGGCGGCGCTGGTGCCTGCGGCAGAATCGATGCTGGAGCGGCTCGATCGGCTGGCAGCAGAAACCGCCCGCTGACCGCTTCGTTCAGCCGCGCCGGTAGCTGTGGACGCGGCGTAGCAGGCCGTCTTCACTGAAGTGGAAGAAGTTGGCGGTATAGCGCTTTGATCCGTCGGGAAGTTCGGTTTCCACTTCGGTCGCGATGCAGTCGGTTCCGACAATGCCGGGCCGTGGCGACGGGTTCGGCCTGCTGTTCGCAAACAGCAGGCGGTACATCTCGGAGATCGCGTCGCGCCCCTCAAATTCGCGCCCGTCGGGGAGGATGAACGTGGCATCTTCGGTGAACAGCGCGAGCAGCGCATCCACGTCGCGGTTGCGCATTCCCGCGAAATAACGGTCGATCAGATCCTGGTTCGGCATTTTCAAAGCAAACTCCCTCCGTCGACCGGATAGATCTGGCCCGTGATGAAACCCGCCTTGTCCGAGGCGAGATAGACGGCCAGCGAGGCCACCTCCTCAGGCGTGGCTACCGGGCGTCCCAGCACGGTCTGGCGCGCGCGCCTGGCCATGTCCTCGGGGCTCGTCCCGGCAAAGGCCCTGGCGAAAAAGCTGTTCTCGCGGTTGAAGCGGCTGCCCTTGCTGAAGGCGTCGGGATCGCTCGACACCGTACCATAGGGCGCAACGCAGTTCACACGGATGCCGTGCTGCCCCACTTCCTTGGCCAGTACCTTGGTGAAGCCGTGGACCGCGGCCTTTGCGGCCGAATAGACGGGGAGCATATAGTCGCCCACGAGCCCGGCAGTGGAGCCGATATTGACGATGGCGCCACTCCTGGCCGCGATCATGCCGGGCAGAACCGCATGCGTCATGCGCAGCACCGTGCCCAGATTGAGGTCGATATCGCCGGCCCAGGTGGCAGGATCGGAGTCCGCGAAAAAGCCTGCACCGACATTGCCACCGACATTGTTGACGAGCACCGCGACCGGGCCGAACTCAAGCGCCGCTTCCAGAATGCGCGCGGGTGAGGCAGGGGCGGTCATGTCGGCGGCGACGAAAATCGCGTCGGCCGCACCCAGATCCCTGCACAGCGTGACCAGCCGGGCCCCGGCTTCCTGATCGCGCCCCACCGCCACGACAGTCGCGCCTTCCGCCGCGAGCCCCAGGGCTATGGCGCGGCCGATATTGGCGGTGGCGCCCGTGATGATGGCGGTCTTGCCGGCAAGTCCCGTATCCATGGCTCAAATCGTCCTGCCCGGCTCCCGCCGCTCAGCCGTCGGCGGGTGCACGCGTGATCCTCATGGCTGCACGGTGTGGGGCATGGCGGGCCTCTTCGTCACCCTGGATTTCAACCGCCTGGGCGACATGCGCAAATGAAAGGCAGAGATTCATGAGCTCGCGCTCGGCGGCGCCATGTTCGGCCAATGGCGTGGCGTCGAGCAATTGGAGCGCGGGTGCGAGGAGGGGCTGAGCCGCATCGAAGAATGCCTTGCGCTCCGCATCGGTCGAAGCGGTCCGGCGCTGTGCCCTGTTGGCGGCACCCTCCAACGCCCAGTCTTCAGCAAAGGGCTCCAGCGCTTCGAAGCCCGGAGGAAGCCGGTTCATGCGATCGCTCCCCTGGCGGGTTGTTGGGCTTTCCAGGCTTCGACCGCATCGCGCACGCCATTGAACAGGTGACGACACAGCGCCTCCTGCGTCTGGAAATGGATGTGCTTGAGCGCGCCGCTTGAAAGTCCGCGTTGGCCGGCCTCGATGACCGCGCGATCCTCGGCATGGATGTCGCGCGCGGTGGCCATGGCGAATTCGCGGGCGAAACGTTCGCTGGCATTGCCGTCTTCCCCGACCCAGTAGATCCGGATCACGCCGCGCGACTGGCTTGCCGAGATCGGATAGACGGTGTGCGAGAAGTGCTGGACCGGGGTGCCAAGCAGGAAGAAATTGGGGAAAAGCGCAAAATATTCGCGATCATGGGCGCCTCCCACGATGCCGCGCCGCATTGCCGCCTCATAGCCTTTTCCGAATGCCATAGCCTGGGTCTGCTGGATTTTGGGCTGGGGGTTGGACCAGATCGTCTGCGTGCGGTGCGGTCCGTTGAAGCCATAACGCAAGGGATAGCCGAAGGGATTGTCCTGGCTGAGCGTCGCCAGCCCGGTGCGCGGATGGATGAAACGCAGGTGATAATTCTCCTGGAAATTGTCGTAGGTCAGTTTCCAGTTGGCGTCGATGTCATAGACATATTCGGAAAAGGTCGTCGCGTGGGCGACCGGCAACGTCTCGAGTTGTTCCGCCAGACCCGCGAGCCATTCGCGCAACGGCGTCGGGTCGGGATTGAAGCTGATGAAAATCAGGCCGGCGCAAATCTCAAGGGCGATCGACGGCAGCGCGCAATCGGCTTTTGGAACATGGAACTGTTCGAAATCGGGAGCGGACAACAGCGCGCCGTCCGTGCCGAAAGTCCACCGGTGATAGGGACAGCTGAAGGTCGACTGTTTTCCTTCGGCCTGCTCGACCAATTGCGTGCCCCGGTGTGTGCAGACATTGTGGAAGGCGCGGATATCACCGTCCTTGCCCCGCACGATCAGGATTGAGGCGTTGGCAAATTCCATCTCGCGACGAATGAAGCTGCCCGGCTCCGGCAATTCGCAGACATGGCCGACCTGGATCCATTTGCGCAGGAAGATCGCCTTGCGCTCGAGTTCATACCAGTCGGGATCGTAATAGGGGGCGGCAGGAACGGGGTCAGTGCCCAGAAAGGCCACATCATCGCTCGATACGCGCTCGAACCCCTTGGCTTGAGCGGTCATCCTCTCTTCTCCTCGCAGCGTTGTGCAATCGAGGCATCAGAGTATCGCTGCCGCCGATATTTTTCAACACAAGTGTAGAAAAAATTAGCGAGTGTCCTTGGGTGCCGCCAAGAGGTTCAGATCGCGGAGTAAACGCTGCTGCTCCTTGCGAAAACGGGTCGTCACCTCGTCGTCGGTCGCGTCGGGGCGCACGGAATTGCGGAACACGCGGGGCCCGATCACTGCACCGGTGATCAGAATGGTGCAGAAGATCTCGGCGTCGGTGCCGTTGCCGCCGGCCAGGGCATTTATGCCGGCCACCAGCGCGTCCCATTGCGGATAGCTTTCCCTGATGTCGGTTCCGGATACGAAGTCTTCGATCCACAATTTGATGAGTTCGGGGTTTTCCAGGACGAACCGGCTGATATGGTCGATCCGTTCCTCCTGCGACGCAGGACCGCTGAACGCCACGGTCAGTTGTTCCGACGACCAGTGCCGCACGGCACGCACCAATTCTTCGCGCGATGCGAAATGGTAATAGACAGTCGTCCGGTCTATGCCCGTCGCGCGAGCGAGCGCGGCAATGGACAACGCATCGGCCCCTTTTTCCGAGATCAGCCGGACGGCGGTTTCGATCAGCGCCCGATGGGTGTCGTCATAACCCCGGTTGCGCTTGCGGCTGCTGGGAGTGGCCTTCATGCTCGCGCCATGCCTGAATTGTCGCGCTTTTGACAGTGCCCGGAAAACCGGCGGTATCGTCAACGTGGTCTTCCCAGTCTGATCCCGCCGAACATCATCGAATGGGCGGGCGAAGCAAGCAGTTCGTGCGGGAAGCCGAGATCGATCCGGCTTGCCGAATTGAGCCGTTCGATCTGCGTTTCGCCAAGTTCGACCGTCAGGGCCCCGAGATTATCCTGCAACTGCGCAAGCGTGCGCACGCCCATCACCGGCGAGGTGACGGCCGGGTTGAGCAATGTCCAGGCAAGTGCGACCTGCGCCGGGGTGCAACCCAGCTCCGAAGCCACCGCGCGCGCTTCCTGCGCAACCGTCAGATTGCGGGCGTTGAGGCGACCGGTGGCAAGGTTGATCGACTGTCTTGGCGCATCCTCGCTCACCGAGGTGGCCGCGAGATTCGCTTCGCCATATTTCCCTGAGAGCACGCCGCCCGCGAGCGGGGACCAGGGAAGCACGCCCATGCCCATCTCGCGCGCCATCGGGATGAGCTCGCGCTCGACCGTCCGCTCGGTCAGGTTGTAGCAGACCTGCAGCGCCACAAAGGGTGACCAGCCCCGCAGACGCGCGATTTCCTGCATGCGCGCGGCCTGCCAGGCGGGAAGGTCGGACAGGCCGGCGTAGAGAATCTTGCCTTGTCTGACGAGGTCATCGAACGCGCGGACGATCTCCTCGACCGGCGTCACGAAATCCCACATATGGAGGTAGAGCAGGTCGACATGGTCGGTGCCGAGCCGCGTGAGGCTATCCTCCACCGATCGGATCATGTTCTTGCGATGGTTGCCGCTGGCATTGGGATCGCCCGGACGCATCGTGAGCGAATATTTGGTCGAGATCACAAGGCTGTCGCGACGCCCGGCGATCAAACGCCCAAGCACGGTCTCCGACCCGCCATTCCCGTAGAAATTGGCGGTGTCGATGAAGTTACCGCCGCGATCGACATAGTGCCCGAATATGCGTGCGGCTTCTGCGTCGTCGGCGCCCCAGTCCTGACCGTTTCCGAAGGTCATCGTCCCCAGCGAGAGCGGCGAGACGCGCAAGCCAGATGCACCCAGCAGTCTGTATTGATCGAGCGAATGCATTTGTATCGCTTCCTTCCGGAAAGGTAGCCCGCCAAGTCGCGGGGCGGAATTGCGCGCGTCGGCATGGGACTGGTCGTCTGAAATGCTGAACACGATCATTGTGGTCAAGCCAGGGGTCTGGGGGCGTCAGGGCGAGGTGTCCGCTTTGCTTCGCGTGCGTTGGGGCGCATGGCTCAGGCAGACTGCGGTCAGGCGCGGCCCGGGGCATTGGCGCTGCATGCGTTTGAGATTGATGCATTACCGTCACAGGCAAGTAAAACCGCCATCGCAGCCTGCAATCGCACTAGCGATATATAGCCGAGTTGGCTGGCGTGGGGGCTTCTTCGCGCGAAATTCTCAGGCATAACGCCGGTCAAATAAGGGGCTGATGCACATGCACGGCATGGCACAGCCAGGTCCGAGGGGAGGAACACTTCTGTGAGATACAATTCCGCATATGCCCTGATGATGGGAGTCAGCCTTGTGGCGCTGGC
>NZ_JAKVIO010000007.1 GCF_022601895.1 Sphingomonas sp. LaA6.9
GCGCGAGGACGCGCATGCGGTGATGCATCTCCACACGCCTTATGGGCAGGCGGTGTCGGCGATGGAGGAGGGGCTGCTGCCGCACACCCAGACCGCGATGATCGCGCGGCACGACATCGCCTATCACGACTATGAGGGGATCGCGACCGACCTCGACGAGCGCGAGCGGCTGGTGCAGGACCTCGGCCAGAAGAGCGCGATGCTGCTCCGCAACCACGGCACGCTGACCGTGGGCGAGACCGTCGGCCGCGCCTTCCTGCGCATGTATTTCCTCGAGCGCGCCTGCGAGGTGCAGGTCCATATGCTTTCGGCCGGCCGCAACGGCCTCAACAACCCGCCGCAGGGCACGCCCGAAAAGGTGAAAGAACAGACGACCGGGCCGACCATGGCAATGGCCGCCGACCTCCTCGCCTGGCCCGCGCTCCTGAGGAAGCTCGACCGGATCGACGCGAGCTTCCGGGAGTAACCTCCGCCACGTCACGGTTGCGCGCGTAACATGGTCTTGCGCGCGCGCCTGAATGGCCGCAACACCTCCGCCATCATTCTACGCCGGAGGTAAAGTTGCGCCGCAGGACCTTTCTCGCTTCCGTCCCCGCCGTTGCGCTGGGCGCGCCGCTTCTCGCGCAACAGCCAGCGATTGCCACGGGTGGCAAGCCCGCACCCAGCCTGACCCCTGATCTGCCCTCAAGCTGGAAGCCCGGCGAAGACCGGTTCATCCGCCCCGATGTCGGCGTGGGCGATCGTCCGGTGGGGGCGAGCTTCGGATCGCGCACCGCGGCCTATGGCATGTCGGGTGCAGCGGGCACCGCGCATCCACTCGCGACGATGGCGGGGATCGACATATTGAAGCGCGGGGGTTCGGCGGTCGATGCGGCGATCGCGATCAATGCGTGCCTCGGTTTCCTCGAGCCCACCGCCAACGGCATCGGCGGCGATTGCTATGTGATGCTGTGGGACCCCAAGGCCGGCAAGGTGATGGGGCTTGCGGGATCGGGCAAATCACCCCGTGGCCTCAGCCTCGATACCGTCCGCAAGCGCGCGAAGAACGGCGTGCTGCCCCCTTACGGCGCGGTCACCGTCTCGGTGCCCGGCACGGTCGATGCGTGGTGGATGCTCCACCAGCGTTACGGCAAATTGAAATGGGCCGAGATACTGCAGCCCGCGATCGAGCTCGCCGAGAATGGCGCGCCCGTCCCCGACCTGATCGCCGTGTCGATCCGCCGCAGCCTTGCCAATTTCAAGCGCAATTCGGGGCAGATCGAGGAACTCGACAACGCGCTCAAAACCTGGGCGCCGGGTGGTGAAGCACCGAAGACGGGCGGCGTCTTCCGCAACCCCGATCTTGCGCGCACGCTGCGCATGATCGCGGAGGGCGGACGCGATGCTTTTTATGAGGGGCCGATCGCGAAGACGATCGACGCCTATTTCAAACGCATCGGCGGCTGGTTGCGCCATGAGGATCTCGCGGCGCATCGCGGCGAGTGGATCGAGCCGCACATGACCAGCTATCGCGGCGTCGGCGTCCATGCGCTGGGCGCGAACACGCAGGGCATCGCGACCTTGCAAATGCTCAACATCCTCGAAAATTTCGACATGGGGGCGGCGGGCTTCCAGTCGCCGCTCTCGATCCATCTCCAGGCCGAGGCCAAGCGTCTCGCCTATGAGGACCGCGCGCGTTACTACGCCGATCCGCACTTCTCGAAAGTGCCCGTCGAGTGGCTCATCTCGAAGGAATATGCCGCCGAGCGCGCGAAGCTGATCCGCCCCGACCGCATCCTGACCCCCGTCCATCCCGGGCACGCGCCGAGCAAGGGCGACACCACCTATTTCAGCTGCGCCGACAAGGACGGGATGATGGTCTCGATGATCCAGTCCAACTTCCGCGGCATGGGCTCGGGGCTGGTTGCCGACGGGCTCGGCTTCATGTTCCAGGATCGCGGCCAGCTCTTCTCGATGAAGGATGGCCACCCCAATATCTATGCGCCGGGCAAGCGCCCCTTCCAGACGATCATCCCCGGCTTCGCCACGAAGGACGGGCAGCCCTGGATGTCCTTCGGCGTGATGGGCGGCGACATGCAGCCGCAGGGGCAGACGCAGATCATCGTCAACCGGCAGGATTATGGCCTCGAGATTCAGGCTGCGGGGGATTCGCCGCGCTGGCACCATGAAGGCTCGTCGCAATCGATGGGCGAGGATGATCCGAGCCTTGGCACGACAGGACTGCTCCGCCTCGAAAGCGGCGTGCCCGCCGCCACACGCGCGGCGCTCGCGGATATCGGCTGGAAGATCGGCGAAAGCGATGGCGGCTTCGGTCGCTACGAGTGCGTCGAGCTGCGCCATGACGGCAAGGACCGCGTCTATGCCGCGGCGAGCGAGATGCGCGCCGATGGCTGCGCGCTGGCCTACTGACGAGGCAGCTGCGCCCGCATAGTCGCTCGCGTAACGGCTCGGGGTTTGTCCCGATTGGCCGCCTCGCCGTCCGCTGCAATGCTCCGTCGCATGAGCACGGCCGACATGGCGAACGCGCGCGGGCTGGAGCGCTGGTTGCCGGGATTGCGGCTCGTCCGCACCTATCGCCGCGAATGGCTTGGCAGCGACCTTGTTGCGGGGCTCTCGGTCGCCGCGGTCGCGCTGCCGATTGGCATCGCCTATGCCCAGCTCGCCGGCTTCCCGCCCGTCGTCGGGATCTATTCGTGCATATTGCCCGCGGTCGCCTATGCGCTTTTCGGGTCTTCGCGCCAGCTCGTCGTCAATCCCGATGCCGCGGCCTGCGCGATGATCGCGGCCACCGTCGCGCCACTCGCGGCGGGGGATGCCGCGCGCTATGCCGATCTGGCGATCGTGCTGACACTGCTGACCGGTGTTCTGTGCATCGTCGGCGGTCTGGCGGGCTTCGGCGTCATCGCCAACTTCCTGTCGCGGCCGATCCTGACCGGCTATCTCAACGGAATCGCGCTCAGCATCATCGCGGGGCAGCTCGGCACCTTGCTCGGCTATCATGTCGAATCCGGCGGCTTTTTCAGAACCGTTGGCAGGGTGGTCGAACGGATCGGGCAGACGCACATGCCCACGCTGTTGCTCGGGTTGGCGCTGTTTGCGATCGTGGTCATCCTGAAACGCACCATGCCGCGCGTTCCCGCGCCGCTGGTCGCGGCGGTTGTCGGCATCACTGCGGTTTATGCTATGGGGCTTGGCGCTCAGGGCGTCGCTGTCGTCGGTGCTGTGCCTGCAGGTTTCCCCGTACCGCACATCCCGACAGTGAGCCTCGAAGAGCTCTCCGGCCTCTTCTCCGGCGCCTGCGGGATCATGCTGGTCAGTTTCTGCAGCATGATGACGACCGCCCGGGGGTTTGCCGCGCGCAACGGCTACGGCATCAATTCCAACCAGGATCTGATCGCGCTTGGCGCCGCCGATATCGTGTCCGGATTGAGCCGCGGCTTCGCGGTCAGCGGCGCTGATTCCCGGACGGCAGTTGCGGATGCAAGCGGCGGCAAGACGCAGTTGGCGACGATCGTAGCCGCGCTGGTCATGGCGCTGGTACTGATCTTCCTCACGACGCCGCTCGCCTATGTGCCCACCGCGGCGCTCGCGGCCATTCTGATTTCCTCGGCGCTTGGCCTGTTCGATTTCGCCTCGCTACGACGCTATTATCTCCAGAGTCCCGCCGAATTCCGCCACGCCATCGTCGCGATGCTCGGGGTGATGACGATCGGCGTGCTTCAGGGCGTGCTGATCGCGGTCGCTCTGGCGCTGCTGCGGCTGCTCGTCATGGCTTCGCGGCCCAATGACGCGGTGCTCGGAACCGTCGATGGGCAGCCCGGTGTCTATGCCCCCGGCGGAACCCCCGAGCCCGGCCTCCTGATCTATCGCTTTGACGGCGCGCTGCTCTTCTTCAACGCCGATCACTTCCTCGGGCGCCTCCGCTCGGCGATCGAGGCTGCGCCCCGGCGGCCCGAATGGGTGATCCTCGACATGGAGTCGATGCCCGTGCTCGACATCACCGGGATCGAGGCGCTCGAGCGCCTGCGCGTCGAGTTCGAGGTGCGCGGCATCGTCTTCGCGCTCGCGCGGGGCAACAGCTTTGCGCTGACGATGCTTGAGCGGTCAGGGCTTGCCGAACGTATCGGCGCGGATCGACATTTTCCGACCGTCCATCACGGCGCAGAGGCATTCCGCGCCGCAGACAGGGTCGCTATTCCGCCGGGGTCGACGCCACCAGCTTGAGCTGGCTTTCATGCTCGGAGGTGAGCAGCGGCGCGCTACCCTTGGCGGTGAAGCGGCCCTCGACGACGCCGCCGGTCTCGATGCTGATACTCTCATAGGCAACATCGCCCGTCACGCGCGCGGTGCGTGCGATGACGAGCTCGCGCGCGTTGATCGATCCGTCGACCATGCCCGAAAGCCGCGCGCTGTCGGCAACGACGCTGCCCGTGATGCGGCTACCTTCACCCTGGATCAGCGCGGCGCAGGAGATGTCCCCTGCGACGCTGCCATCGATATGCAGGTCCACCGTCGCGCTGATATTCCCCGTCACGACAACGTCGGCACCGATGACCGAAAAGGTCGCTGCGCTGCGCGCGGCGCCCTTAGCCATTGGCTGCGGGCTTTGCGAACCGCTTCTGGACGTTGTCTTGGACTTTGAGAACATCGGCATTGGCCTCCAGAAAAGGTCGCGGATTCATCGGACGTCCATGGACGCGGACTTCGAAGTGCAGATGTGTGCCTGTCGAGCGGCCGGTATTGCCCATGCGCGCGACCTGTTCGCCGCGCGCGACCATGTCGCCGACCTTCACGTCGAAGCCTGAAAGATGGCCATAGCGCGTTTCGATGCCGTGGCCGTGATCGATCGTCACCAGATAGCCATAGCCCGAAGCCGGGCCGGCATGGATGACGCGTCCCGACGCGGCGGCGACGATCGGCTGACCCATATGGCCCGAGAAATCGAGCCCGGCATGGAGCGCGGCGCCGCCGGTGAAGGGGTCCGATCGATAGCCGAAGCCGCTTGTCAGCGCCATTGGCGCGGTGGGCGCGGAATTGGGGATGGCGAGCAGCGTGCGCTCCATCAGGTCGAGCTGCCTCAGCGAGCTGGCGAGACGGACGAGCTGCATGTCCTTGGCCGAGCGCGCGCTCCTGACCGGGATCAGGGGGCCGCCCATCGCGAGCGGGCGGGCGCCCGCCAGCGCCCTGGGATTGAGGCCATAGCGGCGGATCGCCTGCTCGGCCTGCCGCGCACGCAGTGCCGCGGCCATCGTCAGCGTCTCGGCAAAGGCGAGCTGGCGCTGCTCGATCCGCGCCAGCGGTGCGGCCTCGGGAATGACGGCGCCGATCTTTGTCGCCCTGGCGTCGGGGGTGGCCGTCGCGGCCTGCGGCTTCACGTTGCCGAAATAGCCCTCGACCATGCTGTCGAGCAGCTGCTGCCGCCTTTCGAGGCGCTCGGCCATGCCGTCGACGCTTGAACGATAGGCCTGCACGCGGCTTGCCGACTGGCTGACGGCCTCCTTCTGTGCACCGATGGCCAGGCGATCGCGCACCGTCTGGATCTGGAGTCCGACGATGACAACGGTCACCATCAGCCACGCGACGACGCCGACCAGCGCCAGCGACGCCAGCTTCATCTGGAATGCCGTGGTGATCTTCAGGAAACGCATCTGTCCGCCGGAGCGGACATAGATCTCGTGATCAGGGAAAAACCGGGCCGTTCGGGCATGAAGCCCGGCAAACCCCGCTCGAATTTTCAACACTTTGCGACCCGCTCTATACCGATTGGTGGCGCTCACATAGCAAGCGGCTTTCCGAGTCCCGAGTCGAACTGCTTCCACTCGTGACGAGTCGGTCGAGTCGTGCGACGAGACGTTTTCGTAAACGGAAAATTCAGCTTTGGTATTCGTTGTGGATGCGAATCGACCGGCAGATTGAATCGATCGTTACGCTCCCGCCATCTCCATGATGACCTTCCATTCGCTTTCGGAGATAGGCACCACCGACAGGCGCGATTGTCGGATCATTGGCAGTTCGGCGAGCCGCGGTTCGGCCTTGATCGCCTTGAGGCTGACGGGACGGGGGAGGGGTTTTACCGGCTTCACCCTGACGGCGACCCAGCGCCCGGTCTTGTCCGTTTTGTCGGGCTCGGCCTCGCCCGAAATTTCCATCACGCCCACGGCCTCGAGCCCGATATTGCTGTGATAGAACAGCACCTGGTCGCCCGCCTTCATCGCCTTCATGTGCAGCGCGGCCGTCGGGTTTCGCACGCCGTCCCAATAGCCTTCGCCATCGCGCACCAGATCGTCCCAGCCATAGGCGTCGGGTTCGGATTTCATAAGCCAGTACGCCATCGCGCTTCTCCCCGTGCGGCAGTCCTGCGGTGTTATGCCGTACGATCGCGGTAGCCAAGGGCCACCGCGCCGGGCTTCATGCCGGATGATGGAAGAGGCGTCCGCGCTCGCAGATCAGGATCGCGCCCAGCGCGCCGAGTCCGCACAGGAAGAAACCCGTATAAAGCGGGACGGTGGTGCCATCGAAGAACTGGCCGATCGTGATGCCGATGATCGCTCCGTTGACCGTCGAGAACGCGCCCTGAAGCGAACTGGCGGTGCCGGCCACCTCGCCGACATGTTCCATCGCCAGCGCGCCAAAATTGGCGGTGGACAAGCCGAAGCAGCCCATGGCTGCGGACTGGAGCAGCGCAAAGGTCCAGATCGATTCGTATCCGCTCGTCGCAACCAGCAGGTGAATGCTGCTCAGCACCGTGAAGCCGATCAGCGCCCAGTGGCCGATGAAACGCATCCCCAGGCGCACGACAAGGCGCGAGTTGATGAGCGAGCCCAGCGCCATCGTCACGGCCACGCTCGCGAAGAGCGGCGCGAGCAGATGTGGCGCGCCGAAGGTATCGGCGAAGACCTGCTGGACCGAGTTGATGAAGCCGTACAGCGCCCCGGTCAGGAAGGCGAGGGCAACGGTATATCCCACCGATTGCCGGTCGCGCAGGATCTTGCCGCAGGACCGCCTGATCTGGGTCGGGTTGATCGCGATGCGGCGCTCGGGCGCCAGCGTTTCGGGAAGGCGCAGCGCGACCCAGATCAACAGTCCGACGCCGGTGAGGCCGAGCACGACGAAGATCCAGCGCCATGGCGCGACCAGCAGGATGAGCTGGCCCGCCGACGGCGCCAGTATCGGCGCGGCCATGAAGACGATGAACGCAAGGCTCATCACGCGCGCCATCTGACGGCCGACATAACGGTCGCGCACGATTGATGCGACGAGCGTCCGCCCGCCGGCGGAAGAGGCGCCTTGCAGCACGCGCGCAATCAGCAGTGTCTCGAAGGTCGGCGCCAGCGCCGCGATGACGCTGAACACGGCATAGGCTGCCAGTGCGGTCAGCAGGATGACGCGCCGGCCGAAACGGTCCGACAGCGTGCCGACGAACAGCTGCGCGACACCGAAGCCGATCATGAAGGCCGCGATCACATATTGGCGATCATTCTCGGTCGGGATCGACAGCGAATCGCCGATCGCCGGCAGCGCGGGCAGCATCGAGTCGATGCCGAATGCCACCATCGCCATGATCGCTGCCATCATCGCAACGAATTCGCGGAAACCCGGGCGCAGGCTCGTGGCGACTTCGGGATGGGCTGGCGCATTCATGCCCCGGCCTTTGGCGCAAAGCCGCTCCCGGCGCCAGAGTCGCGTTCACAATAATTGTTGCGGTGCAAACAAGTTCAGGTGTCGGGCTCAGCCGGCAAGACCCATTCCGAGCAGCAGCAGCAGGAAGATCACCAGCGTGAAGACCGTGAAATTGACCAGCAGGAAGGTTCGCAGCAGCGCCTTTGCCGTGCTTTGTTCATAGGCTCCCTTCAGCTGGAAGAACATGTGCACGGGTGGGATGAAGACGCCCGCAAGGACGAACCATCTGGAGCTGAGCCCCAGCGAGCCAAGCAGCGTCAGCGCGGTGAACAGCAGCGTCATGAAGGCCAGCGAGTAGGTCACGAAGACCGCATGGTCGTAAATGTGCCGCTTGCGGTGCCAGAAGAACAGCAGCCAGACGAAGGGCACCGATATGGGGATCAGCATCCACGAGAATTTATAGGCGTTGGTCTGGAGCTTGTAGAGCAGCAGATTGGGGTTTTCCCGCGCCTTGGCGATGCCCTTGTCGAGCCGATTCCAGCCCGTGCGCGCATCGCCGAGGAGCGTGTCGCCCTTTTCGGCAAGCACCGTCGGTCCGCCTTCGACGATCCTGACGACGCCCGAAACCGTCGCTTTTTCGCGCTCGAGTTCGCCGGTGTCCTTGCCCGCCGCGCGGGCGTCGGCGATCTGGCGGTCGATCTCCGCCAGCTTTGCCGCGATCTCGTCGCGCTTTGATTCGACTTCGATAGCACCTTGCCGGGCGATGTCGTTCTGGATCGCGGCGGGCGCCTCGAGATGACTGCCGAAGATGCTCAGCACCGCGAACATCAGGAAGACCGAGAAGAGAAACAGCGCGAGCGGCGAGACAAAGCGCATGCGCTCGCCCCGGATATAGCGGCGCGTGAGCTCGCCCGGGCGGAAGACCAGCAGCGGCAGCGTGCGCCAGATCTTGCCTTCGAAATGGAGCACGCCATGCGCGATATCGTGCCAGATCGCGCCCAGCGATCGGTGGATATGGCCGGGCTGGCCGCAGCTATGGCAATGCGTGCCGATCAGTTTCGTCCCGCAATTCAGGCAGATGCCCCCATCTGCGCCATGTCCGTCGACACCGCCCTCGACCGCGCGTGCGATCAGTCCGCCCGTGACCGCATCGCCGGCCGCTTCGATTTCCCCTGTCATGTCGCTGAGATATCAGCGGTGTTCGCTGCTGTGGAGAGGCTATTTCGAAGCCGCGCCGATCGTGCTAGCGGGCGGAGATGATCGAGAAGGGCATCGACTGCGGATCATTGATCCGTTCCATGGGTGAGGCCGCGCGCGGCGCGGCGCAATCGCTTGCCGGCGCCTCGAGCGCGCGCAAGGCCGCCGCGCTCGAGGCGGCAGCGGCAGCGATCCTGGCCGAACGCGACACGATCCTCGCCGCCAATGCCGAGGATATGGCGCGCGGCAGTGCCAATGGCCTTTCACCTGCGCTGCTCGACCGGCTCAGCCTTGATGTGAAGCGGCTCGAGGCGATGGCCGCCGGCGTCGAGGCGGTGGCGCATCTGCGCGATCCCGTCGGCCGGATCATCGACGAGACGCTGCGGCCCAACGGGCTCATCCTTCAGCGCGTGCGCGTGCCGCTCGGCGTGATCGGCATCATCTACGAAAGCCGGCCCAACGTCACCGCCGATGCGGGGGCGCTGTGCCTCAAATCGGGCAATGCCGCGATCCTGCGCGGCGGCTCGGAGGCGATGGCGAGCAACCGCGCGATCCATGCTGCGCTCGTGCGCGGGATCGTTTCCGAAGGGCTGCCCGAACACGCGATCCAGCTTGTCGGCGTCACTGACCGTGCGGCGGTGGGCGCGATGCTGACGGCGTCGGGGCTGATCGACATCATCGTCCCGCGCGGCGGCAAGTCGCTCGTCGCGCGCGTGCAGGAAGAGGCGCGCGTGCCCGTGCTCGCCCACCTCGACGGCATCAACCACGTCTATGTCGACGCGGCGGCCGATCCGGCCAAGGCGATCGACATCACCGTCAACGCCAAGATGCGTCGCACGGGCGTGTGCGGCGCGATGGAGACGCTGCTCATCGACCGTGGCTATGCCGCGCCCGGGACGCTGGTCGACGCGCTCATCGACGCGGGCTGCACGGTGCGGGGCGACGCCGACGCTCAGGCGCTTGATCCGCGCGTTGCCGAAGCCGGTGACGAAGACTGGGACACCGAATATCTCGACGCCATCGCCTCGGTCGCATTTGTCGACGGGGTCGAGGGCGCAATGGCGCATATCGCGCGCCACGGGTCGCATCACACCGACGCGATCATCACCGAAGACAAGGCCGTCGCAGAGCGCTTCCTTGGCGGCGTCGACAGCGCGATCGTCGCGCATAATGCGTCGACGCAGTTCGCCGATGGCGGCGAATTCGGCCTAGGCGCAGAGATCGGCATCTCGACCGGCCGGCTCCACGCGCGCGGCCCCGTCGCGCTCGAAGGGCTCACGACCTACAAATGGCTGGTCCGCGGAACGGGGCAGACGCGGCCCTGATGGCGCGCGTCGGCCTTCTCGGCGGATCCTTCAACCCTGCGCATAGCGGACATCGCAAGATCAGCCTGTTCGCGATGGCGGCGCTGGGGCTCGACGAGGTGTGGTGGCTGGTGTCGCCGGGCAATCCGCTAAAGGACGGGGCGGGCGACATGGCGCCGCTGCGCGCGCGGCTTGCATCGGCGAACAGGATGGCGCGCGGCAGCAGGATTCGCGCGACCGCGATCGAGGCGCAAATGGGCACGCGATATACGATCGACACGCTCCGCGCGCTCACGCGACGCTATCCAAAGATCGACTTTATCTGGTTGATGGGGGCCGACAATCTCGGCCAGTTTCACCGCTGGCGCGACTGGCGGGCAATTGCAGCCACAGTCCCGATTGCCGTAATCGCGCGTCCGGGTTATGATGGCACTGCCCGCGCAAGCCCTGCGATGGGTTGGCTCAGGGGGTTCGTCCGCCCCGCATGCCAGAGAAACAGTTGGACGCAATGGAGTTTGCCGGCGCTCGTGCTGTTGCGCTTTCGCCCCGACCCAACCTCCGCAACCCGTCTGCGACAGGCAGACCCCCATTGGCACCACGTCTTCGGCCGGAGCGCTCCGCGCGACGGTCTGACACGAGTGCCGATACCCTGAAGGAGCAACCTTGCCAGCCACCGCTTCCGCAAAAGTGCCCAATGACGCCGAAGGCGTCGAGGCGCTTCATCAACTCGTGCTCTCTTCGCTCGAAGACGACCAGGCGGTAGAGACGGTCTCCATCCCGCTAGCCGGAAAAAGCAGCATCGCCGATCACATGGTGATCGCGAGCGGCCGTTCTACGCGTCAGGTCGCCTCGATGGCGCAGAAACTCGTCGAGAAGATCAAGGCCGAGTTTCACCGGTCCGCGCGCATCGAGGGGCTTCCCAATGCCGATTGGGTGCTGATCGACGCGGGCGATGTGATCGTCCATCTCTTCCGTCCCGAGGTTCGTAGCTTCTACAATCTCGAGCGGATGTGGAATTTCGGGGACGCGCCCGCCGCCAACGAAGGCTGAGCGCGGACCCAAGATGCTGCTCCATATCGTCGCCCGCGGGCGCATTGGCCGCGGGCCCGAGGCGGAGCTAGTCGATCGCTATGTCAAACGGCTGAACTGGCCGTTCAGGATGACCGAGCTGCCCGACACCGGCGGCAAGATGCCTGTGCTTGAGCCGGGCACGGTGACGGTGATGCTCGACGAGAAGGGCGAGCAGCTGGGCTCGCTGCAATTCGCCAAGAAACTGGAGGCCTGGCGCGACCAGGGGCGGCGCGAGGTGCGCTTCCTCATCGGCGCGGCCGATGGCTTCGACGACGCGCAGCGCGCGCACGCAGACTTGCTGATCGCCTTTGGAAAGGCGACCTGGCCGCACCTCATGGCGCGCGCGATGCTCGCCGAACAATTGTGGCGCGCCACCTCCATCCTTGCCAACCACCCCTATCATCGCGAAGGATAGTCCGCATGAAGCGGGTGGCGATATGGGGTGGGATCGCGGTGCTGGGCCTGGGCCTCGGTGCCGCCACGCTTTCGCCCGCGGCGACGACGCTGAAGGACGAGCAGCGCGCGCTCATCAAGGCCAAGCAGGACGCGCTGATCGCGCATCAGCGCTCGCGCCAGTTCGAGCATGACGCCGCCGCGGAACGTGACGAGGCGGTCCGCGCGAAACGGCTCGCCGCAGCGGTCGCCGCGCGCATTCAGGAAGCCGAGGCGGGAATCGCCGCGGCCGAGGCACGCATTGCGATCGTTGCGCGCTTTCAGGCCGCCCAGCGCGCGCGGCTCGCCGAAAAACAGGGCGCGATCGTCCGTCTTGTCGCGGCGCTGCAGACGATGTCGCGCCGCCCGCCCGTGCTTGCGATCGTCCAGCCCGGGTCGACGCGCGATGTCGTCCATGTCCGCTCGCTGCTCGCAACCGTCATGCCCGTGGTCGAGGAACGCACCGCCGGGTTGCGCGACGAGGTTGCGCGCGGGCGCGCGCTCAGGCGTACCGCGGATCACGCGGCGGCGGCGCTGCGCGAAGGGCGGCAGAAGCTTCAGGCCGAGCGCGTGGCGCTGGCGCGGCTGGAGGCCGAGCACCGCGCGCGCTCGCAGCGCTACGCCAACAGCGCGATGTTCGAATCGGACCGCGCGCTCGCGCTCGGCGAGGAGGCGCGCGACATCACCGACCTGATGGACGAGCTGGAAGTGGCTGCGGTCACCCGCGAGGCGCTGGAAAGCCTGCCGGGGCCTCTGCTCAGGCCGCGCGCGATCAATGGTGCCGCGCACGCACCGGTCGACCGCCGGCCCGCCGCAACGCGAAACCCGCCCTACCGGCTGCCGGTGGTGGGCGAGGTCGTGACCGGGTTGGGCGAAGTGTCCGTGGCGGGCACGCGCTCCAGGGGGATCACGCTCCAGACCGCACCCGATGCGCAGGTGGTCGCGCCGACAAGCGGCCGCATCGCCTTTGCCGCGCCCTGGCGCGGCTATGGCCAGATCGTGATCATCGACCATGGCGGCGGCGTGACGACACTGATCACGGGCATGACGCGGCTCGGCGTCAAGGTGGGCGACAATGTCGAGCAGGGCAGTCCGCTTGGCCGCGCCGGGCAGGGGCGGCCGACGATCACGGTCGAGCTGCGCCGCGACGGCCAGCCCGTCGATATCGTGCCGCTCGTCAGCTGAGGTTCAGGAAACATGCGTAAGCTGGTCGGGCTCCCTGTGGGGAAGGGGTTTGGCGGTGCCTGCCCCTTCCCTGCTCCCTCACCGTTCGATCAGGGGCCGAACTTGCATTTCTCCGGCGCGTAAAAGCCTGTATGCTGCCCGGCAATTTCTGGGACTCCTTACTGCAGGAACCGTGACACAAATGCCCAAGCCCATGATTCGCGCTGCCCTTGCCCTTTCGGCGGTGGCGCTGGTGCCCGCGACGACAGCCAGCATGGCCGCGGTGGATGCGACGACCTGGCGCGAGCTCGACCAGTTCCTTGCCGTTTTCGAGCGCGTGCGCGCCGATTATGTCGAAAAGGTCGATGACGAGGCGCTGATCAAGGGCGCGATCGACGGCATGCTGTCCAGCCTCGATCCGCACAGCTCCTATCTCGACGCGCGCGATTTCGAGAATATGCGCACGCAGACCGATGGCGCCTATGGCGGGCTGGGCCTCACCGTCTCGATGGAAGACGGCGCGGTGAAGGTGATCACGCCGACCGAGGACACGCCTGCGTACAAGGCGGGGATCAAGGCGGGCGACTATATTACGCACCTCGACGGCACGCTGATCTATGGCGGCACGCTCGACGAGGCGGTCGACCAGATGCGCGGCAAGCCGGGCACGTCGATCAAGCTCACCATCGTCCGCCCCGGCCGCGACAAGCCCTTCGACGTCACGCTCACGCGCGAGATCATCGAGCTGAAGCCGGTGAAGTGGGAGGTGAAGAACAAGGTCGGCATCATCAACATCAATAGCTTCTCGCGCACCACGGCGGAGAGCGTGCGCGCCGCGATCGTCGGCGTCGAGAAGTCGCTGGGCGCCAAGCCACTCGGCTATGTGATCGACCTGCGCTCCAACCCGGGCGGATTGCTCGATCAGGCGGTCGAGGTGTCCGACGTGTTCCTCGAACGCGGCGAGGTCGTCTCGCAGCGGGGTCGCCAGAAGGGCGATATCGAGCGCTTCTATGCGCGTCCGGGCGACATGGCGAAGGGTCTGCCCATCGTCGTGCTCGTCGATTCGGGCTCGGCGTCGGCCGCCGAGATCGTCGCCGGTGCGATCCAGGATCACCACCGCGGCGTCGTGATGGGCGAACGCAGCTTTGGCAAGGGATCGGTGCAGACGCTGCTGCCGCTGACCGACACCACCGCGCTGCGGCTGACCACCGCGCGCTATTATACGCCCTCGGGTCGCTCGGTGCAGGAAGGCGGGATCGAACCCGACATCCAGGTGCCGCAGCTTTCGGATCCCGACTACAAGACGCGCCCGCGCTTCCGCGAGGCCGATCTCAAGCGCCACCTCATCAACGAGGCCAAGGTCGACAACAGCGTCCTCGAAGAGGATGCCAAGGACGATCCGCGCTTCAAGATGACGGCCGAGGAGTTGAAGAAAAAGGGCGTCGAGGACTTCCAGCTCACCTACGCCATCGACTCGATCACGCGGCTCAACAAGCCGCTGACGGTTGCGGCGGCCCGTCCGACTCCCAAGCGCTGACACGGACCGGGGGATCGTGATGGACGCACTTGGCAAGGCGCGGGCGCTCGCGCTGCTTACGCCTGCAGCGCTTTTGGGCGGCGCGCTCGGTTCGCAATATCTGGGCGGGCTCCACCCGTGCGAGATGTGTTACTGGCAGCGCTGGCCGCACTGGGCGGCGCTCGCGCTCGCGCTGCTGGCGATCGCGCTGCGCAAGAGCGCGGCCGGGTTCTTGCTCCTCGCGCTTGCCGGCCTCGCGATCTTTGTCAGCGGCGCGATCGGTGTCTTCCACGCCGGCGTCGAATATGGCTGGTGGGAAGGGCTGACGAGCTGCTCGACCACGCTTTCGGGGGGTAGCACCGAGGATATATTGAACTCGATCATGGCGACCCCGGTGGTGCGCTGCGATCAGGCCCAATGGACGCTCGGCGGAATCTCGCTTGCCGGCTTCAACGCGATCTTTTCGATCGGCGCCGCGATCGCCATATGGATGCTGATGGCGAAGGCGAGGAAGCAATGAACCCGATACGGCCCGGCGAGCGACGTCCCGACACCGCCTCGATGCTCCGCGTCGACCAGGCGGGCGAGTTCGGCGCGACGCGGATCTATGCCGGGCAGCTGGCGGTGATGGGCGACCGGCTCCCCGCCGCGCGCACGATTGCGGGCATGGCGGCGCAGGAAGAGCGTCACCGCAAACATTTCGACACGATGATCGCGCAGCGCGGGGTGCGTCCGACGCTGCTCCAGCCGGTATGGCATGTGGCGGGCTTCGCGCTTGGCGCGGTCACCGCGGCGCTCGGTCCCGAAGCCGCGATGGCCTGCACCGCCGCGATCGAGACCGAGATCGACAAGCATTATTCCGAGCAGCTCGAGCAACTGGGCGACAGCGACCCCGAACTTGCCTCGGCGATCGCCGAATTTCAGGCGGAGGAGGTCGAGCACCGCGATGCCGCGCTCGCGGCGGGCGCCGAAAATGCACCGGGCTATCCGCTGCTCAGTGCTGCGATCCGCATGGGGTGCCGCGCCGCCATCGCATTGTCGAAGCGGATCTGACGTAACGGGGCGCCGTGCGTATCAACGGGGTAGCGTAAAGGATTGATCGAATGAAAAGCCCCATCCTCCTCGCGGCGCTTGCCCTTGCGGGTGCCGTCGCAACCCCGGCCGGCGCGCAGGAGACCGAGCGGATGCTCGTCATCTATGGCGACGACGAATGCCCGCGCGGGCAAAGCGAGGACGAGATCGTCGTCTGCGCGCGCCATCCCGAGTCCGAGCGCTTCCGGATCCCCGAGCGCTTCCGCGAAAAGGAAATTTCGCCGCAAAATGCCAATGAAAGCTGGGCAGTGCGCGCGGAAGCGCTTGAATATGCGGGCAGAACTGGCATCAACAGCTGCTCGGTCGTGGGGCCGGGTGGCTGGACGGGCTGCTATGCCGAGATGCTGCGCATCGCGAACGCGGAACGGCGACAGGCAGCGCGTGAGCGCGCCCGCGTTCCGTGATAGGCTGAAAGCGGCGATTGCGAG
Organism: Sphingomonas sp. LaA6.9; assembly: GCF_022601895.1. GTDB lineage: Bacteria > Pseudomonadota > Alphaproteobacteria > Sphingomonadales > Sphingomonadaceae > Sphingobium_A. The sequence goes on from NZ_JAKVIO010000007.1 coordinate 15,825, forward strand.
ACGAGGGGAAGCGCCCCGCGACTCGGAAATTGCGGAATAACAAGGATATGGAGCGGCAGATCCGATAGAGTCGGGCCGGAAGCCGCTCCCAGGGTCAGGCAGGGTTGAGGAGGAAGTTATGATACGTCTTGTGGCCCCCGCAATTCTGCTGGCGCTTGTACCCTTGGGCGCGGCGCATGCACAGGAGCGCGAGCGAATCAACCAGATCGTCGTCTATGGCGACGATCCATGCCCCGCGAGCAGCGCCGACGAGATTGTCGTGTGCGCGCGCAAGGGCGAGAATGAGCGCTTCCGCATTCCCGAGAACCTGCGCGGCAATCCCAATGATCCGGCGCGCGACAGCTGGGCGAACCATGCCGAGCGGCTCGAATATGTCGGCCGCACGGGCATCGGTTCGTGCAGCACCGCGGGATCGGGCGGTGCGTCGGGTTGCTTCAACCAGATCATGCGCCAGGCGCGCGAGGAACTTGCGTATGGCGACGGCACCAACTGGACCGGGCTCGTCGAGGCCGCGCGCGAGGAACGCCTGAGCCGCATCGACGCTGAAACCGCGCGTATCGAGGCGCAGATCAAGGCCGAAGAGGCGGCCAAGGCGCCGCAATAGGGATGCCTCGCCTCGCTGCTGATGCAGGCTGAGAGGAGCAGATCATGAAGGGCAGCGTGCTGATCGTTGGCGTCGGTGCCTCACAGGGACTGGGTGCCGCGATCGCGCGCCGCTTTGCGTCCGAAGGCTATCCGGTGGTGATCGCGGGCCGCAATGCGGCGAAGCTGGAACAGACGCGGCAGGAACTCGAAGCTTCGGGCGCGCGCGTTACCGCCGTCGTTGGAGACGGATCGCTGGCGGCGGACGCCCAGAACTTCGTCGACGCCGCCGTCGCACAGGCGCCGCTGGAGCTTGCGATCCACAATGCGGGGTCCAACCAGCCCTCGCCATTCCTGAATGTATCGGAAGCGAGCTTCGAATCGCACTGGCGCGAGCACGCGCTTGGCGGTTTCCATCTCGCGCAGGCCGCGATCCCGAGGCTGCTGGAGAGGGGCGCCGGTGGCCTGTTCTTTACGGGCGCGAGCGGCAGCCTGCGCGGCAAGGCGAACTTCGCACCCTTCGCCGCCGCCAAGGCGGCGCTGCGCGCGCTCGCCCAGAGTCTGGCACGCGAGTTCGGGCCGCAGAACATCCATGTCGCGCATGTCGTGATCGACGGCGGCATCGAGGGCGATCGCCTCCTGACGCTGCGCCCGCAGGTAAAGGCGCAGCGCGGCGTGGACGGCATGCTCAACATCGACGCGATCGCCGAGGCCTATTGGGTGCTGCATCAACAGCACCGCAGCGCATGGACGCTCGAACTCGATTTGCGCCCATGGTCTGAAAATTTCTGAGCGGCAGGCGTGGTGGAAGGCGTGATCGGCCGTCGGCTTTGTTGTGGAAAGCGGACTCTCCGCTTTCCAGTCGAGTCCGGTGAAAGCGGACATTCGCCGGTTGTGGCGACGGCTATCGCGTTCTGTAGAGCAAAGCATACAGCAACGAGTGAATTACGATGAACAGCCCTAGGGAGAAGAGCCAGAGAAAGGCGAGTTTCAACGCAAAGGCAAATCCAGCCGCCACACCCGCAGCACAGACGATGCAAGTTCGGATGTTGGCTTTGGAGCTACCGAACGCGAGCTCCCTATAACCGCAGCACGGTGTTGTCGGGAACCCGACCCTTAAAAATGCACTTAGGTGTGTGTAAATCGCCCAGTCGAGGGCAATTGACACGAACGCTTCAATCGCAACCTGTAGCAGCTCCATCACTCTACAAACGCCCCTTTGCCCCGGCCGGTCTGCCGGTCCCCGCGAGCGTTTGCAATGTCGTCGGGTGCCGGCAGTCCGGTTTTGGCGTCTGCGGGCGACGCCGGGAATGACCACCTTGTCGGCGTGACCTGCCGCCCGGACCACTATCGGCCCCATCCGCCCGCACTTCGATCAACGATCAGTCCGTTGTTCTGGCATCCTTCGCCGGCGGTTTTGCCAGGGCCTCGCACAAGCGATCGGTGGCCAGTGCGATGCGCGATTCGGCGGTGGCGCGGTTGGAAGAATTGTTCTCTACAGCGCGCGTTTCGGTGTTGAACGCGAGCAGGCTTCCGACGCGCTGGTCCGGACACAGGCTGAGATAGGCGCGAAAGCCATTCTGGTCGCCATTGTGCCCGACGAAGCGGACGCTCGCGCCGCGGTCGATGAAGAAGGACAGGCCGCTTTGTGTCGTGCTGGCCATCCGGCCCTGCGAAAAATCCTCGCCGGCCGCGATTTGCGGCTGCCACATCTCTTCGAGCGAGGATCGCTTCAGGACAAGCTCGTACGCGGACTGGCGGGCCGGGTCGCCGAGCAGGAAGGCCGCATATCGCGCCATATCGGGCATGGGCGCGTTGAGCCCGCCGTTCGACACGGTCACGCCGGTGTCGACGTCGAACGGGGCAGCGACGCGCTTGCCTTCGCGGATGTAATAGCTGTGTGAGCGGTACCGCAGCAGATGCGGCGGCGTCCGGTCGAAATAGCTGGCGTGCATGCCCAGCGGCCTCAGGATGTTCTTGTCGATATAAACCTCGAAATCCTCGCCCGAGAGCCGCTCGATCACCTGCCCCAGATAGACGATGCCCGGATTGGAATAGCTGAACCGCGTGCCCGGCCGGAATCGAACTTCGGTATAGGGAAGCATCGCCGCCAGTTGCGTCCAGCCTTTGGGTTCGAACGGCTGCCAGTCATGGTCGCGCCACGGCCATGTCGGGCCTCCGAAGCCCGCGCTGTGGCTCATCAGACGGCGTATCGTGATCGCGTTCGCGTCGCCGAACGGGTTATGGACCGTGGCAAGCTCGGGCACATAGCGGACGATCGGATCGTCCAGCTTCAGCAGTCCGCGATCGCGCAGTTGCATGATCGCGATCCCGGTCATGGTCTTGGTGATCGATGCCCAGTGATAGATGGTCCGGGTATCGACGGGGACATGTGCATCCGCGTCCTGCTCACCCAGATGATCGGCGGCGATGGTGCGACCGTCGCGCACCACGTAGAAGCTGCTTCCGACAATGCCCGCGCGCTGCATTTCGGCGCGGTGCAGCTTGCGAAAGTCGCTCAACTCCGCATCGAAGGAGGATCTCGCCATCGCGGCCGGGCCGGAAACCTGCGAAGCCGCAAACAGCAATGCGGCAGCGAACCAACGCGACATGGCGATCTCTTCCCCCTTGGTTTTCAGTCCGCTACTCTGGCGGAGAGGGGCTCTGAATGACAACCGGAAATCGTCCTGCTGCCGCGCGGTCATCGCGCGAAAGTCACGCGCGCAGTGGCCCGTTGGAAGCGGTCGGGGAGATCGCATGCGACGCCACGGCACGGCTGGCCGGAGCGCCGCTTCCGGCTATATCCGCGCGCTACCGCTCATGGTGCGCCGGGCTGGGGCTTGGGTGGGGGTGGCGTGGTGCCCGACGGCTGTTGCTGGTTCGGTGGTGGCACCGAGACATAGACAACCGTATCGCCTTCATATTGCGGCTGGTAATAGGCGCCGCCGCATGAATAATAGGCATAATAGCCATAGGGATAGGGCGCACAGCCATAGGGCAGCGCATAGAACGCCGCGCCATAGGCCGCCGCTGTAAATCCGGCTATCGCGCCGATCGCGATACCGGCGGCGATCGGATAATCGAAATAGCCGCCCCAGCCGTCCCAGTCATTGTCGATATTGATGTCGTTGTTGATGTTGGTGTTGCGGTTGAAGTCTCTGTCGCCGCCTGGCCGGTCGCCGGCTCCCGGTCGTTGACCGCCGCCGGGCCGATCACTCGGCAATTGTCCCGCGCCCGGCCGATCACCGCCCGGTCGCTGTCCCGCTCCGGGTCGATCACCACCGCTCGGCAACTGGCCGGCGCTGGGCCGCTGCCCCGCTGCAGGTCGATCACCGCCGCCTGGCAACTGACCGGCGCTCGGTCGCTGGCTCGCGCTTGGCCGCTGACTGCCGCTCGGCCGCGTGCTGGGTCGGCTGAAGCTGCCGCCGCCGCCCGGCCGACTGTAACTTCCGCCCCGGCCGCCGCCTCCGCCGCCCCGGCTGAAGCCGCCGCCGCCGCCGCGGCTCATGCTCATCGAACCCCCGCCGCGAGCGCCGCCACCCCCGCGTCCGCGGGCGTCGGCAGCTTCGATCTGGACGAGGACAAGCGCCAGGACCGAAGCGAGGCACATGAACGACGATGACCTGATCATTTCACCGCCTCCGTCAAATTGGCCAGCGGAATCCGCAGCACATTCTTGCCCGGCACGAACGTGAAATCCTTTGCCGCCAAAGGCGGATCGAGTGTCCAGTTCAGCCGCGCGCTATAGGCGGGCAATGCCGGGTCGGTGCGATCGACGATCACAAGCTTGCGCGGAAGCGGGCGGTTGCCCTGCTCGATCCACACCTCCCAGTCGAAGTCGCCCTGCCGGAATGCCCAATGGTCGGTCGCAACGCCGTCGATGTTCGCGGTCCCCAGGCTGAAGCCCGAGGTCAGCGCCTCGAGGTCGGATTTGTCGCCATCATTCCAGCGGAACAGATCCTCGAGCGGAAGCGAGATTCCGAACCTGTCGTAAATGGATTTCAGGAACTCGCGGTTGGTGGCCGGGGCGGGTGCCGAGGCATAGAAATTCAGTGTCGGGGCGTAGATGGTGAATGTCTTGCCGTCGTAGAAATACTGGCGATTTCTCACATCGCTGACGAAGTCGATCCAGATCCCCGGCCGCGCCACCTTGTACTTGACGACTGCGCCAATCTGCACGCGCTGGCCATCGGCGCTTATGATATCGCGCGTGGCATTGGAGGTCAGTTCAAAGGTTTTGAACGTGCTGAGAAAGTCGCTCATGCGCTTCAGCGCCGCAGCGGCTTCGGGATTGACAGCTTCGCCGGCTGCCGGCTGGGCGGCGGCCGAACTGTCGGCCTGGCTGCTTGCTGGCGCGGCGATCATCAGTGTCGCGGCGCCACATACCGATACCAAGGCGCGCATATTGCTCTCCACCCGGGTTTATCCGGACACGATTCCGATACACATGTCGTGTCTGGCTTTTCTGCCGTGAGCATAAGCAAACTGGCCTGCAGAGGCCTGTTACTCTTTCGATATTATCCTGAATCGCATGAGAAATATATATCCAGAAAGTCGGCGCGAGCGGTCTTCCCGGCTCTCCCGAGCTTGTCCTGGGAAGACGAGGGGGACTGGGCATGGCGGGATGGCGGGGCAAGGCGCCCGCGCCCGCATTTTAATCCGGTCGCCGACCATTTTCGACGGCTCCACTGTCGGGGCCTAATCCTTTGTGCCCCAGACAAAGAGGACCGTCAGGGCCGATGTGGTGCCGAGCGCAAAGGTCTTTGCCAGCGCCGCTGCGCCATTGTCCGTGCCCCATTGGAACAGCCCTGCCCCGACCATGAGTGACAGGCCGAACCACGAAAGCAGCGAGAGGCCGCCAGCCCAAACTGCAATGGACTTCGCCTCCCTGAACTCCTCTGCTGTGCCTCTTCGCGCCGCAAACAAGTCCCACGCGCCTTTCAGAGCCGTCGCCGCAATCGCGAGCTGGCACAAGGTGATCAGCGCGAACGCGGCCCAGCTTATGGCCGGCGAACGCGCAGCCGACGGTGCGGCGTCAATCTGCTGACGCATTGCGCCTGTGTCGCCCAGGTTCTGCAGCGCATACATCAGGGACGTCAGCCCGATGAGCGATACCAGCAGGCTTTTGAAAATTCGCATCGTGGGCCCGGCCCCTCCGCATTGCTTGCGCCGATAGCTATCTCAGGAACGCAATGGTCATCAAGAGTTCGCTATTGGCTCGGCGGCGACAAGTCAGGAACGGGCTGACCTGCTGCCCACCGCCCTGGCCTCTCTGTCCGGAAAGTCGGGGAAGCGGTCGTCGAACGCAGTATGCTCCCCTCCCTGCGAGGGAGGGGCTGGGGGTGGGTAGCGAGCGGAGCGAGCCCACTCTAACACCCGTGTTTTGATCGCCTGACGGCGACACCCACCCCTAACCCCTCCCTTGCAGGGAGGGGCAGAAATGCCGGTGTATGCGGACCGGCAGGTTTCATTCGTGGCTTCTGGCCGTCATCGAAAAAGGCGCGGATGACGGCCATCGCCACGCCCCGACAGCCGTCTGTCCTACATCCAATGTTCATGTCATGTTCTCGACGGCGCCCGATTGGCCGGGCGCCGCGAGAGGGCGAATACGATGCGCGTTTGTGAGAAAAGTGTGAAGCTAAGTGAAGCTAAGCCAGCTTCACGCGCTCGCCTTTTCGGTCGCGATCCAGCCGTCGATTTGCGCCTCGAGCACGTCGAGCGGGACCGCACCCTGACCGAGCACCGCGTCGTGAAAGCGGCGCAGGTCGAATTTGGGGCCGAGTTCCTTTTCGGCCCGCGCCCGCAATTCGCGGATTTTGAGTTCGCCGATCTTGTAGCCCAGCGCCTGACCCGGCCAGGTGATGTAGCGGTTGACCTCGGCGTTGATATTTGCGGCACTGAGCGCGCTGTTGTCGGTCATGAAGGCGACCGCCTGTTCCTTGGTCCAGCCCTTGGCATGGATGCCCGTATCGACGACGAGGCGGCACGCGCGCCACATCTCGTAGCTCAGGCGCCCCATGTCCTTTTCGGGCGTGTCGTACAGCCCCATTTCGATCCCCAGCCGTTCCGAATAGAGGCCCCAGCCTTCGGTATAGGCGGTGAAGAAGGTCGCGTGGCGCCGCCATTCGGGCATGTCGAGCTCCTGCTGGAGCGAGATCTGGTGATGATGGCCGGGCACCGCTTCATGCACGCTGAGCGCAGGAACCTCCCAGAGCGGGCGCTGGTCGAGCTTGGATGTGTTGACGTAATAGGTGCCCGCAATGCCCGATTGCGGCGACCCCTGATTATAATAGGCGGTCGTCGTGCCTTCCGCGATCTCGGCGGGGATTTCGCGGATGCCATAGGGCAGGCGAGGCAGCTTGCCGAACAGCGTCGGCATCTTGCCGTCGATCGTCTTGTTGATCCGCGCGACCTTCTCCATCAGCTCTTCGGGGGTCTTCGCGTAATATTTGGGATTGGTGCGCAGTTCCTGGATGAAGGCCTCGCGGCTGGCAAAGCCCGCCTTCTTCGCGACCGTCTCCATCTCGGCGCGGATGCGCCTGACCTCGTCCAGCCCGATCCGGTGGATCTGGTCGGCGGTCAGGTCGGTGGTCGTCTCCGCGCGGATGCGGAAGGCGTAATATTTCGCGCCATCGGGCTGCGCCGAGACGCTCGCCGATTTCGCGCACTTCTTCAGGTAGGTGTCCGTGTAGAAGGCATAGTGCTTTGCATAGGCGGGGTTGATCACATCGGTGACGATCTGCCGCGCGCGCGCCTGCATCGCCGACCATTCGGCCTCGCCCATGTCGAGCGGCCGGGCCTTGAGGAAGGGCGCGTAGAAGCGCGATTTCGCCGGGTCCTCGGCAACCACCCCGACAATGCCCTTTTCGGATCCCTGGATCGCGACGCAGGGCAGCACATAGCCCTTGTCGACCGCGGCCTGCGTGATCTTGAGCGCCTCGTCGTTCAGCTTCGGATATTGCGCGATGCGCGTCAGATAGCTTCCGTAATCGGCCCTGGTGCGCATCGGCAAATTGTCCGCGAGCCCCGCAAAGCTCTGGTGCCATCCGTCATAGGTGGTGAAGAGCATCATGCGCTGGCCAAAGCCATTGGCCTCGATCGCCTCGGAGAGCGTGCGGCGCAGGATCGCCTTGTTGGTCTGGTCGGCGGGGGAGAGGCCGTTGGTCGGGATCGCATCGAGCCGCTTCAGGAATGCCGCGGCCTCGGCGGCGCGCCGGTCCGCGGCCTTCAGGCTGATGTCCTGGATCTGCGTGTCATAGTCGCGCACGCCCAGCGTCGTCGCAAATGCCGGGTTCTCCTTCAGCACCCACGCCCAATATTGATCGGTGAGCGCCTTGAAATCGTCGGTGGGCGCGGCGGCGGCGGGGGTTGCGAGCGCGAGGAGCGCCGGAAGAAGCAGTTTGGGCATAAAGTCCAGTCCCTTGAAACAGTGCGCGACGCTAGCGATGGTCCGGCCTGCTTTCCAGTGCAACGATCGCTCCGCTTCTTCGTTACCCTTGTGAACCGAAGCGAGGAGCGCGGCCATGAGCGACCATGTCTACAAGATCACCGAAGTCGTCGGATCGTCCTCTACCAGCATCGAGGACGCGATCGAAAAGGCGATCGCGCGAACCGCGAAATCACTGCATCGGCTCGACTGGTTCGAGGTCGTGGGCACGCGCGGCCACATCGTCGATGGCAAGGTCGGCCATTATCAGGTGACGCTCAAGATCGGCTTCACGCTCGACGGATAGCGCCGTCAGCGCGCGGCGCCTTCCAGCTTGCCGAGGTCGACCGAGCCGACGCCGGGCACCGAGAGAGTCCCCGGGACAGCGCCATCGTGAGCCGCCAATGTGGGGGCACCGACGAACATCGCCGTGACCGGCGCGACGATCGCGCCCATCGCCATGAAGGCGAGCACCGTGACGACCACAACCACGGCCGTATAGGGCAGTGCCTTGCCTTCGGGCGCCTTCATGAGCGTCGGCAGCCCAAGATAGAGGAGGTACAGGCTGTAGAGCCCGCCAATGACCGCGAAAATGCCAAGCGCGGGCAACAGGTTGAAGATGCCCGCGACCCAGCCGGCGGTCGCCGAATAGGCCGCGACCTTGAATGCCTGGATCCGGTTCGGGGTTGCATCGAATTTCGGTGCAAGGAAATCGATGACGAGCGCGATGACGAAGATCGAGGCGAGCGTCAGGACATATTGCACCACCGCGGTGCCGAGCGCCTCGCCGATCGAGGGCCGGTAGGTGATCCCAAGGAACGAGTTTCCGAAGACAAGCGATCCGACCAGACCAGCAAGCGCGGGGATCGCGGCGAGCGGCAGCACCCAGCTTTTGTAGAGATCGGCAATCGTCGCGGGCTCGGGGTCGATTTTCGACCATTCATCGGTGGGCTTCAGCAACAGGTTTTTCGCGCGCGCGATCAGCGCCGCGCGGTCCTGCTCGCTGACTGGAAACTGATCCATATTCTGCCTCCCTGCATCACATGTTTCGAAACCAGCCGGCATCATGCCGGCGCGACCATGTTCTTGTCAGGCGTTACGCCCCGCGATCAGTGGCTTATGTGCGCCCCGTCACAGCCCGCCCCCATTTTTCGCGATGCTATAGGCGGCACCGTCGGGCGGCAAGATGTCGTTGGTCGCGCACTTGCATCCATCCGTCTTATGGCGTTAACCTTATCTTGTGAGGCGGCCGGGCATTGGCTGGTCGTCGATCAAGGGAGAGCAGAGGAAAATGGCGTCAGTCCCAATGCCGGAGTTCGGCACTTGGCAGAAAAGAATTTCGAACAACGCGGCCGGCGCGCTGCTGTTGTTCACGTTGCTGCACGTCACCTGCTTCACCGCCCTTGCGGGCTATTCCCGGTCCTCGCTCGTCAGCTATCTCGGTATCACGATCCTCGTCGGGCTGGTGATCCCGGCCCTTGGGCGCGTCGAAGGGCGCTGGCATGGCGAGGCGCTGCGCGGTCTGACCGAGGCCGATCTGAACGCGCGCTTCCGCACCGAGCGCGTGCGTCTCTGGGGCGCGGCGATCGCGCTGCCTTTCGTGTGGAGTGGCCTGTTTCTGGGTGCCCTCCTTGCCTTCGGGCAATTCGCGGGCTGAACTGGGAGCGTCGCATTCTCGTTAAGCCTCATGTGGAGGCGAGCAGGCGATGCCAGAACATGATAGCGGGGCCTTGCTGGCGGCGATTGGCGCCGGGGTACAGGCGTGCACGCGTTGCGATCTATACCGGCATGCGACACAGGCGGTCTTCGGCGAGGGACCTGTCGATGCGCGGCTCATGCTGGTCGGCGAATGCCCTGGCGATCAGGAGGATCTGCAGGGGCGCGTCTTTGTCGGCCCCGCGGGCCGGGTGCTCGATCGCGCGCTGGCGGATGCGGGGATCGACAGGGCGCGGACCTGGATCTCCAATGCGGTCAAGCATTTCAAGTTCGAGCCGCGCGGCAGGCGGCGGCTGCACGTCAAGCCCGATGCGGGTGAAATCACGGCCTGCCGATGGTGGATCGATCAGGAGGTGCGACTTGTCCGCCCCGCAATGGTTGTCGCGATGGGCGCAACCGCGGCGCGCTCGCTTTTCGGACGCGTCATGACGATAGGCCGCGAGCGCGGCCGCCTGCTCGAACTGCCCCACGGTGGCAATGCGTGGGTGACGGTCCACCCCAGCTATGTGCTCAGGATCGAGGACGGAGCGCGCGCCGAAGAGGAATATGCGCGCTTCGTCGACGATCTGCGGCAAGCTGCTGGGCACGCCACCGAAACAGTCAGCAGACCCTCAGGCCGTCTCCTTTGACCGCGTCGCGACCGCGCGAATACGCGCGTCGCGATCGCCGGCCTGACCCGCGTACAGGGCCGAGAGCCGTGCCACGGTTTCGTGCGATGCCTTTTCGGGAACGCCCGAATCAAAGGGCGGGCCGGGATCATATTCAAGCCCGAGCTGGACCATTCTGGCATGATCTTCCCCCGCGATCTCGGCCATCAGCGCGAAGCCGAAATCGATGCCCGCGGTCACACCGCCGCCGGTGGCCCGGTTGCGATCGAACACGACACGCTGGCGAACGGGCTCGGCGCCGAACAATGAAAGATAGTCGTGCCATGCCCAATGGCAGGTCGCGCGATAGCCACCCAACAAACCGGCGGCGCCGAGAATGAGCGAGCCGGTGCACACGCTGGTCACCCAACCCGCGTCCGCGCCGATGCGCCCGAGCCATGCGATCACCTCCTCGTCCTCCATCACGTCGGTGCAGCCAAAGCCGCCCGGAACGCAGAGAATGTCCGCATGCGCGATGTCGGCGAGCGTCGCGGTCGGGAGCACGGAAAAGCCCGCGTCGGTCGGAACGGGATCGCGCGTCTTCCACACATAGTCGACCCGCGCGCCGGGAAGGCGCGAGAGGACCTGCGCCGGACCAGTGAAATCGAGCTGGGTCACGTTGGGATAGATCAGGAAAACGACGTGCATGGCCTGGGTCTCCGGGGTTGGCTGGTCTGGATATCCCCATTGTGGCTTGTCAGAAATGACAAGTAAGTACATTTTTGTGCCATGTCGGGCCCAACGGTCATCCTCGCCTATGATGGCATCCAGATCCTCGATGTGACGGGGCCGTGCTCGGTGCTGGGCGCAGCCAATGATCTGCTCGGCCACGTCGCCTATGATATCGTCGTGACCGCGCGCGAGCGTGGAACCGTCCGCAGCAATTGCGGTGTGGAGATTGGCTGCCGCGCGCTCGCCGAGGTTCCGGCGACGGGCATCGACGCCTTCTTCGTTCCGGGCGGAAGCCGTGAGGGGCTCGCCGCCATGGTCGCCGATGACGCGGCGCGGCGCTGGGCAGAGTCGGCGCGCTGCGACGCGCGGCTCTACGGATCGATCTGTACGGGCAGCGTCGTGCTCGCGGCGTGGGGGATGATCGGCGAGCGGCGCTTCACAAGCCACTGGCAGGCGACCGGCCACCTCCGGCGAACCTACCCCGGGCTCAACCTCGATGCCGAGGCGATCTTCGTTGAGGATGGCCCGTTATGGACTTCGGCAGGGGTCACGACGGGTATCGATATGATGCTTGCGCTGGTCGAACGTGATCATGGCGCCGAAGTCGCGCAGAAGATTGCCCAAAGGCTCGTCCTCAGCGTCCGCCGGCCGGGCACGCAATCGCAGTTCAGCCCGCTCATCGCCGCGCAGGCGGGCAGGGAAGGGCGCTACCGCGATCTCGTCGGCTGGATCGCGCTCAATCTCGACAAGCCGCTCGGCGTCGAGGCGCTCGCCGATCGCGCGGGCGAGACGCTACGGAGTTTCCATCGCAACTTCGCGGACGCGACCGGGCAGCCGCCCGCGTCGTTCGTCACCGGCCTCCGCCTCGATCGCGCACGGACGCTGATCGCCGAGGGGCGCGCGCTCAAATCGGTGGCCGCGGAAACCGGCTTTCCCGATGTCGCGCGATTGTCGGCGGCATTTCGCCGACGTTTTGGTATGACCGCCAACGCATACAGGGCGGTTCACGCGGCCGCCTGACCGGGATCTTCATTCGGCGGGGGGCACCGTGACGGCAAAGAAGACACAGATCGTGATCGTCGGCGGAGGCGCCGGTGGGCTCGAACTCGCAAGGCGGCTCGGCGCGCGTTACGGCCGCAAGCGTCACGACATCATCCTCGTCGACCGCAATCACACGCATGTCTGGAAGCCGCTGCTGCATGAGGTGGCGGCAGGATCGCTCGACGCCAATCTCGACGAGGTCGGCTATCGCAGCCACTGCCATCGCTGGGGATATCGCTTCTTTCCCGGTACTCTGGAAGCTATCGACCCTGACGAGCGCGAGGTGATCATCGCGCCGCTGCTCGATGAGGATGGCAGCGAGCTCATCGCACGCCACCGGATCCGCTTTGACTATCTCGTGCTCGCAATGGGCTCGGTCAGCAATGATTTCGGTACGCCGGGGGTGCGCGAACATTGCATCTTCCTCGACAGCCGTATCCAGGCCGATCGCTTCAGGAACAGGCTGCTCAATCACTGCCTTCGCGTCTCGCACGAGATGGTCGCCGATCCTGCGAGCGATGCGCATGTCCGTATCGCGATCGTCGGTGGAGGGGCCACGGGGGTCGAGCTCGCCGCGGAACTCTACAATGCAGCGGGGGCGCTGCGCCACTACGGCCTTGAGGTTTTCGATGAGGATCGGCTGGAGGTGACGCTGATTGAAGCGGGACCGCGCATCCTTCCCGCGCTGCCCGAAAAGCTCGCCGAAGCAGCACAGGCCGAACTGGAGGCGCTGGGCGTCCGCGTGCTGGCGGGAACGCCCGTGACCGAGGCGACCGCCGACGCGATCGTAACGCAATCAGGCGAGAGAATCGTGGCGGACCTGAAGCTCTGGGCGGCCGGTGTGCGCGGCGCCCCCGTTGCGGGCGGCAGCGGCGGACTCGAACTCAACCGCATCGGCCAGTTCGTCGTTCGTCCCACGTTGCAGACCACGCGCGACGACCGCATCTTCGCGATCGGGGATTGCTGCTCATGCCTGTTGCCAGGCGCCGAGCGCCCGGTGCCGCCGCGTGCGCAGTCGGCACATCAGATGGCTGCGACCGCCTGGCACAATCTGGTTGCGCTGATGGAGGGACGAGAGCCCGTGGCGTTCCGCTATCACGATCACGGTTCGCTCGTGTCGCTCAGCCGCTTTTCCACGGTGGGAAGCCTGATGGGAAACCTGATCGGCGGGCGCATGGCGATCGAGGGGCGCTTGGCGCGCTTCGTCTATACCTCGCTCTACCGGATGCACCTGATCGCGATCCACGGCTGGCTCAAGGGCGCCGCGCTGATCGCGGTCGGACAGGTCAACGCAATCATCCGCCCGCGGTTGAAGCTGCATTAGGCAGTGAACCCGTAAATTGGGAATGTCCGTTATGTCGTGGCGGGTTCAACTGGTCATCGCAACACCTCTCGTAGTTTATCGACGGGTGTTTCGAAGCCCAAGGTCTTTCGGGGTCGCTGATTGAGGCGCAGGGCAACTGCTGGAAAATGGGTTCAGTTCTGGCGACACCGTTGCGATGAGCGATCGTCCTTCACCGGTAATCGAGGCGAGGAAGCGGCGGCCGTCCTTTTCGCAAGTGCGCCGCGTCATCAGCTTAAGAGCCTCCAGATCCTTCAATATGCGCGACAGGCGGGGGCCGGGCAGCATCGAACGGTTCGCCAGCTCGGAAAGATCGATCTCGTCGACCGCGCTCGGAATTGTCAGGACGCGCCATTGCGGATCGGTCAGGTCGTGCGCCTGCGGCGTCGCGCAACCACTTCCGTCAGCCGATCGATGTCGGCCAGGTCGCACAGGCCGGTCCCCGGCGTCATGGCGGTCGCCGCGCCTGCGGCGATGCCGAGGCGAAATGCCGCGCCAACGTCCAGCCCTTGTGCCAGGCCAAAGGTCATTGCGCCGAGAAAGCTGTCCCCTGCGCCGACCGCGCTGCGCGTTTTCACCTTGATCGCCGGAAGCCTCTCCGTCGTGTCGGCCGATGCGAGCAGAGCACCGTGATGGCCAAGTGTCACGGCAACATATTTCGCTTGCCCTGATCGAATGATGCCGGACGCGACCTCCGCGATGCTTTCGTCGGATGGCAGCGTGCGGCCGGCAAGCTGTTCGAGTTCGCCACGACTTGGCTTGACCAGGAAGATATTGCCTCCGGCCAATGTGCGCCGCAGTGCTGCGCCCGACGTGTCGAGCACGAGCAGCGTGCCGCGTGCGTGCATGATCCGCGCGAGGCGCGCATAGCAATCATCGGCTATGCCGCGCGGCAGAGATCCGCTGAGCACCAGATAGTCGCAGCGCAAACTGGCAAGCGCCTGGAAACAGGCCTGCCATTCGGGCTCGCTGACCAGCGGGCCCTCGGGAACGAAGCGATATTCGAGGCCGGTCGAGCGTTCGAAGACCGAATGGCTGATCCGTGTATGGCCTGCGATGTCGAAACAGGTGCGGGAAATGCCGTCGCGATCGAGCAAGCTGCTCAGAACCGCACCCGTAGCGCCGCCGCCCAGGTAGAAGGCGTGCACCCTGCCACCCAGTCGCTTCACGATGCGTGCGACGTTGATGCCGCCGCCACCGGGGTCGTAGCGCTCATTGGTCGTGCGGACCTTGCGGGTCGGGCGCACGAGATCGGCGTCGCACGAGCCGTCGATTGCCGGATTCAGGGTGAGCGTCACGATCGATTTCATGGCGCAGTTCCTGCGGGCAGACTTGATCGGCGGGGCAACCGGACCGTCACGCTAGGATGTGAGGTGTCGGCTGCGAGGAACCGACACGGGCAGCGACGTCCCGCTAAGTGCGGGCTTCTGCCTGCCGCCGTGTCGCGCCTCCTCTATCAGCAGGAACTCGAGCAGATTTTCCCAGGTGACGAACCCGGCTATCTTCCCCTCAGCGTCCGCGACCTCGACGGCGGCCGCGCCCTGCTCAAGCAGCCGCACCGCTTCTTCGGCGCTCGCGCCAGCTGGTATCGAGGGAAAATCGGCCTGCATCACATCCCCCACAACAATGTGTTCACTGCCTTGCTGCAGCGCCTTGATGATCCGGTCGCGCGTCAGCAGGCCGCGCAGATGGCCGGTTCGGTCGACCACGGGAAACTCATGCTGGGCGGTGCGGATCAGACCGTCCGCAGCTGCCGACAGCGGCGCGTCGATCGCCAGGCTTTCGAAGCTCGTGATCATCAGGTCGGCCGCGGTCCTTCCGGCAGTTGCGCGGCGCAACTGTGCCAACCCTGCCTCGGCGCCCGCCGCCATGTAAATGAAGACCGCGATCAGGACGAGGATGAAATGGCCCATCATGACGCCGAAGATTCCGAACAGGAATGCAATGATCTGGCCCATGGTCGCTGCGACGCGTGTGGCACGGGCGTGCCCCATCCGCACGGCAAGCAAGGCGCGCAGGGCGCGGCCCCCATCCATCGGGAAGGCCGGGATGAGGTTGAATATGGCGAGCGACAGATTGGCGAGCGCCAGCATCTCGATCAGACCCGGCCTCGGATCGGCCGCCAGCACAAGGCCGGGCGCGGGCAACCCGCCAAGATATAGAACGAGCACGGCTGCGATGACGAGGTTCACCATCGGTCCCGCCAGCGCGATGAGCAACTCCTGTTGCGGCTTTTCCGGCATCCGATCCATTCGCGCCACACCGCCGATGGGAAGCAATGTGACGTCTGGCGTGCGGACACCGAAATGCAGCGCAGTCAGGATATGGCCGAACTCGTGCAGGACAACGCACAGGAAGAGCAGCGCGAAGAAGGCGAGACCCCAGACGGCCGCAGGCATGCCCGCCTGGGCGTACGACATCGCGGCGATCCAGAGCAGGAACAGAAGCAAGGTGACATGAATCCGAATGACCGTGCCCTTCACGGTTCCGATCGAAAACGACCAGCTCATGGCGAACTCCAGACCTCTGCGATTGCGGCTGGCCACCATGTCTAGAGGCAGCCGGACGTGGTCCCTATCCGTAAGGTTCCTGATCGGGAGAGGCCCGGCTCTCTAGAGGCGCCCCATCACTGCGTCGTCGCAGGATTCCCCGAACTGCGTGAGCGCATCCTCCAGATAATCCGCCAGTAGCGCATCCCGAGCAGATAGGCGGCCGTGCGATCATTGTGATTGCGCCCGGCCTCGGCGCGCAATTCTCCCCAATCTGCCAACTCGCCGTCGCCGCGGCCCAGCCAGGCCATTGCGACGAGGTCGATCTGCTCATCCTCGTCGAGCGCGTCGATGAAGGCGGTCACCTCCTCGAGCGAGGGATCGTCGCCATGATCCTCGAGCACGTCGATCATCCCGTCGTCGCTGGGGTTCGAACCGGAGTCGGGATCGCTGATCCCGTCCTTGACGTCGATTTCGCGCGCCTTGATGACGATGAAGCAGACCTGTTCGGGCGAGACGGACAAGGCGGGAGCGTCGTTCATGCGCGTGGTCCTTGCTCTCGCCTCAATGGACAGGAATTGTTTGCGAATGGCGGCCATGCGGACGGCAGATGTGGCTCAGCGTCTCGCTGACATCTTCCTTGTCATCGGCCTCGCGCGCGGCATCGCCGATCGTGAACATGCCGACAAGCTCGCCCGAGCCGGAGCAGACGGGTATGCGGCGAATCTGCTCGTCGGACATGATTTCAAGAACGTCATCGACGTCATCGTCCTCACGGCAATGGCGGACATCCTGGCTCATCACGCGGAGCACGGGCGCGCCGTGGTTGAGCGAGGTCGCGACGCCGCGGATCGCGATGTCGCGGTCGGTCACCATGCCGACAAGCTCGCCGTCCTCGACAACGGGCAGGGCCCCGATATCGTGATCCGCCATCATCCTCGCGGCGTTGACCATGCTCTCGGTAGGCAGGATCGAATGGACAGTGCGCGACATTGCCTGGCTGATCTTCATCTTGGCCTCCCGGTGCACGCGCCACGCGCCCGTCCGGAACGGGGCAGACATCGGCGCTTTAGAGCCTGATCGTTGAGGTGGAAGCCCTGCGCGCTTCCGCCGAAAGCGTGAATCAGGCTCTATTCAAATGGGTGAGACCTTGATTCACGCTTCAGGCTGATTCAGCCTGAAACGATCAAGGTCTCGGATGAATCTCCTGATACGCGGCCACCAACCCGGATGTGATAGGGAATGTTCCTTAGCCAGCGGCGAATGCTGCCGCTCGCGGCCGACGGCCTGGCGGATGGCTCGAACCTTGCCCTGGTCGCGATGGTCACAGGCGGAGGTTCAGGCCCGACAGCATGAACATGAGCAGGAATCCAGCCGCCGTGGCTAGTCCCGCGGATTGCCGGAACTGGGTCTTTTCCGACTTGGGGAGCAGATCGGTCACGGTCAGGTAGAACATGCCTCCGGCCCCCAGCGCCAGCAGGAATCCCAGCATGGCTGGCGGCATGGCGCGCAGGAACAACCAGCCCAGCAGTGCCGAGACGAACACTGAAAGCCCGATCAGGCCGGTCCAGCCAAGAATGCGCCGGCGTATATGCTGCGATTTTTCGGCACGGATGAGTTCGCCGATGCTGAGCGCCTCGCTGACATTGTCGATGGCGATCGCGATGCCCATCATCGCGCCGAGCCCGGGGTCGGCGGCAATGCCGACGCCGATGCTTACCCCCTCGACCAGTTCCTCGATGCTTGTGCCGCCCGCGAGCAGCACGATATCGGATCCCCGCCTTTCCCGATGCTTGCGCAGACGCATCATTCGGGGCCGCTCGTCGGCCTCGTCGCCGACGATCAGGCCACGGTTGAGGTAGAGATCGAAGCCGTAGATCAACAAAAACCCAAGGATGAAACCGCTGGCCGACAGCATCAGGCCCGCAGAATTTCGGGCCTGTGGCAACATTTCGAACGAGAAGGTCCCGAGCAATATGCCCGCAGCCCCGCCCACGGCAATCGAGAGAATGAGGGTTGCCGTGCGCATCCAGAGCGCAATCAGCCCGCCCATCAGCGAACTGAGCGCGGCTATGCCTGCGATGATCACGACCACAAGGAAATCGTCGGGCATTGCCTGGTCCTCGACCGTGTCTCCCGAAGGTACTGGAGCCTGACCCGGAGGCCGCGTGTGCGACCATAGGTAAGTTCCCGGATTCCGCCTGGCCCGCCTGAGATCGATACATTGCCGTGGACGCAGCACCATGCGTTCGCTCATGGAGGATGAATATCATGACATTCTCACGGTGCGACATGCTGGCATCGGCCATCATGCTCGCGGGCACCGCAGGTGGCGCCGAACCGGTGCCCCGCGCGATCGAAAACGACATTCGCGAAGCGATGAGGATCGAGGCCTATGGCGAACGGTTGAATCTGGCACTCGCCGAGCGCGCGCGGCTGGCGGGCAATCCTGCGGATGCGGCGCTCCATCAACAGGCGGCAGCCACTGATCGCGCGCAATTTTCCAGGCACCTGGCGATGCTGGACATGGCGACCCCCGACGACGGACTCCGCGAGGCGCTGGGCGCGGCGCTGGAACAGGGACGTCAGTATTCCTCGGCCAAGTTCCGGGCGCGGGCGTTGCAGAACGAGGCAATGGCGGACCACTTCCAAGAGCTTGACGGCATCGCGGCGCAGCAGCGTGACCGTTTTGGCGAAGCGTTGAAGGCGCGGCCCGGCGGGGGGCGGTGATGCGGCGGGCGCGAAACCGGCTGGTACAGGTCAGGCGCAGTCCGTCTGCGATGGGCGTAGCCTTCGTCCTTGCCGGCGCTGTGGTCCTGGCGGGCCTGATCTGGCTGATCGCGACAATCGCCGCGGATCTGTGGGTGACGGTGAACGCCTATCTCCAGCCCTGAGCCCGGGCCCCTGAGCGCCGGGCCGGACAATTATCCCGGCAGTTCATAGCGTTGTGCGCGCCGCAAAAGCGCAATCACCTCTTCATCGGTTGTCTGGTCGAAATCGCGATAGTGCAGGCCGACCGCGTGAAACGGATATGGCGTCGTCAGGCAGATTATTTCGTCGCACTCTGCC
Organism: Sphingomonas sp. LaA6.9; assembly: GCF_022601895.1. GTDB lineage: Bacteria > Pseudomonadota > Alphaproteobacteria > Sphingomonadales > Sphingomonadaceae > Sphingobium_A. The sequence continues at coordinate 34,809 of NZ_JAKVIO010000007.1, forward strand.
TCCAGCTCCGCGAAAGTATCTGCGGGCGCCACAGGAACCGCCAGGACGAGCCGCGCGGGGTGGCTGCGTCTGAGGCCCTTGAGCGCGGCGCGTACCGTTGCGCCGGTTGCGATGCCATCGTCGACAAGGATGACCGTGCGCCCCTCGATATCGGCGGGTGGCGTACCGGTCTGATAGCGCTGGCGCCGGCGCTCGATCTCGGCAAGCTGACTGCGCATCGCATCCTGAATATAGGTCGGGCTCAGCGCGAACTCGCGCACGAGATCCTCGTTCAGCACGATTTGGGGATGTGCGCCGTCAACCACCGCGCCGATGCCAAGTTCTTCATGGCCGGGCGCTCCGATCTTGCGTACCATCACAAGGTCGAGCTCGGCGTCGAACGCCTGCGCAACCTCGAAGGCCACCGGGACGCCGCCGCGCGGCAGCGCGAGCACCACGGGGTTCGTGTCGCTCAGGTGGCGGAGTGCGGCGGCCAAGCGCAGCCCGGCCTCCCTGCGATTGAGGAACTCGGGTTTATGCGCCTGCATTTTCGGCTCCTGCACGCGTGGTTGAAAGATGGGTGGTGAACCAGCGCGCCGCCTCGACGATGACGCGATCGAGCGTACCGGGTTCCTCGAAAAGATGGCCGGCGCCGGTGACGATCACGAGCTCCTTGGGCGCGAGAATGCGCGCCAATGCCGCGCGATTGAGCGCAATGACGGGCGTGTCGAGGCTGCCCACGATCAGCAGCGTCGGGGCATGGAGCCGCTCGAGCGCGTCTCCCGCAAGGTCGGGGCGCCCTTCGCGCGATACGATCGCACCGATCCGACCATCGACCTCGGCCGCCGCCATCATGGCGGCACCGGCACCGGTGCTTGCGCCGAAATAGCCTATGCGAAGCCCGGCGAAGCTATGTACCGAGCTGGCCCAGTCGGTCGCCTCGACAAGGCGTTCAGCCAGTAATGGAATGTTGAAGACGTTGCGCCGGTCGGCCTCCTCATTGAGGTCGAGCAGGTCGATGAGCAATGTGCCCAGGCCTGCGCGGCGAAGCCCGGCGGCGACATAGTTGTTGCGCGGGCTGTGCCGCCCGCTGCCGCTGCCATGCGCGAAGATCACGAGACCCAGCGGATGTTCGGGCACGTCAAGAAAGCCTGAAAGCTGATGCTTGCCGATCGCGACATGTTCGTTGTCGTAGAGCAGGCGTGACATGATCAAAGTCCAAAGGGATAGGTTTCGGGTGCGCCATGTGGCCGCTCATGGCCCAGAGGCGATACGGCGCTGGTTTGTTCGAACCAGACCCAGGCATCGAACTGCTCGGCCAGAACGGTTTCGAAATAGTGGCTCAAAAGCTCGGTTTCGGGCCGGTAGACAACACCGATCGCGCGCTCGAGCAGCGGCGTCCTGAGCATTGCCGCAAGCTCGCGGCGCCCCGGACCGCGCCAATCGGTGAGCGTTCGCGCAAGTCCGGTGCGGCGAAAGGCGTGCTCGTAGCTGTCGATGCGCGCGGGCTGGACCGTCATGATGCGCATATCGGCGCCCCAGTCGCTGGCGGCGGCGACGGTGCCGGTATCGGTGCCGAAACCGATCAGCACAGCCTCGTCGCCGAACGCCATGCGGCATAGCTCGCCGATATTGAACTCGCCCTGCCAGCCCATTGCGGTCGCAGCGGCATTGCCGACGTGCGAATTATGCGCCCAGACAACGGCCTTTGCATGCTCGCCACGGTGCGCGAGCAACGCCTGGAGCGTGCCGAACATGTGCCGGTCGCGCAGGTTCCAGCTCTCCGTGGATCCCTGATACATCACACGGTAGTAGCGCTCGGCAGCACGAACGATCCGCGCGTTCTGCACGGCATCGAACCAGGCCTCCCCATCGGCATGGAAGAGGTCGATGCGGTGGCGGAGCATGTCGCGGAGCTGCTCGACGACGCGCTCCTCGCAACTGTCGCGCCCGCCATGGACGACCGCGCGGCCATAATGGGCGGGCTCGTCCTGCCAGGGCGTCAGGCAGCCATAGCGGCGGCGCGCGACGGCGGCGCGTTCGGGATCCGCCTTGTCGAGAAAGGCGAGCACCGCATCGATCGACTCGCCGAGGCTGTACACGTCGAGGCCGTGGAACGATGCCCGGTCGCCCGCAGGCAACGGCTCATTGTGGCGGCGCAGCCAGTCGGCAAAGGCGAGAACCTCGGCATTGCGCCACATCCAGGTCGGGAAGCGAACGAAGGCCTCGCCGCGGCGCGGACGCGGCGCGTGATGCCGCGCATAGCCGTCTATGCGTGCGGCATCGGGCCAGTCGGCCTCGACCGCGACGATGTTGAAGCCGTGATGTTCGATCAGCCGCCGCGTGATCGCGGCGCGGGCGCGATAGAATTCCGACGTACCATGCGTCGCTTCGCCGAGCAGCACGACGCGTGCATCGCCGTATCGGTCGAAGAACTGGCCGAACGCCTGCTGATCATCGGCGGAAGGCAGTGGCTCGGCATGATGGTGCAGGCTTTCCACCAGCGCATCGGGGGCGGGACGCCCCGTTCTCCTCGGAATCCACGCTTCGCTCATCGTCGGTCTCCGGCAACGGCCAGAAGATCGCGCATTGGCGGGGCACAATCACTAAGGAAGGATACGGATGCGCAAGACGCGCGGGCACGGGCTGTGTCATGGAACGGCCCGAAGCCGGCTCATGGTGACGTCTCCCGCTTTAGTGGGTGCGCTGCTTCACCTTCACCGCTTCCGGCGCAATCGTGTAATCGACGTTCACGACGGTGAAGCCTTTGCCGGCCAAAACCTTGAGATAGTTGGTTAGGTCGCCTCTACGCTCTGAGACAAACCCACCGCCATGCACCCACACGATCAATGGTGAGCCAGGGTTGGGCTAGGCTGGCCGCAGCACATCCAGCACCGCGTCGCTGTCGGCCTGGTCATAATGCAAGGTGTGCAAGCTGACGGTGGCCGGGACATGCTTTTCAAGCTTCCCGGAGGCTTCCGCCACGCCCTTATCGAAGATCGCACGAATGATGTAGACGCTTGGCCAAGGCGAGAGGAGGAAGGCGACAGCGATGGCTGCGGCGGCTGCCAGGAGCCCTAAAAGCCACTTGCGCATCCAATCCTCCCGCTGGTCCGGGCATCGACTGTAACTCAAATCTGGACCAATGTCCGCTCGCGCCTTCTCCCGTCAGTGCCGGCCGATATCCCCCTCTCGATCGAGGGGGATATCGGCGCTCGCCTCGGGCTACGATGCCACGACGGCGAGCGCGAAGGATCAACCTCGCCGGTCAGCGAACTCAGCGCAGCTTCATGCGGACGCCGACGCGGAATGCCCGTCCGAGCAGATCGCTATAGGTGCTGTTCGCGGCGAGGCCGGTTTCGGGCAGCAGGATCGGATCGGCGTCGAACAGGTTGGTGACGTTGACGAAGAACTCCGCGTCGCCACGGCCCATTGCGTCGAACTTGAACGTCGCGTTGAGATCGACATAGGTCGCGCCCCCGATGCTGTTATCCTCGTAGGTCGGGAACTGGTTGGTCGAGATCGGGCAGGTGGTCCCGCACTCGATGCCCGTGGCGTCGTACCTGCCGTCGCTCACCCCGCGCGCCGTCGCGGTCAGCGAGTAATCCTCGGTGTCGTAGGTTGCGGAGAAGCGGTAGATCCACTTCGGCGTGATCGATTGCGTGCCGGTGCCGACACCAAGCGTCCCGACGGAGTTGAGCGGCACGAATCCCGGCACGCCGGTGGTGACGATGTTGTCGATGTAGCGCGTCGCCAGACCGCGCAGGGAGAGATTGCCCGCGCCGATGGGCATCCGGTACGCCGCTTCCAGATCGAGACCGCGCATGACGATGCTGGAGAAATTGACCGGCTGGCGGCTGATCAGGACGCGCGAAGGATTGGCCGGGTCAGGCGTGATTGCTGCGCAGAAGTCCGCCAGCCCCTCGAAACAGCGGTTGACGATGTCGTCCGCGCTGAGGCTGTCGATCGCGTCCTTCACCTTGACGTCGAAATAATCGACCGACGCGGTGAAGCCCGGAAGGAAGCGCGGCGAGAACACCGCGCCGACGTTCCACGAATCCGCCTTCTCCGGATCCAGATTCAGGTTGCCCGTGATCGTACCCAGATAGGAGAGGCTGGCTCCATAAGTGCCGGTCCCCGGCCCCACTCCGGGGAAGAACGGGTTGGTGACGGTGGAGGTGTTGGCGGTGCCCGCCTGATACAGCTCATTGAGGTTGGGCGCGCGGATATCGCGCGAGCGTGTTGCACGCAAACGGATGTCCTCGATCGGCTGCCAGGTTGCACCCAGCTTCCACGTCGTGACGAAGCCCGAGGTCGAATAGTCGGTGCCACGTACCGCCCCGTTGAACTCGAATCCGTAGCCCAGCGGCACGACCGTTTCGAGATAGGCTTCCTTGACGTCGTAGCTGCCCTTGCTGGGGCGGTAGTTGCCGACCGACCAAACGCTGGTCGATGCGCCGGTAGCCGGGTTGAAGATGGGCTGGAACTCGGTGGGCACGAAGCCGGAAATCTTCTCCTTGCGATACTCGGCGCCGATCGCGACACTGACGTCGCCCGCCCAGGTTGCGAACGGCGTGAGCGACAGGTTGGCGCCGACGACGGTCTGTTCGAGCGTCTGATCGCGGAACGGATCGCCCAGAATATAGTCGACCGCAGCGGGATCGGCGACGCCGATGCCCAACAGGTTGAGCGGACGGCAGGCGAGATCGTCATCCGCCGCGCTGGCGTTGACGTTGATCAGGCACTGGATCGACCCGACCGGCAAGTTGTTTGGGTTGCCGGCGGGCGCGAACACGGCGGCGAGCGCGTTGTTTCTGCGCACGGTCTGCTGAATATTGGTCAGCTGCTCGTGCAATTCGGCACGGCCGTACTGGCCGTAAACGTCCCAGCGCGCCGGCTTGTCGAAAGCGTCGAAACCGCCCTCCGCGCCGATCAGATAGCGTTGCACCTTGCGCTCGTTATTCGAGCCGCGGCCGGGCAGGTCGACGGCGGTCGTCGCCAGCGTGGCGCTGGTCAGGCCCGTTAGCCGCGCAGGCCCGAGCGTGTTGTAGAGGAAAGCGTTGCAAGTAAGCGGAGCCGCCGCCGCCGTTGCCGCGGCGCCGCAACCGGTCGCATTCAGCGAGAGGCCGGTCATCAGGTTCGGGCCGGCGTTGAACAAGGTCTCCTGCTGATTGTACGAAGCCTCGGCAAAAAGCGTGACCCCGTCGCTGACATCGAAGCTCAGCCTGCCGAAGAGGCCATAGCGGTCTTCTTCCGCGTTGAGGCCGATGCGGCGGCCCGAATCATTGACCCGCCAGTCGCCGCCTTGCGTCAGCGAGGGGGTCGAGGAGCAGGCAGGCGACGGAAATGTCAGGCTGCCATACTGGTACTGGTTGATAGAACCGGCTTGACCGAAATAGGTGCCGCAGAGCCGGTTGGCGACGCCACCGGCCGAACCGGTAATAAGCCCGCCGGGGGTCGAGTTGGCTGCGCCGACCTGGGTGCGGAAGAGGTAACGCGGCACGGTGCTGTTGGCTGTCCAGGCAGGGTTCTGGATGCGCACGAACCCGGTGTGGTTCCAGTCGCGATCGACCTGGAAGATGCCGTCAGTATGGGCGAGCTCGCCGGCCAGGATCAGGCGGCCGCGCCCATCGGCGAACTTGAAACCGGCGGCAATCTCAGCCGAGTAATTGAAGCCGTCACCCCTTTCGGTGATGCCGGTGTCGGCGGACAGCTTCAGGCCCTCGAACTTCTTGTTGAGGATGAAGTTGGTCACGCCGGCAACCGCGTCGGAACCATACTGGGCCGATGCGCCACCGGTCACCACCTCGACGCGCTCGACCAGCGATTGCGGGATCGTGTTGATGTCGACGACGCCGTTGGCGGTCGAGCCCACCGAGCGCCGCCCGTCGATCAGCACGAGCGTGCGTACGGTGCCCAGGCTGCGCAGGTTGAGCGCGTTGATCCCCGCGATGCCGTTGCTGAGTTCAAGGCGCGAGTTCGACGGACGGATGGACGCCGCGAGCGCGGGAAGCTGATTGACGAAGTCCGCGATGTTGTTGGTCGGCGAGGAATTCTCGATGTCTTCCTCGGTCATAACCTGCAGCGGGGTCGGCGCCTGGAAGCCATCGCGCACGACGCGCGTTCCCGTGACCACGATCTCGCTGCCGTCGGCAGCCTTCGCGGGTGTCTCCGCCGGCGCGGCGTCCTGCGCCACACCCATGCCCGACCAGCACAACGCGGCCAGCGCCGTCCCCGTAGCCAGAAACCGCAGCCTCGTCGTCACATCACGCATGATTGCCCCCTTGTTGTGATTCCGCCCTCCCAAGGCGGTTGCCGCATTAAGAGTCACATCAAGCGCTGAGTGCCATAGTATCTGGTTGCAAGGGCATAACCGCAAGGAAACTGTCATCTTTCTGCAACAGTTTTGCCGCCTATGCGCCGCGCCCGTATGGCGGCCATTGACTGGCGGCATGCTTGGCCCGAGCAAGGGTCGCGGGGGCCGAGCCTGGCCGGAGGAGGCCGCCAGCCGGCATATGCGATGGAAACAGCAATGAGTGATGCTGGCACAGCCACGGCGGGCACATTCGTGCCATCGGCGCTGCCGTCAATCCGCGCACGTCAGGCGCTCTACATCCTGCTCGGCTTCTCGGCAGGGCTGCCCTTCTACATGTTCTCGACGGTGCTGATGCTCAGGCTCCAGGCGCATGGGGTCGGCCTCGTCATCATCGGTTTCTTCGCCTGGGTGCAGTTGCTGCCGACCTTCAAGTTCCTGTGGGCGCCGATGCTCGACCAGTTCGACGTGCCGGGCTTTGCGCGTTTCTGGGGCAAGCGCCGCGGGTGGATCATGCTCTCGCAGCTCGGCATCTTCACAGCGATGATCGCGATGGCGCTGACGTCATCGGATGCGGATCTTGCGATAACCGCACTGTTCGCGGTGCTCCTCGCTTTCTGGACAACGACGCTTGAGGTCGCCGCCGATGCCTGGCGCATCGAGATCGCACCCACGCAACACGAGCAGGGACCGGTCGCAGCAGCGAACCTGTGGGGGTATCGCACCGCGATGGTCGCAGCGGGGAGCGGCGCGCTACTGATCGCCGATCAGGCCGACTGGACGATCTCCTATCTCGCGATCGCCGCCGCCGCCTTTCTCCCGTTTCCCATACTCGCCGCGATGCGCCCCGATCCCGCGCATGGCGGCAACCGATGGGCTGCGCTTGGTGCGGGATTGATCGCAAGCGGCCTGATCCTGTTCGCGGCGATGCTGCTGACCGCGGCCGCGGGCTGGCTGCTCCTCGGTGCGGCCGCACAACTGGGCGTCAGCGACAAGACCAATGTCACGCCCTATGTGCTCGTGATCTGCATGGTGCCGTTCCTGATCATGGCGGCGGCTATACCCCGGATCCGCACGCTGGCGTCAGGGCATCCGCTGCGGCGATCTGCGGCGGTTGGCCCGTATGTCGATTTCTTCTGGCGTTATGCCTATGGCGCGCTGCTGGTGCTGGCCTTTGTTTCGGTATACCGGATGGGCGACGTGCTGGCGCTCAACCTGTCCAAGCCGATGATCAAGCAACTGGGCTATTCGCTGAGCGAGATCGGTCGCGCCGACAGCTATGTGGCGCTGATTGCGAGCATCGTCGGCGTGGGGCTGGGCGGCTTGATGGCGGCGCGCTGGCGCTGGGGCGTAACGCTCTCGATCGGAGCGGTCTTTGCCGCACTCGGCAATTTCGGCTTTGTCTGGCTGGCGCATCAGACGCCGTCCGAAGCCACGCTCTACATCGCCACCGCGGCTGACCAGTTCGGCAACGGCATGGCGGGGGCGATCTTCGTCGTCTATCTCTCGATGCTGGTGAACCCGCGCTATCCAGGCGCGCAATATGCCTTCCTCTCGGGCTTCGCCTTTCTGCTGCCGCGACTGCTGTCGGGCGCCGGCGGCGCGATGGTCATGCAGATCGGCTATGACGGATTCTTCATCCTGTCGGGGGTGGTGAGCCTAGCCGCCATTCTCTTCCTGCCGCTGATCGCGCGCATCCGGCCGAGGGGGGAAGGCATATGATCGACGACGCATTCGTCCCGGCCGCGGACGCTGTGGCTGAGGGCCGCATTCCCGGAGCTACGCTCGGTATCGTCGCGGCGGACGGACGGCGCTGGGTGAAGACCGCGGGTAAGGCCGCGCTGGTGCCCGAGCCCGAGCAACTGACGGTCGATCACTGGTTCGATCTCGCCTCGGTCAGCAAGGTGGTCGCCACCACCATGATGATCCTCGAGCTCGCCGATGCGGGGAGGATCGACCTTGACGCGCCGTTGACCACCGCCATCCCCGATCTGCGGCAATATGACGTCGCGAGCGCCGCGGAGCGTAAGATCACCTTTCGCGACTGCCTGGCGCACCGGACATTCCTTCCCGCGGTCGAGCCGATCTATACCTATGGGGAAGACCCCGCGCGTCTGCGCGCATTCGTGCTCCAGCGCGAATGGCGGCAGGGGCCGGCCGTCTATTCGGACATCAACTATATCCTGCTCGGGATCGCGATCGAACGCATCACCGGCGCGCCGCTTTCGGATTGGCCGCTCGGCGAAGGGCTGAGCTACGGACCGCCCCCCGGGCCCGTAGTCGCCACCGAGCATTGCCAGTGGCGTGGCCGCGTCCTGAAAGGCGAGGTGCATGACGAGAACGCCTCGGCACTGGGCGGCGCGCCCGGCCATGCCGGACTGTTCGGCACGGTGGACGGCGTGCTTGGCTTTGCTCAAGGGCTCCTCGATGGCAGCGGCGCGTCGCCGGCGACGCTTGCCGCGATCCGCACACGCATGAATGGCGATCGCACCGCCGGGTGGGAACGACGCTTTGCCGGCTGGCCGGGCGGCGATGCCTGCTCGGACGAGACGATCGGGCATACCGGTTTCACGGGCACGGGCCTGTGGATCGATTTCGAGCGCGGGCTCGCCTGGACCCTGCTCACCAATCGCGTCCACCCGACGCGCCACCGCGACAGCGGCATATTCACGCTGCGGCCGGCAACGGGCGATGCGGTGATCGCGGCGTGGCGCGGCTGACGTTACTCAGTTTTCCGCGGCGATCATCTCGAGCACCGCATCCATCGTCGTGGTCGCCTTGATATTTTCAGGCACGTCATTGGCGTAGATCGAAAAGATCAGCTCGCGCCCGCTTTTTGTGGTCATATAGCCAGAAAGCGCGTTGGTTGCGTTGAGCGTGCCCGTCTTGGCGAACAACCGGCCCTCGAGCGTGGTGCCGCGGAAGCGTTTGGACAGTGTTCCGTCCACGCCCGCCACGGGAAGCGTCTGGCGCCAGGCCGCGCCCCAGGGCTGTTGGGCGATCCAGCGCAGCAGCTTCGTCATGCCGCGCGGAGCCACGCGGTTATAGGTCGACATGCCCGAACCGTCGGAAAAGTCGTAGGCGCTCCGCGCCACGCCCGCATTCTCCATGATCGCTCGGACCGCCGCAACGCCGTCGCCGATCGATCCCGTGCCCTTATGTGTGGCGACGCGTCTGAGCAACAGTTCGGCGTGGAGATTCTGGCTGACCTTGTTGATCTCGACGATGTCGTCGGCGAGCGGGGGCGGAGAGAGCGTGGCCAACACAGGCAATGCGGGCGGGCGTGCGGGCGGCGTCTGCTTGCGGATCGCGGGATCGTCGGCCGGCGCCAGCGGCCGGTGGCGCACCGCGATACCGCCGGTCACGCGCACGCCGCGCGCCGCGAGCAGCTCCTTCAGGCGCCAGGCAGTGTAGTGAGCCGGATCATCGATGCTGAGCCGCAGGTCCTCGGGTTTGGCACCCGCGACGATCGTGCCCGTCAGCCGAACCGCATCGCCATTCGGCTCGCGCGCGAAGTCGACCTTGGTCTCGCCCGCAGCGACGGTCAGGACGCGATTGTCGATCGTGTAGTAGGACGGCCCTTCTGCGCGGGCGGTGGCGCCGGGCGCCGTGGGTGAGACCGTAAGCACCAGCTCATTGTCGTCCATGGTCAGCGCCGAGGTCGCTGTGCCGTATCGCGAGGAAATGTTGTTCCAGCTCATTCCCGGGCTCCAGCGCTCGTCGGGAAAAAGCGTGTCGTCGCCCACGATATCGCCGACCAGGCGCGTGCGCGCCGAAACCGCATCGGCAAGCGTGGCAAGACAATTCGTCACGCAGTTCGCAGCCCCTGAAAGCCGCGCGTCGCCTCTGCCGATCAGAACGACATCGGGCGCTCCGCGGCCATTCTGGTCGAGCCGCACCGCCGTGCCCCCTCCCGCGTCGGGCTGTTCAAGCCCGCCGAGCGTTGCATAGGCCGCGGCGGTGGTGACAATCTTCGTATTGGACGCCGGGATGAAGCGATCATCGGGGGAGATCGCGATCAGTTCCTTGCCATCGCTGGTGGTCACGACCAGACCGAAGCGCGTCCCGGGTCCCGCCTCGGCCAGTCTGGCCTCTATGCGCGCCTGAAGCGGTGTCTGGGCCGTGGCGGGCATGGCGGCCGTGGCGAGCGAAAGCGTGAGCGTGGTGCGTAGCAGGATCATCCTGCGAGCCTAGTTCCGACTTCGCCCAACGCAATCACCCGGGGATCATTCAGAGTGTTGGCGTGCCCATAACCGCCTGGCATGACGGGGGAGTTCGCGCTTGTGACGCTGCGCCATGCACTACAGACAGAAGGCATGAACATGCTGAGGGGGCTCTGGCTGATCTTTTGCGCGGCTGGGCTGGCACTGTCCGGTCCGTCGGCTGCCGGCGACCGCGTAACGCTTGCCGACGCGCTGGCGCTGCCCGTCGCGAGCGGACTTGCCGGTGCACGCGACGTGCCCCGCTTCGCCTGGGTCGAAAATATTGCCGGCGTGCGCAATATCTGGACCGCCGATCGGGGCGCCCCCGCCCGCCGACTGACCGCGTACAGCGCGGATGACGGGCAGCAGCTCTATGATCTGATGTTCAGTGACAACGGCAGGCACCTCGCCTTTGTCGCCGGCGGGGACGGCGAGTTTCCCGACGATGACCGGCCCAACGCGGGCCAGGGTGCGGAAACGCCGGCCCAGCAGGTCTTCGTCGTTGCGACCGATGGCGGCGCGCCTAAACGCGTTGGCGAGGGGCATTCGCCCGCCTTTGATCCGAAGGGTGAACGGCTTGCCTATACCCGCAAAGGCGAAATCTGGCTGTGGCACGCTGGCGCTGCACCGCGCAGGCTGGCCGAGGTGTCAGGCGACGTCACCGCGCTGCAATGGTCGCCCGATGGCGCGCGGTTGCTGTTCGTCGACAATCGCGACGATCACAGCTTCGTGGCACTGCTCGACATTGCATCGGCACGGCTGACCTATCTCGATCCCGGGCTCGGCTATTCGGTCGAACCAGCCTTCTCTCCCGACGGACGACAGGTTGCCTTCATCCGCTATGTCGATCCGCCTCAGGGCGCGGACGACGCAGCCGGGCCTTATTGGTCGATCCGGATCGCCGATGCCGCGAGCGGCGCGGCGCATGTGCTCTGGACCGCTCCGCAAGGCATTGGGGGGCGCTACTACGGCACGCGCAGCCGCAATCTGTTCTGGAGCAGCGCGGGTGAGATCATATTCCCATGGGAACGCAGCGGCTGGGTCCATGCCTATGCGCTCGACGCGAAGAACGGCGGCACGCCGCGCGCGCTCACACGGGGCGCCTTCGAGGTCGAGAGCTTCCTGCTCGACGCCCCCGGCCGCAATCTGATCTATGCAAGCAATGCGGGCGACATCGACAGGCGCCATGTCTGGCGCCAGCGTCTCGACGGCGGCGCGCCCGAGGCGATGACGCAGGGCGAGGGGATTGAGAGCAATCCGACGATCGCCGGCGATGCGCTCGCCGTGATTGCGAGCGACGCGCGCCGGCTGGCTCATCCCGCGCTCATTGCGCGCCAGCTACAGCCGCTCGGCAAGATCGTGGAGGCGCAGGGGTTCGTCACCCCCGAAGCCGTGACCTTCACCGCGGAAGACGGCGTGCAGGTCCACGGCCAGCTTTTCCTCGGCCGCGCGAACGGCAAGCGACCCGCGATCGTCTTCGTCCATGGCGGGCCGCGGCGGCAGATGCTGCTCGGCTTCCACCCGTCGGGCTATTATTCGAACACCTATGCGATGAACCAGTATCTCGCGGCGCAGGGCTACACCGTGCTTGCGGTCAATTATCGCAGCGGCACCGGCTATGGGCAGGCGTTTCGCGAGGCGCGCGACACGGGCCGGGGCGGTGCATCCGAATATCGCGACGTGCTCGCTGCCGGCAGGTGGCTCGCCGCGCGGGAGGATGTCGATGCCGCGCGGATCGGCATCTGGGGCGGGAGCTGGGGTGGCTATCTGACGGCGCTGGCACTTGCGCGCGACAGTGCGCTTTTCGCCGCCGGGGTCGACCTGCACGGCGTGCACACGCTGCTGCGGACGGTGCCCGCCAGCCTTTCTCCCAAGGCGCAGGAGGCGGCGCGCCAGCTTCAATGGGACAGTTCACCCATGGCAGCGCTCGACCGCTGGAAATCGCCGGTGCTGCTCATTCATGGCGACGACGACAGGAACGTGCCCTTCTGGCAGTCGCTGCTGCTGGCGCGCGAACTCTCGGCGCGGCGCATCCCCTTTCAGGAGCGGACCTTTCCCAACGAACGGCACAGCTTTTTCCGGCACCAAAGCTGGCTGCTGAGCATGGAGGCGACCGAGGCATTTTTCGAGGCGACATTGAGGGGGGAAGCGAAGTGAAACGCTGGCTGCGCAACCTCCTCGCGCTGGTGGGCGCATTTGCCTGTGCCGCCACGGCGCATGCCGAGCCCGAGACACTCATCCGCGGCGCGCGCGTTTTCGATGGCACGGGCGCGCCCGCACGGATCCGCGACGTACTCGTGCGCGGCGACAGGATCGTCGCGGTCGGGCGGCATATCCGCGTCCGCGATGCCGAGGTCGTCGATGCAAACGGGCTGACGCTGCTTCCGGGGCTGCACGATCTCCACGTCCATACGCCGCGCGTCGCATTCGAGGGTGCCGAGGCGCTTGCGGACACGCACCGGCCCTATCTCGCGAGCGGGGTGACGTCGATCAACGAATATTCGGTTTCGGGACCGATGCTCGCGCCCATCCGCGCGATCGTCGCCTCGGGGCAGGCGGACGCGCCGCATATGGTCCTCGCTATCAGGCTTGGCGTGCCGCACGGCCATGGCACCGAATCCGAGTTCACCAATTCGATCACAACGCAGGTCACCACGCCTGCCGAGGCGCGGGCCGCGATGAAAGAGCTGCTGTCCTCGCGCCCCGATGTCATCAAGGTCTTCGCGGATGGCTGGCGCTACGCGCGCGACGCCGACCGACCCGACATGGACCTGCCGACATTAAAGGCAATCGTCGATGCTGCGCACGCCCGGAATATCCGCGTCGTGACGCATACGGTGACGCTCGCGGGCGCCAAGCGTGCGGCGCGCGCGGGCGTGGACGCGCTGGTCCACGGCGTCGGCGACGCGAGGGTCGACCGCGAGCTGATCGGGTTGATGAAAAAGCACCGGACCGCCTATGTGCCGACGCTCGTCGTCTATGAGCCGAAACAGGACCGCACGCTGCTTGCCGCGGAATGGAGCCGGCTGCGACCGCGCGACCTCGAACGCGAGACGGAGCGCAAGGCGGAACCGAACGCGCCCATTCCCGAATATGAATCGCGGCGCTGGCAGATCATGCAGGATAATGTCCGGCTGCTGCGCGCGGGCGGAATCCGCATCGGCGTCGGCACCGACACCGGCATTGGTGGCGTCTATCCCGGCCTTGCCGCGCAGCGCGAGATCCGGTTGTTGACTACGCTTGGCTTTACCCCGCGCGAGGCGCTGGTGGCCGCGACAAGCACGAGCGCGCGGATCATGGGCGCTCGCGATCATGGCCGCATCGGCCGCGGTCAGCGCGCTGATCTGGTGTTGGTGGCTGGCAGGCCCGACGAGCAGATCGAGGATTTGTATCAGGTGCGCCGGACATGGGTTTCGGGACGCGCCGTGAGTTTTGACTAACGCCGTTGGGGCAGCGACCCATCACACATAATGCGGCTCGCCGCGTTCGCGCAGTTCCTCATAATGGACCAGTGCGGGCTCCGGTCCCAAGGGTACGGGTTCGCCATCGCGAAATGCCCATTCGCCGCGATCGCAATCCTCGGCGCGGACATAGCCGTTGATGTAGAGACGCCGGCGATGACCGGAGCGGTTGGTGCCCGATCCATGGACCAGATAGGGATTCCAGAGTGCCAGATCGCCCGGCTCAAGTGTGACGTCGATCGCGTCCGCGGGCGAAAGCGATGCCGCCTTCAGCGCGGCGTCGCTCATCGCGGTGCCGAGAACCTCGGTCGAGCAATCGAGGCCGAGGTCGCCCCTCAGATGGCTTGCCGGAATGAAGCGCATGCAGCCCGATTCGGGCGTGTGCGGATCGATCGCGAGCCCGGTCTGGACATAGGATGTCGCAAGGTTGCGATAGGCCCATTGAGGCTGACGAAAGCGCGAATCCTGATGCCAGGCGAAATCGCCGAGCGACCCCGGCGCCTTCCAGTGAACCTGGTTGATGATCTGCTTGAGGTTCGATCCGAGCAGGGGCTGCAGCAATCGCGCAAAACGGGGGTCTAGGCGGACTGCGTTCAGCGCGGCGATGTGATAGGACGGCCATTGCGCCATCCGCACCAGCGGTTCGCCATCTTCGCGCGGGGTGACGTTGTAAAACAGGTTTCCGTGCCGGAAGCTGCGCCCGTGGCGTACCCCTTCTTCGTGCAGCTGGTCGATCGCCGCGCCGATCGCCGCGATTTCATCCACATCGAAGAAGCCCCTGATCACCGCATAGCCGTCGCGCTGGTACCGGGTGACGAGATCCTCTGGATACGCGTTCGCCATCTCGCTCAGGCCTCCGGGCGTGATCGGTATACGGCCTCGTCGAGTTCGCCCTCCCAGCGCGCAACCGTGGTCGCCACCGTCAGGTTGGCGCAAGCGCTGGGGACGGTGCGTGTCATGTCGAGCAGCCGGTCGAAGGGCAGGACGAAGCCGACGACGAGCGCGGTCTGCTCGGGCGCAACGCCGACCGCCGAAAGCACCGCGGCGAGCATGAAGAGCGAGGCAGAGGGCACGGGCGCGGTCCCGAACGCGGCGAGCGCACCTGTCAGCAGGACGAGGCCATAGACCGCGGGAGAGAGCGGCGTGCCGAAAGCCTGGAGCGCGAACATGCTGAGCAGCCCGACATACATGGCCGTGCCGTCCTTGCCGATGCTTGCGCCGAGCGGCAGCACTGTCGAGAAGATCGGGCGGCTGATGCCGAGGTTATTCTCGGCAACGCGCATCGCGACGGGCAGCGTCGCCGAACTCGATGACGTCGAAAAGGCCACGACGAGTGCGTCGACGATGCCGCGGAAGAAAGGCAGCACGGGAAGGCGTGCAAGCAGCCGCAGGATGAGGTTGTGCACGACGACGATCTGTATGAGCGAGCCGATCACCACCGCCAGCGCGAGCCAGCCGACATTGACGAACACCGCCGCGCCGTTCGCGGCGACCGCGTTCGCAATCAGCGCGAAGACGCCGAAGGGCGTTGCCTCCATCACGATGCCGACGATCTTGAGCAGTACCGCCGAGGCCGACTGCAAGAATGCGGCAAACGGCTTGCCCGCCTCGCCCGCGACGACGGTGCCGACGCCGGTCAGGATCGCGACGAAGATCAGCGCCAGCATGTCGCCCTTGGCGAGTGCTTCAAAGATGTTGAGTGGGATGATGCCGACGAGCTGCTGATAGGGCGTGACGGGCTCTCCAAGCGCATGCGGCGCCGCTGTACCGAGCGGCGCGCCGACGCCGGGCTGGACGAGCGCTGCGACCACCATCCCCACCGACACCGCGATCGCGGTGGTGAGCGCGAACAACCCGATCGTCCGGCCGCCAAGGCTTCCGAGTCGCCTGGGATCGGCAAGCGACGTGATACCCGCCGCGATCGTGACGAGCACGATCGGAGCCACGAGCATGCGGATCGCGCGCACGAAAAGGTCACCGAGGAACGCGACCGATGGCGCGGCCGATGGCCAGACAAAGGCGAGGATCAGTCCAAGCGCCAGCCCGCCGAGGACGCGCTTCCACAACGCTATGGCGAACCAGCCGCGGATCATGTGCAGGAGCCCGTTGGCTTGTGCGCGAGCGCACGGCCCGTAGCTTTGCCAGTGGGCTTGCCGCCTTCAACAGCTACCACGCCGTTCACGACGACCGAACGCACACCTTCTGTGAGCAGCGTTGGTGCGTCATAGGTTGCACGTTCGCGATAGCGCCTGGGGTCGAAGATCACGATGTCGGCGAAGGCACCCGCGCGCAGATGACCGCGCCCATCGAGCCCGAACGTGTCGGCGGTCTGCGCGCTGCTGCGTTCGATGAACTCGCGCAGCGTCAGAACCTTCTCGGTAACGACATATTTGGCGTATTTGCGCGCGAAAGATCCGTACATGCGCGGATGGCCGGCCGAGGCGTCGGAGCCCGTCATCACCCAGGGCCGCTTCATGAAAGCCGCGATATCCTGCTCGCTCTGATTGAACGACGCGACGCCGGGATCGTGATCGCGGATGACCGCGATGGCAGCGCTGACTGCATCTCCGCCATGTGTCTCGGCGACCTTTGCAAGCGTCGCTCCCTTGTGGTGCCCTTCAGTAATCAGCAGTGCAGCCGCGCCGCCGCGCTTGCGGAGATTCTCGGTCATGTCGGCGCGCAATCGACCCGCAAGCGCCGCGTCGTCGAAGCGCCGGAGCAGCGCGGCACGCCCGCCATCCTGTGCCCAGCGCGGTACCAGCGAAGCGGTGAGGCTGGTTCCCGACGCCGACCAGGGGTACTGGTCGGCGGTGACCTTCACACCCTGCGCGCGCGCCGCTTCCACGATTCCGATGATCTCGCCCGCCTGCCCTTGGACATCGACGCCCAGCGCCTTGATGTGTGCAATGTGGACGGGCATCTGCGCCTGCCGCCCCACGTCGATCGCTTCCTCGATCGCGGCCTTGAGCCCGATCGAGTAGCTCGATTCATCGCGGATATGGCTGTCATAGGTGCCCCCGAACGATCCGGCCTCGCGGGCCAGCGCCACCACTTCCTCGCGCTTCGCGAAACTCTGCGGTGCGTAGAACAGTCCCGTTGAAAGGCCGAGCGCCCCTTCGCACATTGCCCTGGCGACGAGCCCCTTCATGCGCGCAAGTTCTTCTGCGGTGGGTTCGCGATCGGTCTCGCCGATCACGGCCTTCCTTACGGGCCCGAGGCCGACATAGGTCGCATAGTTGACGCCCACAGGCTTGCCGGCAGCCCTGCCGAGCACAGCCGCGACGTCCGGATCGCCGCCGCCATCATTGCCAATGAAAGCGGTGGTCACGCCTTGCATGAGGAAGGGCAGGATGAGCCGTTCCTGCGCATCGTCGGAGGCAAGCATCGCGCCCGCATGGGTGTGCGGATCAATGAAACCGGGCGCGACTACCATCCCGCTCGCGTCGATCACGTGTTTCGCCTGCACATTGGCACGGGGCGCGACGAGGCGGATGCGATCGCCGGTGACCGCGACATCGCCGACAAAGGGCTCGTCCGAACCGGTGTAGACGGTACCGCCGCGGATCAGCAGGTCCACCTGTTCAGGCGCGGGAGCCGCGCCGAGCGTTGAGATCGCGATCGTGAGCATCGCCGCCGCACGCGCAATCCTCGGCTTTATCATTCTTCCCCCCAGAAACCTGTGGCCGGCGGCACGAGCATCCCGTGCGCTTCGGCAACGCCACCGACCCGATCCTCCCGGAGCCAGAGCGGCCCGTCAAGGTCGGCGAAGCCTGAGAGGCGGGCGACGTGCAACGCAGGCGCGATCGAAAGCGACGAACAGATCATGCAGCCGGTCATCAATTGCATGCCACGCCCCTGCGCGGCGTCGGCGAGGCGCAGTGCTTCGGTGAGCCCCCCGGTCTTGTCGAGCTTGACGTTCACCGCCTGATAGCGCCGCGCGACCACATCGAGATCGTCCGCCACATGGATCGCTTCATCGGCACAGATCGGCACTGCCGAACTGAAACCTTCGAGCCACGCATCCTCGCCCGCGGGGACGGGCTGCTCGAGCAGCGCGACGCGGCATTGCAGCAGCACGTTCTGAAGCCTCTCGGTGAGCGCCTGATCCCAGCTTTCATTGGGGTCGACGATCAGGGCCGCGGCGGGCGCGGCGGCACGGACCGCCAGGATTTGCGCTGCAGGATCATTGGCGTCTACTTTCACCTTGATCAGCGGCGCATCGGCGATCGCGGAGGCGGCGCGCGCCATCGCATCGGGTGTATCGATGACGACGGTGAGCGCGGTCGGAAGTCTTCCGGGGGGCGGCGCTCCGATCATCGCGGCGACACTCGATCCCGCAAGCCGCGCCTCGAGATCCCACAGCGCGCAATCGAGCGCGTTGCGTGCCGCGCCCGGCGGCAGCAGCGTGAGCAACGTCGCACGATCGGCGCCGTCCTCCACCGCGCCGCGCACGCTCCCGATCATTGCCAGTGCACTCTCGACGCTTTCGCCATAGCGTGCATAGGGGACGCCTTCACCGCGCCCTTTGAGCGCGCCTTGCGCGATCGTGACCGTGACGACGTCGGCCTCTGTTTTTACCCCCCGCGAAATGCGGAAGGGCGATTTCAGCGCGAAACGGTCGTGACGGGCTTCGAGATGTCGGGGCACAGCAATTCATCCATGATCGTATCGAGGCCGAAGCGCATCGGATCGGTGCAGGGAAGCTCGAAAGCCAGTGCGGTCTCATCGCACAGCCGCCGCGCCGCCGCTTCGTCCATCGCCGAGGTATTGAGGCAGATGCCGACCGCGCGGACACCGGGGCTGGTAAGCCGCGCCATGTGCAGGTTGAGCTCGAGGCACTCGCCGAGGCCCGGCAGGTCCCGGCCGGCGATCCCGCGCATATGCGTGCGCGAGGGATCGTGGCACAGCACGATCGCCTCGGGCTGTGCGCCGTGGAGAAGTCCTGTCGAAACCCCCGCGAAGGAGGGGTGAAAGAGCGAACCCTGACCCTCGATCACGTCCCAGCCGTCATCATCGCGCGCGGGTGCAAGCTGCTCGATGGCGCCCGAGATGAAGTCGGCGACGACGGCATCGACGGGAACCCCCGCGCCGGCGATCAATATGCCGGTCTGGCCCGTCGCACGGAAATCGGCGCTCTTGCCACGCGCCCGGATCGCATCGACCAGCGCAAGCGAAGCGTACATCTTGCCGACCGAACAATCGGTGCCGACCGTCAGCAGGCGGTGGCCGGCGCGGGGGCGACCGTTGCCGACCACGAGATTTGCGGGCGGATCGCGGACGTCGAACAGTTGCAGACCATGCCGTTGCGCCGCTTCGACCAGACGCGGTTCGTCGCGCAGTCGCTGATGGAGGCCCGATGCGACGTTCATGCCCGCCTCGAGCGCGGCGAGCGCGTCCTCGATCAGGTCGGGGGCCATCGTGCCGCCCGAATTGGCAATGCCCAGTACGAGAGTGCGCGCGCCCGCCGCCGCCGCTTCGGCGATCGTCAGGCGTGGCAGACCCAGCGTAAGCGGGCAATCATCGTGCCGGAACTCGCCGACGCAATCCGGAGCGCGAAAGGTCGCGAGACCGCGGGAGGTCTTGATCCCGACCGAATCCGTGCTTCGGCCGAGATAGAGCAGAAAGGGTGCAGGTATCATCCTATGCACGGTAAGCCGCCCGCGCGCCAACCGGGCATAGCGAGTGCGCGCGAGACCATAGCCGCGCGTTATGACCCGTCGATGACCTTGGCCAGCGTCTTGAGAAAGGTGGTAGCCAGCGCGGTCGGCGGCCGGTTGATCAGGAACAGCGCATGGACATCGAAGGCCAGCGACGGCTTGAGCGGGCGCATAGCGAGGCCCGGCCCGAGCGACGCCTGCGCAGTGAAACTGTCGACAACGGTAAGCCCCACCCCGGCGCGCACCAGCGCTGTCGCGATATAGAAGGTGCGCGCCGACACCACTTCATCAAGCTCTATTCCGAGACGTTCCAGCTCCTGCGTGAAGATGTAGCCGATCGGTCCGCTCGCCGCGACGCTGACCAGCCGGTGGCCGCGCAGATGCGAGAGTTCGAGGCGCGGCGGGGCATCGGGCATGTCCTCCTCGCGGTACAGCACCGCAAGTTCGCCCTCGCTCAGCCAGCGACTGCCGACGGGTGCGGTCGGCGGCACTTCATAGGCGATCGCGATATCGGTCTCGCGTTCATAGAGCTTGCGCACGAGATCGTCGTGATGGACGGTCTGGAGGTCGAACTTCACATCCTGATGCGTGCGCAGGAAGCGCGCGACCGCGATCGGGAGCGCGCCGAGCGCGAGCGAGGGGAGCGCCGAGATCCGCAGCGTCCTCCCCGCACCGCGCCGCAGATTGCGCCCCGCCTCGCGCAGCGAATAGACCCTGTCCTGGATCTCGCGCACTTCCTCGAACAGCATGTGCGCGTCCTCGGTGGGCACCAGCCCGCCATTCGTCCGCTCGAACAGCGGAAAGCCGAGCAGCGATTCCGCATGGCGAAGCGTCTTCGATACCGAGGGCTGCGAAATATTGAGCGCGCGCGCCGCGGCCGTGACCGAACCGTTGGTATAGACCGCGTGGAAGATCTCGATATGGCGCAGCTTCATCGTTGCGCCGCCCTGGTTTCCTGGGCCAGTGCCTCTTCGGTGGCGGTGAAGGCGGACCGTTTGCCCGCATCGTCCGCGGGAACGTCGGTCGCGAAATAGGCGACCCCGGTGCCGCGTTCGCGGTCGATCCACAGCCCCGAGCGCAGGCCATAGGCATCGCCCGCATGGCCGAAGCGCCGGCGTCCGTCGCCGAACACGTCGTCGCGGCACCCCTTTTGCGAGGTCGCGAGAAAGGTCACGGCCAGCCCGTAACTGCAATAGAAACCCATATTCGCCGCGCCTGTCGTCTCATCGCTGCCGGTGTCGCCGTTACTGCCGTCAAAAGTCCATAGCGGCCGCTCGAGCAATGCCACCGAGCGGGGGCTGAGCAGGGTGACGCCATCTACACTGCCTTGCCCCAGCAGCAGGCGCCCGATCCGCGCGAGCCCGCGCGCCGAAATGCGCAACCCCCCTTGCGGCGAGAATATCGCGCCGTTCGTGCCGGGCTGCCACTGCGTCAGGTCGCAATTGCCGTCGCGCGCGGGTTGCACAGCACATGCGGGCTTTGTGTCATGATTGTCGTCACGCACCGGAACGCCCGCTCGATAGAGGACGACCGCGCGTGCGGCGGTTCGGTCGCTGCAACTGGACCAGTTGTAGCAGGCATCGAGCTTGAGCGGTGCCAGGACGAGGCGATCCATCAGCCGGTCGAAACGCTCGCCCGTTGCGCGTTCCATCACCGCGGCGATTACCGGAAAATTGATGTTGGCATAGCGGAAAAAGGCGCCCGGAGGATGCTCGACATCCCATGCCTTGGGGTCGGTCAGCACGCTTTTCAGCTCGGCATCGAGCGGGAGCACATAGTCGATCCCGTCATTGAGCCCCGAACGGTGCGAGAGCAGCAGCTTCAGGGTGATTGGCTGGTCCGGAAATGCAGGGCTGCGCAGCCGCCAGCCGAGCAGGGCGGAGACATCGGCATCGAGATCGAGCCGACCCTGCTCGACCAGTCGCATCACCGCGATCGCGATCACCAGCTTCGAAATGGATGCCACGCGCACCGGATCGTCGGCGGTGGCTCTCCGTCCCGTCGCGATATCGGCAAAGCCGGACGCCTGTGCGGCGACCTCGCCCTCCCGATCGAAGGAAACGCGAACACTGGCAGCGGGTTGGGAAGCTGCGGCGAGCAGCGTGGCGGTAAGCAGCATAGGACAAACTAAACAGAAGGTCCCACGCAGTTCAATGCGCAACGATCATCGCATGACTCATTGCGGACAGGCGTTGTGCAGAGCGCCCGCATCCGGGCTGTGCCGCCGCCGCGCCGCGCCGCGGGCACGTCGGCCCGATCGGGGTCGGATCAGGCGGCCTTGTCTCCCTGATCTCCCCGCATTCACGGGGAGCGGATTCTGGCTGTCAAGCGGGCGCTAGCTGTGGCGATGCGCGCCGCCTGTGCAGATATGCCAGCAGCGGTTTTTCGACAAATTCGTGCAGGGCAATGCCGATGGTCATCCCATAGGTGAAGATGATGAGCGCCAGTATGTCCGCCTGCATTGGCGGGAGGCGCAGGAAGGCGGACATCAGAAGCGAATGGCCGAGATAGACGCTGTAGGATGCGTCGCCGAGATATGTGAGGAAGGACTTGCGCGCCTCGATTCCAAGCGCGCCGGCAACGATAAGCGCGGCGGGAATGCCCCACCACACCACGCGTTCAAACGCCACCTTGCCGTTCAGCACATCGGGCATCCACATCAACGCGCCATCGCGTGATGGCAACGCAATCAGCGCTGCTACGCCGGCAATGACCATCGTCCACGCCAGCGCCCGGCTGTTCCATTGCCAGCGCCGCCACAGCGCCGCGATCGCCACACCCATCAGGAATTCGAGGATGATCGGATTGCCGATCACCTGAAGCACGGGCCACCCCCATTGCACGCGCCCGAACCAGGCCGCGGCATAGACCGCGATCAGGACGAGCGCCCAATGACGCGCCCAGATCACCAGCGCCGCCGAAAGATAGAACAGCATCTCGAAATTGAGCGTCCACCCGACGGCGATATAGGGCACCGATATCCTGTCGCCCCACGCCCCCCAGAACAGGTACGACGTTGCCAGCCGATCCGGCTCGATCACGCCGCTCGCCAGTACGGCCACGACAATATAGGGGATCGTCGCGACATAATAGAGCGGCATCACGCGCAGGAAGCGTCGCCGCATGAACGCCGATGGCGACCCTCCCGCCACCAGAAAGATGATGACCCCGCTCAATACGAAGAACACGTCGACGCCAGCTGCGGCGATATTGGCCAGCCGGCCATCGACGAGGAATCCCTCGGTCGCCGGAACCCGGAAGGCGTGGGCAACCACGACCGATGCGGCCGCAAGCCCGCGCACAACCTGCAATGACAAGATACGATTCCGTGACATCGCGCGCCTATTGCAAGGCGATGACGCGAAATCCAGAATATTCGCGGGCCTAGTTCGTGAAATCCGGGAGAGCGGCGCCCGTCGCCTCATGGACGATCCAGTCGCGGAAATGGCGGAAGATCGGGTTCGCCATGCGATCGGGCGGATAGACGAGATAATAGGCCTGCTCGCCCGATATCGGCAGCGCGAAGGGGCAGGCGAGTGCGCCCGATTTGAGCTCGGGTTCGATCAGGAAGCTCGGGATCAGCGCCACGCCAGCGCCCGCAGCTGCCGCCTGGGCGAGCATCAGAAAATGTTCGAAGCTCGGCCCCACCGCGGGTGCGGCGGCCGCAACGCCCGCGCGCTCGAACCACTCTGCCCAGGCATTGCGACGCGACGACTGGACGAGCAGGGGGAGCCTGGCGAGATCGGCGGGGGTTTCGATCGCATGCTCGGCGAGCAGCGCGGGCGCCGTCACCGGGATCGCCTCTTCGCGGAACAGCAGGTCGTGTTCGACGCGCGGCCAGTCGGGCAGGCCGAAATGGATCGCGGCGTCGAAGCTTTCATCGGCGAAGTCGAACTCGTCCGACCGCGCGAGGAAATTGACGATCAGGCCGGGATGGCGCTCGGTCAGCCGGGGCAGGCGCGGAGCGAGCCAGCGCATGCCGAAGCTCGGCAGCGTCGCAATCGACAGTTCGCGCTCGGGGCGTCGTTCGAGCGTGCGCGCGGTAGCGCGGCGGATGCGTTCGAGCGCGGGCATGATCGCATCGGCATAATCGCGGCCCTCGGCATTCAGGCTGACGCGCCGGCCCTTGCGCTCGAACAGCGGGGTCTGCAGCCAGTCCTCCAGATGCGCGATCTGGCGGCTCACCGCGCTCTGGGTCAGCCCGACCTCCTCGCCGGCACGCGAGAAGCTGCCATGGCGTGCGGCGGCTGCGAAGCAATGGAGCGCGGCCATTGGCGGCAGCAGCCGTCTTGATGTGTCACTCATTCCAAATACTCATATAAACATGCGGGTTTGTCGTTTTGTGGGTCGCGCGCGATGATGCAGTGAGCGTCATATCCCGTGGAGGCGTATATGACGAGTTCGAATGAGAGTGTGATCCTGAAACTGGCGGCGTCGGTGCTCGGCATCGATGCGGCGAAGGCAGCGATCGCCAAGCTCGAACTCGATCCCGCGCTCGACAGCGCGGGCTCGGCGATCGTTTCGCGCGCGAGCTTCGCAATGGCGTTGAACGTCGTGCTGTTCGACGACCTGCTCGCGCGCGTGCCCACGGGTGCGGCCTATGTCGCCGATGCGACCGTCGGGGGTGGCAAGCTGTTCTTCGATCATGGCGCGCTGCGCACGATCCGTTTCGCCAATGGCCCGACGGGTGCGCTGCCCGCGGGCCAGGACGCGTTCGCGCGTATCCTGAAGCCGCTCGGCTACAGCGTCGCGAATGTCT
The DNA here is from genome assembly GCF_022601895.1 of Sphingomonas sp. LaA6.9. Lineage (GTDB taxonomy): Bacteria > Pseudomonadota > Alphaproteobacteria > Sphingomonadales > Sphingomonadaceae > Sphingobium_A. The sequence continues at coordinate 59,180 of NZ_JAKVIO010000007.1, forward strand.
ATCCGCTGCCGCGCCTCGGCATGACCGGCCGCGCCTGGTGCCATCTCGACGCGCCCGAGAGCATCCCGCAATTCTTCGTGAGCGAACTGCATGTCGAGCGCTTCGGCGCCGGGTTCGAGCGCGTGGCGCAGCGCGTGTTCGGCAGCTCGCGCGATCCCCTGGGCAAGTCCGCCTATGCGGCGCTCGCCCATTTCGCCGAGATCGAATGCGTGCCCTTCGATCTCGCGGTTGCGGCGTTGCCCGAGATCGTCGCGGCATTCGGGCGTCATCACGATATACCCGCGCTCGCCGATTATGAAGCGCTGCTGGCACACTCGGCCGAGGCGGCGTGGATTGCGACCGAGGGCAATGCCTTTAACCATGCGACCGACCGCGTCGCCGATGTCGAGGCGCTAGCCGGGGCGCAGCGGACGCTTGGCCGGCCCGTGAAGGACGCGGTCGAAGTCTCGGCGAGCGGTCGCGTGCGCCAGACCGCATTCCGTGCCGATCATGTCGAGCGCCGCTTCGTCGATGCCGACGGCGCGACGGTGACGCTGAGCGTGCCGGGCTCCTTCTACGAATTCATAACGCGCGACGTCGATCCCGCGACGGGCAGGCTCGATCTGGGCTTCGACAGCAGCAATGCGCAGGGCATCTTCGCGATGACCAGGGCCGCATGAGCGATCTCCTCGCCGCGCTGGGCGATGCGATCGGGGCAAGCCACGTGCTCGCCGATCGCACCGATCTGGAGCGCTATGAGACGGATGGCCGCCAGTCGGGCGGCCGTGCGCTTGCGGTGCTGCGGCCCGCGAGCAGCGGCGAGGTGTCGGCGATCCTGCGACTTGCCGCCGAACATGGCGCGACCGTCGTGCCGCAGGGCGCGCGCACGGGGCTGGTCGGCGCCGGCCTCGCCGATGATGGCGGCGATGCGCTGATCCTGAGCCTCGACCGGCTTGCACGCGCGCCCGAGATCGATGTCGCCAATCGCACGGTCACGGCGGATGCAGGTGTGCTGCTCTCGACGATCAATGCCGCCGCGGGCGAACACGGTCTGTTTCTGCCCATCGATCTTGGTGCCGATCCCTCGGTGGGTGGCATGATTGCGGCCAATACCGGCGGCGCGCGCTTCCTGCGCTATGGCGATGTGCGGCGCAACCTGCTCGGGCTCGAAGCCGTGCTCGCCGATGGCGAGGGGACGGTGCTCGAACTGGGCGGCGCGCTGTGGAAGAACAATGTCGGGCTCGACCTCAAGCAGCTTTTCGCGGGTGCATCAGGGTCGCTTGGCGTGATCACGCGCGCGACGCTGGCACTGCAGCCGAAGCCGACCGCGCAGGTGACCGCGCTCGTCGCACTCCGGCGGCCCGAGGCTGCAGCTGAACTGCTGGCGTTGCTCGAAGCGCGCTTCGGCATGCTGATCAGCGCGTTCGAGGGGATGTCAGCGCCCGCGCTCGACGCGGCCTTCGCGCATGTCGCACGGCTCAAAAATCCGTTTTCGGGCGCGATGCCGCCCTATGCCGTGCTGGTCGAGCTTTCGAGCGGGCCGGTGCTTGATGAGGATGCGCTCGAGGCGAAACTGGGCGAGGCGCTCGCCGATATCATGGCATGCGCCAACTCGCCGATCATCGACATCGCGATCGATCGCCGCGACGCGCTCTGGGCGATCCGCCACGCAATCCCCGAGGGGCTGCGCGCTTCGGGCCAGGTCGTCGCGTGCGACATCGCGCTCAGGCGCGGTGACGTCATGCGCTTTCGCGCCGAAGCGCTTGGCGAGATCGGCGCGCGCTGGCCGGGCCTGACCGTCCATGATTTCGGGCATGTCGGCGATGGCGGCCTCCACTTCAACATGGTCTGGCCGCGTGCCAATGGCCCGCTCGATCCCGCGGTGGCGGCGGCGGTGCACGATCATGTCTTCTCCAAGGTGGTGGAGCAGTTCGGCGGCAGCTTCAGCGCCGAGCATGGCATCGGGCCGCGCAACATCAGACATTATGCGCGCTTCGTCCCCGAGCCGGCCCGGCGCGTGGCGGGGCAGATACAGCGCATCGTCGCGCCGCAGGGCCTGGGGCGCGTCGATTTCGGATCAACCAGCACACAGGAAGGATAGAGAGAGAATGTCGGACAGGATCATGGCGGTCTACAACCGCGCGCCCATGGTGTTCGAACGCGGCGTGGGCCCGTGGCTCTACACGCAGGACGGTGAAGCCTGGCTCGATTGCGTCGCGGGCATCGCGACCAACGGCCTTGGTCACGCCAACCCCAAACTTGTTGCCGCGCTCACCGAGCAGGCGGGCAAGATCTGGCATTTGTCCAACATCTTCCGCATTCCGGGGCAGGAAGAACTCGCCGAGCGACTGACTGCCAACAGCTTTGCCGACACCGTCTTTTTCGGCAATTCGGGCTCGGAGGCGATCGAGTGCGCGCTCAAGACCGCGCGCAAATATCACGCCGCCAATGGCCAGCCCGAGCGCATCGACATTATCGGCTTTGGCGGCTCGTTCCACGGTCGCACCTATGCCGCAGTCAACGCCTCGGGCAACGCGACCTATCTCGAAGGCTTCGGCCCGCGCCTGCCCGGGTTCATCCAGCTCAGCCTCGACGATATGGACGCGATTGCCGCGGCGATCGCGCGTCCGACTACGGCGGCGCTGATCGTCGAGCCCGTGCAGGGCGAGGGTGGCGCCCGTGCGCTCACCGGCGAATGGCTGCTCGAGGTGCGCCGCCTCTGCACCGAGGCGGGCGTCCTCCTCATCTATGACGAAGTCCAGTCGGGCATGGGCCGCACCGGCAAGCTGTTCGCGCACCAGTGGTTTGCGGGCGCCGAGCCTGACATCATGGCGGTTGCCAAGGCGCTGGGCGGCGGCTTCCCCGTCGGCGCATGTCTCGCCACCGCCGAGGCCGCCAAGGGCATGACCTTCGGCGCGCATGGTTCGACCTTTGGCGGCAACCCGCTCGCAATGGCGGTGGGCATCGCGGCGTTCGACGAGATCGCGCGCCCCGAAACGCTCGATCATGCCGCGAAGGTCGCGGAAACGCTATCGAACGGCCTCAGCGACATTGCTGCCCGTTATGCCGACATCATCGTCGATGTGCGCGGCAAGGGGCTGCTGATCGGGGTCAAGATGGTGACCAACAACCGCGAATTCATGGCGGCCGCGCGCGATCAGCGCCTGCTCGTTGCGGGTGGTGGCGAGAATTGCGTGCGCCTGCTGCCGCCGCTCAATATGCCGATCGAGGACGCGAAGGAAGCGCTGGTGCGCTTCGAGGCGACCTGCGCGGCGGTGCGCGCCACGCTCGCCCAGGCGGCCTGATGCTCTTCATCAGGCCGGCGGGTCCCGCCGATATCGATGCGATGATGGAGCTCGCGGTCCTTTCGGGCCCGGGCTTCACCAGTCTTCCCGAGGATGAGGCCACGCTCGCCGAGCGGCTCGCGGTGTCGGCCGCCAGCTTTGCCGGCGAGACCGCGCCCGCCGAAGCCTGGTACACATTGATGCTGGAGGACTCGGAAACCGGACGGGTCGAAGGGCTGGCAGGCGTCCGCGCTGCCGTGGGGCTGAAACGCCCGCATTTCTCGTTCCGCGTCGTGACGCTTGCGCAATATTCCTCGGCGATCGATACGCGCTTCGATCACCGTGCGCTCGTGCTCGTCAACGAATGCGGCGGCTGGACCGAGGTGGGCTCGCTCTTCCTGCGTCCCGAGGCACGCGCAGGTGGTGCGGGCAGCCTGCTCGCGCGCTCGCGCTACATGTTGATCGGTGCCGACCCGCTGCGCTTTTCCGAAACCGTCATGGCCGAACTACGCGGCTGGTTCGAGGATGACGGGACGACGAGCCCGTTCTGGGAAGGCGTCGCGAGCAAATTCTACCGTCTGCCCTTTAGCGAGGCCGACCGGATGGTGATGTCGACCGACGGCCAGTTCATCCTCGACCTCGCGCCGCGCCACCCGATCTATGTCGAGCTGATCGACGAAGCCGCGTGCAATGCGATCGGCCGCTGCCACCGCGATGGCGAGGCGGCGATGGCGATGCTGAAACGCGAAGGCTTCAGCGCCTCGGGGCTGATCGACATCTTCGACGGCGGGCCGACCGTGACCGCGCCGCGCGATTCGATCGCGACGATCCGCAGCGGCCGCACGCTGCGTGTCGCGATCGCGGACGATGCCGGCGCCGCAGAACCGGCCTTGCTTTCCACCACCGCAATCGCCAGCTTCCGGGCGATCCGCGCCGATGTCTCGGTGAGCGACAATCGCGCGGTCATCGGCCGCGATGCTGCCCGGTTGCTCGGCGTGAACACGGACGACATGATAAGGGTGAACCAATGACCGATCTCTACATTAACGGGCACTGGAATGGCGGTCGTGGCGAGCCCTTCGCCTCGCTCGATCCGGCGACGGGCGATCAGGTCTGGCACGGCCGCGCCGCCACGCCCGAAGACTGCGCATCCGCCATCGCTGCCGCGCGTTCGGCATTTCCGGGCTGGGCGGACACTCCGCTCGACGATCGCATCGCCGCGGTGAAGCGCTTCGCCGAGCAGCTCGAACGCCGCAAGCCCGCCTTTGCCGAGGCGATTTCGCGCGAAACGGGCAAGGCGCTCTGGGAAACCACCACGGAGATCGCTGCGATGATCGGCAAGGTCGGCATCTCGATCGCCGCCTATTCCGAGCGCACCGGCACGCGCGAGGCAGCGATGGATTTCGGGCGCGCCGTGCTGCGCCACCGCCCGCACGGCGTGATGGCGGTGCTGGGCCCGTACAACTTTCCCGGCCACCTTCCCAACGGGCATATCGTCCCCGCATTGATCGCGGGCGACACGGTCGTCTTCAAGCCCTCCGAGCTCACCCCGCATACCGGCCAGCTGATGGCAGAAGCCTGGGCGGCAGCGGGCCTTCCTGCGGGTGTCTTCAATCTGGTTCAGGGTGGGCGCGACACCGGGCAGGCGTTGATCGCGGCCGATATCGACGGTCTGCTCTTCACCGGTTCGGCTGCTGCGGGCGCGCATTTCCGGCGCTTCTTTGCGGACAAGCCGCATGTCGTTCTTGCGCTGGAACTGGGCGGCAACAACCCGCTGATCGCGTGGGACGGCGACGCCGAGACCACCGCGTCGATCATCGTCCAGTCCTCCTTCATCACCACGGGCCAGCGCTGCTCATGCGCGCGCCGTCTGATCGTCCCCGAGGGCGCGCACGGCGACGCGGTGATCGAGGCAACGGCCGCGCTGGCAAAGCGGCTGCGCATCGGCGCGTGGAACGACAATCAGGAGCCCTTCATGGGGCCGCTGATCGCCAATGCGCCCGCCGCCCATGCACTCGAAGCGGTGAAGGCGCTCGAAGCGCGGGGCGCCACGACCGTACTGCCCTTCAGGATCCTCGACCGCTCCCCCGCCTTCGTCACGCCCGCGATGCTGGATGTCACGGGTGTCGACACGCCCGATGCCGAGATCTTTGCGCCGATCCTGCAGGTCACGCGCGTTCCCGATTTCGATGCCGCGATCGCTGCTGCGAACGATACGCGCTTTGGCCTGTCGGCCGGCCTCATCACCGATGAGGACGCGCTGTGGCAGAAGTTCCTGAGCCGCGCGCGTGCCGGCGTCATCAACCGCAATCGTCCGACCACGGGCGCGGCGTCGAACATGCCCTTTGGCGGGCTTGGCGAGTCGGGCAACCACCGCCCGAGCGCCTATTACGCAGCCGATTACTGCGTCTATCCCGTGGCCAGTTTCGAGGCCGACACGGCGCTGGACCAGACGATGACGATCAAGGGGCTCGAATGAACGATCGGCTGGCATTGGCCGGGCGCGCTGCTTAAGGCGGGGCGCGTCGCAATCCGCCGAAAGTGAGAATCATGACCCTCGAGCCGCCCGTCCAGCCCATGCTCCCCATCGTCGGGGGCGGTCGCTTTCCGGTGGGGCGTATCTTCTGCGTCGGGCGCAACTATTCCGAGCATGCCAGGGAAATGGGCGACGCGGTGGCGGAGCCACCCTTTTTCTTCATCAAGCCCGCAAGCTGCCTGCCGACGACGCCGGGCAAGCTCCCCTATCCGCCGCGGACCGAAGACCTGCATCATGAAGTCGAGCTGGTCGTGGCGCTCGAACTCGGCGGCACCGACATCGCCGAAGCGGACGCGCTGCGCCATGTGTTCGGCTATGCCGCCGGGCTCGACATGACACGCCGCGACCTGCAGGGGGTAGCCAAGGACAAGCGGCGCCCCTGGGATATGGGCAAGAGTTTCGATGCCGCCGCCCCCGTGGGCGCGATCACCCCCGCGGCCGAGGCGGGCGACCTTGGCGACGTCGCGATCGCGCTTACCGTCGATGGCGAGACGCGCCAGAGCGGGCGGACGTCGGAGATGCTGTGGAATGTCCCCGCGATCATCGCCGAACTTTCCACCTATATCCGTCTGATGCCCGGCGACCTGATTTTCACGGGCACCCCGGCGGGCGTCGGCGCGGTCGTGCGTGGGAATGTGCTGGAAGCGCGGATCGAGGGGCTGGCTCCGCTCGAGGTGGAAATCGTCTGAAGCGATTGCCGGCTGCCGGCGCCCGGGCAAGGCACGTGGCGCGATCTTTCCTTTTGGCATGAAGCGGGCATCTGTTACCTCGGCTTCGTCATAGTCGTATCGAGGGTCTGATGAGCGTCGTCGCCGCCTATCTCTATCGCAATGGCCAGAAGGTAGGTCCCGTCACGCTCGACGAGCCAGTGCCTTGCGCCGACCGCAGCGAGTTCGTGTGGATCGGGTTGTTCGAACCGACGCCGGATGAATTGCGCAAGTTGCAGGAGAATTATGACCTGCATCCGCTGGCCATCGAGGATGCGTTCAAGGCACACCAGCTGCCGAAGATCGACGTCTATGGCGATCAGCTCTTCGTTGTCGCGCGAACCGCGCGCATGGAAGGCGAGCAGATCGCCTATGGCGAGACCGCGATCTTCCTGAGCCAAGACCATGTCATCACCGTCCGGCACGGTTCGGCGCGCGCGCATACCGAATTGCGCCACCAGCTCGAAGCGGCGCCCTCGCTGTTGAGCCACGGCGTCGACTATGTGCTGCACGCGATCCTCGACTTCATCGTCGACGGCTATCTGCCCGTCGTCGAGGCCATCGAGGAAGAAGTCCTCGAGATGGAGCAGCATGCGCTCGACTCGTTTCTCGAGCGTGACGAGGTGCGCCGGATCTTCGCGCTGCGCCGCGAACTCACCCGCTTCCAGCGCGTGCTTGGTCCCATGTCCGAAGTGTGCAGCAAACTCGCCAACCTCGATCTGCCCTGCCTCGACGCCGATGTGAGGCCCTATTTCCGCGACGTGCTCGATCATGTGCGCCGGGTGGAAGCCATGGTCGGGAGCCTGCGCGAAGTGCTGACCACGGTCTTCGAGGTCAGCAACCTTCTCGAGCAGCAGCGGCAGGGCAAGAGCACGCGTCAGCTCGCCGCATGGGCGGCGATCCTTGCGGTGCCGACCGCGCTGGCGGGTATCTACGGCATGAATTTCGAGAACATGCCCGAGCTCAGCACAAAATATGGCTATTTCGTCGTCGTCGGGATCATGCTGTTCCTCTGTTCGGCGCTCTATATCCGGTTCAAGCGGACGCGCTGGCTCTAGCGGCGCAATGCAATTGTTGGGCGGACTGAGCTATCGCTACCTGCCGGTGATCGCCGGGCGCGATCGCGACATCGAGCGCCTCGAAGCCTATTTCAAGCAGCGCTTCTGGCTCAGGGGCGACGCCGCGGGGATCGACCTGGGCGTGCGCTATGTCGACGGCACCAATCCGCTGTCGCTGGCTGAGGAAAGGATATTGAGCCTGGGGTTCGGCCTGATCTTCTAGGGCTTGATTAAAGGCCCGGCCTGATTCAGCCTTTACCCATGAACATCTCCCGACGCGCTTACGCATGACTGGCAGGAACGAGGGGCTGCTTGCCGCCGTCGAGGCGGGTGGTACCAAGGTCCTCTGTGCCGTGGCGCGGCCCGATGGGCGCGTACTTGATCAGACCCGCATCGAGACCACGACGCCCGCGGCGACGCTGGCCGGCGCCAGCGCATTTTTCCTCAACGCGAGCCAGCGTCACAGCCCCCTTGCCGCACTGGCGATCGGCAGCTTCGGACCGCTCTCGCTTGATCCAGACGCCCCCGATTTCGGTACGATAACGACGACGCCCAAGCCGGGCTGGCCAGGCACCGATCTGGTCCGCCATTTCCAGCGCACGTTGAATGTGCCGGTAACGCTCGACACTGACGTCAATGCAGCGGCGGTGGGCGAGATGCTGTTCGGCAGCGCGCAGGGGCTGGATTGCTTCTGCTATGTCACCGTGGGCACGGGCATCGGTGTCGGCATTGTTATCGGCGGTGCGCCGCATGGGGGCGCCAACCATCCCGAGGCCGGGCACATGCGGATACCGCGCGCGCCGGGCGATGCGGATTTCAGGGGAATCTGCCCCTATCATGGCGACTGCCTCGAAGGGCTGGCTGCGGGGCCAGCGATGCAGGCGCGCTGGGGCGTCGGCACTGCCGATCTTCCGCACGATCATCCCGGCTGGGCGATCGAAGCTGATTATCTCGCCGCGTTGTGCGCCAATCTCACCTACGTATTGCAGCCGCAGCGCATCATCCTGGGCGGCGGGGTGATGCAGGCTGGGCAGCTTCACGGTCTCGTGCGCGATGCGCTGTACGAAAAGTTCAGCGGATATGGGCTGAACGCCCGGACGCATGCGCTGGACGACTATATCGTGGCGCCCGGCGCAGGTGCGGCGGTGGGGCTGACCGGCGCGCTCGCCATGGCGTATCGCGCGGTAACGGGGCGCTGGCCCGAAGCGACGGAGTGGGCTGCGACGAAGTAGCACGCCGATTGAGCCGGGCGCATGCCATGGCGGTGGGGCGCCGGATTTGCTATGTCCTGGACTTCTTAGAGGAGGAAATCATGGCGCTGCGAATCGCGGAACGCGCCCCCGATTTCACGGCCGAGACGACGCAGGGACCCATCAGTTTCCATGCGTGGCTGGGCGACTCGTGGGGCATGTTGTTTTCTCATCCCAAGGACTTCACACCCGTCTGTACGACCGAGCTGGGCTATCTGGCCAAGTGCCAGGACCAGTTTGCGGCGCGAGATTGCAAGGTGATCGGACTGTCGGTCGATCCGGTTGGAGATCACCAGCGCTGGCTGGACGATATCAAGGAGGTGACGGGCGGCGAGGTGACCTATCCGATCATCGCCGACCACGACCTTGCGGTCGCCAAACTCTACGACATGCTGCCCGCCGACGCCGGCGACACTTCCGAGGGGCGCACCCCGCTCAACAACCAGACGGTGCGCACCGTCTATCTGATCGGCCCCGACAAGCTGATCAAGGCGATGCTCGTCTATCCGATGAGCACGGGGCGCAATTTCGACGAGGTGCTGCGGCTGATCGATTCATGCCAGCTCACCGCCGAATACAAGGTAGCGACGCCGGTGAACTGGAAGCAGGGCGAGGACGTCATCATCGTCCCCGCCGTATCGGATGACGACGCCAGGGCGCTCTTCCCCGACGGGTGGAAGACACTGAAACCCTATATGCGCGTGGTGCCCCAGCCCGAAAAAGTGGACGAATGATCTTCGAGCGCGTCAGCACGGGAGGTTGCCAGTCCTATCTTCTCGGTTGCGCCAATAGCTGTTCGGCGGTGCTGATCGACCCCGCGCTGCCCCAGCTCGACCGCTATCTGGGTTTGCTTGCGCGCGAGGGGTTGCGGTTGCGCTATGTCGTCGACACGCACACCCACGCCGACCATTTTTCGGCCTCACGCGAACTGAAGGAGCGTCTCGGCGTGCCCGCGGTCATGCACCGCAACAGCGTGGCACCCCATGTCGACATGCGGCTCGACGATGGCGATATGCTGATCGTCGGCGATATGCGCCTGCACGCGATCCACACGCCGGGGCATACGAGCGATTCGATGTGCCTGCACGTCGACAACCACCTGTTCACGGGGGACACGTTGCTGATCGGCGGTACCGGGCGCACCGATCTGCCCACGGGCGACCCCGAAGCGCTCTATGACAGCCTGTTCAACACGATCCTGAAGCTCGACCCTGCGACCGAAGTGCACCCGGCGCATGATTACAAGGACAAGGTTTCGAGCACGATCGGCCGGGAAATTGCGGAAAATGCGCGGTTGCAGCAACGCGACCGACACGCCTTTGTCGAGATGATGGAGCATCTGAACCTGAGCGCCCCCGATCACATGACCGAAGCGCTGCGCACCAATATGTGCGGGGGCAGGACCGTCGAACAGATGCTCGCTGAAGCGGCGCGCAAGGTGCCCTTCATGTCGCTCGCCGAACTCCATGCGAGGATTGGTGAAGGGGCGGGGGATCTGATCGTGCTCGATGTGCGCGAGCGCAGCGCCTATGATGCGGGGCATATCCACGGCGCACGGCACCTGCCGCGCGGACAGCTTGAGCTTCGCGTGAACCAGGAACTTCCCGATCCGACGCAGAGAATCCTGGCGGTCTGCGAATTCGGCAAGGTGTCTACCCTCGCGGCGGCGACGCTTCGCGAACTCGGATTCAGGCGCGCCACGGCGCTCGACGGCGGCATGAAGCTGTGGCGCGACAATGGCTATCCTGTCGAGCAGGGCGGCGAGTGACGCGACATTTCACGTTCGCCGAATGAGCCGCTTTCCCTTGTAGTTCCTGTCATATATAGTCGACTCATAAGACGAGTTGGTTGCTTCCCGCGTGTCGGGGCGAACCAGTAACGGTCCACCTCGACATCCCGGGCGCCACGGCAACAGCGGGAGAGAGGATGGCTGTCGCAATTGTAATCGCGCTGCTCGTGCTTGGCTCGATCGCCTTTCACCTGTTCAGTCCGTGGTGGCTTACTCCGCGTGCGTCCAACTGGGGCTCTATCGACGATGCGTTGATGGTCACGCTGTATATCTGCGCGGTCGCGTTCGTGGTGCTCAACCTGTTCATTGCCTGGTCGATCGTGCGGTATCGCAATCGGCCCGGCCACAAGGCGCATTTCGATCCCGAGAATACGAAGCTGGAAAAGCGGCTGACCTTCTGGACCGCGGTCGGGATCGCGGGGATGCTTGCGCCCGGCCTGGTCGCCTGGCACGAATTTGTGACGGTGCCCAAGAACGCGACCGTCGTTGAGGCGACGGGGCAGCAATGGCAATGGGCGTTCCGCTTTCCGGGACCCGACGGCGTGCTCGGCAGCGCCAATGTCAGCCACATGACCCCTGAAAACACTTTCGGCATCAACCCGCGCGATCCCTTTGGCCGTGATGATGTGCTGATCGAGGGCAACGAGTTGCGGCTGCCCGTCGACAAGCCCGTGAAGATGGTGCTGCGCTCGAAAGATGTCCTCCACGATTTCTACGTGCCGCAGTTCCGCGCGAAGATGGATCTGGTGCCAGGCATCGTCACCTATTTCTGGATGACCCCGACGAAGAAGGGCACTTACGAGATATTGTGCGCCGAGCTTTGCGGAACGGGGCACCATGTGATGCGCGGCACGGTGATAGTTGCCAATGAGCGCGATTTCGGAAGCTGGCTGGGAGAGCAGCCCACTTTCGGCCAAATCATGGCCGAGGCGGGAACCGACGGGGCGCAACTGGCCCAGGCCAGTGCGCCGGGCGCGAGCGATTCGAGAACTGGGGTGGGGGGAACACGCTGATGGCAACGACACTCGCCGACGATCTCACGCCGCTCCACCATCCCAAAACGTGGATCGGCAAATATGTCTGGAGCCTCGATCACAAGGTCATCGCGATCCAGTATTCGCTGACCGCGATCGCGATCGGGCTCGTGGCGCTGGTGCTTTCAGCGCTGATGCGGCTGCAGCTGGGCTTTCCCGATACCTTCGATTTCATCCAGCCGACCCAGTATCTCCAGTACGTGACCATGCACGGCATGATCATGGTGGTCTATCTGCTGACCGCGCTGCTGCTGGGCGGGTTCGGCAACTACCTGATCCCGCTGATGGTGGGCGCGCGGGACATGGTGTTCCCCTTCGTCAACATGCTCAGCTACTGGGTGTACCTGCTCGCGGTGCTCGTGCTCGTGGCGAGTTTCTTCGTGCCGGGCGGTCCCACGGGCGCGGGCTGGACGCTCTATCCTCCGCAGACGATCCTCGAGGGCACGCCGGGCCACCAGTACGGCATCATCCTGATGCTGGTGTCGCTGGCGCTGTTCATCGTCGGCTTCACGATGGGCGGGCTCAACTATGTGACGACGGTGCTGCAGGCGCGCTGCAAGGGGATGACGCTGATGCGGATGCCCTGCTCGGTCTGGGGTATCTTCATCGCGAGCATCATGGCGCTGCTTGCCTTCCCCGCGCTGTTCGTCGCCGCGATCATGATGCTGCTCGATCGCATCGCCGGGACCAGCTTCTTCATGCCCGCGATCATCTCGATGGGACAGGAACTCGGCTATGAAGGCGGCAGCCCGATCCTGTTCCAGCACCTCTTCTGGTTCTTCGGCCATCCCGAGGTCTATATCGTCGCGCTGCCCGCATTCGGGATCGTCTCCGACCTCATCAGCGTCCATGCGCGCAAGAACATCTTCGGATACCGGATGATGGTCTGGGCGATCGTGATCATCGGCGCGCTCAGCTTCTTCGTCTGGGCGCACCACATGTACGTCTCGGGCATGAACCCCTATTTCGGTTATTTCTTCGCGACCTCGACGCTGATCATCGCGATCCCGACCGCGATCAAGGTCTATAACTGGATGCTGACGCTCTATCGCGGCGACATCCACCTGCGCGTGCCGATGCTGTTCGCGATCGGTTTCCTCTTCAGCTTCATCCATGGCGGGCTGACCGGGCTGTTCCTCGGCAATGTCAGCGTCGATGTGCCGCTTTCCGATACCTTCTTCGTCGTCGGCCATTTTCACATGGTGATGGGGGTCTCGCCCATCCTCGTGATCTTTGGCGCGATCTATCACTGGTATCCCAAGATCACTGGCCGGATGTGGAACGAAACGCTGGGCAAGATCCATTTCTGGATCACCTTCCTCGGCGTCTATGCGGTCTATCTGCCGATGCACTATCTCGGCTTTCTCGGCGTCCCACGGCGCTATTATGCGCTGGGTGAGACCGCATTCATCCCCGATTCCGCGCACCTCGCCAATCAGGCCATCACCGTTGCCGCGCTGATCGTGTTCGTCGCGCAGATGCTCTTCTTCTGGAACATGTTCTGGAGCCTGTTCCGCGGTCCCAGAGCCGATCCCAACCCGTGGGGGGCGACCTCGCTCGAATGGCAGACGCCCGAAACACCGCCCGGCCATGGCAACTGGGGACCGAAGCTCCCCGTCGTCTATCGCTGGGCCTATGACTATAGCGTCCCCGGTGCGCCAAGGGACTTCATCCCGCAGAACGAGCCGCCCGCGGGCGAGGAGCATCGCTCATGAGCATGTTCGGCGCCCTGACCGACAAGCCCTGGCTGTCACCGGGAATCGGGACGCGCACCGATGTGAAGGAGGATGCCGAGCGTCGCGCGGCCGATGCAGGGGTCTTCCTCGGCGTGTTCCTGGGCGTGGTCGCCGCGCTGTTCGCGCTCGTCGCGTCGGCCTATCTGATGCGCATGGGCGCGCATGGCCCGATCGGGCACGGTGCCGCCGACTGGGCGCGGCTGGCTGAACCGCCGCTGCTGTGGGTCAACACTGCCGTGCTCGTGCTGAGCAGCCTTGCGCTGCACGCGGCCATAGTAGCGGCGCACAAGGGGAACGTGCGCACACTCACGATATGGTTCATCGCGGGCGGCCTGCTCGCGCTCGCATTCCTTGCTGGGCAGATCACCGTATGGCGCCAGCTCGACACCGCGGGGCACTTCCTCGCGCTTCATTCGGAGCTCTGCACCGCGGTCGACAATCCGCTGGCGCCGCCGCCGGGGCCGCTTGTCACGGGCAATCCCGCGGTTGCCTTTTTCTATCTCATCACCGCGCTGCACGGGCTCCACATAATCGGCGGGCTCGTGGCCTGGGGGCGGACCAGCGTGCGCGTGCTGCGCGGTAGCAGCGCTGCGGCAGTCGCGTCCTCGGTCAGGCTGTGCGCGCGCTACTGGCATTTCCTGTTGCTCGTCTGGTTCGTGATGTTCGGGCTGCTGCTGATGACCTGAGGAAACGACGCATGGCACATGAGATTGTGACCAAGGCCGATCCCGCTGCCGACCCCGTGCTGGAGGGGCTGCGCGAAGTCGCGTCCGACTGGTCGGCCGATCAGGAGGTGTTCAAGTCGGTTCATTGGGGGAAGGCCATGATGTGGATCTTCCTCCTCTCCGACACTTTCATCTTCTCCTGCTTCCTGACCTCGTACATGACGATGCGCGCCTCGGTCACCGAGCCCTGGCCCAATGCCAGCGAGGTCTTCGCGCTGACGATCGCGGGCAATAGCATCCCCTTGATCCTGATCGCGATCATGACCTTCGTCCTGATCTCGTCGAGCGGCACGATGGCGATGGCGGTCAACTTTGGATACAAGCGCGATCGCAGAACGACCGCGGCGCTCATGTTCGCGACTGCACTGCTCGGCGCGACGTTCGTTGGCATGCAGGCGTTCGAATGGACAAAGCTGATCCATGAGGGCGTGCGGCCATGGGGCAACCCGATGGGCGCGGCGCAATTCGGCGCCTCCTTCTTCATGATCACCGGATTTCACGGGCTCCACGTCTCGGCGGGGGTGATCATGCTGCTGGTCGTGGCCTCCAAGGTGCTTCGCGGCCATTACGACCGTAGCGGCGACTATGCGGCGGTCGAGATTGCAGGGCTCTACTGGCACTTCGTCGACCTTGTCTGGGTCTTCATCTTCGCGTTCTTCTATCTCTGGTGAGGGGCTGGCCATGAACCACGCGACCACGCACGATATTCCGGCGCACGTTGCGACACCGGACGCCGGCGCGCACGCCAGCGGGCAGCAGCATCCGATCGGTGTCTATCTCAAGGTCTGGGGCTATCTCTTCGTGCTCAGCGCGATGTCGTACATGGTCGATTACTTCCAGGTGCACGGGATCATGCGCTGGGTGCTGATCATCACCTTCATGCTGCTAAAGGCGGGGCTGATCGTGGCGATTTTCATGCACATGGCGTGGGAGAGGCTGGCGCTGGTCTATGCGATCCTTGTGCCGCCATTGTGCCTCGCGACGCTGGTCGGGCTGATGCTCATCGAGTCCGACTATACCTTGTGGACGCGTATCGTCTTCCTCGACTGGGGCGGCTGACATGGACGGTTGGGAATGGACTAAGATCGGTGCGGCGGTCGGCATGGCGCTGGTCGTCGCCCTTGGCGGCGGCTGGCTGGCCGACCGGCTCGTCGGGGTCTCCTATCCGGGCAGCCCCGCCTACAAACCCGCTGATCTCGCCCAGCCGGTCGATCTCGCCGCGCTCCAGCGCAGCTGGCCCGCGGGGTTGAACGAGCCCGGCGATCATAACCGGCTTGCGGGCTTCATGCGCGTCGTCGATCGCGGCGGCGTGCCCTTGCCATCCGCGGACGCGGCAACCGCCACGCCGGCGGCGCCGCCGCCCGATCTAGGCACGCTTCTTGCCAGCGCCGATCCCGCAAGGGGCAAGAGCGCCGCGGGAGTCTGCGCCTCGTGCCACACCTTCGAACAGGGTGGCGCCGACCGGACAGGCCCCAATCTATGGGGCGTTGTCGGGCGCGATGTCGGTTCGCATGGCGGCTTTGCCTATTCACAGGCCATCGGCACGCATCCGGGCAACTGGACCTATGAAGAGCTCGACCGCTATCTGGCGAGCCCGGCGCGCGCGATCCCCGGCAACAAGATGGCCTTTGCGGGCATCCGTCGACCGCAGGACCGCGCCAATCTGCTGGCCTATCTCGGGAGTCTGGGTTCGGCGGGCGTGCCGAGACCCGCACCCAAGGCCGCGCCCTGAAGCCTCAGCCCGCGAGCAAGAACGCGAGCCCCGCAAGCGCGCAGATGCCGAGCACGCGCAATATGCCGAGCTTGGTGCGGAAGAGCAGGGCGGCCGCGAGCAGTGCGAGCAACGCTGCTTTCCCGTCAAGCGTCGTCCAGTCGGGGATGTAGAGCCGCGCCGCGCCGATACGCTGTTCATCGACGCGCGCGAAGAGGACGTGGTGCGCGAACCAGACGGTGAGGTTGGCGATCACGCCGACGACCGCGGCGGTCAGTGCGGCGAGCCCGCCCTGAAGCTTGCGTGCGTGTTCGAGCCGCTCGATCCACGGCGCGAAGGCGAAGATCCACAGGAAGCAGGGCGCAAAGGTGACCCAAGTGGTCAACGCTCCGCCTATGAGCCCGGCAACGAGCGGGGTAAAGGGTTCGGGCGCGCGGAAAGCACCGAGGAACCCGACGAACTGGGTGACGAGGATCAGCGGGCCGGGCGTGGTCTCCGCCAGCCCCAGCCCATCGGCCATCTCGCCCGCCGAGAGCCAGTGATAGGATTGCACCGCTTCCTGCGCCATATAGGCGAGCACCGCATAAGCGCCGCCAAAGGTGACCACGGCGAGCTGCGAGAAGAAGGCGCCGATCCTGAAAAGCGTGTGATCGGGCCCAAGGATGATCCAGATGAGCACCATCGGGGCCGCCCAGACCGCGCCCCAGCCAAGCGCGGCGCGCAAGGATGCGACGAGCATGGCCCCGCGCCGTGCTGGTGGCGGCGGGCCGTTGACGGGCTTCAGGCGAAGCCATTCAGGACGCGCGGCCGCGACTACCATGCCGATTGCGCCCGCACCCAGCACCACGAGCGGGAAGGGCAGGTCGAAGAAGAACAGCGCGACGAAGGACAGCGCGGCGAGCGCCACCTTGAAGCGCGTGTTGAGTGCGCGGCTGCCGATGCGGATCAGCGCCTGCACGACGATTGCCAGCACCGCCGCCTTGATGCCGAGGAACAGCGCGTCGAACCAGCCCAGCCCGGCGGCATAGGCGTACAAGAGCGAAAGCCCGAGCATGACGACGGCGCCGGGAAGGACGAACAGCAGCCCCGCGGCGAGCCCGCCCTTCAGCCCGTGCAACCGCCAGCCGACATAGGTGGCGAGCTGCTGCGCCTCGGGACCGGGAAGCAGGTGGCAGAAATTGAGGGCGCGCAGATACGCATCCTCCTCGATCCAGCCGCGTTCGTCGACGACCTCGCGGTGCATGAGCGCGATCTGGCCCGCCGGGCCGCCAAAGCTGATCAGGCCGATACGCCCGAAGACGCGAACAAGATCCGAAAAATGTGGTGTCGCCACGAATACGTTCCCCTTTCCGGCAAAGCCGGACAATGCCGCAACGCTTGGGCGGGGAACGCCTGACCGGGAGGTTGCCTTGCCCCGGATAACTCAACCTATGCCCATGATTCCGAAAGGACAAGTCTGTCGACGACTTGCGACGCTCTTGCCGGAGCAAAGTGGCGTCGGTCGATCTGCCGCATTTTCACAACAAGCGGACGCCCGCTTTATTGTCAACTAAAATGATTGAATATATCTCTGCTCGGGAAGGCCGCGATTGCATTGCTGCCGTCACCCCATCGTACGGAGGCGAAGATGTCGGAAGCCGATTTTGCCGGACGCGGGACGACCCCGCTGGTGCTTACCGTTCCCGGGCTCAATGGATCGGGCGCGGCGCACTGGCAAACGATATGGGAGGAAACGCGCGGCGACTGCGATCGTGCCGATCTTGGCATGTGGCGCACCCCGCGGCGCAATGTCTGGGTGACCAAGCTCGATCACGCGATCAAGGCCGCGCCCGCCCCGGTGATCCTGTGCGCGCACAGCCTCGGCTGCCTTGCTGTCGCATGGTGGGCGGCACTTGAGGGGCAGCCCTATGGCTGGCCCGTCGCCGGTGCGCTGCTGGTCGCACCGCCCGATTGCGACCGTGGCGACCTGGGCCGCCCGCTCGGCGGCTTCGGGCCAGTGCCCAAGGTCAGCCTGCCGTTCCCTTCGATCGTGGTCGCCAGCCGCAATGACGACTATGCCGCGATCGACCGCGCGCACAGCATGGCGAAGTTCTGGGGAAGCCATTTCGTCGATGTCGGAGAGCTCGGCCATATCAACGCGGAATCGGGGATCGGGCACTGGCTGTTCGGGCAACGTCTGCTTGATCGCCTGATCGCCGCGGCCAATATCCGCGCGCGATTGCTGCCGGAAGATCGGTCGGTCGCAGGGCCCTGGTCGCTCTATCCGCCCGCCGACGGCCCCGGCGCCGAAATGGGCGATCCGCGATACTGAACAAAAAAATGGGCCCGGCGCCATATGACGCCGGGCCCAAATTCAGGCTTTGCTTCCGGCAACAGGCCAGTCGCTCCACCCTCGGGTCGCGGAGCCCGAATACCGGCGTCGATACTTTGAGTCTGTAACCCGAACGGGTTAGGATGGCATTTGCTGGCGTCTTGGACGCAAAAAAGATAGTTAACCCGCAAAGGGTTGCGGATGACGCATAAGGGGGCGTTGGCCGATAATGTTTGAAAGCCTTGATTCGGCTGCGTTGCGCGCTGCCGCGCTTGAAGCCGCAGTGGATGATGCGCGCTGGGCCGCGCTGATCGAACCATTGCTGGGCGACTTCAGCGCTATCGGTGCGGTCCTGGGCGTCGTCGATCGACGTTCGGGCGAGATGATTCATGCCGGCATGATGGGCTTCGACACCGATATCGACAGGGTATGGCGTGAATATGTCGAGGAAACCGGCACGGGCGATACGCAGGTGCGCGTCGTGATGACGAGTGCGGGATCGCGAAGCTTTGCCGATGGCGACCATGTCGACCTGGATGATCCGGTGGACGCCGGATATCTGCGCTGGCAGGAGGCGCGGCTCGGCAGCCGGCATCATCTTTCCTTTGCCGAGGACATTTCACCTGACATCACCGTGGGGCTTTCCCTGCACCGGACGCGTTCGACAGGCCATGCCTGCGCGGCCGACCGTGCGCGGATGGTCAGTCTCCAGAACATCCTGACACCTGCGCTCCGGCTGGGTTTCACCCATGCCGACGCACTGACCGATTCCTATTGGGAGGGGGCGCTTTCGCACACCGGGAACATTGCCGCGATGCTCGACGAGCGCGGACGCGTGCTCCGAATGACCGCTCCGTTCGAGGAGGTGATCCACAAGGGCGATCCGCTGCTTGTGTCGGCCGGGCGAATCCGTGCAGTCGCCGCCGACCGCGATCACATGCTGTGCCAGTTCGTCGCGGACGCGGTTTCGCAGCGCATCCTCAAACCCGGCGCACTGGCGCTGACATGCGCGAATGGCAGGCGCATGATGCTCAACATCTATCCGCTTTCGTTCGAACAGCGCTTCCTTGCCGGCTATCGCGCCGCAGCGCTCGTGTTCGTCGTCGATGCAGACCAGAAGCTCGCCGATGGCGCGTTGCTCCAGCAGGCATTCGGGCTGACGCGCCGAGAGGCACTGATAACGGCGCGTCTCGCCAGCGGGCACGATCTCGCCGAGATTGCCGACGAACTCGCGATCAGCCGCGAGACCGCGCGCGTCCATCTGCGCAATATCTTCAGCAAGACCGGGACCAACCGTCAGTCGGCACTGGTGCGACTGGTGTCGCTGGTGGGGCGCTAGGGCGTGATCTCATAAAATTCGAATGACCGGGTTCGACCGGCGGGTTCAACAGGTCATCGCAACACCTCTCGTAGTTTATCGACGGGTGTTTCGAAGCCGGCGTCTCTATCGACGCACCAGTTCAGCCGGCCGGCGGCACGGACTCCCAGCCGCCGCCCAGCGCCTTGTAGAGCGACACCAGTGCCTGAAGCTCGGCGGCGCGCGCGTCGATGCTCAGGCGCTCGGCCGCGCTATAGGCCGATTGCGCGTCGAGCAGGACGATCAGGTCGTCCTCGCCTGCGCGAAAACGCTGGCGTGCAAGGTCGAGTGCTTCGGCGGTCTGGCCGCGTGCAGCCTCGCGCTGGGCGCGCGTAAGCTGCGCGGCTGCATAGCGGTTGAGCGCGGTCTCGCTGTCCGAAAGCGCGGTTAGTACGGCGCGCTCATAGCGCGCGGCGGAGGCATCGGCGCCTGCATTGGCGGCGCGGATATTGGCGCGAATGGTGCCGCCCGAAAAAATGGGCCAGTGCAGGCTGGGTCCGATCGAGAAGCGCGTGCTGCCACCCGAGAAGAGATCGCCAGTGCTGCGCGCCTGCTGGCCGATCGATCCGAGCAGCGAAATGCGCGGGAAGAGGTCCGCGTTAGCGACGCCGACATCCGCGGTGGCGGCTGCCAGTTCGCGTTCGGCCTGGACGATATCGGGCCGCCGCCGCAGCAGGTCCGAGCGCAGGCCCGCCGCGACGGTGGCGGGGCACTGTGGCATGGGTGCGGGCGCGAGCAGGCGATCGGCAAGCGCCTCGGGTGGCTGGCCGGTGAGCAGCGCCAGGCGCCAGGCCGCCGATTTCGCATCAGCATCGATCCCGGCAATCGCGGCGCGTGTCGATTTTCCCTGTGCATCCGCGCGCAGCCAGTCGAAGCGCGCAGCCTCACCCGCGCGGTAGCGTTCATTGACGAGGCGCGCGATGCCCTCCTGCGCCTCGGCATCGCTGGTGGCACTTGCCAGTCGCGCCTGCGCGCCGCGCAGATCGGCATAGCTGCGCACGACTTCGGCAATGACGCGCATCAGCGTTTCGTGGCGCGCCGCCTCGGCGGCCTGAGCTAGCGCGCCCGCGGCCTCGACCGCGCGCGCATTTCGGCCCCACAGGTCGATCTCCCACGCGGCGTCGAAGCCAGCTTCGAACAACGAGAAGTCGCGATCGAAGCCGGGAATGTTGCCGAGGGGAATCTGGCCGTTCTCGCTGAGCTGATCCTGTGTGATCGAGCCGGTGGCGTTGAGCTGGGGCAGGCGCTGACCCGCGGTGGCATCGCGATTGGCACGCGCTTCGCGCAGGCGCGCTTCGGCTTCCCTGAGGTCGAGATTGCGCGCCACGGCCTGGTCGACGAGCTCGGTGAGGAGCGGGTCGTTCAGCGAGCGCCACCAGTCGGTGTCCACCGCCGCGCTGTCCGCGGGCGCAAGCCATTGCCCCGATGGGATATCGGCGGGACGCGCATAGTCCGGACCGACCGTGCAGGCGGCGAGAGCAAGGAGGGGAAGAGACAGGGCGAGGCGGGGAGACATCAGGTCACTCCATGCGCGAACGGAAGAGGATGGATGAAGCCGTAAGCGTGACGGCGGCGATCAGCATCAGCGGCCAGATATTGGACAGAACATCGGCCGCGGGCATCGCCTTCAGGAACACGCCTTCGGTGACGACGAGGAAGTGCCGCGGCGGATTGGCCAGCGAGATCATCTGGAGCCAGCCGGGCATGTTGTCGACGGGACTGGCATAGCCCGAAAGCAGTATTGCGGGCACGCTGACGAGGAACATGCCGAGAAAGGCCTGTTGCTGCGTCTGCGACATCGACGAGATCAGCATGCCGAGCCCGATCAGCGCGAGCAGGTAGAAGATCAGCGCCAGATAGAAGAGCAGGATAGATCCGGTCAGCGGCACCCCGAAGATCGTCGGGATGACCGCGAGATACAGCGTCCCGTTGAACAGCCCGACAAGCAGCGGCGCGACCATCTTGCCGATCAGTATCTCGTGGACGCGCAGCGGCGAGACCATGAGCTGGTCGAAGGTGCCGAGCTCGCGTTCGCGTGCGACCGACTGGGCGGTCACCGCAAGCGCCGAGACCGCGCCGATGATCACGATCAGCGCGGGCATGGTGAACCAGAGATAATCGAGATTGGGGTTGAACCAGTGGGTGACGAGCGACTGGCCCATGGGGGTGGCAGAGGGACGGATGCTGGCGCCGGTGTCGGCGGCGATACGGTCGAGATAGCCCGCGACGATCTGCGCGGCGTTGGAGCGGCGGCCGTCGAATACCGCCGGGATCGTTGCAGGGCGGCCCGCGGCAACGTCACGGCTGAAATTCTCGTCAAAGGCGATCGCGGCGATCACCTTGCGCGTATCGATAACACGGCGGAATTCCTGCGGCGAGCGGACCGGAACGATGCGGCGGACATTGGGACTGCCTGCAAGGCGCTGGGTGAACTCCTGGCTCCAGACGCCGCTGTCGCGATCATAGATGGCGATGTCGATATTCTTGACCTCGAGCGTCGTCGCGAAGCTGAACAGGATCAGCTGGATCAGCGGCGGCACGACCAGCACGATGCGCGCGTGCGGATCGCGGAGCACCGCGAGCAGTTCCTTGACGATGATGGCGCGAATGCGGGCGAATTTCGGGCTCATGCGATCCTCCGGCGCGTGGCGCGCACCGCCAGCGTGAAGAACAGGAGGCCGAAGCCCAGCATCGCTGCCATGTTGGGGAGGAAGAGGCTCCAGATGTCGCCGGCCACGAACACGGTCTGGAGCGGCGGGATGAGATAGCGTGCGGGAACCGCATAGGTCAGATACTGGATCCATGTGGGCATCGACGAAATCTCGAACAGGAAGCCCGAGAGCAGCATCGAGGGCAGGAAGCCCGTGATGAGCGCGACCTGCGATGACACGAACTGGTTCTTTGTTGCCGCCGATATGAGCAGTCCCTGGCCGAGCGCCGGCACCAGAAAGGCCGATGCAATCACCAGCAGCGCGAACGGCGAGCCGCGAAAGGGCACGCCGAACACGAAGATCGCGAGCAGCGTGCACAAGGTCATCGAGCCGAGGCCGAGCAGGAAATAGGGGATGACCTTGGTGGCGAGGAATTCACCCATGCCGACCGGCGTCGCCATGATCGCCTCCATCGTCCCGCGCTCCCATTCGCGCGCGACGACGAGCGCGGTGAGCAACGTGCCGATCATCGTCATCACGATCGCGATCGCACCGGGAACGAGGAAGTAGCGGCTGGCCAGTTCGGGGTTGAACCAGAAGCGGCTGGCGATCTGGATGGGAGGGGCGGGGGGCTTTGTGCCGCGCTCGGCCGCCTGTGCCATCGCCCAGTTGGCGCGGACGCCCTCGGCATAGGCGGCGACGAAGCCCGCGGTGTTGGGGAGCGCGCCGTCGGTGACGATCTGGATCGCGGCATTGCCCCGTGATCGTGCGGCCTTTTCGCCGAAATCGGATGGGATGACGACGATGCCGCGTACCCGGCCCGCGACGAGATCGTCCTTCAGCGTGTGGACGTCACGTGCTTCCTTCACCTCGAACCAGGGTGAGTTGCGATAGGCCGAGGCGAGACTGAGCGCGGGCGCGCTTGAATCCTGAAGCGCAAGACCGATGCGCGTGCGCGTCGTGTCGAGCGATACGCCATATCCGAACAGGAAGAGCAGCAGCAGCGGCAGCACGAACGCGATCAGGAAGGTGGAGGGATCGCGCACGATCTGCAGCGACTCCTTGACCAGCATCGCGTGGAAGCGGCGGCGATCGAAGCGTGCGCTCATGCAGCCTCCTCGCGGAGCCGGTCGGACTGTTCGATCAGCGCGATGAAGGCGTCCTCCATCGTGGGGTCCTCGATGCCCGCCTCGGCGGCGACGCGCGCCTTGAGCTCATCGGGGGTGCCGATCGCGATCTCCTCGGCGCGGTAGATGAGTGCGATGCGATCGCAATATTCGGCCTCGTCCATGAAGTGCGTGGTGACGAGCACGGTGACGCCGCGTTCGACAAGGCCATTGATATGCGTCCAGAATTCGCGGCGGACGATGGGATCGACGCCCGATGTGGGCTCGTCGAGGAAGAGCACCGGCGGCTCGTGCATCACCGCGCAGGCAAGCGCGAGGCGCTGCTTGAAGCCCAGCGGCATCATCCCGCTGTTGGTGCCCAGATAGTCGCGCAGGTGGAAGATTTCAGTGACGCGCTCGATCGCCTCGCTCTGTTCTGAGCCGGTCAGGCCATAGACACCCGAGAAGAAATCGAGATTCTGGCGAACGCTGAGATCGCCATAGAGCGAGAATTTCTGCGCCATATAGCCAAGCTGCTGGCGCGCATCGGCGCGCGCGGTCCTGAGGTCGTATCCCGCAACCTCCCCGTTGCCCGAGGTCGGCGTGAGCAGCCCGCAGAGCATCTTGAAAGTGGTCGACTTGCCCGCGCCATTGGGGCCCAACAGCCCGAAAATCTGTCCACGCGGAATCGAGAAGGTGATGTCGTGCGAGGCGGTGAAATCGCCGAAGCGCCTGGTGAGGCGATCGGCGACGATCGCGGGCTCGTCGGTTTCGGGAATGGTGCGATAATGTGCGGCCAGCGCGCTCGTGCCCGAAGGCCCGCCGCCGAGGATATCGACGAAGCTGTCCTCGAAGCGTGGGGGCGCGCGATCGACATGCGCGTCGGCCGGCGCTCCGAGCACGTGCGGCGTGGGCGGCCTGGTCCCCGCTTTCATGACGAGCCGGAGCGAGGCGCCCTGGATCGTGCCGTCGGTGACATCGTCGCGGTCGAGCGCGCGCTCGAGCAACTCGCGGCGTCCCTCCGCCCCGGTGAACATGCGGAAGGTGCGACCTTCGACCCGGGCGGTGAGCGCGTCGGGCGGTCCCTGATAGAGCAGCTTGCCGTCATTGAGCAGGAAGACGGTGTCGCACTTCTCGGCCTCGTCGAGATAGGCGGTGGACCAGAGCACGCCCATACCCTCGCCGGTCAGCGCCTTGACCATCGCCCAGAGCTCACGCCGGGAAACCGGGTCGACGCCGACCCCCGGTTCGTCGAGCAGCAGCAGGCGCGGCGCGCGGATCAGCGCACAGGCCAGGCCCAGCTTCTGTTTCATGCCACCCGAAAGCTTGCCCGCGAGACGTAGGCGGAAGCGCTCGAGATCGGTGAAATCGAGAAGGCGGCGAAAACTAGCGTCGCGCTCTTCGGCGGGCAGGCCGCGCAGATCGGCGTAGAGCGTCAAATTCTCGATGACGCTCAGATCCTCGTAAAGGCCGAAGCGCTGCGGCATGTAACCGATCATCGAACGGTCGCAGGCGGTCGCAGGCTGGCCAAGCGCGATCACCTCGCCGGCGTCGGCGTCGAGCAATCCGCAGAGCAGACGGATAAGCGTGGTCTTGCCAGCACCATCAGGACCGACCAGCCCCGTCATCCTGCCCGCGACGATGTCGATATCGACGCCGTCGAGCGCCGGCGGCGTACCGGGAGCGAAGCGCTTGACGACGCCGCGCGCGCTGGCGACGGTCTCCACCGTCAGTCCTTCGCGGGCCGGGCGTCGGGAACCTTGACGGTCACGGGCTGACCCTGACGCAATGCATCGTCGGGATTGGTGACGATGATCCGCAGCCGGTAGACGAGATCGGTGCGCAGATCCTCGGTCTGCACAGATTTGGGCGTGAACTCGGCGGTGGGCGAGATGTGGCCGATCGTACCCTGATAGGACTTCGGATTGCCGTCGGTGGTGACGAGCACCTTCATGCCCGGCGAGATGCGGCCGAGATCGGGTTCGGGGACATAGGCGCGGACGCGCATGGGCCGGTCGATCGTCAGCGTGAACACGGCCTCTCCGGCCTGCACGATCGCGCCGGGCTCGCGCGCGCGGGTCAGGATCGTGCCCGCCGACGGTGCGGTGATCGTGGCATCGGCAAGGTCGGTCCTGGCCTTGTCGCGCTGCGCGACCGCCGAGGCACGCTCTGCGCGCGCGGAATCAATATCCTCGCGGCGCGCACCTGCACGCTGGAGCGAAAGCGCCTGCTCGGCGGCGCGGAGCTGCGCCTGTGCCGAAAGAAACTCGGCACGGCTCGCATCATAGACCGCCTGGCTGACCGCACCGGTCTTCACCAGCCCGGAGCGGCGCTGATAGTCCTCGCTGGCCTTGGCGAGCGAAGCCTTTGCCGCTGCAACCTGCGCCGCTGCCTGCGCGATGTCCTGCGGGCGGTTGCCCGTGACGCGCTTGTCGAGTTCGGCGCTCGCGACGCCGATCTGCGCCTCGGCAACATTGAGTGCGTCGGTAAGCGGGCGGGTATCGAGGCGGGCGAGGACCGTGCCCGCCTCGACCTTGCTGCCCTCTTCGACGGGCATCTCGGAAATGCGTCCGGGGACGCGGAAGGCGAGGTCGACCGAACGAATGTCGACATTGCCATTGAGCGTGAGTTCGCCGTTGTCTCGGTCAAAAAGGCCGAAGCCCTTGGTGAAGATCGCGACCAGCACGAACGCGACAAGGAGGACGATCGGAATCAGGCGACGGCGATTCATGCACGGTCTCCGCGGATGCTGTTCAATATGGCGAGGGTGTGGGCGCGTACCGTGCGCCGGATTTCGGCGGCTTCGACGGGCGTGACGTCGCTCCAGCCGGTTACACGCAATACGGTTGCGCGCGCGACGCGGAAGATCAGCACCTGTCCGAACAGCGCCAGCGTCTTGATACGCGCTTCGGCGGCGCCAAAGGATCCCGCGCCGATACGCTCCACGAGTGCGGCGGCGAAATCGGCGCGTTCCTTCATCAGTTCCGAATAGAGGATGTCGAACGCGGGGCCGGGGTTCATCTGCTCGCGGACGATGAACCGTGCCCAGGGCGTGCTCCGTTCGCTGGTCAGCAAATCGGTAAAACCTTCAAGGATCAGCGCCACCGCCTCGATCGCGCCGTCGATACCGGGCTTTTCGCTCAGAATCGCTCGTGCCGCTGCCTGCGCTGCCGCGGACCCCTCGCGTGCCTGTTGCGCGATATGGCGCGCAGCGGCGAGATAAAGCCCTTCCTTGCCGCCGAAATGATAGGTGATCGACGACATCGCGGTTTCCGCGGCCGCGGCAATGGTGCGCGTACTGGCAGCCTCAAAGCCGAAGCGTCCGAACTGATCGATGGCCGTATCCAGCAGCCGATCGTCAATCGATGCCTTTTCGAGTCGCTTGCTCATGGGTAGGCAAATTAATTCGTTCGAACGAACAAATCAACGCGCAATATTGATCGAACCCCACGGAACGGGGCGCCATGGTGTGCAGCCGCCATGGGCAGAGCCGTATCTGGACCGGCGCTTGCTGATGAACGTGTTTTCGGAGGTCGTGCCCGACCGAAACCGATGCGGTTGCGGTCAGGCCTTGGTCGGAAGCTTTTGCGCGATTTCCTCGAGCAGGTGGATCAGCAGCGGCTTGTTGAAGGGACCGACCACTTCGTCGAGCAAGCGACCATGTTCATGCGCATGGACGGTGAGCTGGGCAAGATAATCTTCGCCTGCGGGCGTCAACTTCAACAGATAGGCGCGGCGATCGACCTCCGAACGCGTCCGGGTAATCGTACCCTGCTGCTCCAGCGCCTTCAGCGCGGGCGTCAGCGTCGATTTGTCGCGCCCCGTCGCCTGGCTGAGCGCGGTCTGGTTCAGGCCCGGATTCTCGCCGATGATGGTGAGGATCGTGAAATGGCCGGGGCACAGATCGGTGCGGTTCACCCGCTTGGCAAATGCCTGAAAGGAAACGTCCTGCGCGCGACGCAGGTAAAAGGCGAGATGGTCCGCGAGCAGCCCCAGTTTTACGTCGCCCGACTTTGCCGCAGGCGCGGCTTTCCCCACTTCCGAAACTGTCACCCTGTCTGTCCCCCAACAGATTTTTTGGTCCCCGGCCGATCGTCACGCCGGTCGCGCGGCAGCCCCTTTCGGTCGGTGTCCGACCAATCCTTGGCAGAAATGGCGGATGGCACAAGCCCGTCGATCAAGAAATGCCATACGCCTTTAACTTCTGTCCGGATATGCCTGATGATAGCGATACAGCCATCCGGGCGAATGCGATCCGGCGCATGAGATGCAGCGTCCACCGCGAAGCGACGCAAATGACGGATCATCCGAATTTCCAAAGTGTTTCCGCCAATTGACTTGTCGTGGCGTCATTCGATGCTGCGATGCAACATAGTCGCGTAACGGAGTATCTGCATGTCCCCTATCCGCAAAGCCGTGTTTCCAGTCGCCGGTCTCGGCACACGCTTTCTGCCCGCCACCAAGGCTACCCCAAAGGAGATGTTGCCGATCGTCGACAAGCCGCTGATCCAATATGCGGTCGAAGAAGCGCTGGAGGCGGGGATCGAACAGATGATCTTCGTCACCGGGCGCGGCAAGAGCGCGCTCGAGGACCATTTCGACATGGCTTTCGAGCTTGAGACGACGATGCGCTCGCGCGGCAAGGCGATGGATCTGGTCGCGGGCACACGGCTTGCGCCGGGCGCGATCACCTATGTGCGCCAGCAGGAGCCGCTGGGGCTGGGCCACGCCGTATGGTGCGCACGCCACATCATCGGCGACGATCCCTTCGCGGTGATCCTGCCCGACGACTTCATGGTCGGCGAACCCGGTTGCCTTGCGCAGATGGTTGCGGCCCACGCCCGCACGGGCGGCAACATCATCTGTGCCGAGGAAGTCGATCCGGCACGGACCGGGAGCTACGGCATCCTGACGCCCGGCAAGCGCGACGGTGCGCTGACCGAGGTGAAGGGGATGGTGGAGAAGCCGGCGCCAGCGGACGCACGCTCCAATCTCGCGATCGTCGGGCGCTATATCCTCCAGCCGGCGGTGATGGAGGCGCTCGCCGATCACCAGCGCGGATCGGGGGGAGAAATCCAGCTCACCGATGCGATGGAGAAGGTGATGCGCGACCAGCCCTTTCACGGCTACACCTTCCAGGGGAGGCGCTACGACTGCGGCGACAAGGCGGGCTATGTCGAGGCGACGATGGCCATGGCGCTCGCAAGGCCCGACATCGCGCCGACGGTGCGCGCCTTCGCGGCATCAATCATCGAGACCCGCGTGGCGGCGTAGCGGGGCGGGTTCACGGCTGGCCCCGTCATCGTGGGGCCAGCCGTGTTGCCCGAGAGCGGAAGCTTCAGTTGAGCCGGCGGTAGAACCGCACAACCAGCTCTTCGGCGATGAGCATCACGACCACGACGATGATCAGCACCACGATCCCGTGGAACATGCCTTCGAAGCGGACGCTATCCCCGAACGCCATGGCCAGCGCCTCCAGGATCACGAATTTGGAGCCGAACAGCACAAGCCAGGCACAGAAGAAGCGCAGGAAGGTCATGAACCCGCCGGACTTTCCATGGAAGAATCCGGCAACCCAATGCTCGACCGCAATAGTCCCCTTCAGCAGCAGTTGGAGTAGAATGGCCGCGAGCAGTGAAGTCGTGAAGGTATCGACATAAACCTGATCGGAATATTCGTTGAACAGGTTAAGAACCACCAGATCGATCAGGGTTCCCGTGAAATACCGAAGGAAGAGCCGCTGCTTGTCCGAAGGCTGTTCGGCCGAAGCGGGCATGAATTCGCTGGTTGCTGTCGCCATGCATCATCCTTCGTGAAGGTTGCCGCGCAATCAGGGTTTTGTACCCTAAGCAAAGGCCAGCGTCGAGTTGGTCTGCACCAGATAATCACGCAATTTCCGAAGTGTCGGTTTTCCACCACTACCGGACAGGATGCCGTGACGGCCCTGTGCGCCGGCACCTACTTCGCGGTGCGGATCTTCTGCGCTGCGCGCGCGGGCACCCATTTGATCTTCGGGATTTGCTGCCCGCCCGCGACGATGAGCGGCGCTCCCGGGGCGTCGATATCGGCATTGCGGATTTCGATTTCAGCGGGGGCCTTGGTGTCGAACAGGAAGACGGGCGCCTTGTTGGCCGGATCGGCGCGCACCACGGGGCGGTCGATGACGTAGCGCGCCTCGGGACCGTGAAAGGAGAAATGCGCGGGGCCGCCCACGCCGCCGTGCCATTTGGGGTTCTCGCTCGTACAGCGTTCGAGGCGGCCGTTGCCCCAGAGTCTGAAGTTGCGCTTGTTGCCCCGCGCGGTGCAGCCGATGACCATGACCTCGCTCGATTTCAGATCGAAACCGCCGTCGCTGCATCCGCTCGCGACGCAATCGAGATAGCGGATCGCGCGATTGCCCCGCTCGTCGGTGAAGCCGTCGCCATTCCAGTATTTGTCCCGTGGACGCGTGGCTTCAGCGAAGCCGTGCGCCTGGACGCGGCGATAGATGATGTCGTGCGCCTCGTCGTCGAGCGCGAAGCCGACGCAATAGTTCGCGCAATTGCCACTGCCATAGGCGGTGACATCCTCGATCAGCCCCGCATGCGAGGCGTGCCGGATGCGCGTCATGCCGCGTTCGAGATCGCGCGCCGAGATGCGGCGGAGCACGAAGCGCGTGAGCGGTGCGGGTGGCGCGCCCTTGGCGGCGGTGTTCTCCAGAAAACGGTAAAGGCGTTCCGCCTTCACATCCTCGACGATCAGGCCGTCGACCGGATGATCGACGACGATCGCGCCATTGCCGAGATCGACGAACCGGGCACCTGTGATCCGCTGCCCCGAACGGGCGCTCTTGCCGGCTGGGCGGCCGGGCGCGCGCTGCGCAAGGACGGTCAGCGGCGCGGCCGCCGCTGCGGCGAGTATCGATCGTCGGGTAAACTGCGCCATGGTCACATCCCCTGCACGGTCAGGCCCGCCATAAGGCGGTGCCGCGCGAACTCGCGGCCGGGAAAGGCGCCGGCGGCTTCCTGATCGCGAAACTCGTACTGAACGCCCAGCGCATAGCGCGGGCTGAGCTTGTAATCGGCTGCGAGCGTCGCGCCCCGGATGTCGTAGCGGCGGTCGATGTCCTGAAAGTCGTCATGCTCATAATTCGCGCCTGCGCTGAGTATCAGGTTACGAAACAGCTCGTAATCGGCCTGGAGCGAGATAGACGTGGCAACATAGGCGCCGGTTCCGATGCTCGACGCCTCCTCGACACCGCGATTGGCCCTGAGCGTCCAGGTGAAGAGCGGGGTCATGAAATATTCCAGCCTGGCGCGCGCCGCCAGTCCCTTCACGGTGTCATAGACAGGGCTTTCGAAACCCTGGCGGAAATAGCCGAGGCCGATTTCTCCGCGGATCAATTTTGTGATCTCGAGACTGGCGCCCGCGGTGATCCGGTAGCCCTTTGAATCGCGCGAAGGTTCGAGCGGTGCCTGAGCGGCGTAATTGCGTCGGTTGAGCGACAGGTTGACGAAGGCCGAGGTGTCCGGGCTGAAGGCATATTCGGCGGCGATATCGCTCGTCAGCAGCGCGCGACTGCGAAAATCCTGATCGACCGGATTGCCGCGGCCATCGCGCCCGTCGCGATAATCGCGGTCCTCGATCCCGACGTGCCCCGCGACGCGCATCCGGTTGAAGCTGTGCGCCGCGCCGAGATGGCCCGAAACATAGTCGTACTGCGCAGGTTCGCGCAGATTGAACGGAGAATCGGGGTCGGCGCGGTCCTCGGTCCGCCGCCCGTTGCGCATCCCCGCATATAGCTGGGTGTCGCGGCTGATATCGTAGCGACCGGCCAGTCCGAAGACGACGTCGGTGGTGCTTTGGCTGCTGTGTGAGAGATATTCGCGGTGATCGAGCTCCACCGCGCTGGTGACATCTAGACTGCCGAGCACTGCAGAGGCGGTCATCCGCGGCCGCAGCCGCACGATCAGGTCATCGCGCGCCTGCGGTATCGCAAATATGTTGCTGTCATAGGTCGTATCGGCGCTAAGCCGCGGCATCACCTCGACTCCGTCGATACGATAGGGAACGGCATCGTAGAGCGGCTGCGGCCGTTCGCGCACCGCAAGCGCTCCGACACGCCTGAACTGGAGGCCTTCATTTCTGAAATCCTCCAGCACATCAGCTTGCTGAGCATGGACGGGAAGCGCGGTTCCCAGGACGAGGACGGCACTGCAGGCCGGACGCAAACGCAATAACATCACCGCGCACAAGCGCGCGAACCCGGTTTTGGATGCGTCGCACCATGGATGGGCGGGCCGTCGCGTTCATCGCACGCGACGAGCCGCGCCCGTCATGCTCAGCGACCCACCGCCGTATAGGAGAATCCTGCATTCTCAACCTGATCGCGCGGGTAGATGTTGCGCAGGTCGACCAGGATCGGTGCCTTCATCGCCTTTTTCGCACGCGCGAAATCAAGCGCGCGATAGGCGTCCCATTCAGTGACGATCACCGCGGCGTCGGCGCCATCCATCGCCTCATAGGCGTTATCGAAATACTCGACATTCTCGATGACGAGCTTGGCCTGTTCGATGCCCTCGGGATCGGTGGCGCGGATGATGGCGCCATTGTCCTGAAGCACGCGCACGACGTCGATCGCCGGGCTGTCGCGCATGTCGTCGGTGTTGGGCTTGAAGGTAAGTCCGAGCACCGCGATCGTCTTCTTGCGCACCTCGCCGCCAAGCGCGTCGATCACCTTGCGGCCCATCGCACGCTTGCGCGCATCGTTCACCGCGACGACCGATTCGACGATGCGCTGCGGCACGCCCGAATCCTGCGCGGTCTTCAGGAGAGCCAGCGTATCCTTGGGGAAGCACGATCCCCCATAGCCCGGGCCAGCGTGCAGGAATTTCGCGCCGATGCGATTGTCGAGCCCGATGCCGCGCGACACGCCCTGGACGTCGGCACCTACCTTCTCGCAGAGGTCGGCGATCTCGTTGATGAAGGTGATCTTGGTCGCGAGAAATGCGTTGGCGGCATATTTGGTGAGTTCGGCGGTGCGCCGGCTCATGAACAGGATCGGCGATTTGTTGATGAAGAGCGGGCGATAGACCTCGCGCATGACCTCTTCGGCACGCGCGTCATCGGTGCCGACGACGATACGGTCTGGGCGCTTGAAATCGCCAATTGCCGCGCCCTCGCGCAGGAATTCGGGGTTGGAGACCACCGCGAACTCTGCATCGGGATTGGTCTCGCGGATGATGCGCTCGACATCGTCCCCGGTGCCGACGGGCACCGTCGATTTGGTCACCACGACCGTGTAGCCCTTGATCGCCCTGGCAATGTCGGCCGCGGCGGCGTGGACGTAGCTCAGATCGGCATGGCCGTCGCCGCGCCGCGACGGCGTGCCCACCGCGATGAAGACGACATCGGCATCGGCGACAGCGTCGGTGAGATCGGTGGTGAAGGACAGGCGGCCACCCTTGACGTTGGAGGCCACCAGCGCGTCGAGCCCGGGCTCATAGATCGGCATGCGTCCTTCGTGCAGCGCATCGATCTTCTTCTGATCCTTGTCGACGCAGACCACATCGTGCCCGAAATCGGCGAAGCAGGCGCCAGATACGAGGCCCACATAGCCCGAACCGATCATAGTGATACGCATGAAATCTCCAAAGTTGCGGTAAGGTTAGAGTGCTGGCCCCGGCCCGGGACCATCTAGCGCCTGCTCGATGACGCGCCAATAGCGCCGGGCGGCGTTGTGCGGGGCATAAGCGCCGGCGCGCTCCCGCGCGGCCATGGCATAGTGCGTGCGAAGCGTTTCGTCCTCGAGCGCGCGCATCGCGCCCGCCATCGCGGCGGGATCATTGCAGGGTACGAGAATCCCATGTTTTGAGCGGGTAACGCCCGAAATGTCCTCGCGCGCCGCCTCCGCGAGTATCTCGGAGGGGCCCGAAAGGCAGTTGGTTGAGACAACCGCGACACCGGTCGCCATCGCCTCGACTAGCCCATTGGGGAAGCCCTCGGCATTTGAGGGTAGCACGAAATAGCGCGCGCCAGCGACGAGCGGAAAGGGATTTTCAAGGAAGCCCGCGAGGATAACGCGTCGCTGAAGACCCAGCCGCGCGATCTGTGCGTCGAGAGCACCGCGCAATGGGCCTTCGCCCCCGATGACGAGCTTGCCCGGGATGCCCGATGCGGCAAAGGCATCGATCAGCAGCGCGAAATTCTTGTTCGCGACCAGGCGCCCCATCGCCGCGACATAGGGGCCGTCGATCGGGATCGGGGCGGGCTCGGCGGCGCGCCGGGCGATGAAGTCGACGTCGACGGGATTGGCGATCGCAGTGACGCGTGCGGCGGGAACCTCGAAGTTGCGGACAAGGTCGTCCGCGACGCCGTGCGATACCGCGATGACCGCGCTGGCCTTTGGATAGGACAGGCGCACGAGCATCCGGCCGACCTTGCCTGCGGCATCGGCACCAAGATGCGCGCTTGTGTTGACGCGCTCGCTGATGATCCATGGTCGATTTCTGCCGCGCATGGCGTACGCGTTCGCGACGTTGGCGCGCGTCAGGAAGCTGAGCGTTGCATCGGGCCGGATCTCCCTGACAAGGGCACGCAGACGCGATGCGCTCCGGATCAGACTGAAACCGCAATCGAGCTGGTGGATCGTGATCCAGTCAGGGATCGCATAGGCCTGTGGCTCATCGTCGAGCAGCGCGAGTGCGATGTCATATTGCGTGCGCCAGTCTTCCGAATGGCGCAGCAGGGTTGCCATTACGCGCTCTGCCCCGCCACCCGTCAGCGAGTTGATGATGAAGAGGATCTTGCGGCGCAAAGGGGCTGATTTCCGGACTGAATCACTGGGTTTCCCCATGACCTATCCGCCCGATGCTGCAAAGCACAATGACGCCCGGGAACGGCGGTTATGCGGCCGTCCGGCCGCTTTGGGGGATCAGCCGAAAATGAGCCAGGCAGGGATCGCAAACAGGGCCCAGGCGAGCATTCCGGCGGTGAAGATCGTCCACGTCTTGCGCGGCAATGCCCGTGCTTTTTCCGCGGGCGAAAGGGCGTCGAAGCCCTGGCGCGACACCGCGTCCAGCACATCTATTTCGGGCGTGTGTTCGGTGTCGAGCGCGGTTCGTGCGCTGGCAGCGACGAGGGAAATCGGGGAGGCGTCGATTCGAGCGGCACCTGGGGCGGACATGTCGTGGCTCCGTTGCGTGGCTATCCGTTCCTTATCGTCCACGTACGGTTTCCCGATCCTTAAAGTCCTATGCCCGGGCGTGTGTACTCCCGGTCCTGTATGTGGGGGCCCCCGCCTCCACTGCGCTGAATAGCGAATATCCGCACACAATGGCATAGAGAATTATGCCCTCGACCTGCCACAGCGCCATCGTGGCCAGGTTCATGAGAATGAAGGACAGGTGCGCGAAGATCAGATCGTAGCGAACCGCGCCGCGCGCGCGCAACGCATGCCCGAGCATCACCGTCCAGAACAGCAACAGCGCGAACAGTCCCGCCATGCCCAGCTCGAACAGGAACGCGACAAGCGTGTTGTGCGGATAGACCTTGAACCAATCCTCCCAGCTATCGGGCCCGAAGCCGAAAACGTGGCGCAGCGTCGAGGCGTCAAGCCAGGTGTAGATATAGTCCGACCAGATATAGGCCCGGCCGGAGAGCAGGCGACGCTCCTCAAGCGAGAACTCGTGCACCGGCTTGATGAACTGTCCGGGATCGCCCAGGAAAAGGCCAAGATCGGCGAAGCGTTCCGATCCCTGCGCGGCGAGAATCGCAAGCGCGGCGAGCGCCACGACCGACATGACGATCAACAGCACGAACCTCTGGTCGCGGCGGAAGGATAGCACCGTGCCACTGACCGCCTGCAGCGCCGCCAGCGGCAACAGCGCGAGGATGGTCGTTCGGTAGTTGGCGAGTGCGATGCCGACGATGAGGATGAGAAGGAGCGCGGCCTTGAGCGGCTTGCGCAGTGTCTCGGTGAAACAGGCAACGACGAAGAAGGTGGCGAGTGCGACCGAGAAGGCGGCTTCGTGATTATATCCGCCGATATAGCTGACCGATCCGTCCAGCTCGGACGCCTTGACCGTCCCCGTGGCGATCGACAGCAGCTGGAATGTCAGCAGCGGCGCAAAGGCCCAGAGGAGCGCGGGGAAGAAGCGCTCCGATCCATTCTCGCGCAATGCCTCGTAGGAGGCGACCATCACGACAATGAAATAGCCATATTTCACGACGCTATCGAGCGCGCTCACGGGGCCGGCGTTGAGGCTGGCGCTCGTCAGAACAAGCACGATGATCGCGTAGACCGGGAGCAGCGCCTTCAGCATCAGGTGGCGTGGCTGGATGAGGACGAAGCCCGCCGCGGTGATCGCGATCGAACCAATTGCGTTCCAGCTCAGCCCGGCCAAGGCCTCATCATAAGTGACGGTATGAAAGACGCTGAGGATATAGCGCGCCCATACCGCCGCGATCACGAAACGCGCGGCGCGGCCGTCGACGCGGCGCAGTGCGGCGACGAGCACCGCGGCGAGCAGCGCCGTGACCGCAATCAGTACCGGGATCGGGAAGGAGGGGGTGGCACCCATCAGCGCGCCGCCCCGCTATGCACATGCGTCATTGGTGGCCGCCTCAGGTATAATATTCCTTGTAGCGTCCGAAATAGAGGCCCGCATCGCCGAAGCCGCTGCGCGCCTGTTCGCGGACGTCGACGCGGCTGAGCGCCACGCCCGCTACATGCGCGCCAACGGCGTCGAGCTGCTTGAGCGCGATCTCCGCGGCCTTGGCGGGGGTCTTTTGCCACTGGACCAGCATCAGTACGGTATCGGCGAGCGAAGCCAGCACGCGCGATTCGGCGACGGCCAGCACCGGTGCGGTGTCGAGCACGACGAAATCGAAGCGATGGCGAAGCTCGTCGAGCACCCGGCGCATTGCGTCGGATCCGAGCATGTCGAAGGGCACCTCGCTCCCCGGGCGCTGCGCGATGCACCAGGCGCCCGAAGGCTCATCGCGAATGAGCGCTTCGTCCAGGGTGACGCGGCCCTCGACGACATCAGCGAGCCCGGCGGGGATCGCATCCGACATCAGCTTGGAGGAGGCGCGGCGACGCGAATCGCAGTCGATCAGCACCGTACGCGACCCCGACAGCGCCGCCGTGCGCGCAAGGCAGATCGCGGTGCTGGTCTTGCCTTCGCCGGGAAACGCCGAAGTGACCGCGACGATCTTCACTTCGCGCGACGTGGGTGCGAAGAGTAGCGACGTCTTGAGTGCCCGGAAGGACTCGGTAAAGGCCGAACGCGGATAGTCGAGAACGAACTGGGCGGGCCATGGCGTCCCGCCGCGCAGCTCTCGCGCCTCGGGCAGCGAGCTAAGTTCTGGAATCGATCCCAGCGCGGGAACGTTGAGTCGCTTCTCGATTCCCTCCGCAGTCCTGAGCCCGCTTTCGAAGAATTGCATGATCAGCATCACCGCGACCGAGGCCGCCACGGCGCCCACCAGCGCTATCCCTAAGAACACGACCGGATTGGGCGACATCGGGATGACCGGCGCCTGCGCGCGCGAGACCTTTGCGGCGCCGCTCGTTTCGGTGCCCTGGCGCGCGACCGCTTCCTTGTACCGGTCGAGAAACGCGCGGTAGAGCACGCGCGCGGATTCGGCGTTGCGCTCGAGCTCGCTCAGCCGGACCGCGGCGGTCGTATCGGTCGCCAGCCGGCCTTCCACGCCGCCGATCGACCCAGCGATCGAGGCTGTGCGCTGGCTGGCCACGCGCGCCTCGGCGGACAGGCTCGCGACCACGCGATCGACTTCGGCCTGGATCTGGCCGTCAATATCCTTGAGCTGGCTCTGGGCTTCCACCAGTTCGGGATATTTCGGACCATAGCGTGCCGAGAGATTGGCGACCTTCGAACTGATCTGCGCCCGCTGTGCGCGAAGTGCCGACACGGTCTGCGAATTGAGCGCTTCGCCCAGGCTGTCGCCGCCGCCACCGCGCGCGATCTGCGACTGCGCGGTGTTGAGCCGGGCCTGCGCCGCGGCTTGCTGCGCGCGCGCCTCGGCAAGCTGCGTATTGAGAGTCGAGAGTTCCTGCTGCGTTACCGAGCTGACATCCGACGCCGCGAACAGACCGTTCGATGCGCGGTACTGCGCAACCGCCGCTTCGGCCGAGAGCACCTGCCCGCGCAGCTGGTCCAGCCGCGTGCCGAGCAATTCCGCCGCGCGCTTCGAGGCGCCCGATTCAGCGTCGAGATTGGCGCGGATATACTGGTCGATAACGCCATTCGCGACCCGCGCGGCCATGTCCGGATCCGAGGACGCGTAGCTGACGCTGATCACATAGGACACGCCCTCGCGCTTCACGTCGAGCGAGCCGAGCAGGATCCGGACCGCGCGGTCGCGCGACGACGATGCCTGTGCGGGCTGCCGGTCGGGATTGAATTCCTCGACGCCGGTGAGCTTGAGCGCATCGACGACACGGCCCGCGATCGCTGGCGATTTGAGCACCTGAACCGCGGTGTCGACCGACGGGGAGTCGGTGGCGAGCGGCTGGCTGGAATTGGTCTGCGGGATCAGCTCCTCGGTCTGGCGTTCGACCACCATTGCCGCGGTCGCGACATAGCGTGGATCCGACAGCATGTAGAGCACCGCCGTGAGCAGGAACGAGGCGAGCGACGCGAGCGCGATGGGGATCCAGCGCTTGCGGATCGTGCGGCCGATCGCGCGCAGGTCGAGCAGTTCTCCGCTGTCGTCGCGCCGGGCGATATGACGGCTTTCGGAAGGGACGGGGACTAGGCGGTTCATCGACGACCTCCCGATTGCGTGCACGACGGGGCAGAGCGGAAAACGCGTATGAACACCAAGCTATCAGACCCTTTTTACCGAGCGGTAGATGTTCTGGCGCAATTTCGCCGGCATCAGCCGCAGTCCCTCGATCAGGAGGTAGAGCCCAACACCCTCGGGCAGATAAAGGTTCCGTGCGAAGCTGGGCGAGATTCGTTCCCCCTTGAAGGAAAAGCGCGCATAGAGCCCGATCTGCTGGTTGATCAGCCGACGGAGTAACGCGCGTTCCGCCGTATTTGATCCACGAATCATCGTGCGCGCCGTCTCGACGATGAGCGGCAAGGTGTCCGGGTTGGTCTTTTTGCTGACCTTGTTATCGGAGTCGCGGTGAAATTCGGCCGAGGCGCGCGAAACATATGTGAAGGGCGCCGTCGCCACTGCGCGAAGCCAGAGATCCTTGTCGCCCCCGCGTACGGCCTTGCCTGCGGGGAAAAGGCCCGCGCGCACCAGCACGTCACGGCGGAATGCGGCGGCGCCTGTCCAGATCGGGCAATCGCGCGTTTCCAGCCATAGCCTGAGAAATCCCTCGAGCGAGACGCTGGCCCCCTCAGCGGCGGCGAGTGTCGCGGGCATGTTGGATTCGTGCCGCCGATCCTTGAAGACGTGCTCATAGCGGGTCGAAACGCAGCCCACCCCGGGCACCCGCACGATCGCCGCCGCAATGTCGGCGAGATGCGTGGGCGCCCAGATATCGTCGGCGTCGAGAAATGCGATCCAGTCACCATCCGCCTTTTCGATGCCAAGGTTGCGTGCGGCATAGCCGCCGGGGCCCGGCGTATCGCGAAACAGCACACGGATGCGGGGGTGTTTGAATGCCGCGATGATCTCTGCGCTGCCATCGGTCGACGCATCGTCGATCAGGATCACTTCATGCGGCGGCAGCGTCTGCGCAAGCGCGCTCGCTACGCTCTCGGCGACATGGCGTGCCTTGTTGTGGACGGGAATAATAACGGAAAAGCGCGGTTCGGTCATTTTACCCCGTTTTTTGCAGCGCGGAAGACGATCTGGACGAAATCGCCGACGAGTTGAAATTCTTGTGCGGAAACAGGTCTTTTTCTGGGATTTTATAAGGCCTAGCTTCGTTTGTGTGCAATGCAGCATGAAACCACTTGCCCGTCGCATGGAACGCACCGGCGCGGATTGGGTTTCACTGTTTCGTGCAGCGCCGGGGGGCGGTGACCTAAATGACGAAGAAGGATACTGAATGACGCCCCGACCCGTCCGTACGCGGATCTTCGTCGTCAGCATGGCCAATGCGTCCGAACGGAGGCGCGCCTTTGCCGCAGACGCTGCCGGAGCCGAGGCGCCATGGCGCTTTTTCGACGCGTGGGACAGGCTTCATCCCGATCTGGAATATGACGAGGACGCGGCGATCGTCGCCAAGGGCAGGCCGCTGCGCCAGGGTGAAATCGGCTGCTATTCAAGTCACTTCGCGCTCTGGCTTCAGCTCCTGGCCGATCCCGATGCGGATCAGTATATCGTGCTGGAAGACGATGTGATCGTCGACTGGGACTATGTCGCGCGCTTCGCGGCGGTGTATCATGGCGCTGCGGGGCATGACTATGTCCGGCTCTATTACAAGAAGCCCGCGCCCAGCCGCATCATCGCGAAGGATTATGTCTGTCGCGCGACCTGGTTGACCGAGGTGGCGGGATATTGCTTCGGGACGCAGGGCTATATGATCACCCGCGCGGGCGCCGAGCGCCTTGCCGCACATTGTCGTGAGCTCCGCCGGCCGATCGACGACGAGATGGATCGCAGCTGGGTGCATGGGGTGCGTAACCTCGCGGTATTTCCCTTTCCGCTCATGGAGCGAAAGGTGGAGAGCGGCATCGGGCTCCAGCGCTTCGAGCGCTTTCCCGTGCCGCGCCGGCTGAAGCTGCAACGCCTCGTCGCGCACACGCGCGAACGTGCGGGCTATCAGCTCTTCGGCCGCCGCCGCTTCCGCTTTCAGCGCTGAGGGGCGCAGGCAAAAATGGCGGAACGCGACCCCCAAATCGGTATCGAGGCCGCGCGCGGTTTTGATGCCGAACTGCGCAAGAAGACCTCGCGCTCCATCGGCTGGACGATCGTGCGACAGATAAGTGACCAGCTCTTTTCCTTGATTGTCTTCGTCATGCTCGCGCGGCTGCTCAGCAAGGAAGCGGTCGGCATTTTCGCGATGGCATATGTCTTTGCGGAGGTCGGGCGGATCATTGCGACGGGCGGGCTGATGCAGATCATCGCGCGGGTCCAGGTGGTGGACGCGCGGCTGAAGGATACGATTTTCTGGAGCAACATGGCGATCGCGATCGTCTATGTCGCGCTTGTCTGGATCGCGGCGCCCTGGATCGCGGGCTGGATCGAACAGCCCGGCCTTGTCGATCCGCTGCGCGCGCTGGCCTTCGTCCTGCCGATCAACGCGCTGGGCGGAACGCACATGGCGCTGCGCCTGCGCGAATTCGGGCACAAGACGATCGCATTGAGATCGCTTGTCGCGGGGCTGATCGGTGGCGGTGCCGCGGTCGCGGCGGCCTTTGCCGGGGCGGGGATATGGGCGCTTGTGATCCAGCGCGCGCTGACCGAGACGATCAGCACCGTGCTCGCCTGGACATCGTATCGCTGGATGCCCGGTCGTGCCTTCAGCTGGAAACAGGCGAGGCACAATCTGGGCTTTGGCGGCAACCTGACGATCGCGCAGCTGATCTTCCTGATGATGGTACGCGTGCAGGACCTGCTGATCGGCGCCAATCTCGGCGCGGCCGCGGTGGGCACCTACCGCGTTGCCTGGCGCTCGAACGAAATTTTCGCCAATGGCGCGATCCAGCCCTTCGCCTCGGTCGGACTGCAGACCTATTCGCGGTTGCAGCACGATGCCGACGGGCTGTGCCAGGCCTATCGCTCGATGCTCGGCATGTGTTCGGCGATCTCCTTCCCCGCGCTGGTCGGCTTCGGCGTCCTTGCGCCCGAGGTCGTCCCGCTCGTGTTCGGCGCGAAATGGGCGCAGGCCGGTCAGCTCGCGCAGGTCTTCGCGGTGATCGCGGTGCCTTATACGCTCAACTATTTCGCTTCACCGCTGCTGACCGCGATGGGCAACAGCCGCCGCCAGCGCACGCTCGCCGTGGTCCAGCTGCTCGCGACGATCCTGCTGACATGGCTCGCGCTCCCCTTCGGCCTGATGGCGGTAGCGATCGCCTATGTCGCGCGGTCTTATCTGACACTTCCGCTCCAGATCCGCTTTCTCACGCAGTCCACGCCAATCCGGCTGCGCGATACCGTCGCCGCCGTGCGTGCGCCCTTCATCGCATCGAGCACGATGGGCGCACTGCTCTGGGGCGGGCTCGCCATGGTACAGACACATGGCTGGATCGCGATCGCCGCTGCAATACCGCTCGGCGGTCTCTTCTATTTCGCCGCGCTGGCGCTCCTTTCCCCTTTCCATCGCCAGCTTGCCATGAAGCTGCTCACTCGAAAAAGGCTTGTCCAATCATGACCCAGTTGCTGACCGTCCAGCCAGCCACGCGCCAGACATTGATCGCCGATCTGAAGCACAGCATCGACTCCCAGTTGCTGCCTTTGCTCGACGATGCGCCATTCGCGCTGGTCGACTATCCCGATCACAGCAATGTCGGGGATTCGGCGATCTGGCTGGGTGAAACCGCCTTTTTCTCGGCACATGGGCGCCAGCCCGCTTATGCCAGCGCGCTGAAGAACCATGCCGATTATGAAATGGCCGCCGCGATCGGCGACGGCACGATCTTCCTTCATGGCGGCGGCAATTTCGGGACGATCTGGAAGGCGCACCAGGATTTCCGCATCGCGATCATGCGGCAGTTCCCGAACAATCCGATCGTCCAGTTGCCGCAGTCGATCCATTTCGCGTCCGATGAGTCGGTTGAAGAGACCGCGCGCGCGATCGAGGCGCATGGGCGCTTCACGCTAATGGTGCGCGACGCGCCCTCGCTCGAGTTCGCGCGGCGGCATTTCGCGTGTGAGGTGCTGCTGGCGCCCGACATGGCGTTCTACATGGGGGCGCTCGATCGTGGCCCGCCGTCGCACGACCTGTTCTATCTGTTGCGCACCGATCTCGAAAAGGCCGTCGAGGGGCAGGTGCGCTCGGGCGGGCGCTCGATCGCGGTGGCAGACTGGCTGGTGGAGGATCGCATGCAGATCCGGCTCGCGCTCGCGGCCGCCAGGCTGCTCACCATTGCCGACAATCCACGGACCGCGCGCGTGAAGACCTATGACCGGCTTGCGCGCACGCGGCTCGACCGGGGGACGGCGATGCTGTCGTCGGGGCGCGCCGTCGTGACCGACCGACTGCACGGCCATATCCTCTCGACCTTGCTTGATCTGCCGCACGTCGTGCTCGACAACAGCTACCGCAAGATCGGCAACTTCGTCGACGCATGGACGGGCGGGTTCGACCGATTGCGCAGCGCGCAGGCGCTCGACGAGGCATCGGCGCTTGCGGGTGATCTGATCGAGGGCACGCGCCGATGAAGATTGCGGTGACCGGACTGCGCGGTATCCCCGGCGTGATGGGGGGCGTCGAGACGCATTGCGAGGAAATGCTGCCGCGCGTGAAGCACATCGCGCCCGATGCCGAGATCATGGTGTTCGCGCGCGCGCCCTATGTCAGCGAGCCTCGCTACGCCTATCGCGGCGTCGAGGTGATTGCGGTCGCCTCGCCCAGATCGGTCTCGCTCGAAGCGATCGTTTCGACCTTCAACGCGATCCTCGCCGCGCGGCGCGCGGGCGCGGACATGATCCATATCCACGCGATCGGACCCGCGCTGCTGGCGCCGATGGCGCGGCTGCTGGGCCTGCGCGTCGTCGTGACGCATCATGGCGAGGATTATAACCGCGCCAAATGGGGCCGCTTTGCACGCACAATGCTCAAACTTGGCGAGCGTTTCGGGACGGGCTGGGCCAATCAGGTCATCGCGGTATCGCCCTCGCTCGCCGAGCGGCTGCGCGTGAAATTTCCCGCGGCCGCCCGGCGCATCGCTTATATTCCCAATGGTGCGCCCGAACTCCCGGCCGGCGCGCAAGGGACGCTGGCGCGGCTGGGCGTGGAACCGCAGGGCTATCTGCTCGCCGTCGGCCGGCTGGTGCCCGAAAAGGGGTTGCACGACCTCATCGAGGCGCATGCGATGTCCAACGACCCGCGCAAGCTGGTGATCGCGGGCGGGGCGGATCACGCCAGCCCCTATTCGCGCGCGCTGCTCGATCGCGCGAGCGAGCGCGTGGTCTTCGCGGGACTCCAGGATCGCGCCAATCTGCGCGTGCTCTACGAGAACGCATCGCTGTTCGTGATGCCCTCCTATCATGAAGGGCTTCCGATCGCCGCGCTCGAAGCCGCATCGTGCGCGACGCCCATGCTGCTCAGCGGCATCCAGCCCAATCGCGATCTCGGCCTCGCCCCGGCGCATTATTTCCCGGTCGGCGATGTTGCAGCGCTCGCCGCAGCGCTCGCGCGTCCCGCCGGCGACTTCGCGGTCGACGCGGCGAGTTTTCGCGAACGCTTCAACTGGGACGCGATCGCGCTCAGCACCTCGCAGGTCTACCGCGCCGTAGCAGCATGACGCCAGGGGGGGAGAACCAGAGATCCTCTCCTGACGATCATCTGGCCGAAGGTTTGGCCGATGCCTCTACATAGACCTCGAAATTCCATGCGAGATCCGCTCGATCGGCGGCCTCATCTTCGGCGCTCCGATCTCACCATCAACATGAAACGCTCATAATTCCCTCATTTTCCTCGTAAATCCATGAAATCGCGCGTCTCGATTTGAGCCAGTCCGCGTCCGGCTTGGTCGCGTCATATCCATCTTGGTCGCTCTACGGACTGCGTCAGTCGAGCCGGGATCGTTCGCTACACGGTCTTGCGCAATGCGCCCTTAAAGCATGGGTCGCGCCGGAAGCTGATGACGAAGGAAGTTTCATGCTGGTCCAGAATGATGCTGCCGCGGCGTCGTGGCGACATTCTGATCTGACCTGACCCTTCAGAGATTTGAAAAGAGCAGGATCATCCGCGGTCTTGCTCCGAAGATTTGTGCCCATTTTCGGAGGAATTGAATGTCGAATAGCAAATCCGGCTCTGCCGGCATCGGTCGCGTTTCGCGTCATGGACTGATGCGGGCGAGTCTGCTGATGAGCGCCGCAGGCTTCGCCATCGCGCTTTCTTCCGCACCCGCGCGCGCGGAATGCGCGCCCGAGGGCGGCGCAATTTTCTGCAGCGGGATCGACGACAATGGCTATGTCTCGAATGTGACCGGGCAGGTCACGACGGTCCTTTCGGGCGCTAAGGTGCGCAAGAACGCGATCACGAATACGGCTTTCTACTATGACGAGAACGGTCATCTGGTCGTGAATGGCGCGGTCGACGGTGGCGATGGAGATGGCGT
The DNA here is from genome assembly GCF_022601895.1 of Sphingomonas sp. LaA6.9. Taxonomy (GTDB): domain Bacteria; phylum Pseudomonadota; class Alphaproteobacteria; order Sphingomonadales; family Sphingomonadaceae; genus Sphingobium_A. The sequence goes on from NZ_JAKVIO010000007.1 coordinate 103,608, forward strand.
CGTGGCCGGTCCGGGCCGATTTGTCACGATCGCGGTGGGCAAGGATGGCTCCATTTCGGGACAGCGCGGCATCGCAGCGGTCGACGAATATGTTCGCTATGCAATCAGCAATGCGGGCATGATCACCGGAACAGCCGGGCCCGCGATCATGATCCCCGACGGGTCGAGCGGCCATATCGCCCGGTTCCGCAATGCCGCGACAGGGCAGGTTGTGGGCGGCATCGATGCGCGGTTCGAACGCATCGAGAATGAAGGGCTGATCGACGGCGGCATGCAGGCGGGAATCCGCAGCAGCGGCGCCTATTACGATCAGGAGATCCGCAATAGCGGTACGATCCGGAGTAATGCCGCGGGTGGCGCTGCGATTGCCGCGAGCGCGGTGATCGACAATAGCGGCACGATCGAGGGCAGCGGCGACGCGGTCGCGATCCGCGCCGATGAGCTTGAGCTGCGCAATCGCGCGGGTGCGGTCGTGCGCGGCGGTAACGGCGTTGCGATCGAACTGACCGGCGCGGTCTTTGACGAGACCGACATCGACAATGCCGGCACGATCATCGGCGATGTCGTGTCGCGCGGCGAGTCGAACGACAGGTTCGTGCAGCGCATGGGCGCAACCGTTCAGGGCAATATCAGCCTCGGTGGCGGCGACGACGCCTTTTATTTCGAGCAGACGGGCGACGTGATCGCCGGCGGAGTGAGCGGCGCGATCGACGGCGGTGACGGCTATGACACCTTCGGCGTGCGCGTCACGAAATCGGGGACCGTTACGCTTGGCGATTCGCTGCCCGCGGGCTTTGAGCGCTATGGCGTCGATCTGTGCGGCTGCGATACCGATGCGACGATCGCGGCGGGCAGCTATACCAACGGCCTGCTCGTATCGGGCGAGGGCGATGTCGTCAGCTATGCCAACATCACCGCATCGGGCGTTCGTCCTCTCCTCGAGATCCGGCCGACGCTTGAGCCCGACGTCGACAGCGATTTCGGCCTGTCCTTCACCAACAAGGGTGTGCTGGATCTGACGGGCACCTCTCCAGCTGCGATCCTGATCGAGGCGGGCGCAGGCGGGCCACTTCGGCGCTTCGTGAACGACGGAACGATCAGGGCGAGCGGCCAGTTCGGCAAGGCGCTCGACGTCGAGGCTTTTGGCGACGGGACTGGCCCGGGCTTCGTCAACAATGGCTCGATCACCGGCGCGAGTGAATTCGGTTCCGGCGTCGCGCTCAACTACACCAGCGCCGAGAATAACGGCTCGATCGTCTTTACCGGCACCAACCAGACCGCGCTAACCATGGATGGCGGCAGCGGGCTCGTGAACAATGTGACGGGCACGATCCGCGGTACGCTGGTCGGCGTTAACATGTCGTCGGGTGACATCGTCAATCGCGGCACGATCGCGGGCGAGCAGAACACCGGCATTGTCGCGATGAACGGCACGATCGTGAACGATGCGGGTGGCGTCATCAGCGGCGCGGTGAACGCCATTCGGGGTTTTACCTCTTATTCGCAGCTCAAGATCGCCAACAAGGGCACGCTGAACGGTGCGGTTGACCTCGGCACCGCAGGCACCAACAACGATATCTACTGGGCGGCCGAAGGCGGGACACTCTCGGGTCAGTTGAAGCTGAGCGACGGCGACAAGGCGATCGCGGACATTTCGCGCCTCGACCGCAACGGCAATTTCCGGATGAACGACATCCTCGCCGGAGGCATGATCAGCACCGGCACTGTCGAACTCTGGCTGCGCGCCGATCGCACGCAATCCGCCAATGTCGTGGAAGCAAGCGTCGATGTGGCCGGCAAGCTCGTTTACGAAGCGGCGGGCGCGGATACCGTGCTGACCTTGGGCGGCCCGCTCGATGCGGGCGGCGCGGCGCAGACCGCCACCAAAACGATCCATGTCGCGGGCGATGGCAAGATCGATCTGGTGGCCGATATCGACATGAGCGGCAGCGGCAACAGCGCGGTGGTCGTCGAAGACGGCGGCACCGGCGTGTGGTTCAACGATGCGGGCAAGCGGCTCGACCTGACGCTGTCGGGCAAGATCAAGGGCGGCAGCGCGGCGGTGCATGTCGATGCGCTCCAGGCGGGCAGCGTCGAACTCGCGGCGGGCAAGGGCGATATCAGCTTCGCGCAGGGCACCGGACTTCGCACGGGCAGCGGCACGCAGGTGCTGATCGGCGAAGGCGCGGCGATCCGCGTCACCGATGCCGCGACCCCGCACAACGCGATTGCGCTTGAGGGCAATGGCAGCACGATCGTCAATCGCGGTTCGATTGTCGAGGAAGGTGATGCAGCCGCCTCGACCCCGGCAAACCGTTCGCTTGGCGTGGCGCTGCGCGGCAGCATCCTGACCAACGAGCAGACCGGCAAGATCGACATGATCGGCAGCGCCGTTGCCGTCGAAAGCGGCGGCGTGATCCTCAATGCGGGCCTGATCCAGAGCCGTGGCGGGATCGCGATCGACGCCAGCGCCAGCACCGACGAGACCGTGATCGACAATCTTGCGGGCGGTTCGATCATCGGCCAGGGCGTCGCCATTCTGGGTCGCGGGGGCAGCGAACTCATCCGCAACGCGGGCTCCATCACCGGCGACGTAAATCTTGGCGATGGCAATGACGCGTTCATCGCAACGGGTGGCGCTGTGACGGGCAGTGTCAGCCTTGGCGGGGGTGATGACAGTTTCCTTGTGCGCGATGGCGTCGCGACGGGTGTTTCGGGCACCATAGATGCGGGCGGGGGCCTCGATGCCTATGGCCGTTCCTTCACTTCCAGCGGCGACTATGCGCTGTCCGCGACCGCCAAGCCCGACGATTTCGAATTGTTCGCGGCCGAGGCGGCAGGGGAAGACACGCGCGTCAGGCTCTCCGCGACCGGGACGCTTGGCAGCGGAATGCGCCTGTTCGGCGATGGAGAGATCCAGAACACCGCCAATTTCAACGTCACGGGTCTGACCGACCAGCGCGCCGCCTTCGAAGTGACCGCGCTTCCCGATCAGTATGACGACACATTGAACCTCATCAACCGCGGCACGATCACCACCGATGTCCGCGGTGTAGAGGCGCGCTTCGGGCTCGGCGCCTTCGCCAATCACGGCACGATCGACGCTGCGCTCGGTGCGATCAGCGCGGAGGGCATCGCCTATAATGGCCGCTTCCGTTTCCAGAATACGGGCATGCTCACCTCGGGCGGGGGCGATGTCTCGACGGTTTCGCTCACCGTCTATGGCGCCGATGACGATGGCCTGGGCGTCGAATTCAGCAATAGCGGCACGATCCGCAACAGCGGCGACGCGAGCTATGATGGTGGCTCGCTCGCACTCGAGATCGACGTGCAGAGCGGCAACGGCAAGTTCGATAATAGCGGCACGATCGAGGCGGCGGGCAGGCTTGCGATCGGCGGTCGCATCGAAGCCGACCGGGTCGACTTCAGCAACACTGGCACGATCCAGGCCAATGCTGCCGGCGGCGCGGCGCTGCTCATTTCGGCGGTTGGCGAAGCCGATCCCAAGGCGCCTTCGGCCGAGAATTGCGAAGAGACCACCACGCCTACGGTCGTCGCCAATATCCGCAATGACGGCATCATTCGCGCCAATGGCGGCGGCGTGACCGACGCGGGCGGGGATATCATGTCGGTCGGCCTTGGCGTGACCACGATCAGCGACAACACCATCGTTCGCGTCACCAACGGCGCCAATGGCGTGATCGAGGCGACAGGCGCAAAGTCGGTTGCGATCGGCGTTGCGAGCGAGTTCCTTCCCGCGCTCACCGCGTCGACCCCGAACACCGGATCACGCGTCTTCGAACTCGCCAATGCGGGTACCATTCGCGGCGGCGCCGGCACCCGGTTCGTCCCTGGCGACACGGTCCATGATCGCGGCGCCGGATTGGGCGATGCCGCCGCAGCCAATGGCGGCTTCGTTGCAGGTGCGATCCAGACCGCGGGAACCACGGACAAGATCCGCAATCTTGCCGGGGGCGTCATCCAGGGCTCGGTCGATCTGGCCGATGGTGATGACGTCTTCGAGAATTACGGGCGTCTGGCCGGTGATCTGACGCTGGGTTCGGGCGCGGATACGCTGGTATTTGCAGCATCGTCGGTGTTCGAAGGCATTGCTTATGGCGGAGACGGCGTCGACACGCTGCTTGTCGATCTGTCCGGCAATGGCGCGATCAATTTCGATCTGTTCAAGGGCTTCGAGACGCTGAAGCAGAAGGGCTCAGGCACGCTCGCGATATCCGGAACCGCAGATCTGGCGACGCTGACGATCGCCAATTCAAACATCACCGTGGCCACCGGCACACGCTTCGCGTCCACGGGGACGACCGCGCTCACGGGATTGGACGGCGATGAACGCCTCAATGTCGAGGGCATTGTGGCGGGCCATGTCGAGATGGGGGGCGGCGAGGATGTCGTGACGCTGGCGACGGGCGGCACGGTCGAGGGCCATATCAACCTCGGCGCAGGTGATGATCGCCTCATGCTGGCGGGTGGCACCGCGACGGGCACGATCGACGGCGGCCTCGGCACCGACACGATCGGCTTCAACATTGCGGGCGACGTCAGCGCGATCCCCGACGTGATCAACTTCGAATCGCTCGACGTGTCGGGGGCGGGAACGCTGTCGCTGGCACTGGCGCAGAATTTCGACACGATCACACTGGGGTCCGGCTCTAACCTCGTGCTCAATCCGGGGACGTCGATGCACGATGTCGGCAACATCATCGGCAATGACGGCGCACAAAACGTCACCATCAACACCCCGCTCACCGGCGGCGTGTCGCTGGGCGGTGGCGATGACAGCCTGACCTTGGCGCTGAACGGTGCGCTCTCGGGGGCGCTTGATGGCGGGGCGGGCAATGACGTGCTCAACCTCAATCTCGGCGGCGCCTCGACGATCGGCGGACTGGCTGGTTTCGAAACAGTCAATCTGGCGGGCGCCGCGCCGCTGACGCTGAACGGCGTGCTGGCGCAGGGGCAGGCGCTCAACTTCGATGGCGGCGACAATCAGTTTGTCGTCGGCCCCGATGGTTCGATCCTCGGCACCGTCAATGGCGGGGCAGGGCGCGACAGCATCACCTTCGATCTGTCGGGCGGGGTGACCCAGAATCTGTTCGCCAGCCGCGCGACGGGCTTCGAGGATCTCGTTGCCAATGGTGCGGGCACGCTCATTCTCAGCGAGACTGCGGGTTATCAGTCGGTCGCGATCAACGGCGGCAATCTGACGCTGGCGGCGGGCGTGACGCTTGCTTCGGGCAATACCGTCTTCGACGGCGCGAACAATGTGCTGACGCTGGCGGGCGGCGCGTCGATCACCGGCCCGGTCGATGGCGGGGCGGGTACCGATCGTCTCGTGCTCCAGCAGGCGGCCAATGAGACGCGCAGCCTCAACTCGCTCGATTACAGCAATTTCGAGCAGCTCGAGACGGGCGGCACAGGCACGTTGCTTGTCGATGGCAATGCGAGCTTCGACAGCGTCGACATGTTCGGCAGCGGGCTGAGGATCGTCAACGGCGCGACGCTGACCACCGGCCAGCTCACGGGCTCGGCAGCTGCCAACACGCTCGAGATCTCGGGCGCGCTCAATGGCAATGTCGATCTGGGTGCGGGCGACGATCGCCTGATCATCGCCTCGCCCAATAGCGGCACGGGCACGCGCTCGGGCGGTGCGGGCAACGACACGCTCGAATTCCGCGGTGCTGGCACCAATGCATGGAACGGCGCGGGCTATAGCGATTTCGAAAATTTCGCGAATGGCAGCGGCACGCTCTCGATCACGGGCAATGTCGGCTTCCAGAACTTCGCGGTCACCGGCGGCCGCGTGATCGGTCAGGCGGGCACCACGATCACCTCGGCCAATTCGATCCTTGTCGGCCAGGGCGCGACCTTCGGATCAGCAGGCACGGTCAATGCGAGCATCGATGTGCGCGGCACGCTGTCGCCGGGCGCCTCGCCGGGAACGATGACGGTGAATGGCAATGTCGCCTTCGCATCGGGCTCGAACCTGCTTCTGGAACTGGCGCCCACGGGCCGCGACCTGCTCAACATCTCGGGCACGCTCAGCATCGCCTCGGGCTCGACGATCGACATCACCGGCGCGCTCAGCTCGGCACCCGGCGGCGCGATCGACCTCGTCGTCGCGGGTGGCGGGATCACCGGCGGCTTCACCACGATCAACAAGTCGCAGTCGGTCTTTGGCTTCGTCGCCCAGCGCGGCAACAAGATCCAGATCGTCGGCGAATTCGCCAATGACACGAGCTTCGGCACCAATGCGCAGGCTTCGATCGCCTATGCCAATGCGGTGCTGGGTTCGGGCCAGAAGGTTGCGGCCTTCACCGCGGCGCTGCCCGATCTGGTCGACACACAGGGCAAGTCGCGTCAGGCGGCCTTTGCCCAGCTTACGCCCGAGGCCTATGCCTCGGCGAGCCGGATCGGCATCGACAATGGCCTGCTGCTCGCCGACAGCGCGCGCAGTCTGCGCTACACCATGCCCGAGGAACAGGGCCTGTTCGGCTTCGGCCAGGGGCTGTTCGGGCGCAGCGAGCTCGACGGCAACAAGACGACGGGCGCGTCGTCGGCCAATGGCGATGCCAGCGGGCTCATCGGCGGTATCGGCTACGGTTTCGGCAATGGCATGCGCGTGGGTGGCTTTATCGGCCATCTCGACAGTGAGCAGAAACTGTTCCACCTGAAGGCCAGCACCAGCGCCGACGGCTTTGTCGGCGGTGTTTTCGCCGACGCGCGGATCGGCGGCCTCGGTCTCCATGCGCTCGCCGCCTATGACGGCGCGGATGCGAAGACGACGCGTAACCTGCCGGGCAGGACGAGCGTCGCGGGAAGCTATGGCCTCAACAGCTGGCTGGTCGACCTTTCGGCAGATTACGATCTCGATGCGGGCGACATGACGGTGACGCCCAGGGCAGGGCTCACCTGGATCTCGACCAGGCGTGAGGGCGTCACCGAACAGGGGACCAGCGCGTTCGCGCTCAGCGTTCAGGGCAAGCGCACCGATGCCCTGTTCGCCGATGCCGGTATTACGCTGGGTGCGGAAACCAAAGTTGGTAATCTGCCGCTCAGTTCCTGGGTCGAAGCGGGTATACGCCATATGCTCGATGGAGACGCCATCACCGCCAGCGGCGTGCTCACCGGCGTTACCGGAAATGGCGTGCTCACCGTGGCTGGCGTCGACCGCAGCACCACCACAGCGCGCCTCGGTGCCGGCCTTGGCCTCGACCTTTCCGACTCGGTCCGGCTCAATGTCGGATATGTCGGCGAGTTTGGCGACGCCGAACGCCACAACCTCAGCGGCGGGATCTCCGTGAAATTCTGACCCCCCGCGCAAAGCAGACGCCCCAGGTCGTCAGCTATGCCGGATCGGCGGCGCCTCTCCCTCCATGGAGGCGCCGCCTTTTTTCTGTCTGTCGGGTGATCGGACGCGGCCGGAATTTGCCGGACGGAGCTATGCTCTGAGAATTCTTTAACAAAATGGCGCGGACAGGATGAAACTGGGAACTCGTATATAATTGTTTTCGCCTTATCATTCTCAGCCCTCGTCAGCAGGCTGTCGACAGCTTGCGGGGTGAACGTCGCTCTATCTGTTCCCATCCTAGCTGAGACGAGTGGCCATTCGCCAGCTTCGCACCGGCCACGCGCTCTCCTTCTCGGTCTCCTCGACTGTAAAGTAGAACTCCTTGAAGCGCTGCGCCTCCAAGAGGCGCAGTAGGTCGGAAAACTGCTCCCGCGTTACGTTGAGAAGAGGCTCAGCGACGGGAGGCCCGTATTTGCCTATAGCGATCCAGTATCCGGGTATTCGGCTTTCAGGGTGTCGGGGCCATAATCATTACGATACCAGGCCAGCGGAATTTCGGGGTCGGCATCAGTAAGGATGCGGGGACAACCATATAGGGGAACTCCACACTTTGCCGCGGTGGCCCGGGCTGTACGACCTGCCCCAGATTAACGCTGCCGCCGGCAGCTTAAACTCCCCCTTCTCGCGCGTACGTCGTGCCACGACTTCTTCTCCTTTGACTTTAGGGGGGCCATTCCCTTCCGGCTCTCCTAAATCTGGTCTCACAGCATGAATACCGGCCGGACCCTCGCAGGCGCGACCGGCAGAATGCGGTAGAAGCGCCTCAGGCCGCCTGATCGCGTTCGAAAACTTGCTCTTCGCTCAGGCGCAAGACTTCCGGCAGCCAGCCGGTCCCGGCGACTTCGCGAGCAGCAAGCGCTGCCAGTTCGGCCTTTTTCATCTTCGACCAGAACGGCGCAGCAGGTACGCCCTTTGCCTCGCATAGCGCCGCCACGATCTGCGCGCTGCTGATGCGCGAGAAGTAATTCTCGACGCCCGGCGTAAACGCGTGCGCCAGGTCGACCCCGAGCGCTCGCATCAGTCGGCATGACGGATACGCGGGCTGTTCCGTGTCGCCTTTGCGGCGCACGGCATCGACACTCTCAGCTGCAATATAGGCCAGAAGCGCCAGCAAAGTATCGTGCGACTGCTCAAGACACCAGATCCAGAAGGCCTCCGGTTCCTCCGGTAAGCGTTCGGCCCAGCTGGAGCGCGCATCATTATTGCAGCCAGGCCTATGTACAAAATTCTGGCCGCCAACCATCCTTACGACCAATCAAATGAACAAAACTTGACTAGACGCCAGACTTATGGCACAATGTCCAAAATTCTGGACATGAAAAGGTCTCACGTCCACTCAAATGAACAAAGCAGGTATAACCGTGCCCCGTCAGAGAAGCTACTCCAGAGTCACGCACCAGGCGCTCGCCATGCTCGGCAAGCTGATCCGCGTCGGCAGGGCCGAGCGCGGCCTGACCGCGCAGGAACTGGCGGACCGCGCCGGCATCAGCCGCACGACCTTATCCAGCATCGAAAAAGGCGCGCCGGGCCCTGAGATCGGCATCGTCTTTGAGGTCGCCTCAATCGTCGGCCTGCGCCTGTTCGACTATGACGAGCGCACGCTCCAGATGCACAATGCCCGTCTTGACGAGAAACTGACGCTGCTGCCGAAGAGCGTCCGCCACGCCGTGAAGGAGGTCGATGATGACTTCTAAGCCGGACGCTACCGAAGCCTTTGTCTGGATGTGGCTGCCCGGGGCAGCAGAACCGGTGGTCGCCGGCCGCCTCGACCAGGATGGCGAGCGCCTGCTCTTTACCTACGGTGCCAGCTACCGGCGCCGTAAGAGCGCCATTCCCATCTACGAGCCTGAACTCCCCCTCCAGGAAGGAGTCATCGCGCCCATCAACGGCTTGCAAATGGCAAGCTGCATTCGCGACGGCTCGCCGGATGCCTGGGGCCGCCGGGTCATCATCAACAGGCTGACGGGCAAAAAGCCCGACGCTGCTCGCGTACCCGAGATCAGCGAGCTGACCTTTCTGCTCCAGTCAGGCTCCGACCGGATTGGCGCCCTCGATTTTCAGGCATCGGCCACAGAGTATGTCCCCCGCCTTGCCGCACAAGCCTCCCTTGACGAGCTTATGGAGGCAGCCGCCCTTATCGAAAAAGGCGTGCCACTGACCCCGGCACTCGACCAGGCCCTCAATCATGGCACGTCGATTGGCGGGGCGCGCCCCAAGGCGCTGATTGATGACGGCGCAAAGAAATTCATCGCCAAATTTTCGGCAGCCAACGACACCTACAGCGTCGTGAAGGCCGAATTCATCGCGATGAAGCTGGCAGCCGCCTGCGGACTCAACGCCGCGTCCGTGTCGATGACCCGCGCCGCCCATAAGGATGTGCTGCTTATCGAGCGCTTCGACCGCACGCACACAAAGGATGGCTGGACGCGACGCGCCATGGTCTCAGCCCTGACCATGCTGGGCCTTGATGAGATGATGGCCCGTTACGCCTCCTACGAAGACTTGGCCGAACTCATTCGCCACCGCTTCACTGACCCCAAGGACACGCTGAAGGAACTCTATGGGCGGATCTGCTTCAACGTGCTGTGCGGCAATACCGACGACCATGCCCGCAACCATGCCGCCTTCTGGGATGGCAGGATGCTCACGCTCACGCCCGCCTATGACATCTGCCCGCAAGGGCGCACAGGCAACGAAGCCACGCAGGCGATGCTGATCAAGGGCGATGGCCGTGCCAGCACGCTCGCCACTCTGCTGGCCGGCGCGCCGGATTATCACATGAAAGAAGCGGAAGCCGCTGCGCTTATAGAACATCAGATCACAACCATCGCCCACCTCTGGCAAGAGATCTGCAACGAAGCAGACCTCAGTCCCGTCGATCGCAAGCTGTTCGCCCGGCGTCAGTTTCTCAACAGCTATGCGCTCGACGGCCTCAATAACCACAAGGCGCTGCAGGATACCTTCCGCGCCGCACACAACACGCTGCTTGCCAGCGGAGGCGCCTGAATATGACAGCGCCAAGGCAGCTCAAAAGGCGCGTATGGCCGGGAGCGTTTCTCCGCTCCCTCGGCCATGCCTCATTGGCTGCGGAGCAGACCGCCTCCGGCATCAACTTCCTTGGCAGTCGCCATCAGGCGCCCTTTTCTTCCTCGGTGGGCGCGGCGCAGATCACCAGCGCACTGGGTTTCACACGATAGAAGTGCCGCTGGCTGGCGGCCAGATTCCAAGATTGGCCGGTGTTACACTGCACGATGCCGCCCGCTTCACCTCTGCGGCCAACCAAGCCTTCGGCGCCCACTTCCTCAAACAATTCGAGGCGGCGGCTGACGAACTGACCGCGCTGTCCGAAGCGATAGCGCGCCTAGGCCAGCCCCGCCGCTACCCCGCCGCCTGCCTTCTCTCCCCCTTCCTCGCGCGCGCAACCACCGTAATGGAGTCATTACCAGAGACCATCCTTGACAGCGTGCTTTCAGAGGATCAGCAAACTGAGCTGCTGCCGGTTTCGCGGACACCGCGATAGGCTACGCTACCTCAGATTGTTTCTCGAAGTCGATGGGGCTGAGGTACCCCAAGGTCGAGTGCCGGCGCCTTGGATTATAGAATCGCTCGATATAGTCGAACACGTCGGCCTTGGCCTGGTCGCGCGTGCGATAGACCCTCCTGCCGATACGTTCGGTCTTGAGCGAGGAGAAGAAGCTCTCCATCGCGGCATTGTCCCAGACATTGCCCGAGCGGCTCATTGAACAGGTGACGCCGTTGTCGGCCATCAACCGCTGGAACTGCTCACTGGTATATTGGCCGCTCTGGTCCGAGTGATGCAGCAGGTCACCTTGTCTCGGCGGCCGGACCGAACGAGCTAGAGGCGCTCTAAATCACTCACAAGATTACGTGGTGATTACGTGGCGGGCTTCTAGTCGGTAAATTCTGCTTCCGTACTGGTGGTAAAGTCCGCGGAAAACCTAATGGCGCGCCCGGCAGGATTCGAACCTGCGACCCCAAGCTTAGAAGGCTCGTGCTCTATCCAGCTGAGCTACGGGCGCGCTGTCGCGTATGGCGACGCGCACGCGCATAGCGTGGATTGCGCGCGCGCGAAACCTCGATAGTGGCGCGCGCCGTGGCCATGGGGGACATCTGCGCGCCGAACACGACTTGGGCTGAAGCGGATGGCGCCCGGCTGCCGGGCCGGCAACCGGGGGCCATTCCGGCGCGTTCGGTTATTGCGCCAGATAGCCGCCGTCGATCACGAGCTCGGTGCCCGTGACATAGCTGGACTCGTCCGAGGCGAGGTAGAGTGCGCCATAGGCGATCTCGATCGGCTTTCCGCCACGCTTCATCGGGGTCGCTGCGATCACTGCGTCGTTGAGGTCCGGGCCTGCGCGTCGGTCAACGGGGTGTGGATGAAGCCCGGATGCACCGAGTTCACGCGGATGCCGTCGCCGACATAAGTCATCGCTGCTTCTTCGACATGTTGCGAACCGCGCCCTTGGCGGCGTGGTAGCTGTGCGCGCCCGCGACCGCGGCACTGCCCCAGATCGAAGAGATGTTGATGACCGATCCCGACTTCAGCGGCCGCATCACGCGCACCGCCTCGCGCATGCCTGGCACGTCCGCTATCGCAACGATCCCGCGCACCGCTGGCTGCGATCCCTGATCGCCGAGGTGGCGGGGGAGGTTTCGGCGTCCGGCCCGGTTTCACGCTGAGCTACTGGCGCGCTGTCGCGCCTGGCGACGCACACGCGTCTGGCGTGGATTGCATGGGCAAAAAACCTCGATAGTGTTGCGCACCATGAGCATGGGGGAAACGGGCGCGCCGAAAGCGGTTTCGGCACAGGCGGTTGCAGGCGGGCATTTCCGCTATTTCGACTTCGTCATGGCGGCGTTCGTCACCGTGCTGCTGCTCTCCAACCTGATCGGCGCGGCCAAGCTGTCGACGGTGGCGGGCTTCACCTTTGGCGCGGGCATCCTCTTCTTCCCGTTGGGCTATGTGATCGGCGATGTGCTGACCGAGGTCTATGGCTATGCGCGCGCTCGGCGCTGCGTCTGGGCGGGTTTCGGCGCGATGCTGTTCATGGCCGTGATGAGCTGGGTCGTCGTGTCGCTGCCGCCGGCCGAAGGGTGGAAGGGTCAGGCCGCCTATGAGGCGGTCTTCGGCGCGACCCCGCGGATCGTCTTCGCCTCGCTTCTCGCGTTCTGGGCGGGCGAATTCGCCAACAGCTTCGTGCTCGCGAAGATGAAGGTCTGGACCGAGGGCAGGCATTTGTGGACGCGCACGATCGGCTCGACGGTGGTGGGGCAGGGAGTCGACAGCCTGATCTTCTACCCGCTCGCCTTTCTGGGCGTGTGGGAAGACTGGCAGGTCGCGACGGTGATGGTCACCAACTGGGCCATGAAGGTCGGCTGGGAAGCGGTGCTGACGCCGGTGACCTATGCCGTGGTCGGCTGGCTCAAGCGCCGCGAGGGTGTGGATGTGTACGACCGCGGCACCGACTTCACGCCGTTCAGCGCGAAGGTGTAGGCGGGGCGCACTGTTCACTCCCCTCCCTTCCAGCGAGGGGCGCAAATTCCGCTTTTCACAACTTTGCGACATTCCCGGTCCGATCGCGACAAGCGTCCAGATCGACTGGAACGCGTTGCTTGCCCCCTTCTCAAAGGTCGTAAAGCAGATTGGCAACCGCGTTGGCACCCCACACGAAAGCGACAAAGAGTAGGATTTCAGCAAGGGCGATTGGGTAACGCCGTCGCCACCGCCATTCTCGACCGGCTGCTCCACCACAGCCATGTCATCACCATCCGCGGGGATAGCTATCAATTACGCGAAAAGCGTCGCAGTGGCCTTTTGCAAAAGGCCACTGCGACGCATGATTTGGAGAGTGCCTAACAACCCTGGGCGGACCAGTTTTGCGTGTCGCCCCCGGACCACTTCACGATGTCGCTTGATACAGAACGGAATGTTAGCTTTCCAGCCCCCCAACCGTCATCCCGCCCTTTCTTGAATGAATAATCGCTTTCAGTTGGCGGAAAAGACTCGATGTAGCGGCTGACATGTCGTCGGAAACTGCCGAAAAATCGCTGTCCACGCCCCTGTTCTGTCTGGCTGATCTGACAATCGACTCTTTGAAGGCGTGGAGTGCGGCCGCACTGATCGAGGAGGTTCCCCCTACACGCCGAACTTTCCTGACCTTCGTAGGAGATCGGAACTCAATCCGGCGCCGGGATCGGCGCCGGCTGGCGTTCGATCTTGGGCAACGTCTCGTCGATCAGCGCCCAGTGCGGCGCGGAATCGGTCCAGATCGTGGCGCCGGGCTTCGCGATCGCGGCATCGTCGAGCGTGCCGGCGCGAACGATGATGAGGTGCGGTCGGACCTCTGCCGCACTGAACAACGGGGTGCCGCAATCGGGGCAGAAGCGCCGGTGCATGACATTGCCGCTGTCGGCATGGCTCTCATAACCGCGCGTCTCGCCGGTGATCGTGATGCTGTCTGATGGGAAGATCACATTCACCGTCGCGTTGCCCGCCGCCAGATGCTGGCAGTCGCGGCACCAGCAGATGCGCGTCGCGATCGGTTCGGCCTCGATGCTGTAGCGGACGGCGCCGCAGAGGCAGCCGCCCGTGATGCTCATGCCGAAACGGCTTCGAGCACGCCCTCGAACAGGCGGCGGCCGTCAAGACCGCCATGCGCGGCTTCGATCATGCGTTCGGGGTGCGGCATCATGCCGAGCACATTGCCCTGCGCATTCAGGATGCCCGCGATGCCGCGTGCAGCGCCGTTGACTTCCTCGGCATAGCGGAAGGCGACGCGGCCTTCGCCCTCGAGCCAGTCGAGCGTCGCGTCGTCGGCGAAGAAATTACCGTCATGATGCGCGACGGGGATGCGGATTTCCTCATTCGCCTTGTAGCGGCTGGTGAAGATCGACTGGGTGTTCTCGACGGTCATCGCGACGTCGCGGCACACGAAGTTCAGCCCAGCGTTGCGCATCAGCGCGCCGGGCAGCAGCCCGGTCTCGGTCAGGATCTGGAAGCCGTTGCACACGCCGAACACGGGCACGCCGCGCTCGGCTTCGGCAACCACTGCGCGCATCACCGGGCTGCGCGCGGAAATCGCGCCCGAACGCAGATAGTCGCCATAGGAGAAGCCGCCGGGAATGCCGATGAAGCCGAGGCCGGAAGGCAGTTCGGTATCGGTGTGCCAGATCATGTCGGGCTTGCGCCCCGTGACCTGCTCGAGCGCCACCGCCAGGTCGCGGTCGCAGTTGGAACCGGGAAAGACGATGACGGCGGTCTTCATGGGCTCAGGCTCCGCGTTCGATGCGATAATTCTCGATGACGGTGTTGGCGAGGAGCTTCTTGCACATCTCCTCGATCTCGCCATCGGTGACGCTCTCGGCGAGATCCAGCTCGATCAGCTTGCCCGCGCGGACATCGTTGACGCCCGAAAAGCCGAGGCTCTCCAGCGCGTGGTGGATCGCCTTGCCCTGCGGGTCGAGCACGCCGCCCTTCAGTGTCACGAAAATGCGGGTCTTCATGGTTCGAGTCTCGCTGGATGGGATTTTGGCGGCTCTATGGCCTCGCTTGGCCGCGGGTTCAAGGATTCACTTTGGCGGGATCGGGGATGATGCGGATGCGCAGCGCCGCGGCGGGATCGAGCCAGCGGATCGCTGCCTGCCTGAGGTCGTCGGCTGAGATCGATTCATAGACCGGTCGGGCGACGCGAAACCGTTCGATCCATCGTGGCTCGGTCTGCGCCTCGTCGATCAGCGCGATCCAGTTCCCGTTTTCGCGACGGGCTTTGTCGATCCGCTCCAGAATGGGCTTCCGCGCGCGCAGCATCAGGTCCGCGCTGACGGGTTCGGTACGCAGACGATTTGCAATCGCGTCGACAGCTGACTCGACCCTGGCGATCTCTTCCATCGCGACATTGTTCGACGCGACGAGCTGGCCGAAACCCGGATAGATCGAGGATGTGCTCGAATAGGCGACGGGCGAATAGGTCGCGCCCAGCGTTTCGCGCAATTCCTCGGTCAGCATCAGCCCCATCACCGCCGAGAGCATCGACAGCGTCGCCTCGGTCCTGAAGTCGGAATTGTCGGTCGTCGGCCAATAGGCCATCGTCATCGCCTCATCGGGCTTGCCTTCGTGCAGCAGCACGACTGGCGTGCGGTCGGTCGGGAAGGACACGTGCCGCGCTTCGTCGAGCTGCGGCGGAGCCTCGTCGCGCATGGGCAGCGCGCCGAAGGTGCGTGCGACGACGTCGATCGCGGCCTGTTCGTCGATGTCCCCGACGATGCCGATCTCGATCGCGCCGCTGGCGAAGGCGCGCGCGGTCGCGGCCTTCAACTCGGCCATGTTGCGCTGCTGGAGTATGGCGAGCGGCGGCGTGCCGAAGCGGGGATCGCCGCTGGCGATGATTCTGGGGACGTCGCGGCCCGCGATCGCGCCGGGGGAGGCGTCGAGCGTATCATAGACGACGGGAATCCGGTTCTGCCACTGACGATCGCCATCCACGCGAAAGCCCGGAGCCATCATATAGGCCGCGAAGATCTGCATCTGGAGTTCGAGGTCGTCGGGCGTGGTGATCGTGGTCGTGCCGAAATATTCGTCGCTCGCCGCGAGCCCGAGCGCCACCGATCTCCCTGCGGTAATCGTCTGCAACTCGTCGAGGCTGTGCGCGACGAGCCCGCCCGACGCGAACGCGCCGTTCATGAACATGCGCAGGCCCGGTTTGTCCTTGCCGAATTCGAGAGCACCCCGGCCGATGCGCAGCGACACGCGGATCCGGTCCTGCTCGAAATCGGTCTTCCGGATGTTGAGCCGGACATTATTGGCGAAGCGGATCGTGCGGATGTCCAGATCCGCGATGCGATTGTCCGCGATCACGGCGCCGGCATTGCCGAAATCGCGATAGGCAAAGGCTGCCCGTTCGGCGTCCGCAACGGGGAGCACCTCGGTCGCGCGGCTTTCGTCATAGGTGGCAAGGATTGCGCCGGGCGCGTCGGTGATCGCCTTCTTGCCCGAGACATGGACCTGGGGATTGGCGCCCGACCATATTGCGCGAAAGGCGTTGTTGACCGCGTCGAGCGTGATCTGCGGCACAAAAGCGTTGAATTGCTCCAGCCGCCAGGCGGGCGTGGTCACGACGAGGTCGTCGTTGATCGCGCTCACCAGCGCGTCGGCCAGCGTGTCGCTGCGCCGCGTTGCGGCCTGACGCGCGCCATTCTCGAACCCGCGGCGCAGATTGGCCATCTGCTCGTCGAGCTCGGCCTGGGTGAAGCCATAGCTCAGCGCGCGGCGCAGTTCGCGATCCGCGACGGCCACCGCGCCCCGCCAGTCGTCACCCCTGGCGCTGATATCGATCGCGGCAAGCTCGGCGGCGCCGAACAGGGGCGCGTAACCCGCCGATCCGCCGAGGATCGGCGGATCTTCCTGCCGTGCGAGCTTGGAAAGGCGACGGCTGAGCACGGCATTGGCGAGCGTCTCGAGGATGGAGCGCTCGCGCTTCCTTGCGCTGTCCGGGCTGGTGTCGGCGGGCTTTGTCGCAAACAGCGAAACCGAGGTGGGCACATCGGGATCGCGGAAATAGGCGGTGCTCGTCGGGCGATCTGGATTGATCGTGCCGGTAACGGGTTCGGCCTCCTTCGGCCCGGCGGGCTGCCAGTCGGAAAAGCGTTCGCGGATGCTGGCCTCGATCAGGTCGGGTTCGATATCGCCCGTCACGATCAGCACGCTGCGGTCGGGGCGATAGAAACGCCGGTAAAGGTCGCGAATGCGCTCGGCGGGCGCGCTGCGGATGACCTCGGGCGTGCCGATCGGCATGCGCCGTGCGACCAGCGTACCGGGCAGTGCGAAGTCGAGGAAATGGGTCAGGCGGCGATAGGCGTACTGATCGCGCGCGCGTCGCTCCGACAGGATGATTCCGCGCTCGCGATCGACCGCCCTCGGGTCGATGCTGAGCTCGCTTGCGGTCTCGCGCATCAGCATCAGTCCGGTGTAGACGACATCGTCGCTGACCTGCGGCAGATCGAGCTTGTAGACGGTCTCGGTAAAGCTCGTGCTGGCGTTGGTGTCCGCGCCAAAGGCGAGGCCATGGCGTTCGAGGATCTTCACCATCTCGCCCTCGGGCACGTGCGTCGATCCGTTGAATGCCATATGCTCGAGGAAATGCGCGAGACCCTGCTGGTCTTCGGCCTCGGCCGTCGAACCCACGTCGAAGCGCATCCGGATCGAAGCTGAACCCAGCGGCGTCGCATTGCGGCGGATCGCATAACGCATGCCATTGGGCAGCAGGCCGTAACGCCATTCGGGGTCGCGCGGCACGTCGCTGCGGTCGAAACCCCAGGCGGTGCTGACCGGGTCGGCGGGCGCGGCAATCGCGGGGCGTACGATCGGGGCGGGGGATTGACAGGCCGAAAGCGCCAGCATGCTCGCGCTTCCAAGAAGAATCAGGATGTTACGGATCACCGAACGGTGTGCTCGATCTGCGTCATGGGACGCGCAGGAGCACCAAAGCGCAGCGAACTGTCAATGCCAAAGACCCGAAATCAGGTCAGATGACAGCAATCGAAATGCGGGCTGGTCACCCCGGATCCTGTCAATCGGCCGACCAGCCCTGCATCGCGGGAAAAGCCGGGAGCGCTGCAATGCGGTCGAGCCAGCGTGTGACGTTGGGCCGGGAGCCGAGTTCGATGCCGCCATCCGCGGCGAGCCCGATATAAGGGCTTGCCGCTATATCGGCGATCGTGAGTCTGCCTCCTTCCAGCCAGTCATGTGTTGCCAGATGCGCTTCGAGCAGCTTCAGCGCCTTGTCGGCAAAGGCCTGCGCCGTGGGCTCATGGATGTCTGCACCGAACAGCCTGCCCAGCCGCAGCATTGCTGGGCCGTTCGCGATCTCGTTTGCCGCAAAGGAGAGCCATTGCATGATCCGTGCGCGCTCAGCGGCGTCCCGTCCGTCCCATTCACCGGGGCGGTGGAGCGTAGCGAGATAGACGAGGATCGCCTGACTGTCGCGGATCACCACATCGACGTCGACCAGAACGGGTACTTGTCCCAATGGATTGATTGCGAGGAAGTCGGGCGTCTTGCGCTCGGGGGCTGGCACCGTGATCTCTTCGTGCGACAGGTTGAGAAACGAGAGCGCCATGCGAACTTTGTGCGCGTTGCCCGAAAGCGGTGAGGCGTAGAGCCGGATCATGACGCAAGCTTCTCCTTGAGTGTGCTGTTTTCGGCCTCGAGCGCGGCGATGCGCGCCTTCAGCGCCTCGACTGGTCCGGCCAGTTCGGCGACGGTGAAGCGCTGCGTGATATATTTCGCGCAGTTCCATTCGAGGCCCTCAACCGTGATCATGAAACCGCGCTCGGCCTGTGCCGGATAGCCCGGCGGCATGAGTGCGTCGACGAGCGCGGGGTTTTCCGCATGTTCGATGCTCACCGCGCGTCCCACCAGCTTCAGCCGCTGGCGGTTCGGATAGTCCATCAGGATCAGTGCGACGCGGTCGTCGCTGCGGAAATTGGCGGTGCTGATATATTGCCGGTTGCCGCTGAAGTCGGCGAAGGCGATGCGGTGTCTGTCGAGCACACGGAGAAAGCCGGGCGGCCCGCCACGGTGCTGGACATAGGGCCAGCCCGTTTCGGTGACGCTCGCCATATAGAATGTGTCGCGGCTCTCGATAAAGGCGCGCGCGGTGTCGTCGAGCGCGTCGGGAGCGGAACCGTCGCCTTCCATGCGTGCATAGCTCGCGCGCGAACCCTTCGCCTCCTGGATCTCCCTGACCCCCGGCGTGAACATCAGATGCTTGAAATTCTCGGCCATATCCACGCTCCCGCCGGTGATATGCGCCATTTCCATGGACATGATAATCGACTAGAACTGAAGTTCATTATTGCGAAAAGTGGAATTGTTTCTGGATCGGTTTCAATCGCTCGAGGCCTTTGTGGCTGTTGCCGACCATGGCGGCTTCGCGGCGGGCGCGCGTGCGAACCGAATGTCTCCCCCGGCTATGACGCGCGCAATCGCCGCGCTGGAGGCGCATCTGGGCGTCGCCCTGTTTCACCGGTCGACACGTGCGGTCTCCTTGACCGAGGAGGGGACGGCCTTTCTGTCTCGTGCACGCGCTATCCTTGCCGAGCTGCGCGACGCCGAACTCGTGGCGATGGGCGCGCAAGACACGCCGCAGGGCACGCTGATCGTCACCGCGCCCGTTGCGTTCGGGCAGCGCCATGTCGTCCCCGTCACCAATGCGCTGCTTGCGGCGCACCCGAGGCTGTCGGTTCGCCTGCTGCTGATCGATCGCAATGTCAGGATCGTGGAGGAAGGGATCGACGTCGCAGTCCGCATCGGCCCGCTCGCCGATTCAAGTCTGATCGCGCGCACGATCGGGGCGGTGACGCGCATCGCGGTCGCCAGTCCCGCCTATCTCGCCGAACATGGCACGCCCGCCGGTCCGCACGAGCTCAGGAATCATGCGCTGATCGGCGTCACCGCGGTCAATCCCGCGACCGAGTGGCGCTTCGGCGCGAAGCGCGAAATGGCGGTGGCGATCCGTCCGCGCATGCTCGTCAACACCAATGATGCCGCGATCCACGCGGCCGAAGCGGGGATCGGCATCGCCTATCAGCTCAGCTACCAGGTCGATGATGCCATCGCTGGGGGGCGGCTGTTCCCCCTGCTGGCCGATTTTTGCGTGACCGCGATTCCGGTGCACCTCGTCTTCGGCGCCAGCCGCGCGGGCACGCCCGCCGTGCGCGCCTTTGCCGACGCGATGCAGGCGCGCGCCGCCGAAGTCCTCGGCGCGCGCTGATATCCGGCCTTACTTCCCCCGCTTCTTGCGGTGCTTTTCGAGGTCGAGGACCGATGTGTCGGCCTCTTCGGGGAGCAGGCCCAGACGGCGCGCCACTTCCTGATAGGCCTCGACCTCGCCGCCGAGATCGCGACGGAAGCGGTCCTTGTCGAGCTTCTCATTGGTCGTCATGTCCCACAGACGGCAGCCGTCTGGACTGATCTCGTCGGCCAGGATGACGCGGGCATAGTCATTGTCCCAGATCCGGCCGAACTCGAGCTTGAAGTCGACCAGACGAATGCCGATGCCCGCGAACAGGCCCGACATGAAATCGTTCACGCGGATCGCCATGTCGGCGATGTCGTGCATCTCCTCCTGGCTGGCCCAGCCGAAGCAGGCGATGTGCTCGTCGGCGATCATCGGATCGCCAAGCGCATCGTCCTTGTAGTAATATTCGATGATCGTGCGCGGCAGCTGCGTGCCTTCCTCGATGCCGAGGCGCTTGGTCAGCGAGCCCGCGGCAACGTTGCGCACCACCACCTCGATCGGAACGATCTCGACCTGGCGGATCAGCTGCTCGCGCATGTTGAGCCGGCGGATGAAGTGCGTGGGGATGCCGATATTGCCGAGCAGCGTGAAGATGTGCTCGGAAATCCGGTTGTTGAGCACGCCCTTGCCGCTGATCGTACCCTTCTTCTGCGCGTTGAACGCGGTGGCGTCATCCTTGAAATACTGGATGAGCGTTCCGGGCTCAGGCCCCTCATAGAGGATCTTGGCCTTGCCCTCATAGATTTGGCGGCGGCGTGCCATCTACACATACCCCTGAAAGTCGATGCCCCGGCAGCGCATAAATAGGATGCGCATGCCGGGGCGGGAAGAGGGCTGCGCCTATAACCGAATCATTGGTCAGAGGCAATTGACGGACTCAGGCCACGCCCTCGACATCATCGTACGCGAAGCGTGCCATTTCGAAACGGCCGATATGATTATGCGGTCGCGATCACCGGATCCCGGAGACGCAAACTCTCAATCCGGCATCTGCCCGGACATCCGCCTGAATTCGTGCTATGATAACGATCCTGAATGCCCGGGAATGCCCCGGGAGGAGCAGCGACGTGCCGCGCGCATCGCATATTAGGCCCTGGCGCCACTTTGGCCATTGGCTGGCGATCCTGCTGGTCGCACTGGTCGTGACGATATGCGTGCCCGCCGCGGGCCAGCGCGGGCCGCCCGCGATCGTGCTGCATCTCGACGGCGCGATAGGTCCCGCCAGCGCCGATTATCTGTCGCGGGCGCTCGATCGGGCCGCGAAGCGCAGCGCGCCGCTGGTCGTCGTGCGCCTCGATACGCCGGGCGGGCTCGATACTTCGATGCGTGCGATGATCCGCGACATCCTGGCCTCTCCCGTGCCGGTCGCGACCTATGTCAGCCCGAGCGGCGCGCGTGCGGCAAGCGCGGGCACCTTCCTGCTCTATGCCAGTCACGTAGCGGCCATGGCGCCCGGCACCAATGTCGGAGCGGCGACGCCGGTGCAGATCGGCGGTGTTCCCGGCCCCGATCAGGGAACGGACAAGGACGCCCGGGACAAGGCTTCAACCCCGCGCAATCCGATGGACGCCAAAGCGGTCAACGATGCCGCCGCCTATATCCGCGCGCTCGCCGAATTACGGGGTCGCAATGTCGACTGGGCCGAAAAGGCGGTGCGCGAGGCCGCGAGCCTGTCGGCAAGCGCAGCGCTTCGCGAAGATGTGATTGATATCGAGGCGAAGAGCGTCGCCGACCTGCTGGCCCAGGCGCATGGCCGGATTGTGACGGTCGGCGGGAACCGCATCACGCTTGCCACGCGCGGACTTGGTGTCGAGGAAGTCCGGCCCGGCTGGCGCACCGAATTGCTGAGCGCGATCACCAACCCCAATGTCGCGCTGATCCTGATGATGGTGGGCATCTACGGTCTGATCTTCGAGTTCATGAGCCCCGGCTTTTTCGCGCCAGGCACGATCGGCGCGATCTGCCTGCTGACCGGGCTCTATGCGCTCGCGGCGCTTCCCGTGAACTTTGCGGGGCTCGCGCTGATCGCGCTCGGCATCGGGTTGCTGGTTGCGGAGATGTACGTCGCCTCCTTCGGCACGCTGGGGCTGGGCGGCGTCGTCGCGCTCATGCTCGGCGCGACGATCCTCGTTGATACCGACGTTCCCGAGTTCCGCGTGTCATGGTCGTCGATCGCGGGGATCACGGTCGCCAGCGTGGTCTTCATGCTCCTTGTTGCGCGCCTCGCGCTCGCCTCGCGCCGCGCACGCATCGTCAGCGGGCGCGAGGACATGGTCGGGGTGCGCGGCGTGGTCGAGGACTGGGGCGACCGTCAGGGCCATGTCTTCGTGCGCGGCGAGCGCTGGAACGCCGCCGGAGCCGCGCCGCTCGGCAAGGGCCAGGATGTCCGCGTCACCGCGCTCGAGGGGCTGACGCTCCATGTCGAGCCCGAACCGCCGCATGGAGGATAGAGCGATGATCCCGCAGATCGCCTTCTACCTGCCGCTGATAGTCCTCGCGATGCTGTTCCTCGCCTCGGCCATAAAGGTGCTGCGCGAATATGAGCGTGGCGTCGTCTTCACGCTTGGCCGCTTCACGGGGGTCAAGGGCCCCGGGTTGATCCTGCTCGTGCCGATGGTCCAGCAGATGGTGCGCACCGATCTGCGCGTGGTCGTGTTCGACGTGCCTCCGCAGGACGTCATCAGCCACGACAATGTCTCGGTGCGCGTCAATGCCGTGATCTATTTCCGCATCATCGATCCCGAAAAGGCGATCATCCAGGTCGAGGATTTTCTGGGCGCCACCAGCCAGCTTGCGCAGACGACGCTGCGCTCGGTGCTCGGCAAGCATGAACTCGACACGATGCTCGCCGAGCGCGACCGCCTGAACAACGATATTCAGGAGATCCTCGACGCGCGCACCGATCCCTGGGGGATCAAGGTTGCCAATGTCGAGATCAAGGATGTCGATATCAACGAGACCATGGTGCGCGCGATTGCAAGGCAGGCCGAGGCCGAGCGTGAGCGCCGTGCAAAGGTGATCAATGCGGAAGGCGAACAGCAGGCCGCCGCCAAGCTCCTCGAGGCAGCCGAGATCCTGTCGAAGCGCCCCGAGGCGATGCAACTCCGCTACCTCAGCAGCCTCAACGTGATTGCCGCCGAGAAGAATTCGACGATCGTCTTCCCGTTCCCGATCGAATTCGGACACTTCCTGAAGAATGCGGCGGGCAAGGCGGATGAGAGCTAGGGCGGCGCTCACGGCAGGCACCATCTCATGACGGTTGCACCGCCCGCGCATAGGAATTAGGCCGGTCGGCGTTCGCGGCAGCAGCGAGAGCGGATCGGGAAGCGGTGGTGCAAAACCTCTCGTCACGGCTGGCGCGTGGAAGCCTGTGGATCACGGCGTCGCGCGGACTCGTCAACGCGCTTGGCTTCATCTCGACGATCGTCCTCGCGCGATTGCTGCTGCCTTCGGACTTCGGTCTGGTGGCGCTGGGCATGACGATGCTCCTGATCCTGCAGTCGTTCACCAATCTTTCGCTTGCGCAGGCGCTGGTGCATCACCGCGAGCCGACGCGCGGGCACTTCGATACAGCGTGGACGCTCAACATGCTGCGCGGACTGCTGCTGGGCGGCCTGTTCTCGGCGGTCGGCCCTGTGGTCGCTGCCTTCTATGGCGACCCGCGGCTTGCGAATGTGATATATGCGTTCGGCCTGAGCATCTTCATGAGCGGCCTCGCCAATCCGCGGCGGATCATGCTCCAGAAGGAACTGATCTTCTGGCAGGATTTCGTCCTGAATGTCTCGCAAAAGATGATCGGTGTCATTGTCGGCATAGCCGTGGCGCTGATCTACCGGAGCTATTGGGCGCTCATCGCGGGGACGCTGGTCGGGCAGTTGGCGCAGGTTGTCATATCCTACACCGTGCTGCCCTTCAGGCCGCGCCTGACGCTGAAACATGCACGCGAACTTTGGTCCTTTTCGGTGTGGCTTGCGCTCAGCCAGATGATCAACACGATCAACTGGCGCTTCGATCAGTTGCTGATCGGCAAGTTTCTGGGCAGTACCGACCTCGGTTACTATACCGTGGGCAACAATCTGGCGGTGATGCCGACCCGAGAGGCCACATCGCCGCTCACTCAGACCCTCTTTCCCGCTTTCTCGAAATTCGCGAACGAACCGGGGCGACTGCGCCATGCCTATCAACGCGCACAGGCGCTCGTCACCGCGATCGCACTTCCCTTGGGTGTCGGCATGGCGCTGATCGCCGAACCGCTCGTGTTGCTCGCCATGGGGGAGAAATGGCTGCCCGCCACCGCAGTGATCGAGGCGTTGGCGGCCATCATCGCAGTGCAGACGATCGGCTCGCAGGTCGTTCCGCTGGGCATGTCGCTGGGTGCGACGCGCTTGCTGTTCGTGCGCGATACGCAGCTGTTCTTCGTGCGCCTGCCGCTCATCATGGCCGGCATGTACGTCTATGGATTGCAAGGGGTGATCTATGCCCGCGTGATCACCGGCCTTGTCGCGACGCTGGTCAACATGCTCATGATCAGGAGGTTGATCGCGCTGCCGGTGCGCAAGCAGCTTGGCGCCAATCTGCGTTGCATCCTGGCTGTCCTGGTGATGAGCGCGGCAGTGTGGGCTGCGCAACGGATGTTTGCCGCGAACCACGGCTTGGTACAACTGCTATTCGAAGTCGTGACGCTGATTGGCATCGGAGCGTTTACCTATGGCGCGAGCAGCGCTGCGCTATGGATGATCGGCGGTCGGCCTGCCGGCCCCGAGCGCGAGATGCTCGACCTCGCCGGAAAGGCGCGCGCCCGGTTCTTCAACCGGGGCTAAGGGTGGTTCGGCCACCGCAATGCCCGTTGCGATCGGTGTGCCCTGCTTCGCGGGACGCCGGCGCGGAAACAGGACTTTTTTGGTCTGCTTGGCGGCGTTGAGCGCCGAATTCCATGCGATCGAAAGCTGCACCGCGCGCGCCCATCCGGGCAGGGTGCCGCCGCGACGGCAATGCTCGACAATGTCCTGAAGCTGGGTGACTTTGACCGCATTGCTTGCGCGCAGGGCCGCGATCTGGGCCAGCGTCGGTTCGCCCCCGAGCGAAGGCGGCAGGCTGAGTCCCAACGTCCGGAAATTGAGTTTGGTCCGCACGCATTTCTCGCATCGCCCGCAATTGGCGCTTTCGGACGTATTCTGCCAGCATACGCGCAAATTGTTCAGCGCCTCGGGCCAGTTGCTGATCGCTTCCAGCTTGGCTGTCCGCCCAAACCCGCCTCCGTCCCAAAGTATTTCGAAATCGGGGGACGATAGCATCGCAAATGTGATCGGGTTGGACCCCCAGGGGAAGACGAGATGCGCATAGTCCTCGCCCGATCCGATCAACGCGGAATCGAAGGTGCCTTGCCACTGGCGAAGGCACGAGGACAGGCCCGAACCGAAGTCCATCTGCCATACCCGCGACGCCTGCTCGCGCCAGTTGGTCCGCATCTTGACGAGTGGCAGATCGATCGAGCGGAGCGTTTCCGCCGCGCTGGTAAAGGCATCCTCGAATTGCGCGTGCCGTGCCAGCGGAATGTCGAGGCCATGAACGAAGAGCGCGGCGCCCAGCTTGCGGCTGCCGCGGCTGGCACGCGCGTTGAAGTGGCGCCATATCGTGAACGAACTGTCGACGCCGCCCGAGCAGGTGGCGATGGCGGTATCGGCATGGCGCGTGCTGCCGGCATCATCCAGTTCGATATCGGCACTCAACCGGATCGGTGCGTAGAGGTCGGGCCGCCACAGCACCCAGGAAACCACCAGTTCCTCGAGGCCCGCCAGCAACGATCGCGATACCGGGCCTTCGATATGCAGGTCGCGCGCGCTTTCCATGGCCTTGAAGATCAGCGCGGTCGCTGCGACGTCGTGACGCTCCAGCGGTTCCGGCAGGACGGGCTCGGGTGCCTCGATCTCCCACCAGATTTCGGATTGATCGAAAAATGCGGATCTCCGCACCTTACCGGGTGAACGGCTTTCGGTAAGCCTTACGCGCAAACTGTCCATGGCCTCAGCCTCGTCTCGATAGCCGCCCGTGTCCTTAACATGGAGCAACTCGCGCCATCTGTCGAAACTATTGCACAAGGCTGGGCAATGCGCTGCTCGGCGCTTGCCTTCGCCGTCTTCTGCCTTATCGCTTGGGGGCTAGCATGGAAGGAACGACATGGCGACCACGGCGACAGACCTGCACGACCTCGACCAGATTTTCGATGCATTTTACGCATCGGTTTCCGGGCCGCCCGGCGGGCAGGACTGGGCGCTGTCAGAAGCACTGTTCCATCCCGAGGCGCGGATGGTGCGCACGCGCCTCGATGATCAGGGCAAGCCGATCGCGCTCAGCTTCGATCTCGACTCCTACCGCGCCAACGCCTCTGCCTTGCTCGCGAATATCGCGTTCTACGAGATCGAGACGTGGCGCAAGGTCACCCGCTTCGGCAACATCGCACAGGTCTTCTCCGCCTATGAGGCGCGGCCCGCCCCGGGATCGCCCGAACTTATCAAGCGCGGGCTCAACATGCTCCATCTCTATGACGACGGGAGCCGCTGGTGGATCATGCACTGTATCTGGGATGATGAGCGCGAAGGCTTGACGCTTCCGCCCGAACTTGGCGGGCATGGCTGACCTTCAGGACCTTCTGGATACGATCGCCGCCGATATGGCGGCGATCGAGGAGCGCGGACGGTCCGCCGACTATATCCCCGCACTCGCCCGCGTCGATCCTGCGCGCTTCGGAATCGCGGTGGTCACCGCGGAGGGGCACAGTTTCACGGCCGGCGATGCCGAAACGCCCTTTTCGATCCAGAGCATCTCCAAGGTGTTCATGCTGACGCTTGCGCTTGGCAAGCATGGTGATGCGCTGTGGCGCCGCGTGGGGCGCGAGCCTTCGGGATCGGCGTTCAACTCGATCGTCCAGCTCGAATTCGAGCATGGCATCCCACGCAACCCCTTCATCAACGCGGGAGCGATCGTCGTAGCCGACGCAGTGCTCGATCGCGGCGCGCCGCAGGGCGCGATCGGCGAGCTGCTGCGCTTCATGCGCTTCCTTGCCGAGGACGACGCGGTAGAGATCGACATAGAGGTCGCGGGTTCGGAGGCGCGGACCGGCTTTCGCAACCTCGCGCTGGCCAATTACATGAAGGCGTTCGGCAATCTGCGCAACGCGGTGGACGATGTGCTCAACGTCTACTTCAACCAGTGCGCGCTGGCGATGAGCTGTCGCCAGCTCGCCATGGCGGGACGTTATCTGTCCGCTGACGGCTTGCATCCCGGTACGGGGCATCAGGTGATCTCGGCCAGGCGCGCGCGGCGTGTCGGTGCGCTGATGTTGACCTGCGGCCATTATGACGGTTCGGGCGAGTTCGCCTTTCGCGTCGGCATTCCGGGAAAGTCGGGGGTCGGCGGTGGCATCCTCGGTATCGTGCCGGGCAAGGCATCAATCGCGGTCTGGTCGCCGGGCCTTAACGAGCGCGGCAATTCTCTGCTCGGCAGTCTCGCGCTTGAGCGGCTTTCCGAGGCGACCGGGTGGTCGATCTTCAACGGTGGTCTGTCGATTTAGAAAGGGCGTTCGCCGATCACGTTGCCCGTCGCGCTGTATCGGCAGACAAGGAACTCGTCCTCGGCATTGGCCGCGATCGCACAGCCCACCTTGCTCGTGTCGCGCCACATGATCTGTGTGTAGTGACCGACATCCGCGAGATCGCCTGTCGTGCTGTTATTGGGGAAGACCCCGGGCTTGAAGTGCTTCTTTTCCCCGATCCAGTGGCCGACCATCGTCTCGGGGGAAAAGGCGTCGCGCGTGCCCATCCACAGATTCTCGCCCTGCGCGTCGGGATCGTCAGAAAATTCCTCGAAATGCTCGAACCGGCCGGTCGCCGCGAGGTGGCGCGACCATTTGGCGGCATCCGCTGCGAGGCCAGCGTCCCAGTGCATCGCGGGGAGGTCGGCGCGGGCGCGCTCGGTATTGTGCGAATATAGCAGGCGCTGCTCAAGGCTGGGCAGCGCTGCGCCGGTGAGCATGCTGCCCGCCGCGACGATCGCTGCCATTCGTGCCCCCCGGTCCAGCTTGCTGCACCGAAACATGGTTTCGTCCTATGCCTGTCCTCGATCAGGCAGACATTGACGAATGTCAGTAGCGAAAGGGCTTAGGGCTTAGGTGAACGGGCCGCTAAGGATAAGGGGTGCCGGGCGGACGATGTAAGGGGGCAAGTCCGCCCGGCGGGGGCGTCAGTTGGAACGCGCCTTGCGCTCGCTACGCTCCCAGGGAGCGTCATAAAGCCGCGCTGACAGACGGCGAAAGACGAGCGCGGTGTCCGCGAACAATGCGGCGACCTGCTCGGAAAAGACGTGGTGATGGTCGGCCCACAGGCGACCTTCGAATTCGTCGCGCAACATGGCTATTCTCCAATATCCTTGGGAAACGGATCGTTTCGACAGCGCCTGAATGCCCGTTTCCGACCGCCGGCGCCAACAAATGCTTGCCCTATTTCGATAAGTATGGCTTATGATAGCGGCGATGCGAAAGCTGCCTCCACTCGCCGCGGTCAGGGTATTCGAAGCGGCTGCGCGTCATGGAAATTTCACAAAAGCTGCCGAGGAGCTGGGAATGACCCAGGCGGCCGTCAGCTATCAGGTGAAATTATTGGAAGAGCGGATCGGAACCTCGCTGTTCCACCGCATCAAGCGTCAGGTCGTGCTGACCGAAACGGGCAAGCGCATTGCGCCGCTGATCTCAGGCGCGTTCGACAGCATCGACGATGCCTTTTCGATCGCGCGCACCGATAATGAGTCGGTGCTGACGATCAGTTGTTCCAACACCTTTGCGCAGAACTGGCTCGCGTTCAGATTGGGGGCCTTCCAGATGCAGCGCCCGGGGCTGGCGGTCAGGCTTCATACCGACGACCATGTCGTCGATTTCGCGCGTGACGAGGTCGATGTCGCGATCCGTAACAGCGCGGCACCCTGGCCGGGGCTGGTCTCGCATTTCCTCATGCGCGTTGTCATCGCGCCGCTCGCGAGCCCCGAATTTCTTGCGCAACATCCGCAGATCCGCACGGCTGCGGATCTGATGGCCCTGCCGAGGCTGTCGTCCGACGATGTCTGGTGGGGGCGATGGGCGGAACGGGCAGGGGCGGTCGGCGTCACTGAAGACACTCAGCCCCGCACAGGCCTGAGGCTGGATTCGCAATTGCTCGAGGGGAATGCCGCGATGGCAGGTCACGGCATTGCGATTCTCAACCTTGCACTGTGGCGCAACGAACTGCGTTCGGGTCGGCTCGTCCAGCCGCTTCCCGACTTCGCATTCGGTCGCGGCATGTACTGGCTCGTCTATCCGCCGCACAAGCGCAATGCGCCCAAGATCAAGGCCTTTCGCAGCTGGATCGAGGCAGAGATGCGTGCCGACGCGATCGACGACCCACACGGAATATTCACGCCGCCCGCGCCTGCCCCTGATCCCCGCGACTGAACGCATTGCGTTGCTGCGGGCTTGCGCCGCGCCCGCAATCGGAGCGAAGTGCCAGTTCGGATGGCCAGCGGCGTGAATCATGCGCGGGGTGATGCGATCATATGCCCTATAATCTCGATATTCCGGGTTGGATGCCCGAACCCGAACTGAAGATTCTCGAACGGCTGGCGCAGACGATCCCACCGGGCGGGGCGATGCTAGAAGTCGGCCCGTTTTGCGGGCGATCCTCATGGTGCTGGTCGAAATCGGTGGACCCATCGGTTTCGATCACCTGCGTAGATATATGGGATCCCCAGGAGCATCCCTATTCGCCGCCGACCCGGCTGGGGCACGATCAGTCGGCAGGCGAGGATTACGGCACCATGACGGCCGAGCGTCGCAATTGGGGGACCCGCGAGAATTTCGATTATCACACGCGCGATTGCCTCAACATCATCGCGATTCGTGGACGCAGCCCCGATGATTTCGCCGACTGGCCGCGTCAGAGCCTTGATCTCGTCTTTCTCGACGGCGTCCACCACAATCCAGGCTTCCATGCCGATGTCGTTCACTGGTTTCAGCGCGTGAAGCCTGGCGGCATTCTGTGCGGAGACGATTGCGCGCGGACCCACCCCGACGTTCTCTGGACGATCGACGATTTCTGCAAGGACCTGAACATCCCCTTCACCGTCGAGCGCCGTATCTGGATGATCCGCAAGCCCGACGGCGATGTTTCCACCCACGAGTGGTTTGCGCCGTGACTCCAGCCTGCTATCGCAGTGCATATGGCCACCGACTTCACCGATCCCTTCGACCAGATTGTTGACCACCCATTCGATAGCGCGCTCTCCGAACGCTATCTCGTCTACGCGCTCTCGACGATCACCGCGCGGTCGCTTCCCGATGTCCGCGACGGCCTGAAGCCCGTTCATCGCCGCCTGCTCTGGGCGATGCGGCTGCTGCGGCTCGATCCGGCTTCGGGCTACAAGAAATGCGCGCGCGTCGTCGGCGATGTCATCGGCAAATACCACCCGCATGGCGACCAGTCGGTCTATGACGCGATGGTCCGCCTCGCCCAGACCTTCTCGCTGCGCTATCCGCTCGTCGACGGCCAGGGCAATTTCGGCAATATCGATGGCGATAACGCCGCGGCCTATCGCTACACCGAGGCGCGGCTGACACCTGTGGCGATCGACCTGATGGCCGGGCTCGACGAGGGCACGGTCGACTATCGACCGACCTATAACGGTGAAGATGAAGAGCCCGAGGTGATGCCCGGGCTCTTCCCCAATCTGCTCGCCAATGGCGCGAGCGGCATTGCGGTGGGCATGGCCACCAACATCCCGCCGCACAACGCCGCCGAGCTCATAGACGCCGCGATGCTGCTGATCGACCAGCCCGAGGCTGAAAACGTGCAGCTTCTCGAATATGTCACGGGACCCGATTTCCCCACCGGCGGCATCGTCGTCGACAGCGCTTCCGCCATCCGAGAGGCCTACGCCACTGGACGCGGCGGCTTTCGCGTGCGCTCGCGCTGGGAAAAGCAGGATGAGGGCAGGGGCACCTGGGTCGCGGTCGTCACCGAGATTCCCTATCAGGTTCAGAAATCCAAGCTGATCGAGCAGATCGCACAGCTCATCAACGACAAGAAGCTGCCGATCCTCGCCGACATCCGCGACGAATCCGACGAGCAGATCCGCATCGTCCTCGAACCGCGCAGCCGCACGGTCGAGCCCGAGATGCTGATGGAAAGCCTGTTCAGGCTCACCGATCTGGAGGTGCGCATCTCGCTCAACCTCAACGTTCTCGACGCCAATCGCACACCGCGCGTGATGAGCCTGAAGGAAGTGCTCACCCACTGGCTCGATCACCAGATCGACGTGCTCGTCCGCCGCTCGCAGCACCGGCTGGCGAAGATCGACGACCGCGTCGAGCTGCTCGACGGCTATCTGATCGCCTATCTGAACCTCGACCGCGTCATCGAGATCATCCGCACAGAAGACGAGCCCAAGCCCGTGATGATGGCTGAATTCGGCCTCAATGACCGCCAGGCGGAGGCGATCCTCAACATGCGGTTGCGTTCCTTGCGCAAGCTCGAGGAAATGGAGATCAAGAAGGAGCGCGAGGCGCTGGACGCCGAGCGCAAGACGCTCGCCGCGTTGATCGAGAGCCCCGCGCGCCAGCGCACGCAATTAAAGCGCGATCTCGGCAAGGTGCGCGAGCGCTATGGCCCCGAGACCGCACTCGGCCGCCGCCGTACGCTGATCGAGGAAGCCGCGCCCGCACGCGAGATCCCGCTCGAGGCGATGGTCGAGCGCGAGCCGATCACCGTCATCATGTCGCAGCGCGGCTGGATCCGCGCGATGAAAGGCCACATCGACCTGTCTTCGGCCGACGCGCTCAAGTTCAAGGAGGGCGATGGCCCCGCGCACGCCTTCCACGCGCAGACCACCGACAAGATTCTTCTCGCCGCCGACAATGGGCGATTCTACACGCTCGCCGCCGACAAGCTGCCAGGCGGGCGTGGCTTTGGCGAGCCGGTGCGGTTGATGATCGATGTGGAGAATGAGACCGGGATCATCGTCGTGCTCCCGGGAACGCCCGGTGGCAAGTTGCTCGTGGCATCATCCGACGGGCGCGGCTTCGTCGCGGCGGTCGCCGACGCGGTCGCCGAAACACGCAAGGGCAAGCAGCTTGTCAACGTTCGGCCCGGCGCGAAGCTGAAGATTGTCCGGCCCATTCCCGCGAATGCCGACTATGTCGCCGCTATCGGCGAAAACCGGAAGCTTGTCGTCTTCCCGCTCGGTGAATTGCCCGAAATGGGGCGTGGTCAGGGCGTCGCACTCCAGCGTTACCGCGATGGCGGGCTTTCGGATGCGATTGCCTTCCGTTTCGAGGACGGGCTGAGCTGGGCAATGGGCGGCGATACCGGACGGACGCGTACCGAGGCAGACCTGACGCCGTGGCGCGTCGCGCGCGGCGCTGCCGGACGGATGCCGCCAACCGGCTTCCCGCGTGATAACCGCTTCGGCTAAGGCCATTTCGGCGCTGATTTTACACAAATTTTACCTTCCAGAGCGTAACCCGGTCGGCGCATGGGCGTCGCGGTCAATCGAAACAGGCTCAAGCCTTCCGAAGGGGACGGCGGGAAACCGCCCCTCGCGGCGGCGCGCCTGACGATTGACGAGCATCTTCCGGCCTTTGTCGAGGCGCGTCAGCACTATCTCGATGCATTGCCCATTGGCGCCGCGGTGATCGGAATCGGGCCGCAAGGCCGTTTCGTCGAATGCAGCAATGCGGTCTTCAAGCAACTGAACGAGCCGTTGAGCGCCAGGTCTCGTCGGGCAGACTCGCTTCTGGACCGCAACGGGCTGGGCGAGCGGATCGTCGAGTTCCTCATCAGCGGCGACGCGCACTCGGATTTCGAGTGGCAGGACGGCGACGCGATCGCGGGCCGGCATTTCTCCGTGCGACTGGCGCGGCTCGCCGAAACCCACATCTCGGGCGCGCGGTGCATGCTGACGCTGCTCGATCGCACCGCCGAACTGC
This sequence comes from Sphingomonas sp. LaA6.9, assembly GCF_022601895.1. GTDB lineage: Bacteria > Pseudomonadota > Alphaproteobacteria > Sphingomonadales > Sphingomonadaceae > Sphingobium_A. The sequence continues at coordinate 136,798 of NZ_JAKVIO010000007.1, forward strand.
AGACGGCGCAGAACCTCCGGCGCGAGATGTTGTCCGACAGTCTCACCGGCCTGCCCAACCGCGCGGGCTTTGCCGAACTGCTCGAGCAGACCTCGACCGACCCTGAACAGCATTTTGCGGTACTGATCGTCGATCTCGTGCGCTTCAGCCGCATCAACGAATGCATCGGTCCGATGGCCGGTGACGAGCTGATCATCACCGTCGCGCGCCGGCTCGTCCACGCCTTGCGGGCAGGCGATCGTCTGGCGCGGATCGGCGGCGACGAATTCGGCGTCCTCGTGCGCCTTGTCGAAGGCCCGGGTGATGCGCTGCATGTGGCGAAGCGCGTGCAGGAGGTGCTGTCCGCTCCCTTTCGCCTGACCGACCTCGAGATCAAGGTCGAATGCTCGATCGGCTGCGCGCTCATGAACGATGGCGTCGCCGATTCCGAAAAACTTGTCCGCCATGCCCAGTTCGCGCTCAAGCGCGCCAAGGAAACGGGCAAGACTGAAATCTATCAACCCACCGCGTTCAACATGGCGCGCAAGCGCTTCAGCCTTGAAACCGAATTGCGCCGCGCGGTCGAGGGCAACCGCCTGCATCTCGCTTTCCAGCCGCTGATCGACCTGTCGAACGATCGTGTTGCGGGCTTCGAAGCGCTCGCGCGATGGCAGGACGACGAACATGGCGAAATCTCGCCGACCGACTTCATCCCCGTCGCCGAGGAATCGGGGCTGATCGTTCCCTTGGGGCGCTGGGCGCTTGAAGCGGCCGCGCACACGCTCGCCGAATGGGATGTGCGCGCGGGCCGGCCGCTGCCCGTCAAGATCAGTGTCAATCTTTCCGCGATCCAGCTTGCGCGCGACGATGTGGCCTCGGTGGTATCCACCGCGCTGGACGGCGCCGGCATAGCGGGCTCGCGCTTCACGCTCGAACTCACCGAAAGCGCGGTCATCGCGGACCCGGAGCGCGCGGTGCGCGTGCTCGACGCGCTGAAGGAGCTCGACACCTCGATCGCCGTCGACGATTTCGGCACGGGCTATTCAAGCCTCGCCTATCTCCAGCGCTTGCCGCTCGACATCCTGAAGATCGACCGCAGCTTCATCACGGGCATGCTCGAGGACAAGAACAAGGTTGCGATCGTGCGCGCGATCCTGTCGCTCGCCGACGCGCTTGGACTCAAGACGACAGCCGAAGGGGTCGAATCGATCGAACTGTCGCGAACGCTTGCCGCGCTTGGCTGCGCGATGGGGCAGGGGTTCCATTATTCGGGACCGCTCGACAGCGATGCTGCCTATAGCTATTTGCTCGCGCGCAACGCCTGAGCCACGACTTCGTCGGCAATCGCCGAGACCCGCGCCGCATCGGGAAAGTCCTCGTCGATCCAGCGTCGCTCAACCGTCTGCAATGCCTTTGCCACAACGGGCCCCGCCACAAGGCCGCGCGCGACGAGGGCACCGCCGCCGATCGGCAGCTTCGGCCGTTCCGCCGTCCCTACCAGCTTCACACCGGCACTGATCCGTTCGGTCGGAAGACCCGAGAGCAACAGCCGGTCGGTCGCCGAAATCGTGCCCCAGCGATAGAGCAGTTCACGCGGCCCGCCGTCGTTCCCGCCAAGCGCGATCCCGATGCGCTTGCGCTGTGCGTTCGATAGCTTGAGCCTTGCTGCGATCGCGTCGGCCTTGTCGCCGTCCGCCGGCACAATCGCAATGAGGCGGCGGACCGCATCGGGCGCTGTGCCCGTCGCCTGTTCATGCGCAATGAGATTTTCGAGCCGCGCGAGCGAGTCCGGACCGATTTCGGGAATGATCGCACTGAAGATGCCCGCGTCGATCATCAATGCAATTGTCGGTGCAGGATCGGGCAGCGCGAGCAGCTTGAGCAATTCATCCGCGATCCGCTCGCGCGACAGCGCCATCAGGTCGCGCGAGCGCGCACGGCAGGCAGCCAGTGCCTCCGGATCGGGTGCGTCCTTGCCGAAGCGCGCATGAAACCTGAAAAACCGAAGGATGCGCAGATGATCTTCCGCAATCCGCTGCAGGGCATCACCAATGAAGCGGATCCGTCCGGCCGCCAGGTCGTCGGCCCCGCCGAAATAGTCGAAGATCGCTCCCGTCGCCGGGTCCGCATAAAGCGCGTTGATCGTGAAGTCGCGGCGCGCGGCATCTTCGCGCCAATCATCCGAAAAGGCGACGGTGGCGCGACGTCCATCGGTCGAAACATCGCGGCGCAGCGTCGTCACCTCGATCGGCCCTTCGGGAAGCACTGCGGTCACCGTGCCATGATCGATCCCGGTGGGGACGACCTTGATCCCGACCGCACGCAAGCGCTGCATCGCTGCATCGGGCAGCAGGCGCGTGGCGATGTCGATATCCTGCACCTCGTGCCCGAGAAGCGTGTCGCGCACCGCGCCGCCGACGAAACGCGCCTGGCCATCGGCCGCGTCGAGCGCGCCGAGCAACCGGTCCATGCCCTCGCAGGTGCGCCATGACGCTTCCGGGAGTGTCAGTCCGCCCAAATGATCCTCCGCGCCAGATTGACGATCATCGCGGCCGTCGCGCCCCAGATCCGCCGGCCTTCATAACTGATCTCGTAATAATGCCGCTCGCGCCCCTGCCATTCGACCGCCTGCTCGATATGGTTGGCGGGCTCCAGCAGGAAGGACAGCGGAACCTCGAACCATTCGGTCACCTCGGCAGTATTGGCGACGAGTGGAAGGTCGGGGGGAATGATCCCGATCACCGGGGTTACCTGATAGCCCGTGACGGTGCGGTAGCGATCGATGGTGCCGATGACGGTCACCACGTCCGGGGGCAGGGCGATCTCTTCCTCGGCCTCGCGCAGCGCCGCCTCGATGGCGCCATCATCGCCAGGATCGATGCGACCGCCCGGAAAGGCGATCTGTCCCGCATGGCTGCGCATCGTCTCCGGGCGTTGTGTCAGGATCACGCCGGGATCGGCACGATCGGTAACGGCGATGAGCACTGCGGCAGGCACCAGCACCTCGTTGGCGCCGATCAGCGCGTCGCGATCGTCGCCGGTCAGAAGAATCGGTGAATCGGTATGGCCGCGTGCAAGCGCATGGCGGAGCTTTTCGGCAAGGATCATGGCGCGGGCTCCAGCGGGAAAAAGGCGTCATTGCTCCAGAGCCCGGGGGGCTCGGAGCCGTTGGCAAGCGCGAGATTGGCAAGCTCGTACCATACCGGCCGCGCAAGCAGCGCCTCGAGCCCGCCGCGAACGCAAAGATAGGGATGCGGTCCATCGGCCCTGGGCACGAAGCGGATGGGATGGTCGGCGCCCGCCATGACGAGGTCGCCCGTGTTCAGCCGAAAACTCAGCGTCGTCTCCTTGCCCTCGCCGTCGATCTTCACCTCGACCGCGACGAAGGGGGCGTCCTCGACCTCGATATCGAGCTTTTCGAAGGGGGTGACGAGCACATAGCCGCCATCGGGCTCGCGCCGCAAAATGCTCGAGAATAGCCGCACCATGGCCGCGCGCCCGATGGGTGAGCCCTGGTGGAACCAGGTGCCGTCGCGGGCGATCCGCATCTCGCTATCGCCGCAATGGCGCGGGTTCCAGCTCTCGACTGGTGGCAACCGACGCTCATCGACCAGCTTTGCGACCTCGGCGAGCGACAGGCGTGCAAGATCGTCAGGGGGCGGGAGCATCGGCATGGCCGGTTTCGATTAGGCGAACATGCGCCCAAGCGCAAAGCGCATCATGCCGGGCGCGGCACGATCCGTCCGAAGCGCGGTACGCTGTGGCCCGGTTGTGCGAGCGCAAGCAGGCGCCGCCGCTCGACCGGACCGTCGATCACCCATTCGCTGGTGTCGTCCGCGGAAAAGCCGAAGAAACGGCCATAATACTCGGGATCGCCGATCATCATCAGCGGCGGGAAGTTTCCTGCCTCCCAGGCGGCAAGCGTTGCGCGCATCAGCGTCTTGCCGATTCCGCCCTGCTGCGCCGCGGGTTCGACCGCGACGGGGCCGAGCATCACCAGCGGATCGCAGGCGCCGCCGTCCCTCGCGAGCATCACCGGCCAGCATTGGATCGAACCGAGCAGCCCGCCGTCCTCGTCCGTCATTGCGAAGCTGAGTTCGGCGATGGGCTGCGTTCCCTTGCGCAGCCGATAGGCGGTGCGCCCGAACCGGTCGGTTCCAAAGGCATGGTCGAGAAGGCTTTCCACCGCAGCGTCGGGAACGGACCGCAGTGGCACGATATCTGCCACAGGCTGTTCCTTTCCGAGAGCGTGATGGACCTTGGGCGCGAGGCGCTTTAGCGGTTTCGCGGCTGAAGAAAAGCGCGAATCGGATCGCCGGGGCGCGAGAGGCGGAAGAGAGTTTGATGGAAGACACGCTTCAATTGCAGGTGCTCGATCTCGAGGTGCCAGTGCTCACGGGCATCTATTCGGAAGAAACGCACCTGCCGCAGCCGCTGCGCATATCGGTGCGCGTGGATCTCGACTGCCCCGCGCGCTTCGAACCCGACACGCCGCTGACCGCGTCGAAGAACTATATGGATCTGAAGCACGCTGCGCAGGATGCGCTGCCCCAGGGGGTGCATTTCACGCTGGTCGAAGCCGTTGCAGAGCACATCTGCGACACGCTCTTCATCCAGGATGCGCGCGTCCGGCGCGTGCGCGTCGACATCGTCAAGATCGCGATCGCCGAAGCCAATGAATCGATCGGCATCTCGCTGACAAGGCATCGCAAGTGAGGCTCGCGCTCGTCACCGGCGGCTGCCACCGCGTCGGCGCCGCCATTGCGGGTCGTCTGGCCGAAGCGGGATGGGCGCTTGCGCTGCATGGGCGCCACGCCGCCGAACCCGATCCTTCGCTGCTCGCGCGGCTGGAAAAGGCGGGATGCGTCTGGCACGGCTTTGCCGCCGATCTTGCGGACAAGGACGAACTGGCCGCGCTCGTCGGCCGGGTCGCCAAGCATTTCGGCGTGGCACCGACTTTGCTCGTCAACAACGCCTCGCTGTTCGGGAATGATGATCCCGCGACGATGACGCATGACGCGCTCGTCGCGCATTTTGCGGTCAATACCGCGGCGCCCGTGTTGCTCGCGCGCGAGGTCGCGGCACGCGTGGGGGAGGACGAAACCGCCGTCATCGTCAACATCCTCGACCAGCGTATCCGTCATCCCGTCGGCGATCAGGCGAGCTACACGATTTCCAAGCTCGCGCTTGCCGGGGCGACCGAGATGCTGGCGCGTGCGCTTGCGCCGCGTGCGCGGGTGTGCGGGATAGCCCCCGGCCTCACCCTGCCGACCGAAGATTACCGACCCGCGCAGATGGACGAGATCCGCGCGGCAATGCCGTTGCAGCTGCTGCCCGATCCCGAGGATGTCGCCGATTCGGTCCTCTATCTCGCGCGCGCGCGCGCGACCACCGGGCAGGTGATCTATGTCGACGGCGGGGCCAATCTGGCGGCCTTCAAGCGCGACTTTGTCTATCTGGGAACCGGAGGCTGATCGGCCGCGCCGCGCGTGCGCACGCAGCGGCCAAGCCCCTCGCGGACGATGCGATAGTCGGCCTGCGCGATCTCGGCCTGGGCCGGGTCGATCGATTCGAGATATTTCGCCGGCAGCCGTGCGGGAAGCGAGCAGGCCATGCGATACCAGAGCAGCGTGTCGCGCTGCGGTGGCCGCGCGGCCTCGTCGACGATTTCGCCAAGCGCGACGGCCCAGCGCGGTTCCTGACCGGGACGGCGAAGCACGATCACCGAAATCGGATCCCCCCTTTGGGTGCTGAGGAAGATCTGCGTCTCGCCCTCGCCGGGCAATGTGCCCGCGGTATGAAATGCACCGCCGATTTCCGTGATTCTGGGCGGCGACTCGGGCGCGGTGAGCTCGGTCAGAATCGCGCGCAGCCGCGAATCCACCGATTCGCTCCAGGGAATCTGCGCATCGGGGGCTACAAGTTGCAGGCTTCCCGCTTGTCCGGACACGGGCCGCGCGAGCAGCAAAACCCTTGATTTCTTGAGCTTCGGGGCGCGTCCGCGCGTGTCAAGCATGACATCGGTGACATAGTTTATTTTTGACGGGCTCCCGCCGACGCCGCGAATCAGCGAAAGCACGTCCGCTTCGACGTAGAAACGTGCCTTGCCGGCGGGCACATTGGCCGCAGCGGGACCGGTAACACGAATCGATTCGCGGATGCGCGCATCGACAACCACGGGGGCCGCATCGGCCAGGTCCGCGAGGTCGGCATAGCTGTACTGCGGCGCCGGAATGGGGGCCTGAGCATTTGAATTTGCGGAGAAAACCGCGGCGGAAGCGGCCAGCGCCGCGACAAGTTTCCATGCTGTCATAAAGCCTCCATAACCCGTCTTTAGAGGCATTGGCAGCGTGTGTCTTAACGCAGGATGGAGCGCATATCGGGACGGGGCGCGCAGCGGGGAAACAAAGCAATTGCGTCGGCCCAAGTGTGGCGATAGAGACACAGTTCTGCCTTAAGATACAATAAATCGTGGCAGAGCGGGTCACAGGCGTATCCGGCGCAGGAGGTCGGACGGCGCGCTCCGCTCCGTTATGTGAATAGAGGGAGTATCGTTTCTGAATGGCTTATGCTGATAGATCGCAAGGTTCGAGCCGCACGATCGCGATCGTTATCGTCGCGCTTCTGCACGCGGTACTCGGATACGCCTTCGTCACCGGACTGGCCTATAACGTGGTCAAGAAGGCGGCTGAGGACCTGAACGTCTTCGACGTCGAGGATGAACCGCCTCCGCCCGAGGAAGAGCCGCCGCCACCGCCGCCGGACAAGCCCATTGAGCCGCCGCCGGTCGTGACCCCCCCGCCGATCGTGCAGACCAATGTGGCCCCCCCGCCGCCGATAACGACGGTCAACACGCCGCCGCCGGTCTATACGCCTGCTCCCGTTGCGGCGCCGCCTCCGCCGCCGCCGGCTCCGCCGCGCGTGGCCAAGAAGGCTGAGCATCGTGGTGGCTCGATTTCGGACGCCGACTATCCGCCTGCAGCGGTGCGTGCGGGCGATGCCGGAACGACGGCAGTGCGTTTCACTGTCGGTGCAGACGGTCGTGTGACCAGTTGCGACGTTACCGCTTCCAGTGGTTCGTCCATTCTGGATGCCGAAACCTGCAAGCTCATCCTGCGTCGCTTCCGTTATCGTCCTGCTGAAGATGCCAGCGGTGCCAAGATTGCCGAGACCAAGACCCAGCGCGTCACCTGGCGCCTGCCAAAGGATTGATCCCGTACAATTTTGCCATCGGCATTTTTTGCAGTCTTAATTTGAGAGGAAAGTAACCCCAATGTTCATTCAATTCGCAGCAGCCGCGGCCGGTGCCGCTCCCGCCGCCCACGCCGGCGAGAACCCCTACGGCCTGATGGCCGCGCTCGAACAGGGCGGTACCATTGCCTGGGCCGTGTTCCTGATCCTCTGCGCGATGTCGGTCTTCTCGTTCTACATCATGTTCACCAAGCTGTTCGAACAGCAGAAGATCATCAACCAGTCGAAGCGCGTCCGCTCGAGCTTCTGGAACAATCCGAGCCTCAAGGAAGGCGCTGCCAAGCTCGAGAAGAACTCGGCCTACAAGCAGATCGTCGACGACGGCCTGATCGCGATGGACCAGCACAACAAGCTGACCGATCCCGTCGAGGCGCATGACTGGCTTCATGGTTCGCTGCAGCGCAGCCAGAACGCGATCAACTCGAAGCTCGGCACGGGCCTCGCGTTCCTCGCGACCGTCGGCGCGACCGCACCGTTCATCGGTCTGTTCGGTACGGTTATCGGCATCTACCGCGCGCTAATCAAGATCGGTGCGTCGGGTCAGGCGTCCATCGACGTCGTCGCCGGTCCGGTCGGTGAAGCGCTCATCATGACCGCGCTCGGTCTGGCCGTCGCCGTTCCTGCGGTGCTTGCCTATAACTGGCTGCAGCGCCGCAACAAGTCGATCTCGGAAGACCTCGCTGCCTTCTCGAACGACGTGCATGGCTACATGGTCTCGAACGGTGCGGTGAAGCCCGCCGTCGTCGGCCGCCCCGCCCCGGCCGCGAAGCCCGCGACCGCCACGGCTGGCGCTGCGACCAAGGCCTGATTGCGGATACGGAGCGGCGGCCCGCCGGGTCGCCGCTCTGTTTTTCCGATGACTTTTTCGGCAGCTCGCTGAGCCATGCCGGAAGCATAGCAGGATAGGATCCGAATACATGGCAATCAGTGCTGGACCCAGTGGGGGCGATGAAACCCCGATGTCGGACATCAACACGACGCCGCTCGTGGATGTCATGCTGGTGCTCCTCATCATCTTCCTGATCGCGGTTCCGGTCGTGATCCAGACGATTGACCTCAAGCTTCCCGAGGTTCGCCACGATCCGACCACCACCAAGCCGGAGAACGTATCGCTCTCCGTCAAGGCTGGTCCCGCGGGCGAATGCGAGGTGTACTGGAATCTCACCAAGGTCAGCTCGCAGGAACTGCTCGATCGTGCAGTGGCGAAGCTGAAGGCGGAGATCGACAAGAAGGGCGGCCTCGAAAACTTCACCGCGGAAGACATGCCCGAAGCGCATATCCGTGGCGATGTGAACACGCCTTATCGCTGCATTGGCGGCACGATCTTCACGATGCAGATGGCCGGTTTTTCGCGCGTCGGATTTATTTCCGAGCCGCCGGCGGGCAGCTTCGTTGCCCAGCGTCTGTAATCAGAAGAGTTTGAGGAGTTAGCTGAAATGGCAATGAGCGGCGGCAAGGATGATGGCGAGCCGATGATGGAAATGAACACGACGCCGTTGATCGACGTCATGCTCGTTCTCCTCATCATGTTCATCATCACCATCCCCATCCAGACCCACGCGGTTAAGGTCGATCTTCCGGTTGACGATCCCAATGCGCGGCAGAATCCGCCGCCGATCCAGCCGGACAAGAACAAGATCTCGATCGACGCGGCCGGGGTCATCATGTGGAACGGCAGCCCGATCGACAAGGTCACGCTGCGCCAGTATCTCGACCGCACCAAGGTCATGGAGCCCGAGCCCGAGCTGCACTTCCAGCCCGACGCGCAGGCCCGTTACGACGTGGTCGATCAGGTTCTGGCGATCATCAAGAAGTCCGAAGTGACCAAGATGGGCTTCGTCGGCAACGAGCAGTACCGCACCTGGTAATCTGCTGGTTGGATGAAGAGAATTGAAGGGCGGTCCTGCAAGGGGCCGCCCTTTTTCTGCGTGTCCATGCCGATCGGGTGAATGGCCGGCAGATGTCGCGAGCCGGGCCACCTCTTCAAGGTCCCCGGCGCGCGCTTGCGTGCCCTTATCCGCCGAGCAATGTGTAGGCGACGATCCAGACGCCATAGAGCAGCAGCCCGCTCAGGATCACGGCCAGGGCCACGAGGTCGGCTTGCAGATAATCCGAGCTCTTCATGCTTACTCTTTCTTCACTGTTACGCGTTACGGATCGGTCGAAGCCCCGGCGACGTTACGCCAACGGGTCGCCGGGACCCCGGAGCCGCGCCGCCCAAAGGGGTGTGGCCGCGCGCGCCTCGGACCGATGCGAGGCGTCATCATTAGACAGTGAAATGGTTAACGACCCGTTAGCAATTCGCCGCGGTTCGTCGCATTGGCGCTTCGAACGGCCGCATGCGCTTCATATTGGTCAGGCGGCAAGCCCTTCGAACTGCAACCGCGCGAGCCGGGCATAGAGCCCGCCATGCGCGCTCAGCGTGTCGTGGTTGCCCTGCTCGACGATGCGGCCGTGATCCATGACGACGATCCGGTCGGCGGCGCGCACGGTTGCGAGCCTGTGGGCGATCACGAGCGTCGTGCGTCCATGCATGAGCTTCTCGAGTGCCTGTTGGACCAGCCGCTCGGATTCGGCGTCGAGCGCTGAAGTGGCCTCGTCGAGCAGCAGGATGGGTGCGTCGCGCAGGAGTGCGCGCGCGATCGCCAGCCGCTGGCGTTGCCCGCCTGACAGTCGCGCTCCGCCCTCGCCCATGAAGGTGTCGAGCCCCTGGGGCAGTTTGCGCAGGAACTCGGCGGCGTTCGCCGCCTCGGCCGCGGCCCAGAGCGCGTCGTCGCCGGCATCCCAATTGCCATAGCGAAGATTGTCGCGTGCCGAGGCCGCGAAGATCACGGTTTCCTGCGGCACCATTGCTATCCGCTTGCGTATTTCGGCAGGGTCGGCTTCGGGAAGCGCGATGCCGTCGAGGCGCACGACGCCCTGATCGGGATCGTAGAAACGCTGGATGAGCTGGAACAGAGTCGACTTGCCCGCGCCCGATGGGCCGACCATGGCGACGGTCTCGCCGGTCGAGACGGCGAGCGAGAAATCCTCGAGCGCGCTGGTTTCGCGCCGCGTGGGATAATGGAAGGTGACGTGTTCGAAGGCGAGTTCGCCGCGCGGCGGTTGCGGCAGCGCGCGGGGCTGGGCGGGGGACGCAATCGTCGGCTTTTCGGCAAGGAGTTCGGACAGGCGGCTCGCCGCCCCGGAACCACGCAACAGATCGCCATATACCTCGGTCAGCGAACCGAACGCGCCCGCCACGATTCCGCCGGTGAGCACGAAGGCGGCGATGGTGCCGCCGCTCATCCGGCCCGAGGCGACGTCCAGCGCGCCCTGCCACATCACCAGCGTAATCGCGCTGAAGATAAGGCCGATCACCGCCGCGGTCATGATCGCGCGGATGAGGATGCGGCGGCGCGCGGTATCGAACACGCTCTCGACGGCCGAACTGAACCGGATGCCTTCGCGATCCTGTTGCCCGAAGGCCTGGACGATCTTCATCGCGCCGAGCACCTCGCTGACCATCGCTCCGACATCGGCGACACGGTCCTGGCTGCTGCGCGAGATCGTGCGGACGCGCCGGCCCAGCACGACGATCGGCAGGATGACCAGCGGAATGCCGATAAGCATGAGCCCGGTCAGCTTGGCCGAAAGCGTGAACAGATAGATGATGCCGCCCACCGCCATGACGAGGTTGCGCAGCGCCACCGAGATCGTGGTCCCGACCAGTTGCTCGATGATGGTGGTGTCGGCGGTGAGGCGCGAGGCGATTTCGGACGGGCGGTTTTCTTCGAAGAAGCCTGGCGACAGCCGCAGCAGATTTTGCTGCACTGCGCGACGAATATCCGCGACCACGCGCTCGCCGAGCCACGAGACGAAATAGAATCGCAGTGCGGTCGCGAGCGCGAGTACTGCTACGATGAGCAGCAGATACTGGAACCAGCGCGCAATATCGCCACCGTCGGTTGCGAATCCGCGGTCGATGATGAGGCGGAAACTGCCGGGAATGGCGAGTGTTGCAGAAGCCGCAATCAGCATCGCCACCGCCGCTGCGACGATCCGCCACGGATAGCGCAGCGCCATTGTCCAGACCATGGAAAGGCTTCCGAGCTTCCGCCCGGCCGTGCTTGCTTGTTGCGTCTCGCTGGCCATGCGGCTGCGCCTAGCAGTTGCGTGCAAAACGCTCAATCGCGCGCTTTGGCTTTTGCATCGCACAAAAAATGAACTAGACACTTTTGTGACAATGCGGATGCCCGGCATTGGATCGGGAAGTAGCGGGAAAACATGCTCTACGACGCTTATGAAATGCAGCGCTCGCTGCTCGCCGGCGCCAGCGCCTTTGCCAATATGGGCGCGGAATTCCTGCAGAATCCCGTCAATCCCTTTGCCTATTTCGGCGGGGGGCCGATCCTGGCCTCGGCGCTTGATGTGTTCGCGCACGCCGCCGCGCCGCGCGGGAAGCCCGCCTTTGGCCTGGTCCAGACCGAGGTCGACGGGCGCAAGGTCGTCGTCACTGAAGAAATCGTCCTCCAGAAGCCCTTTGGCCAGTTGAAGCGCTTTGCGCGCGAAGGCATCGAGGGCGGCCCCAGGCTGCTGATCGTGGCGCCGATGTCGGGCCATTATGCGACGCTGCTGCGCGGCACCGTCGAGCGCATGCTGCCGGGGCACGACGTCTACATCACCGACTGGCGCGACGCCAAACTTGTACCGCTGAGGGAAGGGCGCTTCGATCTGGACGATTATATCGACTATCTGATCGAGTTCCTCGAACATATCGGTCCGGGCGCGCACATGCTCGCGGTGTGCCAGCCCTCGGTGCCCTGCTACGCCGCTGCGGCGCTGATGGCGAAGGACGAGCATCCCTGCCGGCCGAAGACGCTGACGATGATGGGCGGACCGATCGACACGCGCGAGGCGCCGACTGCGGTCAACAACCTCTCGACCGAGCGCCCGCACAGCTGGTTCGAGCAGAACGTCATCGCCACGGTTCCGATGCACTATCCCGGCGCGGGCCGTGCGGTTTATCCCGGCTTCCTTCAGCTCGCGGGCTTCATGTCGATGAACCTCGGCGACCACATGACGAGCCACTGGGAGATGTTCAAGCATCTGGTCGTGGGCGACGATGACAGCGCTGACGCGACCAAGCGCTTCTACGACGAGTATCGCGCGGTCTGTGACATGACCGCCGAATTTTATCTCGAGACGGTCGATGTCGTTTTCCAGCGCCACCTGCTTCCGCGCGGCCAGTTTTATCATCGCGGAAAGCGTGTCGATCCTCAGGCGATCAAGGACATCGCGATCCTCGCGATCGAGGGTGAGCGGGACGATATTTCGGGCGTTGGCCAGACAAAGGCGGCGCTGACGCTGGCGAAAAACCTGCCCGCAAAGTCGAAAAAATATCATCTTGCACCGGAGGTCGGCCATTACGGCATCTTCAACGGCAGCAAGTGGCGGACGCGGATCGCACCGGTCGTCGAGGAGTGGATCGCGAAGTTCGACTGAGGCCGGGCAGCGCCGCCCGGCGCCCCGGCGCGACGTCCCCGATCCGAACTTTGGCGCCTTTGGGGCGCATCATTGCTTTTTTTCAGCCAGTCCTTATATGGGGTTCACTTACGTCGGCTACGACGGACCTGGATTTTTCCCTTTTTGCCACGCACTCCGCGCTCGCGGGCATTGGCTCCACGGGAACGCATGACGCGAAGCTGACGCTTCCATATGTATCTCGGCTCCCTTCGATGGCGCGCGCATTTGCGCGGCGCCGGTCGCGTGAGCGTATTGCATTTTAAAGGCGGCACAGCCGCCAGAGGATTTCATGATTACCAATATTATCGCTTCGGGCCGCCCATCGCGCACTCTTGCCTTCAGCCCCGTACGGGCGGCGCCCCCGCCACCCCAGCGGATGCTTCCCGCGACGCTGTCGGGTCGCGAACTCAAGAAGATCGTCGCCGACCTGCTCGGATGACGTCTCCGCCAGGCACAGCATTCCGCGGTGCCTGGCTTTTTATTGCCGCTCAAAGGATCTGCCACCATGTCGACACCCCCGGTTCGCCCTTTCCTGATCAACAAGGACGATGATGGTCATTTCAGGCTCACCGTTCGCGACACGCGCTACAATTCGCAAGGCTATCCCATCGTCACCGCGACCTTGCATGAACAGCTGTTCAAAAGCGCCACTGCGGCCCGCACCTTTGCGCGGGACAATTTCGGC
>NZ_JAKVIO010000069.1 GCF_022601895.1 Sphingomonas sp. LaA6.9
TCACCAGCTTGCCTTCGGATTCGCTGACCGAGCTCGTGGGCACGCGGACGAAGCGCGCGTCGAAGATGATCGTGACGACGTCGCTGGCGACGCGATTGACCTTGCCGAGACGCTTGCCGTCGGCCGAATAGAGCGTGGTGCCATTCTTGAGGCGCGAAGGCGCGGTGGTGGCAGCATCGTTGGCGACAGCGACGACAGGAGCGGAAAGCGCAAGAAGCGCGGCGGCAGATGCAATGAACAAGCGCATGTACGGACCTTTCATGAATTGAGTCCGTGGACCTTTGCCCGATTGACGTTTACGGAAACAGCGAAAAATAGTTTGGCGAGACAATAAAATCTTGCCCATCCGCGATATCGCCTTGGCGGTCTTTCAAGCCGGACTGAAAGATCCGGTCTGCTCGTCGAGCAAATGCAGCACTCCGTCGGCGATCGCGAAATACGCACCATGGATCCTGAGTCGGCCGGATTCCTCGCGTTCGGGGATGCACGGGAAGGTCCTGAGATTCGCAATGCTCACCTTGACCGTCTCCAGCTCGAGCGCGTGAACCGCTTCCGGGCCGTCGCCATATTCGGCGGCTACCCTGTCGCGTGCTTCGTCAAGAAGGTCGATCCAGTGCGCGATGAAACCGCCTGCGCCCGGTGGGGCGTGCTCGAATCGGCGCGACAGCGCGGCATGGACGCCGCCGCACGAGCCATGACCCATCACGACGATCTCGGGCACCTCAAGCTGGGTCACCGCAAATTCGAGCGCCGCGGAGACGCCATGCCGCCCGCCGCCAAGCTCGAATGGGGGCACGAGATTGGCGACGTTGCGCACAACGAACATCTCGCCGGGGGACGTGTCGAAGATTGTGCTGGGATCGACGCGGCTGTCCGAGCAGGCGATCACCATCACCTTGGGGCTCTGCCCCTCCGCCAGTTCTGCCCATCGTTCGCGCTGCTCGCCCCAGCCGGTGGAGCGGAAACGGTGATAGCCGGAGAGGAGCGCGGAAAAGTCTGTCATGAGCGCGTCCCCTAATCCCGAAAGGGCAGGGGTGGCAACACCGCGCGTAAATCGCTATCTGCGCGTGCATGAGCGAAGCCGATCCCATTTCCGTCCCCCAGCCGCGCCCCGAGCGTCAGCGCAAGCCCGACTGGATCCGCGTCAAGGCACCGACGAGCGTCGGTTTCTCCGAGACCAGGGCGCTCATGCGCCGTCTCAACCTTGCCACGGTGTGCGAGGAAGCCGCGTGCCCCAATATCGGGGAATGCTGGACCAAGAAGCATGCGACGGTGATGATTCTGGGCGATGTCTGCACGCGCGCCTGCGCCTTCTGCAACGTCAAGACGGGAATGCCGCGCAAGGTCGATCCGCTCGAGCCGCAGCACACTGCCGACGCGGCCGCCGAACTTGGCCTTGAGCATATCGTCATCACTTCGGTCGATCGCGACGATCTTCCCGATGGCGGCGCATCGCAGTTCGTCAAGGTGATCGAGGCGCTGCGCCGCACGACACCGACAACGACGATCGAGATCCTGACCCCCGATTTCCGCAACAAGGCCGAGGCCGCGGTCGAGGCGATCGTCGCCGCGCGCCCCGACGTCTACAACCACAACCTCGAGACCGTGCCGCGGCTCTATCCGACGATTCGGCCGGGCGCGCGCTATTACGCGTCGCTGCGCCTGCTCGAATCAGTGAAGCGCCACGACCCTTCCATCTTCACCAAGTCGGGCATCATGCTGGGCCTCGGCGAGGAACGGCTTGAGGTGCACCAGGTGATGGACGACATGCGCTCTGCCGACGTCGATTTTCTCACCATGGGCCAGTATCTCCAGCCCACGCCCAAGCACACCAAGGTGATGGATTTCGTGACGCCACAGGCATTCAACGCCTATGCCGCGATCGCGCGCGCCAAGGGCTTCCTGCTCGTCGCGTCATCGCCGCTTACGCGTTCCAGCTATCACGCAGGCGAGGATTTCGAGCGGCTTCGGGCCGCACGCGAGGCAAAGCTCGCGCGCGCATGAGGAACGGGGCCTGACATGCCTCGGCACAGCGAAACGCGGAATCTGCCCTATAGCCCCGAGCAGATGTTCGATCTGGTCGGAGACGTGGCGCGCTATGGCGAGTTTCTGCCCTGGGTGAGCGCGGTGCGCGTACGGTCAAACAGCGACACCGAGATGGTCGCCGACCTGATCGTCGGATTCTCGGCGCTGCGCGAAAGCTTCACCTCACGCGTGAAGAAGCAGCGGCCCGAGCGGATCGAAGTCGACTATCTCGATGGGCCGCTGAAGCACCTTCACAATCACTGGGGTTTCCGGCCGGACGGGAAGGGCGGAACGCTCGTCGATTTCAGCGTCGATTTCGCCTTTCGCTCGGCCATCTTCGAGCGGCTCGCAGGACAGATGTTCGACCGCGCGCTCCGCAAGATGATCGGTGCCTTCGAGGAGCGCGCAAAGGCGCTTTACGGCGGCGAGGATCCCGGCATCAGCAGTTCGAGCGCCACCAGCGCCGCCTGAAGCCGGACGCCCGCACGGCCAAGATCGCCAAACTCGCGTTTGTCGGCGACGACGTCCTCGGCATCGCCATCCTTCTCTGCACGCGCAAAGACAACGGTGCCGACGGGCTTTTTCTCGGTGCCGCCATCGGGGCCAGCGATACCCGTGATCGCCACCGCGACATCGGCGCCCGATCGCTCCTGCGCGCCGCGCGCCATGCCCCAGGCGACCGCGATCGACACCGCGCCAAAGGTCTCGAGCACATCGAGGCTCACACCCAGCATCGCGATCTTGGCCTCGTTCGAATAGGTCACATACCCGGCCCCGAACACGTCGGATGAACCGGGTATCTCGGTCAGCGCGGCGCTCACCAGCCCGCCGGTGCAGCTTTCGGCGAGCGCGATCGTGCGGCCTGCGGCGCGATTGGCCTCGACCACCCTGCGCGCCAGCGCCACCAGTTCATCGGGAAGAATATGGTCCATGATATTACCGTGTTTCGCCGAAGGGACAGATGTTCAGATCATCGCCCGGTGAATTCTTCCTGCCTTTTTTCTTCGCCTGCGCCGCTTCGTCGCGCGCCACGATCTGCAGGATCGTCGCAATCGCACCCGCCATGTTCGCGGGCGGAAGCGGTTCGAACAGTTCGATCATCCGGTTGATCGCGCCGCAATCCTTCGGTTTGATCTCGGCCGACAGCTGGGGGACGATCATCGCGCGCATCAGTTCCAGGCCAGCCTGGTTGACCTCGGCGGATTGGCCGAGGCCCGCAATCCGCGCAAAGGCGGACCGCGCGAGATCCATTGCGGGGGCCCTTTCGTGGCGATAGCGCTCGAAGATCGGGGCGTCGGCTTTGCGCAGCAACGCGGTCTCGGGGAGCGACGCGGCACAGGCCCTGGCGGTCGCATCAAGTGCTTCAGGCAAAAGCACGAGCACGATCGCCTGCACCTCCTCGCCCGTCATGCAGGCAGGCGTGTCGGCGGATGTGTCGGCGGCATGGGCCTCCCCGCAGACCATCGCCGCGGCAGCGATACCCGATGCGACTTTGTGCCAGTGTCTCATAAATCCCCTGATATCCTGACGGTCGCGATCGCCTGCGCGGCTATCCCCTCGCCGCGTCCGGTGAAGCCGAGCCGTTCGGTGGTCGTCGCCTTGATGCTAACCCTCGCAATATCCACCCGCAACAGCGCCGCAATGCGGATTCGCATGGCGTCCCGATACGGACCGATTTTGGGCGCCTCGCAGATGATCGTCAGGTCGACATGCTCGACCGCGCCGCCCGCCTGTTCGACAAGCCCGGCGGCATGTTCGAGAAAGCGATCGGACGACACGCCGCGCCATTGCGGATCGGAGGGCGGGAAATGCATCCCGATATCGCCCGCGCCGATCGTGCCCAGCAGCGCATCGGTCAGCGCGTGTAGCACGACATCGGCGTCGCTGTGCCCGGAAAGCCCCTTTTCGTGCGGGATCAGGATGCCGCCAAGCCACAACTCCTCACCCGCAACGAGCCGGTGGACGTCATAACCCATCGCCGTCCGGACGCTCGCGCGTGCAGCGAGGCGTGCTTCGGCGCTCGCAAAGTCCTGGCGCTGCGTGATCTTCTCCAGCATCGGATCTCCCTCGACGATTGCGACTTCCAGTTCTGCGGCGCGCAGGATCTGGGCGTCGTCGGTCGCCTCGCTGCCGCCCGGCCATAACCGGTGCGCTGCCAGTATCGCATCGAAACGGAAGGCTTGCGGCGTCTGGACGCGGACAAGCTGCTCGCGCGGGACCACGTCGCCCAGAGCATGGTCGCTCATGGCCAGCGTATCGGCGACGGGCAGCACGGGTACAGCGCCCGCAGTCCCGTCGAGCCCGGCAAGCAGCCGGTCGATCACGGCCTGCGGGAAAAGCGGCCGCGCCGCGTCATGGATCAGCACTTGGAAGGCACCACCCTGCGCCTCGATCGCCTGCAGCCCGGCGAGCACCGACTCCCTGCGTGTGGCGCCACCTTCGACGATACCGAGAAGCTGTCTCTGGCCGAGCGCCGTCTGCATCTGCCCAATCTGATCGGCACCGGTGACGACAACAACGCCGTCGATGCCGCCATGCGCCAGAAACGCGTCGACGCTGTGCGCGACGACGGGCTTGCCAGCCAGCATCGCGAACTGCTTGGCCACCGCGCCGCCAGCACGTTCGCCCCTGCCTGCGGCAACGACCAGCGCAACGATATGGTTCTTCGCTTCCATGTTCGCGCGCCTAGGCGAAATTGCAGGCTCTGCAAACCATATGCATCATCGGGTTCGCCAATGACGCATATTCGGGCGCTAGCGTTCGAGTTCGACGAGCTCGTACCAGGTCTGCATGTAACCGCCGACGCCGCCCTGAACGAAGATCGCATCCTCATCGGCGGTGACCCAGACGTCGTAATGTGGATGCGGGACGCCGCCCATGCCCGGGCCTTCGTCGTCGACGAAGCGGAAATGGCGGCAGTCAAAGGTGCCCGCGGCCACGGTGATTGTCTCTTCGCCGACATATTCGAGGCCGATCTCGACCTCGGCGATCACGGGCGGGGTTGCACCGCGATGGTCGGGCGAGGGGAGGAAAACGCGGATCTTGCGGCGGTGCGGGCCTTTGGACAGGTCCATGCAGCGCGTGGTGTAGCCGTCGCCCGCGATCGGGTGCGTGCCGAAGCCGTCGATCGCGCCCGCATAAGGCATCTTCTGCGACAACCGCCCGATCGAGGGGCCGAAGCTCTCGCATTCGATCAGCCCGCCAGTGTCGGCCGGCGTGTGGTGGAGCCAGCCCGAGCCCATATAGACGTCGCCCACGGTCAGGTGGACGTGCAGATCCTGCGGGCGGCCCTTGCCATCGAGCACGTAGACGATGTCGCGCAGCACCGTGGGCGAGGGCTCCTCGATCTCGCAGCGCGCGCGGAAGATCGTGCTGCCATCGCCGTGATGCGTGAAGCTGAACCATTCGCGCCCGCGCTCCTGATCGAGCATTTCGGGCTTTTTCGACGTGTAGCGGATGCGACCGCTGATCGTGCGGTGCTGCATCAGCTGTCCCTCAGTTCGATGCTGAGTTCGGACATCGGGCGTTCGGGCGCGGCCTGCATCGCTTCCATTTCCTGCTGCATGCCGCGCATGATCCGCGCGACATATTCCTTGGTCATCAGCGCGCGCTCATAGGCGGCGTCGCCGGTCGCCTGATACGCGTCGATATCGGCGCGGCTGATCGTGCCTTTGGCGTCGAGCAGGCGTTCGACGGTGTCGAGTCGTTCGCGGAGCACCGAAACCTCACCCGCAATTGCGAGGAGGATCGAGAGCGTGCGCTCGGCATTGAAATCATGGAGCGTGTTCGGCCGCTTGCCCTTGGCCCGCGCGCCCGCGCGGGCGATCCAGTCTACGCTATCGTCACTCATGCTTCGGGTTTCCATGCTCCATAGGCGTTCCATGCGGCGGCGCGGCCGTGATCTTCCTCGGCGCCCTCGGCCGCCTGCGGAAAGATGCTGCGATCGACGACGGCGAGCACGCGCGCGGTGAACTGGCGGTCGCGCGGGAAGCCGCTGTCTTCCATCTCCTGCTTGAGATCGAGCGCGTGCATTGCTGACCAGTAAGGCTCGTTGTTGTTGAACGCGTCCCAGTCGCGGATGAACTGCTCGTAGAGCGGCATATCGTCGTTGTATTGCGGCTGTTCGAGGTGGAACATCAGCCCGCCGGGCGCGAGCACGCGCTCGCCCTCGCGGATGATCTTCGGCAGCGCCTTGCCCGACAGTTCGTGCAGGTACATCGTCGTCTGCACCCAGTCGAAATGACCGTCGGGGAAACGGCTCATATCCTCGGCATTCATCTGGATGAAGGTGATGTTTTTCGCGCCCAGCGACTGTGCGCGCGCATGCGCATAGCGTAGCACGGCGGCCGCGGTGTCGATCGCGATCACCTCCGCCTCGGGGAAGGCGAGCGCGAGCGGGACGATATTGTGGCCGACAGTGCAGCCCAGATCGAGGATGCGGCGGGGCTTCCAGTCGGGGCGTTCCTTGCGGATCCATTCGACCAGTGCCTGACCGCCGCCATCCGAAAGCGCGCCGAGCCCGCCGCCGGTGGTCGCGAAAAGGCCACTGTCATAGTTGGCGCCCGCGGACATGTCGCCGGGTCGTTCCTCGCCATGATAGCTGCCGGGCATGCAGTGGATGTCAGCCGCGTCCATGTAATGCGGGAGCGCCAGGTTGGGATCGAGCTGGAGCGTGTCGCGGCCCTCGTTGAACTGGCGCACCTTTGCCGAAAGCTCGTCGAGCTGGCGCAGCGTGATCGAACGGCCGTTCTGCTGGCGCATCTCCATCGAATTGCGCTTGAGCGCGGACCAGTAGCGATGCCAAGGATCCTCGTTCATCGCGTCGCGGATCTCGAAGCGATCCTTGGGATCACGGCCATGCTCGGCCTGAAAACCGGGCAGGACGCGCGTGTCATAGGCGATCCTGTTCCCCGCGCCGATCGAACCCGACAGATATTTGTTGAACGCGGTCAGGAAGTTGTAGCGCGCGGCCTCGTCATGCGTCGGCGTGGGGAACACCGCGTGGCGCGCGACGGCGGTATAAGGCGGGGGCACATCCTGTTTCATATCAGTCCATCCTTCGAAAGACGGTCGATCACCTGTTCCTGCACGCGCAGGAAATGGTCACGGTCGGGGATCTTTACCACCCCGTCGACGATCAGGCTGTTCGCCGGCTGGGGCGCCTCGCCGCCATAGACGGGCGCGAAAAGCTCGAGCCGCTGGCGCGCGAGGAAGTTGGTCATTCCCGGCTTGCGACGCTGTGTGCGCAGCGCGCCCAGGTCGAGGTCGGCAAAGGCGGTAAAGGTTTCGCCGGGGCTCGATTCTGCCAACGGGTTGCCCTTGTAGTCGATCACGATCGAGTTGCCGTCGGCCGACGCGATCGGCATCGCGCTGCCCTCTATCCCCGCGGTATTGGCGGAGACGACATAGGCGATATTCTCGAAAGCACGCGCGCGCTTGGCGATCTGCTTGGGCGTGGCGAGCGGCGATCCGATCTCGGACGACGAATGGACGAATATCTCGGCGCCGCGCAACGCATGCGCGCGCGCGATCTCGGGATAGAGGATTTCCTCGGACGCGATCGCGGCGAGGTTGCCGATCTCGGTCTTCGCCACGGGGAACACGCCGTCGAGGCCGTATATGTCGAGATATTTGGACCATACGTCGTGTGGCGTCGGCGCGAACATCGAATTGAGGCGGCGATAGCGCAGCACGACCTCGCCCGTGGGCGCGACGACGAAGCTCGTCTGGAAATAGATGCCCGGGAAGTGCGGATCGCGCTCATAGGCATTGCCCGCAAGGAACAGGTTCTGCGCCGAGGCGACCTTGCCCAGCGCTTCATATTCGGGCCCGTCGATATCGAGCGCGGCTTTCTCCGCGAAATCGGGGATCGAGATTCGGCCCGGATAGCTCGTCAGGAAATATTCCGGCAGCACCGCGAGGCGCACGGGGCTGCCGCCATATTGCTGGATGAAGACCGAGGAGGCGCGGAGCTTGACGCCGATCTCCTCGATCATCGCGAGCATCTGCGCGCTCGCCGCGGCGCGATCGGGCAGGCGCTCGACCGAGCGTGCGGCGATCTGGAGCGCGAGCGCGGCGTAGGGCTTGATCGCGGTCACCGCCTCAGAGCCCCAGACTGCCGGGGTTCATCAACCCCCTGGGGTCGACGGTCTGCTTCACCGCCCTGAGCATCGCCCAGACGCGCGGATCGCTGGCTTCCTCAAGCGGGTAGGTTCGCGCGACCTGAAGGTGCGTCGCCTCGAGATCGCGGAAGATGCGGACGATTTCACCGCGCAACCGCACGACGAGCGCGCGCGAGTCCGGATTTTCGGGGAAGCGGTTGAGCTTGGCGAGGTGATCCGGCTCGAGCGAGCGGCAATGAATGTCCTCGAGCGCGTCGGGCCAGAAGAAGACGGGCTCGATCAGGCAGGTCGAGCGGCTGACCGCGGCGAGCATCGCGCCCGCGGCGACGCCATGCGCGTCCATCTCGTCCTTGTTTTCGTCGAACAGCGCCTGAACGCGGTTCCAGCCCTCGACGAGCCGGCTATGGGGCAGAAAGCCGTGGACGGGGACCCAGCGCTCACCCTCGGGGCCGACCATCGAATTGACCGGCGGGAAGGGGTTGGCGCGCAGGATCTTGGGGATGGTGTTCTCGATCGCCTTGCCGCCATGCTTCACCGCGATCGCCTCGATCGCCTTCATGTCGGCATCGACCGCGCTCTGGTAGCGCCCCTCGGCAATCAGGTGGAGCGAGAAGGGAACGTCGTCGAGGAAGGAGCGCCCGGCGGCGACGACCTTCGCGCCTTCCTTCAGCGCCTTCAGCACAGAGCCTTGCGCCTTCATCATGTTGACGAGCGATTTGGCGTCCTTGGTGAGGCTGTCGCGCTTCATGCGTTGGGACTGGAGATAGGGGTCGAAGCCGAAGCTTTCCGAGGCAAGCCCTTCGCGTGCAACTTCGCTCATCGCGCCGAAGAATGCTGCGGCGTCGGGGAAGGAGAAGGAGCCATAGGCGAAGGCGGTGCCTTCGCGCACCAGTTTCAGCGTGATCGTCGCCTTGACGCCGAGTGCGCCGCAATCGGCCGCGAACAACCCGGTGATGTCGGGGCCGAAGGGACGGAAGAAATTGCTGCCCGTGGAGACGATGCTGCCATCGGCCAGCACGACCTCGAAGCTGAGTGCCGCATCGACCACGGTGCCGCCCGATGCGCCCCAGAACACGCCATTCTGACTCATGCCACCGCCAACGGTGGCGTTGATCCCCGACAGCGTGCCCCAGGCGAGCGCGCGCAGCCCCCTCGGCTTAAGCGTCTTCTGGAGCTTGTCCCAGGTGCAGCCGGATTCGACGGTGACCGTCATGTCCCCTTCATTGATGTCGAGGATCTGGCTCATCGCGCCTGTGTCGATCAGCAGTGCGCCAGCCTCGGCGGGCAGGTAGCCGCTGGTGTAGCTCATGCCGCCACCGCGCGGGACGATTGCGACGCCCTCAGCGGTCGCCGCCGCGATGCCGCGCGCGAGCATCCCCTTGTCGGCAGGGCGAAAGACCGCGAGCGCCAGCGGACCGTTGCTGAAGACGTCCTGCGAGTAATAGCGCAGCTCGGCGGCGTCGGTGATCAGCGCATCGGCGCCGACCGCGGCGGCGATCGCCGAAAGCGCGGTGTCGTCGGTGGGGGCAAGCGTTGCCATGTCAATTTCCTGAAGGCAGTGTCTTGGGATCAGGGTAGCGGCCCAGCGCGAGCAACAGCGCGCCGCCCACCGCGAACATGCCCATCGCGCCGACCAGGATCAGATCATAGCTGCCGGTGCGGTCGCGGACCATGCCGTAGACGATGGGGGAGATGGCCGAGCCGATCGCGAACGGCATGTAGAGTACGCCGTAGATGCGACCATAATGCGCCATGCCGAAATATTTGGCGGCGAGATAGGCGATGACGTCAGACTCAGTGCCCGCCGCGAAACCGAGCAGGAAGCCGCCGATGATCACGTGGCTCAGTGTGGCGTCAGTACCCATCAGCAGCCAGCAGGCGATCGCCGGAAGCAGCAGCGCGGGGAAGGCGACGCCGGGCGCCCAGAAGCGATCGAACAGGAAGCCGACGAGCAGACGTCCGGTAAGGATGCCGATCGCGACGACACCGAGGACACTGGCCGCGACTTCAGCCGAAAAGCCGTGCAGGCCGACGATCTGCGCGATGTGGATATGCGCGCCGCCATAGGCGAAGGCGGTGAGCAGGATCGAGGCGAGCAGCACCCAGAAGCGATAGCCGCTGACGGCCTCCCTCAGTGTGATGCCGAAGACCGCGCCGCTCGCGTCGGTGACGCCCTCGGGACATTCCTCGGGGCGCGGTTCGCGGAACCAGAGAAAGGCGAGCGGGATCGCAACGACCAGCGGCAACAGCGCCACCACAGGAAAAGCCATTCGCCAGCCGCCCGCGGAGATCGCCTTTTGCGCGATCTGCGGCACGACCATCGCGGCAAGGCTGGTGCCGAGCAGCATGATGCCGAGCGCGAGCCCGCGATGCTTGTTGAACCACATGCTGATCGCGCGGCTCCAGGTGACCGGGGTCGAGCCGATGCCGATCGCGCCGAGCACCGCCCAGAAGAGCAGATAGCCGGTCTTGGAGGCGGGGAGGAAGTAGAAGGAGCCGAACACGGCGCCGAACAGGAAGAGCGACCAGAGCACGACGGGGCGGACGCCGAAGCGATCCGAAAGCCCGCCATAGAGCGGCGCCATCAATGCTGCGATGATGCCGAAGACGGTGACGCCGGCGCTGACCGCGGCGAAATCCCAGCCGAACTCGGAACTGATCGGCCCCATGACGAGGGGCAGGACGTTGAAGGGCAGGGGGGATGCGCCGCATGCTACCCCGATCAACGCTGCCACGAGCGGCTTTGCGCCCAGCCTGAATTCAGAGCGCGCGCCCGTGGCGGTTGTCATGCCTGGGTAATTCCCTTGTACTGCAGTGTCATAACGCGACATCTCGGAAACACTCCAAGCTGCCGCCCGGGATCGGTGCCGAAGGCATCTTTCCCGGGCAGCGAGGTTTCTAGAAGTTGTACCGCGCGCGCGCCATCCACGTCATTGGCTGGTCGATATAGCGCGTGTTGACAAGCGAGGTGTTGGCCGCAGTCTCGTTGAAGCAGTTGGTGCAGGCTATCGAGAGCTGCCACTTCTTGTCCGCGCCGTTCAGCGCCAGATTGGCGTTGACGAACCACGCCGCCGGCGAGAACGAACCCGTGATGATGTCGCCATCATAGGGGTTGGCCGGATAGGTCCCGTTGGTGCCGGTGATCGAGCCCGAATAGATGGTGTAGTTCGCGGCATTGGTTTCCTGGCTGCTGCGATAGCTCGCATTGACCGAGGGAACGAGCGACATGCCGTTGCTGCCCAGTTCGAGTTCGTAGCTGCCGCCAAAGGCGATCGTCCAGTCGGGCGTGCGCGTGGGATCTGCGATTCCGCCTTCCGGGGTCACGATGCCCGCGCCGCATGCCGCGGTGGTTCCGGTGCCGCCGGGGATATTGCCCGCCGCCAGCAGTGCCTGGCACGCGCGCTGCTGCGCGTTGACCGACTGGATGCCATATTCGTCGAAATCGGGCGCATTGCGATCGATCTTGTACTTGGCGTCCTGATAGCCCGCATTGACGTAGAGATTGAGCCCGTCGACGGGGACAACGGTCAGTTCGGCCTCGATGCCCTTGTTGGTCATGTCGGCGAAGTTGCGCGTGATGAAGGTCGCCGAGCCATTGGGATTGACCAGCGCCGAGGGCGTCTGGAGATCGCTGACGTCGGTGTAGAACAGCGTCACGTTGGCGCGGACGCGATTGTCGAGCCAGTCGGATTTGACGCCCGTTTCATAGCTCCAGACCTTTTCCGGACCGAAGGGGAGGAAGGCGTTGGCCGCCGTGGCGCGCGCGTTCCACCCGCCCGACTTGAAGCCGCGCGTCGCCGAAGCGAAGAGCAGGATGTCGTCGGTTGCCTTGAAGTTGACGGCGAAACGCGGCGTCCAGATCTTGGCCTTGAGCTTGTCGGGCACCTTGAGACCCGAAGGGCCGATGAGGTTGGCCGTATTCATGCAGGTCGCTTCGACCGTGCCGTCGTTGCAGCTTGCGCGGTTATCGCGAACGTCCACCGACTTGGTTTCGTCAGTATAGCGGATGCCCGCGGTCAGCTTGATCTGCTCGGTCACATTGACGTCTGCCTGCGCATAGCCCGCAAGGGCCTCGGTCTTGTTGCGCATGATGCGGTCGGCGAGCAGCAATGTGGTCGTGGGCGACAACGTGAAGGTGTCGGCAAAGTCGGTACGGTTCTTCTCTACGAGATAGAAGGCGCCCGCGACATAATCGACCAGCCCATCGGCAAAGCTGCCGTTGAGCTTGACCTCCTGGCTGAACTGTTCGTGCTGGCTGTCGTTCAGGATCGCGAACCCGCCCCGCACATAGCCGCGCACGGGCGGCACGGGATTGGCGAGCGAAGGCCCGCTGCGCCCGTCATAAAAGTCCAGCGCATAGGTCTGATCCTGGCTGATGAAGCCCGTGATCAGGTTGAGCGTAGCGTGTTCAGCCACGTCGAATTCGAGGTTCGACGTCACCAGATCGGTGGTGGTGTAATTGCCCATCAGGAAATTCTTCTTGCGCCCGCTGATCGGCAACGACGCGAAGGGGGAATCCGCCGAGGACTTGCCCGAGGGAATGCCGGTCGTCGCGAAACGCCCCTTGCAATCGTCGGGATCGCCGGGATTGCACTGGAAGTTCAGGATGTTCTCGCCATTTGCGACGATGTGCGCGTAGGAGCCATTCCAGCGCACCGACGGGCTCAGTTCGCCGCGAATGCCGAGGCGAGCGCCCCAGCCATCATCGTCGTTGATGCGCTGGCCGGTCGTGACGTTCTTGGTAAAGCCGTCGTCATTCTGCCAATAGCCGCTGACCTTGATCGACAGGCTTTCCGCAAGCGGAATGTCCATCGATCCGCGTGCGACCTTCTTGTCGAAACGGCCATAGCCGATCTCGGCGAAGCCGCCAAACTCGCTGCCAGGCTCCTTGAGGATCACGTTGACCGCGCCGCCGGTGGTATTGCGGCCGAACAGCGTGCCCTGCGGCCCGCGCAGAACCTCGACGCGTTCGACGTCGAACAGGTTGATGTTGTTGGCGTTCTGGCGGCTCAGATAGATGTCGTCGACATAGGTGCCGACGGGCGGATCGAAGGTCGGGATCGTCTCGGTATTGCCGAGCCCGCGCAGGTAGAAGGCGTTGGCCGAACCGATGCCCGTGTTGTTCATCGACACGAGGTTGGGAACGAAGCGGCCAAGTTCGAGCGTGTTGGACACGCCCTGGTTGCGGAGCTGGTCGGCGGAGAAGGCGGAAATCGCGATCGGCACATCCTGCACGCTCTCGGAGCGACGCTGCGCGGTGACGACGATATCCTCGATGCCGCCAGTGCTTTCCTCCGCCGCGGGA
>NZ_JAKVIO010000071.1 GCF_022601895.1 Sphingomonas sp. LaA6.9
TCATCGACTTCAAGCAGCAGGCCAACCCCTCGGCTCCGGTCGAGGAGTTCGCAGGCGAAGTCGGTTATGCGAAGCACCGCGCCAATGTCCGCGCCACCTATGGCATGGACGGCTTCTCGCTGAGCTGGACCGTCAACTATATCGGCAAGTCGGTCGGCGATAAGGACTTCATCGGCGACGACACCGTCTATGGCGACACGCTGACGCTCGACGAGATGAACCGCGTCGGGGACCGCTTCTACCACGATGCGCAACTCCGCTACGACATCGGCGAGGACAAGCAGTATTCGGTGATGTTCGGCGTCGACAACCTGTTCGACTCCAAGCCGCCCTTCCTGCCCGGCACGCCCTTCTCGGAGTCGCCGACGGGCACCGAGACCGCGGCTGACGTCTATGATCCGTACGGCCGTCGCTTCTATGTGGGAGCGCAGGTCAAGTTCTGAGGCCTTCCCTTACGGCCAAGGAACGAAGGGGCAGAGCTTCGGCTCTGCCCCTTTTCTATTGGGTATCGCCGGATCGCGCTCAGGCGGTGGTCAGCACCAGCGCGCCGTCGCCCTCGTCGACCTTGACCGTCGATCCGTCGGGTACTTCGCCCCTGAGGATCATATCGGCGAGTGGATCCTGAAGATATTTCTGGATCGCGCGCTTGAGCGGCCTCGCACCATAGACCGGGTCGTAGCCGACACGGCCGAGCCAGGCGCGTGCAGCATCGGTCAGGTCGAGCGTGACCTTGCGGTCCTTGAGCAGCTTCTGGACGCGCGACACCTGGATGTCGACGATCGGGCCCATATGCTGTTGGCCGAGCCGGTGGAACAGGATGATCTCGTCGAGCCGGTTGAGGAATTCGGGGCGGAAATGCCCGCGCACGATCTCCATCACCTGCGGCTCCACGTCCGCCACGGACTGATCGTCGGTCATCCCCGCGAGATACTGGCTGCCGAGGTTCGAGGTCAGGATGATCAGCGTGTTCGAGAAATCGACCGTGCGCCCCTGCCCGTCGGTCAGGCGGCCGTCGTCGAGCACCTGGAGCAGGACGTTGAAGACGTCCGAATGCGCCTTTTCGACCTCGTCGAACAGCACGACCTGATAGGGGCGCCGGCGAACCGCCTCGGTCAGCACGCCGCCCTCCTCATAGCCGACATAGCCCGGAGGCGCGCCGATCAGGCGGGCCACCGAATGCTTCTCCATGAACTCGGACATGTCGATACGGACCATCGCATTGTCGTCGTCAAACAGGAATCCCGCGAGCGCCTTGGTCAGTTCGGTCTTGCCGACGCCGGTGGGGCCAAGGAACAGGAACGAGCCGAGCGGGCGGTTGGGATCCTGAAGCCCAGCGCGCGAACGACGGACCGCCTTTGAGACCGCGTGGACCGCGGCTTCCTGCCCGATGACGCGCTTGCCGATCATCTGCTCCATCTGGAGGAGCTTCTCGCGCTCGCCCTCGAGCATCTTGTCGACGGGGATGCCCGTCCAGCGGCTGACGACCGCGGCGATGTCCTCGCTCGTCACTTCCTCACGCAACATAGCGCCCGCTGCCGCATTCTCGGCGTCGGCGAGCTGCTTTTCGAGCTGCGGGATGACGCCATAGGAAAGCTCGCCCGCCTTGGCGAGGTCGCCCGAACGCTGCGCCTGCTCAAGCTGGAGCCGCGCGGCGTCGAGCTGTTCCTTGATCTTTGCTTCGCCCGCGATCTTGTCCTTTTCGGCCTGCCAGCGTTGCGTAAGCTCGGCCGACTGCTGCTCGAAATTGGCAAGATCCTCCTCGAGCGCGCCGAGGCGGTCCTTCGACGCCTGGTCGGTCTCCTTCTTCAGCGCCTCGCGTTCGATCTTGAGCTGGATGATCCTCCGGTCGAGATTCTCGATCTCCTCGGGCTTGGACTCCACCTCCATGCGCAGACGCGACGCCGCCTCGTCCATGAGGTCGATCGCCTTGTCGGGCAGGAAGCGGTCGGTGATATAGCGGTTGGAGAGCGTTGCCGCCGAGACGAGCGCGCTGTCGGTGATCCGCACGCCATGGTGCAGTTCGTACTTCTCCTTGAGACCGCGGAGGATCGAGATCGTGTCCTCCACCGTAGGCTCTCCCACGAAGACCGGCTGGAAACGCCGTTGGAGCGCAGGATCCTTCTCGACATATTTCTGATATTCGTCGAGCGTCGTCGCGCCGATGCAGTGGAGCTCGCCGCGCGCCAATGCGGGTTTGAGCAGGTTGGACGCATCCATCGCGCCCTCGCTCTTGCCCGCGCCGATCAGCGTGTGCATCTCGTCGATGAACAGGATGATGTCGCCCTCGGCACCGCGCACCTCGTCGAGCACGCCCTTGAGGCGTTCCTCGAACTCGCCGCGATATTTGGCGCCCGCGATCAGACTGCCCATGTCGAGCGCCATCAGCGTGCGGTCCTTTAAGGAGTCGGGCACGTCGCCATTGGCGATGCGCAGCGCGAGCCCCTCGGCGATCGCGGTCTTGCCGACGCCGGGCTCGCCGATCAGCACGGGATTGTTCTTGGTGCGGCGCGCGAGGATCTGGATGGTGCGGCGGATTTCCTCGTCGCGACCGATGACGGGATCGAGCTTTCCATCCTTCGCGGCCTGGGTCAGATCGCGCGCGAACTTCTTGAGCGCGTCATAGCGATCCTCGGCCGAAGCGGTGTCGGCGGTCTTGCCCTTGCGAAGCTCGTTGATCGCAGCGTTGAGCGCATCGGCCTTCATGCCCGCGGCGGCGAGCGCCTTGCCCGCATTGGTGGTCGTGGCGAGCACGAGCGCAAGCAGCATGCGCTCGACCGTGACATAGCTGTCGCCGGCCTTGGTCGCGATCTGCTCGGCGGAATCGAGCACGCGCACCAGATCATTATCGAGGCCGGGCGTCTGCTGCGCGCCGGTGCCTGAGACGGCGGGAATTTTCGCGAGCGCCTTGTCGGTCTCGGCGGTGGCGGTCTGCGGAGCGCCGCCCGCTGCGCGGATCAGACCAGCGGCCATGCCCTGCTCGTCCTCGAGCAGCGCCTTCAAAAGATGCTCCGGGCTGATCCGCTGATGGTTCATGCGGATTGCGACGGTCTGCGCGGACTGGAGAAAACCCTTGGCGCGGTCGGTGAATTTCTCGAGGTTCATCAAGCTCCCCTGTTTCGGTTCGCTGTCGATATGGTGTTGCCATAATGCAACACAAGAGGGTGGGCCATCCTTCGTGTGGCCCCAAGGTCAGTATAGTCAGCCCTGGGCGAAAAATCCCGTCGATTAATACGACACATCTGAGTGACTGGTTCGATCAAAGCTGCGTGATCCTGCCATCGATTTCCATCTCGTTGCGAGACCGGTACGATGTCAAGAAACGGAGCTTTAGGACAGAGTTTTCGGGAGCGGCGCAGAAATGCTCCCCGAGCGCGGCCCCGGGGAGCATCACGTTCGGTTCAGTCGCCCGAACGCTGCGCCTTGTCCTGTGTCGCGGCGAAGGTCTTGCCGAAGAAGCTGTCGGCGTACCAGCGCGGAGCTGTGGGGGCGTCGGCGATCCCCCTTGCGATGAGATAGTTGATCTTTGCAAACTTGGCGCTGGCGTCCCAGTCGAAGGGCAGGTCGATCTGGTCGCTGACGCGGTGATAATGCGCCGAAAGATAGCTCTGGAACGCCTTTTCCCCGCCATTGGCGAAGCCTGTCATCAGGAAGATCGAGGGGATCCCCTGCTGGACGAACCGGTAATGGTCCGATCGTGTGAACAGCCCTTCCTGCGGCAGCGGATCGGGCGAGAGCTTCACCCCCGCGCTCGCCGCCGCCTTTTCAGTGATGGGGCCGAGTGTCGAATGCTCCGCGCCAAAGGCGATCACATCGGTGAAGTCGTAAAGCAGGATCGGCATGTCGAGATTGACGACCCCGACGAGCTTGCCGTCCCTGGTGACGGGGTGGCGCGCGAGATAGTCGGAGCCGAGCAGGCCATCCTCCTCGGCGGTCACCGCGGCGAATACCACCGAGCGCCTGGGCTTGTCGGGCGCGGTCGCCATTGCGCGCGCGACCTCGATCATCGTCGCGATGCCCGCGGCATTGTCCATTGCACCATTGTAGACCTTGTCAGCGTCGGTCGCATCCGTCTTCACGCCTTCATGGTCGAGATGCGCCATGAGCAACACATATTCGCCTGCGAGCGCAGGATCGGATCCGGGAAGGACCGCGACGACATTGGGGCTGTTATAGCGGCGCTGCTCGACCTCGCGTACCATCCTGACCGACGGCTTGAGCGCGAAGCCCCTGGGCTTGCCGCCCTTCTTGTCCGCTTGGCCGAGGATCGCTGAAAGCGATTTAGGAGCCCCCTTGAACAGCACCTCGGCAGCAGGTGTGTTGAGCGTTGCGCCGAAGCGGATTTCGGGTGTTTCGCTATGGGGTTTGCCCGAGGCGTCGGCCCAGGCGATGTCGGGTTCACCGGCGAACTGAACGGTGCGCGCCCAGGGGCGCAGCTTCTGGCGCTCAAGCGTCTGGATCGTGATGACGCCGATTGCGCCGCGCGCCGCGGCCATCCGCGTCTTTTCGGCGCCGAGATGCGCGCCGATCTCGCTCGGCGTGCCCTTTGGCGCGCCGCTGAGCACCGCGACGATCTTCCCCTTAACGTCGAGCCCGGCATAGTCGTCGAAGCCCAGTTCGGGCTTGTCGAGGCCGAAGCCGACGAACACGACCTGACCGTCGACGGCCTCGCGTGCCTCGGTCGTCTTGGCGCCGATGATGACCTCGCCACCATTGGCGAAGCGGGTGCCGCCAATGGTGAGCGCCGCGCTATCCGTGGATTTCAGCTTCATTTCGACAAAGGGCACTTGCTGGTACCAGCTGCCATCCGATGCGGGTTTGAGCCCGAGCGCTTCGAAGCGCGTCGCGACATAGTGCGCGGCGATGTCATAGCCGCGCGTGCCTGCATCGCGGCCTTCGAGCAGATCGTCGGCAAGAAACTCGACATGCGCGCGGACCGCTTCGGGCTTGAACTCGATCTGATTGCCCGCTTGCGCGATCGCAGAGGTGGATGCCGATGCCAGCGTCAGTGCGGCCGCGATTATCCGAAGGTTCATCTTGTCTCCTGGAGCCTGCCATATGGAATGTGGCGGAGAGGTATCCCATCTGCCGCGGTCAGGAAAGGTGCAGATGAAACCAATCGGGCGTTGATGCCCGGCCGGCGCGCACGCAGGCCGCATCGCCGTTGGTGGGCTCCCATCAGCGCTTTGCAGAAGGGCGACTTGTCAGTGGGATGGCGGCTGCTATTGTCCCGGCACGTTTCGAAAAAGGATGTATTGATGCGTCTTAAGCTCGTCGGTCTATTTGCCGGATCCCTGATGGCCTTGTCGCCGCTTGCCGTGCACGCGGGTGCCGCCGAACAGGCTCCGGTCCCCGTCAGCACGCTCGTCAAGAAGGTCGAGATACCGTATCAGGAGTTCACGCTCGCCAATGGCCTGCGCGTTTTCGTCCACACCGATCGCAAGGCGCCGATCGTCGCGGTTTCGGTCTGGTATGATGTCGGCTCCAAACACGAGCCCAAGGGCAAGACCGGCTTTGCGCATCTTTTCGAGCATCTGATGTTCAACGGGTCGGAGAATGCGCCGGGCGATTTCTTCGAGCCGCTGCAGCAGGTAGGCGCCACCGATTTCAACGGCACCACGTGGTTCGATCGCACCAACTATTTCGAGACCGTGCCCGCCGCGGCGCTCGAACGCGCGCTGTTCCTCGAATCCGATCGCATGGGGCATCTGCTCGGCGCGGTGACGCAGGAGAAGCTCACCAACCAGATCGGCGTCGTGCAGAACGAGAAGCGCCAGGGCGACAACCAGCCCTATGGCCTGGTCGAATATGCGCAGATCGCGGCGATGCTGCCCGCCGATCATCCCTATGGCCATTCGACGATCGGATCGATGGCGGACCTCGACGCGGCAAGCCTTGAGGACGTCAAGAACTGGTTCCGTCAGCATTACGGCCCCAACAACGCGATCCTCGTGCTCGCGGGCGACATCGACGTCGCGGCCGCGAAGCCGATGGTCGAGAAATATTTCGGCGACATTGCGCGCGGTCCGCAACAGGCGAGGATCGCGGCGCCGATCCCGACGCTGAGCGCCCGCAAGGACGAGGTGATGAAGGATCGCGTCGCGACGACGCGCATCTATCGCGACTGGATCGTGCCCGGGCTCAATGATCCCGATGCGGTGCCGCTTTCGGTAGGGGCCAATGTACTCGGCGGGCTCGCCAGCTCGCGGCTCGACAATATCCTGGTGCGCGACGAGAAGGTTGCGGTGCGCGTTTCAGCCGATCTCCAGCAGTTCGCGCAACTGAGTATGTTCGAGGTGCAGGTCGACGTAAAGCCGGGCGTCGATGCGGCAGCGGTCGCCAAGCGGCTCGATGCGATCCTTGCCGACTATTTCAGGAACGGGCCGACGGCCGAGGAGGTCAAGCGCGTCGCGACCAAGACCGTGGCGAGCCGCATCTCGGGGCTTGAATCGGTCGGGGGCTTTGGCGGCAAGGCCGTCGCGCTGGCCGAAGGCGAACTCTATTCGGACGACCCTGAATTCTACAAGAAGCAGCTTGGCCAATATGCCGCAGTGTCGCCGGCGCAGGTGACTGCGGCGATGCAGAAATGGCTGAGCCGCCCGGTCTATGCGCTGAGCGTCGTGCCCGGCGAGCGTGAAGCCTATGAGGAGGCCAAGGCCTCGAGCGGAAGCTTTGCGCCATCCTATTACAAGGCGCCTGCCAAGGGCGACAGGCCGATGGCGGCGCCTTCGAAGATCGCTGCCGCTGACAAGCAGGATGGGACGGGGGCCTCGGGCCCGCTTACTGCGGTCGACCGGTCCAGGCTGCCCGATGTCGGCCCGATCGCCGATCTCGACTTTCCGACGGTGACGCGCGCGAAGCTCTCCAACGGGATCGAGGTGGTCTATGCGCACCGCGACGCGGTGCCGATCACGCAGGTGTCGATGAGCTTCGATGCGGGCAATGCCGCCGACCCCAGGACCAAGCTCGGCACCCAGTCGCTGATGCTCGCATTGCTCGATGAGGGCACAAAGACGCGCAACTCGGTGCAGATTGCGGAGCGGCAGGAAATCCTCGGCGCGTCAATCAGCAACTACGCGTCGATGGACCGGACGATGGTCAACCTGTTCGCGCTGTCGGACAATCTGGCACCGTCGCTCGACCTGTTCGGCGATATCGTGAAGAACCCCGCCTTCGATCCGGCCGAGGTCGAGCGTCTGCGCGGCCAGCAGCTCGCGCGCATCGCGAGCGAGATGACGCAGCCCCAGGCCATCGCGCTCAGGACGCTGCCGCCGCTGCTGTTTGGCACGCAATATCCCTATGGCGTGCCCTTCACGGGCACGGGCGATCCCAAGGCGGTGGAAAAGGTCACGCGCGACGACCTGATGGCTTTCCATCACGCGTGGTTCCGGCCCGAAAAGGCGACGATCTTCGTGGTCAGCGATCAGGCGCTCGACAGGATCACGCCGCTGCTCGAGGCGCAGTTCGGCAAATGGGCCGCAACGGGGCAGGCGGGCGCGAAGAACTTCAGCGCGGCGATCCCGGCGCCCAAGCCGCGCATCGTTCTCGTCGACCGCAAGGATTCGCCGCAGTCGCTGATCCTGGGCGGGCTCGTCATGCCCGTGAAGGGGACCGAGGAGATCACCAACCTGCTTTCCGCCAACGACGTGCTTGGCGGTAACTTCCTCTCGCGGATCAACATGGACCTGCGCGAGACCAAGGGCTGGTCCTATGGCGTGCGCGCGCAGGTCAACCGCGTCGTCGAGCAGGTTCCCTATATGGTGTTCGCGCCGGTCCAGGCCGACAAGACCGGCCCCTCGATCGCCGCACTCCAGCAGCAGATCCGGGACTTCCTTGGCACCAAGGGAGTCAACGCCGAGGAACTCGAGCGCACCAAGAATGGCAGCATCCGCGAGCTCCCCGGCAGCTACGAGACCGCAGCGGACGTACTGGGCGGAATGCAGCGCAATGCGCTCTACAAGCGATCGGATGATTATTATGACACGCTTGCCGCGCGCTATCGTGCCATGACTGCGGCCGATCTCGACAAGGCCGCGCGTGGTGCGATCAAGGCGGATCAGATGCTATGGGTTGTCGTGGGCGACGCCGCCAAGGTGCGGAGCCAACTCGACGGGCTGGGACTTCCGGTAGAGGTCGTCCCCGCGGCACAGTGATTGTTTTGAACCAAGGGAGGATGTGACATGGCCAATGTGGACGGCGCCTGGGATTGCGTGATCAAATCGCCGCTGGGGGACCAGAAGGCGGTACTCACCGTCAACAGCAGCGGTGGCAGCTTCACCGGAACGATGACCGGCGCCATGGGGTCGATGGACATCGAGGACGGCAAGATCGATGGCGACACGATTTCGTGGAAGATGAACATCAAGGTGCCGATGCCGATGACGCTCGATTGCACCGCCAAGGTCGATGGCGACAGCATCACGGGCAGCGCGGGCGCCGGCGCGTTCGGCAGCTTCCCGCTGACGGGCTCGCGCCAGGCCTAGTCCCGCAAATCGGGAGGGTTTGGGGGGTGTCGTCGGCCGCGACGATGCCCCTTTTCCTTAGAAGGTGTAACCAATCCCCAGCGCGCCGAACCATTGATCGTCGTCGCCTGCTTCGCTGACGACCGGGCTGCGCTTGAAATCGCCCAGCATTTTGGTCCAGCCGCCGACCGCAAAGAGCGACCAGCCCTTGCGCAAATCGCCCTCGAGCGATTGTGCGCCGAGCAGGTTCAGCGAGACGCTTTTGAAGCCGCCATCGGCCTCGAAGGGCGAAAGGCCGCTTGCCGCGGATCCCGCGGGGCTGACGCTGTAATAATAGTCGGCAAAGCCATCGCCGACATAGTCCGCCGAAGCGCCGATCCCGACATAGGTCTGTTTGCTGAGCGGCGTGCCATATTCGATTGCGGGGGTGATGACGTAGCTCTTGTGTCCGCTTGCGACATCGGCGGTGTAGCTGACGCGAAAGGACAGATTGTCATAGGCGCTGGTGATCACACCCG
Organism: Sphingomonas sp. LaA6.9; assembly: GCF_022601895.1. Taxonomy (GTDB): domain Bacteria; phylum Pseudomonadota; class Alphaproteobacteria; order Sphingomonadales; family Sphingomonadaceae; genus Sphingobium_A. The sequence goes on from NZ_JAKVIO010000071.1 coordinate 8,978, forward strand.
TCTTGGCGATGCCGGCATAGGCGCCCAGCTCGAAGGCGGGGTCGAGCTTGCCGAGCGCGCGGACCTGCGCATCCTTGATGTTTGTCACCCGATTGAGCCGTGCGCCCACCACCGGCCCGAAGGATAGATCGAGCGTCTCCTCAGCCGGTTCCCGCACCAGATCGGTGTAGAACTGGAGACCGCGCATGAAGAAATTATAGCCTGAAACCTTGCCGCGCACCTGCGCTGCGGGGATGACCTCATAATCGTCCGACCCCTCATAGCTGGGGGCATAGGCAATGCCGCCCCCTAGCGTGACGGTGTCATCTTCGCGCGCCAGCGCTGGAGAGGTGATGCCCAGGGTAATCATGCCCGCGGCACGCAAGAGCGATGGTCGAACTGTCATCCGGTATCCTTTCAGGGCCTACCCATCAGAAACGTGGCCCAACGTCAAATAGTTGCGCCAACGTGATCGCTCACAGGAAATAGCGCAGCCGGACAGTCTGTTTCACAGGGGTTGCCGCGATGGCAAAGCGCGCCGCCTTGAAGCTGGGCGGGCCGAACGTGATCACCGGATTGCGTGAAAAACCGAATCCTTCGCGCGGGATACCGGCAAAGGTGTCGAGCCTGGCATTGGCGTTCTCGTCATGGATCACCGAAACCGCATAGTCTCCGGCAGGCAACGCGTCGAAGCGCGTATTGTGCTGCTCCGCGCCGAGCGTCCGGGTAATCGCGCTGGGGTCCGCCTTGCAGTCGGGGAAGCCCTTGGGGCTGGTTGTGAGACAGATCCGGATCAGGCCCGTGGCCGACCGCAATCCCGCGAAATCGAGTTCAAGCGATCCCGGCGCTGCCGCGCCCAGCGTCGCCAGCATCAGCGTCGCGCCCGCGATCCGGAAGATCGAAGTGACCGAGCCCGTTGTCGGTGCCACATAGCCGGTCCCAGATGCGGAAATAGAGTCCATAGTTGCACCTGTACTCCTGATGGTGCCGCTGATGATGGCTCGCGGTGATCAGCCAGCCCCCCAAAGGCCCCGCGTGGATGAAACGCGGAAAGATTTCCCACCCCATGTGATTGGTCACACCCATAACCGTCATGACCGTCAGCACAAGCGCAAGCGCGCCGATATGCATGGGAAGCACGAAGACGAGCGCGGGGATCACGACCGCCCCGGTCAGGGCCTCTATGGGGTGAAAGCTCATCGCGGCCCAGGCGGTCGGGGGGCGGCTCGCGTGGTGCACGGCGTGCGCGATGCGGAACAGGCGGGGACGGTGCATCCAGCGATGCGTCCAGTAGAACCAGGTGTCGTGCACCGCGAGGCAGATCAGCACCGACAGCGGCCAGTACCACAAAGGCCAGTCGGCAAGATCCGAATAGATCCGTGTCCATCCGCGGTTCTGCCAGCCCCAGGCGACGATGCCCGCGGGAACGCCGTAGATGGCGGCGCTGGCGAGCGACCAAGCGATTTCGCGGCGCATCTGCGTGTCGAGTCCCACATAGAGGCCGGGATGTCGCAGTCGTGTGGCGATCGCAAAGCCGCCGCTCGTGATCAGATAGCGCAGACCGACGATCAGCGTCATCGCGAATGCCGAAAACGCGATGGCGCCCGCCACGCTCATCGCGGCACGATCAGTTCGATCGTCTGTGCCGCGATCGTCTCGAGCGTTGCGCGCGGTTGCCCTGCGCGCGCGCGGACGCTGAGGGAGTGGATCACTGCGCCGACAATCTGCGCGCGGCCATCTGCATCGGCAATGCCGTGGTGGGCGAACCAGCCGGCGATCCGCGTGTCGATCATCGTAAGCAAGGCATCGAGCGCAGACCGGATATCCGCGTCCCTCGCCGCTTCGGCCGTGGCGGTGCTGACGCCCAGGCAACCGCGCGCGCCCGACAGATAGCTCGCGATCGACCAGGCGAAGAGCGCGGTGACCGTGTCGCGCAAGCCAAGGCCTTCGCCCTCAAGCAGGTCGAAGCCCTGCGCTATACTTTCGCGATGTCGTTCGAGCGCGGCCAGATACATCGCCTTCTTGTCGCCATAGGCGGCATAAAGGCTCGGGCGGTTGAGGCCGGTCGCCTCCGCAATCTCGTCGAGCGACGTCGCGGAAAAGCCGCCGTCGCGAAAGCGATCGGCAACGATGCCGAGAACCTGTTGCGCATCGAAGCTGCGGGGGCGTCCGCGGGCGGGCTTGATCAAATCGGCTACCGTTTCGGAAAGGCAATCGTCCTGACGCAGTTTTCTGCGAAACGATACAGAATTCAAGGCGCGCGCGATCAATGTTTCACCCGATGCATGACGGCGGTGATGACCGCACCGATCGCAAGGCCGACGATGCCAGCGCCGATCGCGCCAACGATCCATTCGACCGCGCCGCCCGCAAAAGGCACCGCATGGCCTGCGGTCTCAGCGGTGTGATGGATGAAATGGGGGACGGCCGTGAGCCCGTAGTGCTCGATGCCATGCACGATGATCCCGCCGCCGACCCAGATCATAGCGGCGGTGCCGATCGTGGCGAGCGCCGAGAGTAGCCAGGGCATCGCCTTGACCAGCGCGCGGCCGAGGCCGCTGAGCGCTGCCGAGCGCTTTTCCGCGAGATGGAGACCCATATCGTCCATCTTCACGATCAGCGCGACGACGCCATAGACGCCCAGCGTTACGAGTATGCCGACCACGGCAAGAACGGTGCCCTGCGTCCAGATCGGGCGATCCGCGACATCGGCCAGCGCGATCGCCATGATCTCGGCCGAGAGGATGAAGTCGGTGCGGATCGCCCCGCTGACCTTTTGCTGCTCGAGATGCGCAGGATCATCGCTTTCCTCGACACCTTCATCCGCATCATGCTCGCCCTCGCCAAAGAGCGAT
>NZ_JAKVIO010000095.1 GCF_022601895.1 Sphingomonas sp. LaA6.9
CCGGCCGATCTCGCTCTCCATATCGAGCAGTTTCGCCGCCGTGGTGGTCGCGCTCGCCAGCGCTTCGGCCGGGGTCAACCCGCCCAGTTCGACCATCCTGGCGAACTCCTCGGCATTGCGGCCATGCTCGTAGACTGCAGCATCCGTGCCGAACACGATCGTCACCCCCGCCTTGTGCGCGGCATTCAATGCCTTGCCGACATTGCCCAGCGTCTCGCGCACCTTCGCCTCGACCGTGGGCGTGTAGACGCCCTTGCCCAGCCGGTCTCCGATTCCGGTGAAGGCCATCAGCGTGGGCACATAGGCGGTGCCCTTTTCTTTCATGACCTTGATTGCGGCGGCATCCGCGAAGGTGCCATGTTCGATCGTGTCGATGCCCGCCCGCGCTGCGCTTTCGATCCCGCGCGCGCCGTGCGCATGCGCGGCCACACGAAGACCCAGGCTATGCGCGGTATCGGCGATCGACTTCATCTCGGCCTCGGTGAAGTGCTGGCCAAGGCCGCGCCCCTGCTGCGACAGCACGCCGCCAGTCGCGGTTATCTTGATGACGTCGGCACCGTTTTTCGACGCCTCGCGTACGCGCGCCGCGCATTGTTCGGCGCCCGTACAGGTGTTGCCCGCGTCGAGCACCGCGTTGACCTCGGGACGGAAGCCCGAGACATCGCCGTGCCCGCCGATGATCGAGATGGCGGGGCCGGACGAGACGATACGTGGCCCCGGGATCATGCCCTCGGCGGTGCCCCGGCTGAGCACGAAGCCGACCTCGCGTGCGGAGCCCAGGTCGCGCACCGTGGTAAAGCCCGCGCGCACCGTCTTCAGTGCGTTCCTGGCGCCGACCACGACGCCCCATTCGTCGGGCTCGACCGCTTCCTTCCAGAAATCCCCGCCCGGATCGCCCGAAAGGTGGACGTGCATGTCGATCAGCCCTGGCAGCACGGTCTTGCCTGAAAGATCTATCTCCGTAGCCCCCGCGGGTACGGGCGCATGCCCCGGCGCGATCGAGACGATGCGCCCGTCGGTGACCGTAATCGTCGATTCGCCGAGCGGCGCGCTGCCTGCGGCGGTGATCACGCGTCCGGCATGGATGACCTGCGTTTCCGCATGGACCGGTGCGGCAAGCGCGAGCGCCGAGACGCCCAGCAAACGTATGATCATCAAACCATTCCTCCCTGTTGCGCGCGACACTGCAAAAGGCGGACGAGCGGCGCAAGGGGCGCGCAACATTTCTGGCAGAATGGCCGGAAAGCGATGCTGCGACGCACAAAATCGTTGCACAGCACATGATCGCGGGTCATCTTGGCGGCATGAGTTCCAACAAGCTGCTGCTCGAGGCCATCGCGCTCAGGAAATGCGTCACGGCCATCTATAATCGCGGAACCGTCAAGCTGGCGCCGCATATCCTTTACACGCGCCATGACGAGTTGTTCATCGACGCGGTCACCGTTTCGCGCGATGGCAAGCCCCCGCGCGAAATCAAGATCGGCACCTTCAAGCTTGCCGGGTTGAACGATCTCGCGCTCGACGACGCCTTTTTCGAACCCGAACCGGGCTTTGATGCCGCCGACGAGAAATATGCGGGCGTGGCGTTGTTCGCCGTACAGCGCTGAGGCCAGCCGCCGCGGCAATTTCGAGGTAAGTCCGGTGCCCGGTGCGCCTTGCACGTCATTTTGCGAGACAATGGCGTCATGGGGCAGGCAGGATTGGCGTGGACAGATGTCATATGAGGCCGACCCGCGTGGGGGCTGATCGACCATGCGGCTGACCGATGCGATAGGCGCGTTCAAGATCCTCGCGGCGGGACCGACGCGTGCGCGCTTTGTGAATGTCGGACACCTGCTGTCGGGCAACGTCTTCACGCTGTTTCTGGGCCTGGGCGTGGTCGCGCTGAGCGCGCGGGCGCTGGGACCGAGCCAATATGGCATGCTGGCGCTGATTATCAGTTTCGCACAGGCCATGGAGCTGCTGATCAGCTTTCAATCATGGCAGCCCGTGATCCGCTTCGGCGCGGGGCTGGAAGAGGCGGGGCGCGACGACGACTTCGCCGCGCTGTGCAAGTTCGGCTATCTGCTCGATTTCAGCGCGGCCTGCGCGAGCTGGATCCTTGCGATCGCACTCATATTCGCGGCTGGCCAGTTCTATGGCTGGTCGCGCGAGATCCACGCGCTCATCCTCATCTACTCGACCACGCTGCTCTTCAAGGTGAACGGCGCGCCGATCGGCATATTGCGGCTGGCGGGGCGCTTCCGCACAGTGGCCTAT
>NZ_JAKVIO010000008.1 GCF_022601895.1 Sphingomonas sp. LaA6.9
GGTTGGCGACGATGCCGACGGTGCGCCCCTCGATCCGGCCAAAGCCGATGATGATATTGCCGGCATGCGCGGGCTGGAGCTCGAAGAAATCGCCTTCGTCGACGGTCTTCCGGATGAGCTCGTGCATGTCATAGGGCTGGTTCGCGTTCGCGGGGATCAGCGTGTCGAGGCTTTCCTCAATACGATCATAGGGATCGGCGGTCGGGCGCTCGGGCACTTCCTCGCGGTTGGACAGCGGCAGATAATCGATGAAGGTCCGCGCCGCCCACAGCGCCTCGATATCATTCTCGAACGCCACGTCGGCAACGCCCGATTTGGTCGTATGCGTCACCGCCCCGCCGAGTTCCTCTTGTGTGACCACTTCGTTGGTAACGGTCTTCACCACATCGGGGCCGGTGACGAACATGTAGGATGAGTCCTTCACCATGAAGATGAAGTCGGTCATCGCGGGCGAATAGACCGCGCCGCCCGCGCAGGGCCCCATGATGAGGCTGAGCTGCGGCACGACGCCGCTGGCGAGCACGTTGCGCTGGAACACTTCGGCATAGCCGCCGAGCGAGGCCACGCCCTCCTGGATGCGCGCGCCCCCCGAGTCATTGAGCCCGATCACGGGCGCGCCGACCTTGAGCGCGGTGTCCATGATCTTGCAGATCTTCTGCGCATGGCGCTCCGAAAGCGAGCCGCCGAAAACGGTGAAGTCCTGCGAAAAGACATAGACGAGGCGGCCGTTGATCGTGCCCGATCCTGTGACGACGCCGTCGCCCGGGATCACCTGCTCGGGCATGCCGAAATCGACGCAGTTGTGCTCGACATACATGTCGACTTCCTCGAAGCTGCCCTCGTCGAGCAGCACGTCGATGCGCTCGCGCGCGGTCAGCTTGCCCTTGGCATGCTGCGCCGCGATCCGCTTTTCACCGCCGCCGAGCCGCGCCGCCGAGCGCTTCGCTTCGAGTTTTTCGACATTTGCCTGCATGAGTCCCTCGATCCTTAACGAACCTGCCCCTTTTCAGGCTTTGCCTGGCGACGCAAATGTGAATTTGCGAAGTTGCGAAAGGTGATTTTGCAAAGTATGGTTCGCGCCCATCCCCCGTCATTCCAGCGGAGCTGGAATCCTGGCACACGGAATGTGCCGGGCGGGGCGGTGTTCATGGATTCCGGCTTTCGCTGGAATGACGGAGTGGTGGATGCGCAAGAGACTCTTCGCGGGCGAACGCCTGCGCGCGCTTCGCCAGCGCTCGGGGCTGGGACAGGCGGCGATGGCGACGCGGCTGGGCATTTCGGTCAGCTATCTCAGCCAGCTGGAGAATGACGACCGGCCGATGACCTCGGCGGTGCTTGCCGCGCTCGGCCGGCACTACCCGCGCGATCTCGATGCGTTCGAGGGTGACGAACCCGCGCGCCGCTTCGCCGCGACACGCACCGCGCTCGACGATCCGCTCTTCGCCGACGCGCCGATCGCGGCCGACATGCTCGCGCGCCTCGTCGAACAGCAGCCGCATTTCGCGGATCGCTTCATCGCGCTCCACACGGCCTATCGCCGCGCCGAGGAACGGCTGCAGATGGTCGAGGAAACCATGTCGAGCGGGGTTGCGGGCGACACGCGGCTTCCCTGGGAGGAGGTTCGCGACTGGTTTCACGAAGCGGGCAATTATGTCGACCTGCTCGACCGCCGCGCGGAGGCGCTGGCCGAAGCGATCGGCCCGGGCGAGCCCGCGATGATCGGTCGGCTGCGTACCGCGCATGGCATCGGAATCGACGCGGTTCCCGACGCAATGAGCGCGCCGCTCCGCGCGCTTGACCGCCGCACGCGCCGCCTCAGCCTTTCGCCGGCGCTGCCGCCGGAAAGCCGGCGTTTCATGCTCGCGCACCAGCTCGTCGCCTTCGAGATGGAGGAGGAGATCGCGGCGATCGCCGACAACGCCGCGCTGCGTTCGGCCGAGGCGCGCCGCCTGCTCGCGATCGGGCTCGCCAACTATGCCGCGGGTGCGCTGCTCATGCCCTATGAGCGCTTTCGCGCTGCCGCGCGGTCGCTGCGCCACGATATCGACCGTCTGGGCCAGCAATTCAGCGTCAGCTTCGAACAGGCGTGCCACCGGCTCTCGACGCTTCAGCGCCAGGGCGCGCGGGGCATCCCCTTCTTTTTCTGCCGCGTCGATATGGCGGGCAACATCACCAAACGCCACTCGGCCACGCGCCTCCAGTTCGCGCGCTTCGGCGGGGCGTGCCCGTTATGGATCGTGCACGAGGCGGTCGCGATCCCCGACCGCATCCTCGTCCAGCTCGCCGAGACGCCCGATGGCCTGCGCTATGTGCAGATGGCCAAGGGGCTGGTAAAGCCGAGCGGCAGCTATGCCCGCACCCCGCGCCGTTACGCGGTAGCGCTTGGCTGCGAGGTCCAGCACGCGGGGGACTTCATTTACGCTGACGGCCTCGATGTTGCGGGGGGCGCGACCCCCATCGGCATCTCGTGTCGCCTGTGCCCCCGCACCGATTGCGACCAGCGCGCCTTTCCTCCGGCGGACCGTGCCATCCGCATCGACCCCGACCGCCGCGACGTCGTGCCGTACCGGGTGACGTAGCGGGGAGGGGGCAGCAAGCTGGCCGCTGACCGCGCCCGCGCCGCAAAAGCCGCGTTTATGAAGGGTGGGCGCCAATCGCCCAGGCGGCGGCGGCACCGTAGAGGCCGGGCTCAGGGTGCGTGATCTGCTTGACCGGGATCGCTGCCATCATCGACTCGAAGCGACCCTTGGCGCGGAAGCGTTCGGCAAAGCCTGAACGGTGGATCGTATCGGCAATTCTGAGGCCAAGCCCGCCCGCGATCACGACACCCTGCGCGCCCTGCGCCAGCGCGAAGTCGCCCGCTGCCGCGCCCAGGCACTGGCAGAAACGGTCGAGCGCGGCGCTGGCGAGGCTGTCGGTGCCCGCGAGTGCGGTGGTCCACAGCGTCTTGTCGTCGGGCACATGAACCGCCTTGCCCTCGATCTCGGCGAGCGCCTCATAGATATTGACCAGGCCCGGGCCCGAGACGATGCGTTCCACCGACACGCGGCGATAGCGCTTGCGCAACCGATCGAGGATCGCGTCCTCGATCCGGTCGAGCGGCGCGAAGTCGATGTGCCCGCCCTCGGTCTCGCTCACGAAATAATGGCCGTCGCGGCGCAGCACCTGCGCGACGCCAAGCCCCGTCCCGGGACCCACAACCGATATGACACCGTTATCAGGCAGCGAGACTTCGGGGCCGCTGAGGTGGCGGAAATGCTCGGACCCCATCTGCGCGACGGCATGACCCACCGCGCCGAAATCGTTGACCAAAGCATAGCTCGATACGCCCAGCCGTTCGCCGATCAGCGACGGGCGAATGATCCACGGATTGTTGGTGAGCTTGATGACCTCGCCACCTACAGGGCTCGCCACCGCGATGCCCGCCTTGTCGGGAAGCGGGCGGCCGACTTCGGCGGCGAAATGCTCCCAGGCGAGTTGCAGGCTTGGATGCTCGGCGGTCTTGAGCGTGACGGGTTCGCTCAGATGGAGGACACGTCCTCCGTCAACCTCGGCGAGTGCGAAACGGGCATGCGTGCCCCCAATATCTACGGCAACGATCTCGGTCATGGCGTGCTCATGTATGGCAATTGCGCGAAAGGCAATGGTGCATCAAACGCATCATCGTTTCGTGCGAGGGGGGATATTGGGTGCGATGCCATCGGGATGCCGCGACCGACATCCCTCTTGCAAATTGTCGCATCTTGCCGTCATTACTGCGCACGACTGCCCCCGGCGCTGGTGGTCTGGTTTCCGATAAGAACGAGAGGATCGAAGATATGGCCCTGGCCTCGACGGCAGATAAGACAACGCTATCATATACAGATGCCCCCGCGGACCTGCGCTGGTTCGTCTTTGCGCTGTTCTTCATCTTCGGCGGAATCACCAGCCTCAACGACATCCTGATTCCCAAGCTGAAGCACCTGTTCGAGCTGAGCCATACCGAGGCGATGCTGATCCAGTTCGCCTTCTTCATCGCCTATCTGCTGATCTCCATCCCCGGCGCGATGCTGGTGAAACGGCTGGGCTATATGCGCGCCGCGTCGTTCGGTTTGCTGACGATGACCGTGGGCTGCCTGATCTTCATTCCCGCATCCTGGTCGGGGCTGTTCGTGCCCTTCCTGCTCGCGCTGTTCGTGCTCGCGGCGGGGATCACGATCGTTCAGGTCGTCGCCAATCCGCTGATTTCGGTGCTCGGCAAGCCCGAGACCGCGCATAGCCGGCTGACCTTCGCGCAGGCATTCAACTCGCTCGGCACCACCGTATTCCCGTTTGTCGGGGCACGGCTGATCCTCGGCTCGCTCGAAAAGGTCGACGAAAGTGCGCTCGACGCCGCCGGGCTCGCGGCGTACCGTGCGCAGGAAAGCCAGGTGATCACCAACACCTATATCGGACTTGCGATCGCGCTCGTGATTGTCGCGCTCGCCGTCTGGACGCGTCGCAAGCGCATGCCCGAAATGCCGCAGGAACCGATGCGGCTCTTCCAGTCGTTCGACCTGCTCAAGCAGCCCCGCGTCGCCTTTGGCGCGCTCGGCATCTTCCTCTATGTCGGCGCCGAGGTCGCGATCGGCAGCCTCATCGTCGCCTATCTCGTCCAGCCGCATGTGCTGGCGCTGCCCGAGCGCAGCGCGGGCGAACTGGTCGCCTTCTACTGGGGCGGCGCGATGGTCGGCCGCTTCATCGGATCCTGGCTGTTGCAGCGCTTCGCACCGGGGCTGGTGCTCGCCTGCGCCGCGCTCGGTGCCTGTGCGCTGCTCGCGATTTCGGGACTCTCGACGGGCACCGTCGCGGGCTGGGCGCTGCTGGCGGTCGGTCTGATGAACTCGATCATGTTCCCGACGATCTTCTCGCTGGCGTGCGAGGGGCTGGGCGAACGCGCGCCCGATGGCTCGGGACTGATGAGCACCGCGATCGTCGGTGGCGCGATCGTCCCGCTGCTGACGGGCGTCATCGCCGATGGTGCGACGCTCGCGCTCGCGCTCGCCATGCCTGCGGCCTGCTATCTCGGAATCGCGCTGTTCGCGCGCTACTGCCTGCGCAACCCGGTGCTGCCGCTCGGTTAGGTCGAGAAGGCGAGCGAGACGTTCTCGACGAGGCACGATGCGCGCATCTTTTCCGCGATGATGTGCGCATTGGCGAGCGGCAGATGGTGCTGCGTGATCTCGACCGCGAGACCGTCATCGTCGGCCTGCATCGCGACTGATGCGGGAACGAGCCCGAGCTGCGCGAAATAGTTGAGCAGCCGGGGCACGGTTTGCGGATCGGATGCGGCGCGGATCGCGAAATGCGCGCGCGATGCGGGTGTCATCTCACGCAGCCTTTACAAGGTCTGCGTGCTTGGCGCCCGCCGCATTCGCGATGATATGCCGCGCCATCCGGTCTGCCACGATATTCGTCGGCAGTTTCTCGCGCACCGCGCGTTCGAAGAGCGCGCGCATCCGCGGCCCTATCGCGCGCACGCGACCTTCGACCTCGCCCGCGGTCTCGCCCAGATATTCGGCGGCGACGTTGATGATGCCACCCGCATTGGCGACATAGTCCGGGGCGTAGAGAATGTCGCGCGCGTGGAGCAGTGCGCCATCCTCGGCGGTCGCGAGCTGGTTGTTGGCCGCGCCCGCGATCACCGAGGCGCGCAGCCGCGGGATGCTGTTGCGATCGAGCACCGCGCCGAGCGCGCAGGGCGCGAAGACTTCGGCATCGGCCTCAAGGATCGAGGCCGCGGGAAAGACGCGTGCACCCGTTTCGGCCGCAAGCGCCTGCGCACGGCGTTCATCGGCATCGGCGACCATCAGCCGGGCGCCCTCGGCCGCGAGCATGCGGCAGAGATGGCCGCCGACATTGCCCGCGCCCTGAACCGCGACCGCGACATCGGCCAGATCCTTGCCGAGCCGCGCCTGCACCGCGACGCGCATCGCCTCGAGCACGCCGAGCGCGGTCCAGGGTGAGGGATCGCCGCCGGCCATGCCATCGACGGCGTGGAGCCCGGCGACGTGGTTGGTGCGCGTACGGACGCGTTCCATGTCGGTCACGGCGGTGCCGACATCCTCGGCCGTGACATACGCGCCGCCGAGTGCTTCGACGGCTTCGGCGAAGCGCTCGAACAACGCCGCGCGATCGAAATCGCCGTCAGGGCACTGGAGCACTGCCTTGCCACCACCAAAGGGAAGGCCCGCCATCGCGTTCTTGTAGCTCATCCCGCGCGCCAGCCGGATCGCGTCGATCGTCAGCGCCTCGCGATTGTCATAGTTCCATAGCCGGCATCCGCCCGCAGCGGGGCCGAGCACGGTCGAATGGAGCACAATCGCACCAATGAACGCGCCCTTTGCATCCTCGATCAGATGGATCTCTTCGGGGGGCGTGTCGCCGATGGGATGAAACTGGGTCATTCTATGCTCCTTCAGGGGAAGGATTATCACGAGGCCGCCCGAAAGAAATTTCTAAATCTGCGAGAAATATGCGATATGGGAATTATAAATTCATGGAATTTGAGATTACGGGATAAAAAATGCTCGATTCGTCCGATCGCAAGATTCTCACCATCATGCAGCGCGACGCGACGCTGTCGACCGCGGAGATCGCCGAGCGCGTCGGCATGTCGCAATCGCCGTGCTGGCGGCGCATTCAGCGGTTGCGCGAGGGGGGCTATATCCGCGGCGAGGTCGCGCTGCTCGATCGCAGCAAGGTCGGGCTCAACGCGCAGATCTTCGCGCAGGTGAAGCTCTCCGCACACGGCCGCACGCACCTCGACGAATTCTCGGCGGCAATCCGCGGCTTTCCCGAGGTACTCGAATGCTTCGTGCTGATGGGGCCGGTCGACTTCCTGCTGCGCATCGTCGCCGAGGACATCAACGCCTATGAGCGCTTCTTCTTCGAGAAACTTTCGCGCGTGCCCGGCGTGCAGGAGGTCAATTCGGTGGTCGCGCTGTCCGAGATAAAGGCGACCACCGAACTTCCACTGTAACGCCTCAGACCCGCAGCGCCACCGGCGCGCGCCGGTCGAGCCGCGCGCTCCAGAGCGCGATGGCAAGCCCGCCCAGCGTGATCGCGGCGGCGACCCAGGTGACGGCACCGAGGCCGGGGCCGCGATCGATGGTGACGCCCCCCGCCCAGGCGCCGAGCGCATTGCCGAGGTTGAAGGCGGCGATGTTGAGGCTGGAAGCAAGCCCTTGGCCCGCGCCGCCCGCCTGTTCGAGCACGCGCATCTGCAAGGGCGCGACCGTGGCGAAGGCGGCGATGCCGAGCAGCCCGGTGAAGACGATCGCGGCGACCTGGCCGTGGATCGCGAAGCTCATCAGCCCGAGCACGCCGGCGAGCGCTGCGAGCGTCACGATCACCGCGGGCATAAGCCGCTTGTCGGCGAAGCGGCCGCCGAGCAGGTTGCCGATTGCGAGCCCGCCGCCGAAGACGAGCAGAATCGGCGAGACCGCGGCTTCCGAAAAGCCCGTGATGCGGGTGAGGATCGGCTGGATATAGGTAAACACCGCAAACACGCCCGCAAAGCCGAGCACGGTCATGGCGAGGCCGAGCAGCACCTGCGGGCGCGCGAGTACCGCGAACTCTTCGCTCAGCGGTGCTGCTTCGTGACGCTCATCCGCGCTCGGCACGAACACCGCCAGGATCAGCGTGGCGACGATGCCGATGGCGGCCACAACCCAGAAGGTCGCGCGCCAGCCCGCGGCGAGACCGAGCCACGCGCCAAAGGGCACGCCGAGCAAGGTTGCCGCGGTAAGGCCGGTGAACATGATCGCGATCGCCGAAGCACGGCGGTCGGGCGCGACGAGACTGGTCGCGACGACCGAGCCGACGCCGAAGAACGTGCCGTGAGCGAGCGAGGTCAGCACGCGCGCCGCCATTAGCGTGGCATAGTCGGGCGCGACCGCGCACGCGATATTGCCCGCGGTGAAGATCAGCATCAGTGCGATCAGCACGGTCTTGCGCGGGAGGCTGCGCGTGGCGATCGTCAGCAGCGGCGCGCCGACGAAGACGCCGAGCGCATAGCCCGAGATGAGCAGCCCCGCAGCGGAGATCGAGACGCCGAGATCGGCGGATATCTGGAGCAACAGCCCCATGATGACGAATTCGGTGGTGCCGATGCCAAAGGCTCCGGCGGTGAGGGCATAGACGGCAATGGGCATGGCGTTTCCCCTGAAGCGCGATTCAGCCGGAGACATAGCGCGCGCACCGATGATGAATTAGAAGGCGCAAAGGCACATCATCTGTGAGGTGAATTCATCATGAGCAGGCAGGACACCAATCGCTCGGGCGAGATGGAAGTCTTTGCGCGCGTCGTCGAGGAGGCTGGCTTTTCGGCGGCGGCGCGAACGCTCGGCATGACCCCCTCGGCGGTGAGCAAACTCGTCGCGCGGCTGGAGGCGCGACTGGGAATACGGCTGGTCAATCGTTCGACGCGACAGCTCCGCCTGACCGCTGAAGGGGCGGCCTTCTACGACCGCGCGGTACAGGTGCTCGCCGATATCGACGAGGCCGAGCGCGAGGCGTCGGCGGGAAGCGTGCCGCGCGGACGCGTTCGCGTGAATTCGAGCCTGCCCTTCGGTTATGCCTATCTGCTCCCGCTCGTGCCGCGCTTCACCGCACTGCATTCCGAAGTGACGCTCGATATCTCGCTGACCGATCAGGTGATCGACCTGTTCGAGGAGCGCACCGATGTGGCCATCCGGGTGGGGCCGCTGCGCTCGTCGCAGCTCATCGCGCGCAAGCTCTGCGAAAGCGGCACGGCGGTGGTCGCCGCGCCCGACTATCTGGCGCGATGTGGCGTGCCGAAGACGCCCGACGATCTCGATGGGCACAACCGCATCGGTTTCAACTTCACGCGCAGCTTCGAAGGCTGGCCTTTCCTGATAGACGGCGCAGTGCGCACCGTGCCCGCCTGCGGCAACGTGCTGGTGGGCGATGGCGAATCCTCACACCGGCTTGCGCTCGCGGGTGCCGGGATCGCGCGTCACGGGCGCTTCCACGTGCAGGACGATATCGATGCCGGCCGGCTCGTCCCCATCCTTGAGGACTATAATCCAGGCGACCGCGAGGACGTTTATGCGGTCTATGTCGGCCAGCCGGGGCAACTTCCCGCACGCGTCCGCGTCTTCCTCGATTTTCTGGTCGAGCAGATCCGCTTCGGCACCCGTTTCACCGATCCGCTCGCGCTTGTGAGCTGATCGCCGTGACAAGCGCGCGGGCGACCTCGGCATGGACGGCGCTGTTGATCTCAAAGGACTTCGGGCTGCCCGTCAGATAGCTCGCGACCAGGATCGGCGCGCGTCCCGCGGGCCAGAGGATGCCGATATCGTTGACGGTGCCGCGTTCGCCCGCACCGGTCTTGTCGCCGACACTCCAGTCGGCGGGCACGCCCGCGCGCAGCCGTGCATCGCCGGTCGTGTTGGCAACGAGCCAGCCGATCAGCAGATCGCGCGAGGCGGGGGTGAGGGGCGAGCGAACCAGCAGCCGGTGAAGATTGCCGAGCATCGCCAGCGGGGTGGTCGTGTCGCGCAGGTCGCCGGGCATCGCCTCGTTGAGCCAGGGTTCGATACGGTCGATCCGCGTGTGCCGATCGCCAAGGCTGCGCGCAAAGGCGTTGAAAGCCTTGAGTCCACCAAGCGCGGTCAGCAACAGATTGGCCGCGGTATTGTCGCTGGTCGTCATCGTCGCCGCACAGAGTTCGGAGACGGTCATGCCGGGCCCACCGGCATGATCCTTGGTCACGGGCGAGTGCGCCACCAGATCCGAGGTGGCGAAGGCGATGCGCCGGTCGAGGCGTTCCTGCCCATTGTCGCAGCGCGCGAGCATCGCCGCAGACAATAGAAATTTGAAGGTGCTGCACATCGGGAACCGCTCGTCGCCACGCCATGCGAAGCGCGCGCCACGCGCAGTGTCGAGGATCGCGACGCCAAGCCGGCCGCCATTGTCGGCCTCGATTTCGGTGATCCGATTGCGAAAGGCGCTATCACCAAAAATGCCACTATTGCTGTTGCCTGCCGCCATGGCTCCGGTTGCGCGAAGCGCCATGAGCGCAATCGCACTCCCACCGAGATGCTGGATTGCCCGTCGTCTGTCGATCATGCCCGTATCTCCCTTTCCGGCGAGAATGCCGGCTTGGCATCGGCGGCACAAACGACGATAAATCGGCTCTGACCATAATAAATTTTGGGTATTGTCGTGGACAAGCCGCATCTTCCGCTCAATGCGCTGCGTGCCTTCGAGGCTTCGGCGCGCCATCTGAGCTTCACGCGCGCCGCGCTGGAACTGTGCGTGACACAGGCGGCCGTCAGCCATCATGTGAAGCGGCTCGAGGAGCGACTGGGCACTGCGCTGTTCCGGCGGCTACCGCGCGGGCTGGCGCTGACCGATGAGGGTGCGGCGCTCGTCCCCGTGGTCGCGGATTCGTTCGCGCGGATCGGCGACATGCTCGACCGCTTCGCAGACGGGCGCTTCCGCGAGGTGCTGACGCTGGGCGTGGTCGGCACTTTCGCGGTGGGGTGGCTGATGCCACGCTTGGCGGGTTTCCGCGAGGCGCACCCCGAAATCGACCTGCGGCTGATGACGAACAACAACCGCGTCGACCTGGCGGGGGAGGGGCTGGATTTCGCGATCCGCTTCGGCGACGGCGCGTGGCACGGCACCGAGGCGGACAGGCTGTTCGACACGCCCTTCGCACCGCTGTGCAGTCCGGGTCTTGCGGCACGGATCGCGACCCCCGCCGATCTGGCGCGCGAGACGCTGCTCAGATCCTATCGCGCCGACGAATGGACGGACTGGTTTGCGGCGGCGGGGATTCCCGCGCCGACGATCCGTGGTCCGGTGTTCGATTCCTCACTGACCATGGCGCTGGCGGCGGAGGCGGGTGCAGGAGTTGCGCTGCTTCCCGTCGAGATGTTCGTCCGCCAGCTCGGCGAAGGCAGCCTCGCACGCCCGCTCGACATCGAGGCGGTGACGGGCGGCTACTGGCTCACGCGGCTCAAGACGCGCGCCTCAAGCCCTGCGATGCTGCAGTTTCGTGACTGGCTGCTCGTCCAGGCCGCGTCCGGCTGAGATCAGTCGGGAAAATTGCGCGCGATGACGGGGGCGATCGCGGGGTGCGCCGCCGCGCGATCGGCAATCGCGACGAGCCCGGGTGCGTGAGCTTCGAACCAGGGCCGGTTGGGGCGCCAGCGGATCATGATCGCGACATAGATGTCGAGCACGCTCATCGTCGCGCCCAGCACCCATGGCGCCCGCGCTTCGCCTTCGAACCACCGCCAGAGCCGCTTGCGATAGTCGATCACGGTGTCGCGCAGCGTGTCCGCGTCGCCCGGCGCCCAGCGCTCGGGATAATCGGCATAGGTGAAGGTCGCGTAGACATTGGTCACGAGCCAGACGAGATAGCGCAGAAATCGCGCGCGTTCGGGCGATCCGGGCGGCGGCGCGAGGCCGCTTTCGGGAAAGCGTTCGGACAGCCAGAGCGCGATCGCCGCGCTTTCGGTCATCACGCCGCCATCCTCGCACACGAGCACCGGGATCTGCGCCAGCGGGTTGAGCGCGAGGATCGTGTCGCGCATCGGGCCCGGCGTGTCGAACCCCTCGACATCCACGAAGTCGAATTCGACGCCCGCGACGGCGAGCATCGCCTCAACCAGCGTCGATCCCCAGCCGGGGGCGCCATAGAGCGTCGGGCGCGGCAAGGCGGATATGGTTGCGGATGGCATGGCGCCTTGCTGCCATAACCTGTGGCGCGTGCCAACGCCCGGCGGACAAAAGGGGCCAGGCCCGTCAAAGGGACGGCAGGCCTGGCCCTCCGGCGCGGACGATTCGCCGGCTGGGTCACATGCCGGGTCGACCGTCGCCTGCTCCCGCTTTGGTTACGGGCGCCGCGATCGTGCACCGAGGGCGTCAAGCCCGCGCCAGCAAAGCGTCAAACGATCGTCAAAAGATCATCAATTCAGAAAGCTTCGCCGATCCCGAGATAGACGCCATGCGCGTCCTTTCCGACCGCGAGGTCGAGGCGGAGCTGCACGTCATTGTCCTTGAAGGGCCGGTAGCGCACGCCAATCCCGGCCGCGGGGAGCAGGTTCCCATGGTCGAGAAGGTCGCCAAGCTGAGGTGCGATGCCACCCACGCCGACAAAGGCGACGCCGCCCCAGCGCTTTGCGATGTGATGGCGCAGCTCGCCCTGCACCGCCCAGCTCGCGCCATCGCGATAGCGGCCGCTGGGATAGCCGCGCAGCACGCCATTCGAGCCGAACAGGCACAGGTCGTAATAGGGCACGTCGCCGTTCGCGGAGCAAAGCGCAGCGTTGGTGGCCAAAATGGTCTCGGCGCCGACGGGGAAGTAGGCGCTGCCGTTCAGCTGGAGCTTGTCATGATCATAGCTGTCGCCCAGCGCCGTGAGCCCGAAGATCCACGAGGCGTTGAGATTGAGGCCGCGACGCGGCTGGTCGTGATTGTCGCGCGTATCATATGCGACGATCGGCCCTGCCATGGACAATGTGCTGTGCAACTGGTCGGCGGGCGGGGGAGGGGTGGACGAAACGGCATCCGCCTCGGGCCTGGCATCGTTGGAGACAAGCCGATAGCGGATGCCGACATAGCCATGGCGGAAGGCGCGCATCTGCGCCCTGACCTGAAGACTGAGCTTCTTGTTGACGAGGTCGAGCGCGTCGCCGCGATCGCCATCTTCTTCGCCGATCCCGTAGAAATTCTCGCGCGCGTCGAAATAGGAGGCCGTCGCGCTGACGCGGAATCGATCGTCGGCGGACGACATCTTATGGAATAGCCCGATCCCCTTGGAGCCGCGCGATGTCCACACGATCCCGCCGCCGGAGACCCATTGATGCGGGCTGTTATTGGGATTGTAGAAAGCGACGACGCCCCCCGCGATGCCCGCGCCCGTCGTCGGGCTGGAAAAGGGCACCGGCGCGAACAACAGGTCGGTCTTCTTTTTCTCCTTCTTTTCCGGCGGTGGCGTTTCGGTTGCTTCAGGCGTGGCGGGCGTCGCCGCCGCAGCTTGTGCGGCCTCGTCCGCTGGACCCATCTGCGCGCGGGCGGGCAGGGCGATAGCGGCCAGTGTCAGGGCGGCCGATGCTATCAGCGTGGAATGCCGAGCAGGATGCTGCACCGTGTTCCTCCGCACCGTCCATTGGGACGCACTCACCGTCTATCAGGCGGGCGCTCGCCAGGGCATCGGGACAAATCCTGAGGCGTGATCGGGGCTGGCAAGCCGGCCTGCTATTTTCCCATAATATCCTTGCTCGAGAAGCTGACCTTGAAGGTAAACTGGACGCGAAAATCCTTGCCCTTCGTGCCGTCCAGGTTCTTGCGTTCGCCCCATAGCAGTTCCGCGCCGGTCAGAACGCGCTTGATCGGAGACCAGAGCAGGTTGCCGCTGGCATATTGCGCCTTGTTGAACGTGTCGGGGGTCTGGAAATTGGTGTTGTCGACATCGACGATGCTGTAGCCGACCGAAGATGTCAGCTGGCTCGTCCAGTTGAAGTCCACATAGGCCGAGACGCCGAGCAGTGGCACCGGCGTCGCCTCGAGAACCAGGAAATCCTGTATGGGAGGCGGGGGAAAGATGGGCGGGACCGGGACCGGCAGGGCCGACGGCGCAAGGTCCATGCCGCCATCGTTCATGTAGGTCGCGATGCCTTCGCCATAGACGACGCCCGCGCGAATCGTGGCCGTCTTGCCAAAGTTGAACGAGCCCGTTGCATTGACGCCCCATCCGGTCTCGTCGCCCTTGGGCCTCAAATCCGGCTGACCCGGCGTCTCATAGCCGATCTGGCGCAGAATGCCGCTCAGGCGCACATGGCCCCAGTCGCCACCGTAACGAATTGCGGCGGTGAAGTCGGGCAATTCGTCCTTGCCTCGAATGCTGCTGCCAAGGCTCTCGTCGATGATGCGGATATTGCCCGTGTCGATGTCGTCGAGAGCATGCTCAAGCGCCACCGCCGCGGAAAAGCCGTTCTTGTCGACAAAGGTCACGCGCAATTGCGGCGTGCGCAGGAACACCATGCCGTTCGGTCCCCAATAGTCGACGACGTTCGGAAAAATGTCCCCGTCCATGAACAGCGAGTTGGTCTGTCCGGCCAGTACCGGGCCCCAACGGCCATAGGCGTGGCGCAGACGGACGGCAGTCTCGCCCGCGTCGTCCTTCACGCCGAAAAAGTCGATCTCAAGTTTGGCTTCCCAGCTATTGCCGCCAGCTTCGCCGCTGCCCTTCACCCCGAGCCGCGACTGCTTGACCGAGAATGACGTCTCGCCATCCGAGCCGAACTGCCCCTCCGGGGTGGCGATGCGCGAGGGACGAAAAGCGTCGACCCAGTCCGGGTTCATCCGTCCGTCGATGTCGGCGATGAGGTCAATCTGCGCAAAACCGTAGACTTCAAAATCTGTCTTCGTTTCCTCGGCGTCCTGCGCGAATGCAGGCGCCGATATCGACAATGCCAGCGCGCTCAGAACAAATCCCGTTGTGCGTTTTCCGCCTGAGCGCGCACCTCGCGATACGGCGCTATGTTGCGCGCGAAAGGTTGAGGCGATCGCTTGAAATGTGGCCATCACTTGCCTCCCTTTTCTTTCGAAGCGCAATTGTTGCGTTGAATTGCGCCCAGTGATCAGCAGATCGTGCAAGCAAGAAATATGTCCGCTAATATTGGCGACTAAGCCTTACGCGACAGCATATTTTACAGGGCGAATGGCGATCAATCGGGCAAACCCTGAACCTTGGTAAAATAAACCCCGAGACAACAAATTAGGTGATCCGGAACAGTTGGTTCGAAGCCGGATTTCTTATCCAGCCCGCAACTAGTCGGCCTTCAATCCCGCCGCGCGAAATATCTCCACGGCTCGCGATACCTCCGATTTCGATGGGGGCTCGGTCGTCGACAATGTGTATTCGATCCCGAGCTTGTCCCATTTGTATCGGCCCATCTGGTGGAAGGGGAGGATTTCGGCGCGTTCGACGACGCCAAGCGAGGCAGCGAAGGCCGCTATCTGCTCCATTTCTTCGACAACGTCGGTAAGGCCCGGCACGAGGACATAGCGAAACCACATCGGCCGCCTGAGCGCGGCAAGCCGGCGGCAGAAATCGAAGACCGCTGCATTGTCCATTCCGGTCACATGCCGGTGCTGGTCGAGGCTGAAGGCCTTTATGTCGAGGATGACAAGATCGATATCGTCGAGTTCTGCATCCGACAGCTTGCTGCCATAAATGCCGTTGGTCTCGATAGCGGTGTGAATGCCGAGGTTCTTGGCCGCGCGAAAGAGTTTCGCGGCGAAGCGGTGCTGCATCAGCGGCTCCCCCCCTGAGAGGGTGAAGCCGCCTTTCATCGCCTTCAGGCCCCTCTCATATTTTCGCAGTTCTTCGGTCGCGCGCGCGATCGTCACTGGGATTCCGTTCGAAAGCGTCCAGGTGTCCGGATTGTGGCAATATCTGCAGCGGAACATGCACGCCGTCGTCCATGCGACCAGCCGTATCCCCGGACCATCGACCGCCGAGCCGGTGGTGAAGGAGTGCAGGAAACCAACATCGCCCGTTGCCAGCGCGGAGCGGACATCGGTTTCGGGAACGCCCTTGCCAAGATCGACCCTGAGTTCGAAGGGGCTCGCCGCCTCCAGGGGCGTGGCGTTCGCTTCAAGGCCGGTGGTTTCACTCACCATGGAAGGTCCGGTTGATGACGTCCATCTGCTGGTCGCGGGTGAGCCGGATGAAGTTGACCGCGTAGCCCGAAACCCGGATCGTCAGGTTGGGATATTTTTCCGGGTGATCCATCGCATCGAGCAGCGCGTCGCGATTGAGGACGTTCACGTTCATGTGATAGCCGGTCGAACCGAAAAAGGCGTCGAGGATCGCGGTCAGATTGGTGATGCGATCGTCCTCGGTATTGCCAAGCCCGGTGGGGACGAGCGTCGACGTCAGCGAAATTCCATCGGCCGCGTCGCGATAGGGAATCTTGGCGACCGAGGCCCCCGATGCGTGGATGCCGTGGGTGTCGCGGCCGTGCATCGGATTGGCGCCGGGGGCGAATGGCTCGCCCTTGCGGCGGCCGTCGGGCGTGTTTCCCGTCGCCTTGCCATAGACCACGTTCGACGTGATGGTGAGCACCGACTGGGTGTGCAGCGCGTTGCGGTAGGTCGGATATTTGCGCAGCTTCTGCATGAAGGTGGTGACCAGCCAGGAGGCGAGGTGGTCGACCCGGTTGTCGTTGTTGCCGAAGAGCGGAAAATCCCCCTCGGTCTCGTAATCGACGATGAGGCCGGTCTCGTCGCGGATGACCTTCACCTTGGCATGCTTGATCGCCGAAAGACTGTCCGCGACGACCGACATGCCGGCGATGCCGAACGCCATCGTCCTGAGCGGCGCATAATCGTGAAGCGCCATCTCGATCCGCTCATAGGCATATTTGTCGTGCATATAGTGGATGACGTTCATGGCGCTGACATAGACGCCCGCGAGCCAGTCCATGATGCGCTGGTATTTGTCGAGCACGTCGTCGAAATCGAGATAATCGCCGGTTACGGGCTCGAACTCGGGTGCGACCTGCTTGCCCGAAACTTCGTCCCGCCCGCCGTTGATCGCGTAGAGCAGAGCCTTGGCGAGATTGGCGCGCGCGCCGAAGAACTGCATCTGCTTGCCCATCAGCATGGGCGAGACGCAGCAGGCGATCGCCCCGTCGTCGCCCCAGGCCCGCCGCATGATCTCGTCGCTTTCGAACTGGATCGAACTCGTGTCGATTGCCACCTTGGCCGAGAAGCGGCGGAAGGGCTCCGGGAGCTGCGGTGTGTACCAGATGGTGAGATTGGGCTCGGGCGCCGGCCCGATATTGTAGAGCGTCTGAAGATAGCGGAAGCTGGTCTTGGTCACCAGCGGGCGGCCATCGTCGCCCATGCCGGCGATGGATTCGGTGACCCAGGTAGGGTCGCCGGCAAACAGGTCGTCATATTCGGGCGTGCGCAGGAACCGGACGATGCGGAGCTTGATGACGAAATCGTCGACCATCTCCTGCGCCTGTTCTTCGGTGATGAGGCCGGCGGCAAGGTCGCGTTCGAAATAGATGTCGAGGAAGGTCGATGTCCGGCCGAGCGACATGGCCGCGCCATTCTGTTCCTTCACGCCCGCCAGATATCCGAAATAGAGCCATTGCACGGCTTCCCTGGCGCTCACCGCGGGCGTCGAGATGTCGAAGCCATATTTGGCGGCCATCTCCTTGAGTTCGCCGAGCGCGCGGATCTGCTCGGACAGTTCCTCGCGGTCGCGGATGATGTCGTCGGTGGACCATGCATCGTCGAGCGCGTCCTTCTCCTGCTTCTTGCGCTCGATCAGCCGGTCGACGCCGTACAGAGCGACGCGGCGATAGTCGCCGATGATGCGGCCGCGGCCATAGGCGTCCGGCAGCCCGGTCAGGATGTGCGAGCTGCGGCACCGGCGGATGTCGGCGGTATAGGCGTCGAAGACCGCGTCATTGTGCGTCTTGCGGTATTTGGTGAAGGTTTCGACCACCGCCGGATCGGGTGTGTAGCCATATGTCTCCAGCGCAGTCTGAACCAGGCGGAATCCGCCATTGGGCATGATCGCGCGCTTGAGCGGCGCATCGGTCTGCAGGCCGACAATGACCTCATTGTCCTTGTCGATATAGCCGGCGTCATGTGCGGTGATCGAACTGGGGATTTGCGAAACATCGAGAACGCTCTTCTTGCGCTCTTCGACGAACAGCGCCTGAAGCTTTGCCCATATGGCCCTGGTGCGATCGGTCGCACCCGCAAGGAACGCCTCGTCGTCATAATAGGGGGTGACATTCTGCTGGATGAAGTCGCGGACGTCGATGTCCTTGACCCAAAGCCCCGAGCGAAACGCGGCCCGGACTCCACCTTCGGCGGCTGTGGGCGCTTCCATGACTTGATCCGACATCTTGTCCTCCAGTTCAGGCTCGGACGCGTCCCGGGGTCAGCCCGGGGCCCGTCCCGATACGTCAGGTCGCGGGCGCGGCGACCGGCCGCGATGCAGTCCCCGTTTCGCGCAGAAACAGCGTCAGGATGATCGCGAGGCCGACCCCGTAGATGAGCGGCTCGAACGCGACCTGATAATCACCGAGTTCGCGTTCTCCGCCGCCGCTCGCCCTCATGAGCAGGCCGCCGAATACCGGCCCGAGCAGCGCGGACAGGGAGAAATTGATGAAGTTGACGACGCCCGTCGCGGTGCCGCTATATTCGGGCCGATTGGCTTCCTTGATCACGGTATAGGGGATCATCGCCGCCCCCGAGGCGATGCCGGTAAAAAGACCGAGCAGATAGGGCGGAAGCAGCCCCGGCGGCCCGTAGAGTATCAGGACGAGGCAGATGAGAAGACCGCTCGCGCCCGCGATGATGACCGGTTTGCGCCGGCCGATCCGGTCGGACACCGCGCCCATCAACGGGCAGCCGATGATCCAGCCGAAGGGGACCGCGGCCGAGCGCATCACAGCGCTTGTGTAGGGCATGTCATGCGCTTCCTGCAGGAAGCGCACGCCCCAGACCATGTCGAAAATCGTTGTCGGGATGAACATGAGCCCCGCGATCAGCCCGCACAGTATCGACTGCGGGTTGGTGGCGACCGAACCGAATGCGACCCCCACATCCTTGAGCCAGCCGCCATGCGCGTGCGCCTGTGGCGCCGCTGGCGCGGGCTCGCGCCGGGGAATGAGCGCGAGCAGAAGCGCTGCGATCAGCAGGCCCGCAACACCCATCACAAGCCAGAAATGATCCCACTGGACACCCGACGCAATGGCGGGACCGACCAGGAACTGGCCCGCCGACCCGCCCGCCATCCCGAACATCTGGGTTACGCCGATCAGCGTCGCAACACGTGACGCGGGGAAATTGGTCGTGACGATATAGGTGGCGCCAATGAGCGCAAAGACGCCGCCCGCGCCCTGCAGGAAGCGGCCAATGCTCGCTATCGTCGGGTCGCCGGTGGCGAACAGCAGCGCGCCCACGCCCACCGTGGCCGCCCCAAGCGGAACCGCGCTGCGCGGGCCGAGCTGATCCATCGCAACGCCCGCGACAAGACTGAACGGCGCGTAGCCAAAATAGAAAAGACCGACGAGGGAGGCGAGCCCGACCGCCGACACGCCAAAGGCATCGGTCAGCTCAGGCACCATCACCGCCGGAGCCGACCGCATCACATATTGGTAGAAATAATAGATGGCCGTGACCAGCCACGCGATGGTGATTGCGCGAAGTGCGCCTTTTCCGTCGCTGCTGGCCAGCGTCATCTATTTCACTCAGCAGAGCGTAACCGAGACGGCGAGACCGCCTTCGGACGTCTCCTTGTACTTCGAGTTCATCTCCTTGGCGGTGAGCGCCAGGGCCGTGACCACCGAGTCGAAATCGACGCGGCGGTTGATGGGGATTTCGTTCTTGGCGATCAGGTGCCCCGTCCATGCCTTGACCGCGCCGAAGGCGCAGCGCTCGATGCACGGTACCTGCACGAAGCCCGCGACCGGATCGCACGTCATGCCGAGATGGTGTTCGAGCGACGCCGAAGCCCCATTGGCGATGATGCGGTTTTCCATGCCATAGGCCTGGCCGATCAGCGCGGCCCCCATTGCCGACGCCACGCCGATTTCGGCCTGGCAACCGCCTTCCGCAGCCGACAGGGTGGCGTTGTGCTTGCACAGATAGCCGACGGCGAGCGCCGCCAGCAGGCCCTGGCGGAGCGCGTCCTCAGAGAGCTTGGCGCCCTCCGGCCCGAGCGAATAGACCACCGCCGGAAGAACCCCCGCCGACCCGCCGGTCGGCGCCGTGATGACAAGGTGGCCGCGCGCATTCTCTTCCGATCCGGCGAGCGCATAGGCGCTGACGATCCCGATCGCCTGGCGCGCCGTGCCTTCCTGCTTCTGCGCGTTCTGATAAACGTCATGCGCCTTGGTCTTGAGCTTGATCGGTCCCGGCAATGTCGATGTCGGGGCGGCCAGCCCCGTCTTCACCGTCGCGCGCATCGCCCCGATAATCTTGTCGAGAAACGCATAGACGTCGGCCTCGCTCTTGCCCGAGACCGCGACTTCGTTGGCCATCACCAACTGGGCGACGGTCAGCTTGTCGCGCTCGGCATGCGCGAGCAGCTCCGCCATCGTTGCATAGGGATATTTGGGAGCACCCTTCTTGGGGGGCTGATAGCCCTTCCATTCGATGAAGCCGCCGCCGACCGAGTAATATTCCTGTTCGAGCAGCACCTTGTCGCCCGCCATCACCTTGCAGGTCATGGTGTTGGGATGGTGGAAATCGCCCTTGGTGGCGTCGTAGATGATGTCGGCGAGCGAGACATTGATGGTCTTCGACCCGAGCTTGACCGGGAAGACCTGGCTTGGGTCCGCCGCCAGGCCATCGAGGAACGCCGGATCGACCGTCGCGGGCTCCTTGCCGACGAGCCCGGCGAGCGCGGCGCGCTCGGTTCCATGGCCCTTGCCGGTCGCGCTCAGGCTGCCGAACAGATTGACCTTGAGCGCGGTCGCCTGGCCGAGCTGGGCGGCCGGCAGCTTGATCGCGCGCTGATAGAAGTCATAGGTGATCCGCATCGGCCCGATCGTGTGCGATGAGGACGGACCAGGGCCGACCTTGTAGAATTCCTCCGCCGTGGTCATCACGGGACCCTTGGACTTCTTCACGACGTTGAGATTGGGGTCGAGCGGCGGATCCTTGGCGGGTGCCGCCTGCGCGAATGCCGCAATCGGACGGCCGGTAAGAACGGTGATCGCGCTAGCAAGTGCGCTCCGCATCATGAAGGCGCGCCGATCCGAACCTTCTGGTGGCTCCGTCAGATCGAGCTCAGGAAGCGCGATCGAACGCTCTTCTTCATCATAGACGTCCATGACGGAATGCTCCGGATTCGAGTCGGAAACGCCGAGATTACTTCATGTTTTTTCTATCGAGTTGCCCGTGGGATGCGTATCGGGGAAAGTACCGAGATACCGTCACAATAAACCCGTATAGTTCAGACCGCGGGCTTTCCCGTTGTCGAAACTATCTTTGAAGATCATATCTTTGGAGATTATTGCCGCAAAAATGTCATAACATTTTTCATGCGGCGGGTTCTTCCTGCCGTGCAGTCGTGTGTCTCGACTTCCACCGCGCGTGGACAATGTTGCGGCCTGGTGCCTGCGAGAGCCAAACGACCGGCCTCTGCACGACGCGGCACAATATCTCTGCCGCGTTGCCGATATGAAGCTCGAGGATGTCACCCCTACCAAGGGGTCATGTTCGACGATCTTCCCCCCGCCAATCCCAAAAGTAGCTGAATGCTCTCACGCCACAGCGTCGGCAGCGCCGGTGATTTGGTTGACCAGTCTCGTTCCACTTGTGTCCCCGAGCAAACCAACACTTCAGGCTTCGCAAATTCCTGATGCGAACCACGGGCAACTTCCTTTCACAGCGACCTCTGCTTTTCGGATAAACGTCCCCGACGTGCCGATGGTCCGCGGTGGCACATCCCGATTAACACTTTTGCCTGCGCAGGTCGAATTTCGGGGGGCGGGAAATGAAGCGCGCCGACTGCAGGACCATGGCGAAATTTGTGTTGAAGGTTGCCCGGGAACCAAAGGCAGTCAGCCTCGTTTGCGGTGGGCGGCAGGGGTGCCTGATTAATTTGAGTTGGGTAATTCCGATGCATTCTCATTCGGCTGGCAATGCCAGTCCGGCAGGCAAAACAGAATACGTCCCCGGACCAGCAATCGGAGCCATGCAGGTCTCGCATGACATGGAGACCATCTTCGGGGGGGCGGATCCTCTCCCGGATGGGGAGGCTTCAGTCGCAGCCGGGTCAACAATGCTTATTGTCTCGCGCTCCTCCGCCAATCGATTGGGAAAGAGGAGGACTCTGGCCCTCACAGGTGTCGCTATTGCAGGAGTGCTGGGGATTTCGATTATCCTCGCGCCGCGCGGCATTCCCGACCCTTCTCCAAGGCAAATCGTGACGCCTCCGTCGCAGGTGGATCTGGTCTCTCGCGGCCCGACCTTCGTCGAGTCAGCGGCCGCTCCCGCCGTGCCGTCGAGCAGGGTGAACGAAGCTGCCACCGAGACCTCCCCTGCCGTAAAATCCCCCACCAGACCGCGGTCGACGACCGATAATCCAAAGCGCAAGTCGACACAGCGTCTCGCCACGAAATCCGCGCCCAAGGCTCATCGCTCGCGTGCCAGTACGTCATGTAAACGGATGGGCGGCATGGAGCTTGCCAGGTGCATGCGGCCGCAAATCCTTGCTGCCGATCGGCAACTTCGCAATGCCTATAATGACGCTGTTCGCTCAGGCGTGGATCGGCGCACGCTGGTTGCGTATCACCGCCAATGGTCAAAGTTGCGCCGCCGGGCAAACTCGGACCCCCGCAGTGTCACGGCCGGCTATCGCCAGATGGCAGAACAGCTCGATGCCACACGAACCGGCGGGCGCGCAGGGGATATCTGAGATGGCGTCGGCGGCTGCTGTCCGGATGGCGGAACCAGACTGGCCCAGGGGCAAGGTCGACGGCCAGTTGATTTATGCCGTTGGCGACATCCATGGCTGCTACGACCAGCTCCGACGGCTCCTGACGCAGATCGCAAGCGATGCCGAAGCCTCTGCCAATGGCAGAACGACCACCATCATCTTCTTAGGGGACTATGTCGATCGCGGTCCTGCCTCGCGCCAGGTGCTTGACGCGCTGTGCTGGCTCAAGCGCCGGCGCCCGTTCCATCTGCAGTTTCTCAAGGGTAACCACGAGGAGGTGATGCTGGGCTATATAGCGACTCCAGTGCGGGCGAGGGAATGGCTGCGCTTCGGTGGTTCCGAAACCCTGCAGTCCTACGGCGTCACGCCGCCAGCGCCAGACGATCCTCCAGAAGCGCACCTCGCCGCGCGCGATGACCTTCTCGAACGTCTGCCCGTCGCCCATCTGCGCTTTCTTGAAGATCTGGAGCTCATGGTCGGCGTTGGTGACTTTGCATTCGTCCACGCCGGCATCAGACCGGGCGTGGCGCTGTCCAGGCAAGAGGAAGAAGACTTGCTTTGGATACGCGAAGAATTCATCGGAAGTGAGGAATCGCACGGTCGCATCATCGTTCATGGTCACACATGGGACAGCGACCGGCCGCAGGTACGACCACACCGCATCGGCATCGATACCGGTGCGTACGAAACCGGGGTTCTCTCGGCTCTGCGTATCGAGGATGACCACCTGAGCATCCTTGCGGCGCGTTGAACGATCCTGGTTTTTCCACGCGGTCTAGTGCGCACCCAGCAGCGAAGCTGCGTGCCGTGCGATCATGCGTTCTTCGTCGGTGCGAACGACCCATGCGGGTACGCGAGAAGAGGCGCTGCTGATCCGTCCCGTGCCCCCCGCGTTGCTCGCCTCGTCCAGTTCAAGGCCCAGCCAGCGACATCCCGCGACCACTTCAGCGCGGGTTTTCTTATCGTTCTCGCCGATACCCCCCGTGAAGACCAATGCGTCGAGGCCGCCGAGCGCGGCGGCAAGCGAGCCGATTTCGCGTATGATCCGATACACGAACAATGATACCGCCTCGGCGGCCGCGGGTTCGGAGGATTCCCGCAGCGTGCGCATGTCCGACGAGATGCCCGACACCCCGAGCAGGCCGGATTCGCGATAAACCAGCTTTTCAATGGCGCGGGCATCCATGCCGTGCGTGTCCATCAGGTAGATCAAAACGCCGGGATCGACCGCACCGCAACGCGTGCCCATCATCAGGCCGTCGACGGCCGTGAAGCCCATGGTTGACGCGACGCTGCGCCCCTCATGCACCGCGCAGAGGCTGGCACCATTGCCGAGATGGGCGATGATGACCCGGGACGCCGCGATGTCGGGCGCAATCTCCGTCAGCCGCGACGCGACATATTCATAGGACAGTCCGTGAAAGCCATAGCGACGCACGCCGGAGTCGGTGAGCTTGCGCGGCAGCGCGAACATCTGCGCCAGATGTGCCTGGTTTCGATGGAATGCGGTGTCGAAACAGGCGACCTGCGGCATTTGCGGAATGTGTTCCGCGATCGCCTTGATCGGCGCGAGATTGTGCGGCTGATGCAGCGGCGCCAGCGGTACCAGCTCATCAAGCGAGGCAATGACCTCCGCATTGATCCGGATCGGCTCGGCATATTGCATCCCGCCATGGACGACGCGGTGCCCGACCGCCGTCACTGGCCTGCCTGCGAGGAGTTCTCGGGCTTTTCCGATAATTTCGCGCGTTGCAGCCGCGTGGTCGAACCCCTCGTTCGGCCAGTTCTGCTCCGCGACGCGTTCGCCCGATGCATTCGATACGCGCAGACGCGGTTCCACGCCGATCTGCTCGATCTGCCCGCGAAACAGCACGGATTCGCCGGGGCCGTCGTCATAAAGCGCGAATTTGATGCTCGACGAGCCGGCGTTGAGAACTGCGATGCATCCGCTCATTGGTCAATGCCCTCGAACAGAATGAAGGAGGCCGTTCCTCAGACGATTGCGGAGTCCGCTTTCGCGCGGCGTGACGCGGCGACGAGCACTGCGACCGCACAGGAAGCGAGCCGCGTGAGCTGCGCATCCGCACGGCTGGTCAGGATGATCGGCACGCGCGCGCCGAGCACGATCCCCGCGGCATCGGCGCCGGCAAGGAAGGACAGGCTCTTTGCCAGCATGTTCCCGGCCTCGAGGTCGGGCACGATCAGCGCGTTGGCACGTCCGGCCACGGGGGAGGCGATTTTCTTGATCGCCGCAGCCTCGGGGCTGATCGCATTGTCGAGGGCGAGGGGACCGTCGAGCACGCCGCCGGTGATCTGCCCGCGATCGGCCATCTTGCACAGCGCCGCGGCTTCGATGGTCGAAGGCACCTTCGGATTGACGGTTTCCATCGCGCTCAGGATCGCCACGCGGACTTCCGAAATGCCCATCGCGTGGCCCAGGTCGATCGCGTTTTGCACGATGTGGATCTTGTCTTCCAGCGTGGGCGCAATGTTGACGGCTGCGTCGGAGATGATCAGCGCGCTCTCATAGCCCGGCACATCCATGATGAAGCTGTGGCTGATCCGGCGCGCGGTGCGCAGACCGGTTTCGCGCGCCACGACCGCGGCCATCAGCTCGTCGGTGTGCAGGCTGCCCTTCATCAGCGCGTCGGCGCGACCAGCCCGTACGAGTGCCACCGCCTTGGCGGCGGAATCGTGGCTATGCGCCGCATCGACGATTTCGAACGCACTGATGTCAAGATCGTTCGCTGCCGCAACCTCGCGAATCTTGCTCTCCGGTCCGACCAGGATGGGCGTAATCAGTTTGAGCCGTGCGGCCTCGACGGCGCTTTCCAGCGAAACTTCGTCGCAGGGATGGGCGATGGCGGTTGCCGTGGGAGGATGACGCTGGGCCGCTTCGACCAGGCGCTTGAATTTCTCGTGCCGGCTGCCGCTGGCTGCAACTTCTGTTTCAGACATGTGCGCCTTCCGCTTTTGATGGCCTCGCGGCCCGTGTGGGAACAGTGTCAGCGACGCGATGGATTCATCTGGCGGGCTTCGCATTCGCCCGCCGCCCGGTATCTCTCAGAGGTTGACCACGGCCTGAGGCCGAACTCGCTTGTTTGAGCCTGCGGCAATAAGTGGGCTGTTCACGCGCCCCGGATCACGCCCGACGGAGATATCGGCATCTCCTTAAACCCGGTATCCGGATAATTACTGAGAAGCTGAGCGGGTAATGCGGACCCCGTGACGCTCCGGTTACAGCACCGCAATCTCCGGCATTTGCCCGGCTTCGGCGAGATCGGCGAGCGGGTGCACCGTCAGCGGCGCGTGCCCGTCACCGGGAAGGTCCCGAAGGGGCCGGTTTCCACGGTGCCGGAGAAGCTGTCACCGTCCAGCGTGACATCGTATTTCAGCGCGACGGGGAAGGGCATATAGGCCTTGCCCGACATGGTCGCGCGGTTCCCGCTGACCGTTCCCTTGAGGTCGACCGATCCCTGCGAGGAGGAGGTCTTGCCGGTGATTTCGCTGCCCACGACCTTGTAAACGCCCTTGGCAGGTTGCTTGCCGATGGGGGAGTCGGTGACCACCTCCCAGGTTCCCGAGAAGCTGGCATCGGTCGCGCCCGCCCCGGCCTTGGGGCCGGCTTTGCGGGTTGCGGCCTCTTCGGTCAATTGCCGCCCGCGTCCGCGCAGATATTGCCGGATTGCCTCGATTTCATCGGACGACAATTCGGGGAAGGCGGGCATCCCGGCGCCAGTGAGCGCGCCATTTACCGCTGCGTGGAACGAGTCGCGATTGGTGGGATAGGGCGAGATGCGCAGATCGGGGGCCGCGCCGCCGCCGACGGCATTGAAGCCGTGGCAAACCAGGCAGCCAGACATCGCGAAGGCCATGCCGCCACGCGACTCCAGCGCGAGATTCGGGCGATAGTCCGGATCGTTCGGCGCGGTCAGCGGCGCGGGCTCGGTCACCGGCAGCTTGTCCTTGCCGTCCAGCACGAAGGTCAGCACGCGGCGCGGCATGCGATAGTCTGTCCGGTATTTGGCGAGGCCGGGCGAGAGGATGCCGCCGCCCGACGCACCGCTGCCGGTGATCACCGTGACATATTGCTTGCCGCCGACGCTGTAGGAAATGGGAGGCGCGACGACGGGCGCGCCCGTCTGGTAACTCCACACTTCCTTGCCGTCGCGCGCGTCATAGGCGACGAGCTTGCCGTCGATCCGTCCCTGGAACACCAGGTTGCCTGCGGTCGCCATCGTTCCGCCGGGCCAGTTGCCGGGAAGCTCGACGCTCCAGCGCGCCTTGCGGGCCACGGGATCCCATGCCTTGAGGAAGCTGCGACGCGCGCCCGGCAGGTCGGGATCGGGGATGGCGTTGATCGCCATGCCGCCGAGTTTCGGCTGCTTTGCGAAATCCACGCCTTCGTCGCCGACGAACGACGCGCCTTCGATCACGGGAATATAGACCAGCCCGGTGCGCGGGCTGTAGGATTGCGGCAGCCAGCTATGCGCGCCGCGCAGGCCCGGCCATAATTCGAACAGGCCGGGTTTTCCGTTGTAGCGGATACCCGGATTTTCGATCGGGCGGCCGGTCTTCTGGTCGATGCCCTTGGCCCATGTGACCTTCGCATAGGGATCGCCCGAGAGGAACTCGCCGGTGGCGCGGTCGAGCACATAGAAGAACCCGTTTTTGGGCGCCTGCATCAGCACCTTGCGTTCCTTGCCGCCGATTTTCAGCGTGGCGAGCGTCATGTCCTGCGTCGCGGTGCAGTCCCATTGTTCGCCCGGGCAGACTTGATAATGCCAGGCATATTCGCCGGTATCGGCCTTCACCGCGACGACCGAGGCGAGGAACAGATTGTCGCCGCCGCCGGGGCTGCGCAGCGACTGGTTGTAGGGAAAGCCGTTGCCTACGCCGATATAGACAAGTTTGAGTTCGGGATCATAGGCAAACGCATTCCAGGCGGTGCCGCCGCCGCCCTGCTTCCACCATTCCCCCTTCCACGTCTTCGCCGCCATCCGCATGGCTTCGTTCTCGAAGCCGTCGGCGGGGTTTCCGGGCACGGTGTGGAAACGCCAGAGTTGTTTCCCGCTCATCGCGTCATAGGCGGTGACATAGCCCCGGATCGGGCTGACATCGGCGCCGCCATGCCCGATCACGAGCTTGCCGTCGAACACGCGCGGCGGGCCGTTGATGTAGCGCATCTCTTTCGGATCGAAGTCGCGCTGTTCCCACAGAGGTTTGCCGGTATTGGCGTCGAGCGCGATGATCCGGCCGTCCTGGGTCGCGAGGAACAGGCGGCCGTTCCACCAAGCGATGCCCTTTGGCCCCCATCCCATGCGCAGGGCAAGGCCGCCGAGTTCGCGCGTTTTGGAATCATATTCCCAGAGCAGCTTTCCGGTGGCGGCCTCGAACGCGCGAATGAAGGAATGGCCGGTGGTGACGAAGAGCTTGCCGTCGGCCTCCACCGGGCCGGTCAGCGTGTTTTCGGAAGGCAGGTCGTAGTGCCATGCAAGGCCCAGCGTGGAGACTGTATCGGTATTGATCTGGTCGAGCGGGCTGTAATGCTGTTCGCCGCCGGTCCGTCCGAAGGAAGGCCAGTTCTCGGGATCGACAAGCGCGGTGGGTTCGGGGGGAGCTGCCGAATCGCTGCAGAAATTCAACGCCAAACCGCCCGCGATCGCCAGCGCAAGCCAGGCGAACATGCGGGTCGTCCTGCCCCCAAATACAGTCATCCACACCCTCCCTTATGCGGCACCACAGGCATATGATGTCGCGGCCCGGTGCAGCCATCGCCCGTGCGTCAAGCTGCACGAGACGGTTGCCACCGTCCCGATCCCAAGGCAAGTTATAAGCCACTGTGTCTCATAACGTCGGGAGCGAAGCAATATGCAGATGGCCGGAGAGCAGCGGATCGCCGCTTCCCGTCAGCGTGTCTGGGAGGCGCTGAACGATCCCGAGATACTCAGGACCTGCATTCCCGGCTGCCAGTCGCTGGAGAAGGAATCGGACGAGCGCCTGAAGGCGACGGTCGAGATCAGGATCGGCCCGATCGGCGCGCGCTTCAACGGCGCGGTGACGCTGTCCGACCTCGATCCGCCCAATGGCTACACGATTTCGGGCGAAGGGCAGGGCGGCACGGTCGGCTTTGCCAAGGGCGGCGCGAAGGTGTGCCTCGCCGAGGATCGCGGCGATACCGTGCTGACCTATCGGGTCGACGCCGAGGTCGGTGGTCGACTGGCGCAACTGGGCGGCCCGATCATCGATGCAACCGCCAGGCAGCTTGCGGGCAAGTTCTTCAAGCGTTTCGGCGAAGTGGTCGGCGCGCCCGTGGTGGCGCAGGCGCAACCGGCGCGCGCGGTCGAACCGGCGACGACCGGCGCCATCCCATCCGCCACAGGCATCGCGGCTGGTCGCAATGCGTCGATCGTATGGATTCTCGTGCTGGTTGCGGCGCTTGTGACGGGCTTCCTGATCGGTCGTGGGGTTGGTGGCGCGCCGTCCGACTGGATGGGGCTGGCGATCGGCCTGCTCGTCGTGATCGTCGCGGCCGCGGCCTTCGAATTCGGAAGACGATCGGCGGCGCCCGTGGTCGTGCTGGACGCTGCGCTGCTCGCGCGGTTGACCGAAGGAGCCAGGTCTTGAAGCCGGCACCGTTCGACTATTTGGCGCCCGAAACGATCGAGGAGGCGTGTGCCCATCTCGCCGGGGCTGGCGGCGGGGCGACCGTTCTCGCAGGCGGGCAGACGCTGATGCCGTTGCTCGCGCTGCGGATGAGCCAACCCTTCATTCTCGTCGACATAAACCGCATCGCGGCACTGAAGGGTGTCGCCCGGGTCGATGGGGGTACGCGGATCGGCCCCGTAGTTCGCCAATGCGAGGTGATCGCGGACACGACGATCGATCGTGCGCTTCCCGCTCTTGCCGTCGCAACGCGCCATGTTGGACACCACCAGACGCGCAATCGGGGTACGATCGGCGGATCGATCGCGCTTGGCGAACCAGCGGCCGAATTGCCCGCCACCGCGCTGGCGCTCGGCGCGTCAATTGAAGCGCGGTCGACACGCGGGGTACGCCGCATCGCCGCCGAAGAATTCTATTTCGGACCCTATATGACCGCGCTCGAGCCAGACGAACTCGTCACCGCGATCGATTTCCCGGACTGGCCGACGGGCAGCATCACGTTGTTTCGCGAGGTGGCGCAGCGGCCGGGAGATTTCGCGCTGGTCGGTCTGGTCGGCGCGCTGGCGGTCGAGAATGGCAGGGTCGCGCGTGCCGGGATTGCCTGGTTCGGCATGGGGCCGACGCCGATCAAGGCGCGTCAGGCAGAGGCCGCGCTCATCGGCCAACCGGTGTCCGGCCTCGATGCGCGCGGGATCGCCGAGCTTGCCATCGCCGACACCGATCCGTTCGACGATCACCACGCGACCGCCGAATATCGGCGCACCGTTGGCAGGCGCATTTTGGCGCGCACTCTGGAAGTTGCTTTGGACGAGAGGCGGGCGGCATGAGCGAGCATCGGATCGAGGTCAGCATCAATGGCCGCAATCACAAGGCGATCGTCGAAGGGCGCAAGTCTCTGTGCGACTTTCTGCGCACCGATGCGGGCTGCACCGGCGTGCATGTCGGCTGCGAGCATGGCGTGTGCGGCGCCTGCACCGTCATCGTCGACGGGGCTGCGGTGCGTTCCTGCCTGATGCTTGCGGTCCAGGCCGACGGATGTTCGGTCACGACCGTCGAGGGGCTCGCCGCGCCCGACGGCACGCTGCACCGCGTGCAGCAGGCGATGCGCGAGGAGCACGGGCTGCAATGCGGCTTCTGCACGCCGGGGGTGGTGATGACGCTCGCCGCGCTCACCGAGGGCACGGATAGGCCCGATGCCGAGGCGTTGCTTGCCGCCATGTCGGGGCATATCTGCCGCTGTACGGGCTATCAGGGCATCAGGCGGGCGGCGCTGCGGCTTGCGGGCGAAGCCGCGGGCGACGCTGCGTGAGCGCCGCGCAGATCACCGCCGCGCGCTTCATCGGCGAGCGCATGCCGCGCAAGGAGGACCCGCGGCTGCTGACGGGCAAGGGGACTTTCGTCGACGATATCGTCCTGCCCGGCATGCTCCACTGCGCGTTCGTCCGCAGCCCGATCGCGCGCGGGCGGATCCGTGCGATCGACGTCTCGGTCGCGCGCGAGATGCCCGGGGTGCATGCCGTCCTGACCGCCGGGGATCTTGCGGCAATCAAGATCACGCCGCTCAGCTTCTACCTTGCGCCGACCGAGGTGCCGACGCCGCTGCTCGCGACCGACCGCGTTGCCTATGTCGGCGATCCCGTCGTCCTCGTCATCGCCGACGACCGCTATCTGGCCGAGGATGCGGCGAGCCTCGTGACAGTCGACTATGAGGAGGAACAGGCCGTCGTCACGATCGGCGACGCGCGGAACGGGCCGCTCGTCCACCCGGGCACGGAGTCCAACGTCGCGGCCGTCATGGGAATGGACGAGGACGAAGATTGCGAGGAACTGCTCGCCGGCGCGCGGCATTTGCTCAGCCGCACGGTCACCCATCAGCGCATATCGCAATCGCCGATGGAGACGCGCGGCGTGGTCGTGACGCGGCAGGGCGAGGAGGAACTGCTCGTCCATATCACCTGCCAGAGCCCGCACATGGTCGCGCGCTACCTGACGCAGGCTCTGGGCATGCCGAGCATGAGCATCCGCGTGATCGCCAAGGATGTGGGCGGCTCGTTCGGCCTCAAGAACCATCCATGGCGCGAGGAACTGTCGGTCATCGCGGCGGCCATGCTGCTCGGCCAGCCGCTCAAATGGATCGAGGACAGGCTCGAAAACCTGACGTCCGCCAACCAGGCGCGCGAACAGGAACTGACGCTGCGCATCGCCTTTGACGGCGACGGAAAGCTTCTTGCCTCGCACGGCGACTATAGCCTCAACAACGGCGCGTATCCGCAAGGGGCGGACGCCAATATCGCGGTGCACATGTTCATGTGGGCCGCGTACAAAATGCCCTATTACGGCTTCTACACGCGCGGCTGGTATTCCAACACCGTGGGGCTTGCGGCCTATCGCGGTCCGTGGGCGATGGAAACGCTCGCGCGCGAGACGATGCTCGACATCGCCGCGCGGCAGATCGGCATCGACCCCATCGAGATCCGGCGCCGCAATCTCGTGACCAGCGCAGACCAGCCCTGCACGACGCCGCTCGGCATAATGCTCGAGGACATCACGCCCGCCGAATGCCTCGACAAGTTGCTTGAGGTTGTCGACGTCGCCGCCTTTCGCGCCGAGCAGGCTGCGGCGCGCAAGGAGGGTCGCTATCTCGGCCTTGGCGTTGCGACCTATATCGAGCCGACGGGCTCGGCGGGGAGCATCGGCGTGATGACGGGCGAGCTGGCGCAGGTCCGGGTGGAGCCAACGGGCAAGGTTACCGCGGTGATGAGCACGCATTCGCAGGGCCATGGCACGGCGACGACGATGGCGCAGATCATCGCGGAGCAGCTTGGGGTGCCCTATGAAGATGTAACGGTGTTCGAGGGCGACAGCGCGCGCGGCGGCTTCGGGCCGGGCGCGGCGGGCAGTCGTCAGGGCGTGATCGGCGGGGGCGCGTCGATGAAGGCGGCCGCGCTGCTCAGGGGCAAGGTCAAGCGTATTGCCGCGTACCTGCTCAACGCCAATCCCGACGATGTCGAGATTGCGGGCGGCATGATCCGTGTCGCGGGCGCCGAGGAGATGACGCGCACCCTGCGCGAGATCGCCGAGATCGCCTATGGCGAGCCCGACCGCCTGCCGCCGGGCGTGGAAACGGGACTTGAGGCGCAATATCGCTACACGCCACCGCCGATCACCTTTACCAGCGCGGCGCATGCCTGCATCGTCGAGGTCGATGCCGAGACGGGCTTCGTCAGGATCAGGCGCTGGGTGTCGAGCGAGGATTGCGGCGTCATCATCAATCCCGCGGTGGTCGAAGGACAGATCGCGGGCGGGCTGGCGCAGGCGATCGGCACCGTGCTTCTCGAGGAGTTCGCCTATGACGCACGCGGAAATCCCACCACCGTCACCTACAAGGACTATCTGCTGCCCGCGATCTCCGACGTGCCC
Source organism: Sphingomonas sp. LaA6.9 (assembly GCF_022601895.1). GTDB lineage: Bacteria > Pseudomonadota > Alphaproteobacteria > Sphingomonadales > Sphingomonadaceae > Sphingobium_A. Next base: position 32,567 of record NZ_JAKVIO010000008.1, read on the forward strand.
GATATCGAATATGTCCACGCGTCGACACCGTCGAAATCCGAGGGCGGGTTCCGCGGTGTTGGCGAGGGTGGCGCGATCATCGGACCGCCGACGCTGGTCAACGCGATTGCCGATGCCTTGTCCCCCTTTGGCGAAGTCCCGCTCGCACTGCCGCTGACGCCATCAAAAATCCTCGAGGTGATCGAGGGACGCCCGATCGCAACGAAGGTTGCGGTTCCGCCGACGCAACCCGCGACCGCGGTGGCGGAAGCCGTCGAGGATCAGCGCGCGCCGGAAATCGCGACGCAGCCCGCCGATATACTTGCCGAGGCATCGGCACCGGCCAGTATCGACGGCAAATGGAAGATGATCCTCGCCTCGCCGGTGGGGCCGCAGCCGATGGTCGGCCATTTCACGACCGAGGGTTCAACGCTCAGGGGCAAGCTCGAAAGCGATCAGGGCTCGATGGACTTCGCGGGGATAGTCCAAGGCAACCGGCTCACATGGGATCTGAAGGTGACCAAGCCGATGCCGTTGACGCTCAAATACGATGTCCAGATCGACGGCGACGTGCTTACCGGCAAGGTGAAGATGGGCTTTTTCGGCACTGCGAAGCTGACGGGCGAGCGAAGTTAGTTTCTGATTTTGGGAGCGCGCGGCGCTTTCCCTTCAACCAATCAGGCTCCACGGCTGTCCTCACGCCACGCCGCGACAAAGGCCCCGGCATTTTTCGAGACCTGGCTGGCATCCATGCCCGCGCGGTAGAGTGCCGAGCCAAGCCCGAAACCGCGCGCGCCGGCCTTGCGCCACGTCGCGAGCGTAGCCGGTGTCACGCCGCCCACCGCAAGTACCGGAACTTCGGCGGGCAGCACCGCGCGATGCGCTTTCAGGACATCGCTCGACGCCCCCTCCGCCGGGAAGAGTTTGAGCGCATGCGCTCCCGCCTTGAGCGCGGCAAAGGCCTCGCTAGGCGTGAAATAGCCCGGTAGCGAGGCAAGACCCGCGGATACGGTCGCCGAAATGACGTCCGCGTCGGTATTGGGCGATACGATGATGCGTCCGCCCGCCTGTTGCACCGAGCGTACCTGTGCGGGTTCGAGCACCGTACCTGCTCCGACAATCGCGCGTCCGTTCAAGCGTGCCGCCAGTCGTTCGATGCTCTTCAGCGGCTCGGGCGAATTGAGCGGAACCTCGATGAGTGTGAAGCCCGCATCCACGAGCGCGTCTCCAACCGCGTCGATTTCATCGGGGCGCACGCCGCGCAGAATCGCCACCAGCGGGCATGTCGCAAAGGCATCGGCGAAATCGGCGGGAAGGGTCATGGCAGGGATCTCCAGATCGAAGTGATGCCAGCAACAAAGGCGCCGTGGCTGTCGACATGATGGCATCGTCCGCCGAACGCCTCGATCGCGGCGGCGTACAGGCCCGCCAGTGTCGGGTCGGCGAGCATGTGCACGTCGCGCGTGCCGTCGCGTAAACGGGCCTCGACATCGCTTCCGATGAGCAGGCCGCTTACATAGGCAGCGCTCGCCGCGGCATCCCGCTTGCCGAGCAGCATTGCGGCGCGCGTCCCGAAGAGCGTCGCCAGCAGATCGTGGCGCGCCGCGTCGGCAACGCCCTCCACGAAGGCGGCGCCGGGCACTACTGGTCCGTGGAGCTGGCTTGAAAGGAGGCCGTGTGACTTGAGCAATGCGAACATCTCGCCGGTCATGGCGGTTGTGAAGCCGTCGATACGGCCCGCTTTCATCCATGCCCATTTGCAATGCGTGCCGGGCTGGCAAAGCAGCGCATCGCCGGGCGCGAGGCCACCGGCAACCGCGCCGAACAACTGAACTTCCTCGCCGCGCATGACATCCGCGCGACCGCCTGCGACCTGACTGACCCCAGGGACGATGCCGATCCGGGCGGGCTCGACCCAGTGCACATTGCGGGCAAGCGTATCGAGATCGGCGGGGCAGGGGACATAGGCCGTCTCGTGCCATCCGCGATTGGACCCGACCATTCCGGCAAGCAGCATGGGCAATCCGCCATAGCGCGCGCTCAGCGCCGAAGCTTCGGCGGCAAAGCCGTCGCGGCCAACCGCCAGCGTTCCGCGGCCGTCGCGATCGGTGCGCACCACGTCGCCGGTCTTGTCGATCACATAGGCCCGACGGTTGGTGGTGCCCCAGTCTATGGCCACGAATTCCCCCGTCATCGCGTCACCACCATGCCATGTAGCGCGCGGATCTACCGGCCATAACGCTGATCGAGGAGCTGCGGCATGGTGTAGATCTCGTTCCTGAGGAAAATCGCATGGACTGCCTGCGATGACTGGTCCGGTTGCGTCGTTAGTTGATCTGCACCTGCGATGCCAGCCTGGTCCGGAGGCGGAGCGCGGCGGAGCCGAACCGCGGCGTCATGCGCATGAAGGGCCATGGCCGAGAACACGGCAGGTCGCGTTGTCCAGGGCGAGGTCGATCAACGGGGCTTAACGCGTCAGTTCGCGCGCACGACCAGACAGCTTGAGTGCCTCGTCGATCAGGGCGGCCGTAGTTTCATCGGTGGATTCGCCAATGGCAATCCGGATGCAGTTCCGGGCTTCCCGATCCAGCCGCGCGGCGCGAGCGAGACGGCGGTCGAACTTCGCAAGCATACTCATGCACCACACAATGCAGATCGCGGAAAAAGTTTCCCGGCCGGCGCCGGGCATCAGGCGCGTTGCGCTCTGCCGGTCAAAATTCAGGATTGGCAGCGACCGGGGATTTCGGCTTCATACTGGCTGCGTCGTTACCGCAACGAAGCCGAAATCCCCATTGGATCACTCGTTCAATCTGATCACTTTACCTCGTTGTAGAGATACTCGTGCTGGCTGTCCCGGATGGTCAGCGTCCGCACACCGTCCCGGTTGCCGACAAGGGCGTCGACGTCGATCCCGCCGGGGCCCACCGAAACAACCGACACGGTGCCATCGGCGTTCTTGCGCGTGGCCACCGGACCTTCGATGAATCCTGCCGTCACCCATGGCGTGCCGCCTTGGTCGCGGAACGTGATCGTGCTTCCATCGACCGGGTTCCGATACGTCTTCGCCAGGCCCGCAAGCACAGCTGCATCGCCGGGAACGGTTAGCTTGGCCCGCCGCACCTTGGCTTGTGCCTTGACCCGGGCCGCTGCCGCAGCGACGCTTTGGGCCGCTTCGGGCTTACCGTCGTAAACCACCTCAAGCAGGCGGCGGAGGAATGGCGCGAGCATGGCCGCGCCCGGATCCGCGTTGGTAAGGATCACCGCGCCGATCCCCGTTTCGGGCAGGACAAAGAAGGTGCTGTGATATCCCTGCAGAGTGCCGCCATGGGTGACAACCGTCACGCCCGAGACGACGCGCTCCATCAGGCCCATCCCATACCATGCATTTTCGCCGATCGGCACGCCGTGCTTGCGACGCTCGAGGATATTGGCTTCGCTTACCAGCCTCTTGCCCTCAGGGGTCAATCCCTTGCCCAGTTCGAGCTGTGCATAGCGCGCCATGTCCGCCGCCGTCGACCATGCGCCCCCCGCCGGGCGATGCGGCGTGATCAGATGGTTGAAATGGTTCGACATCTCGACCATCTGGCCGTTCACGTCGAGGCCATGCGGCCGCGCCCAGTTTCCGCTCTCGCCAACGTCAAAGGAAAAGCCAGTGTCAGGCATTCCGAGCGGGCCGAAGATCCGCGTCTGCATCGCCTTGTCGAAGGCGGCGCCAAGCTCCATGTCCGGATAGGCCAGCGCGCCGCCCAGATAACCGGCTGCCGAAGCCATGAGGTTGTTGTACTGGAACAACTCGCCGAACTTGCTGGTGGGCTGTGTCTGCGCGAGCTGCTTGAAGGTGTCGGAAGCCGGTGCGCCGCCGTCGGCCAGGATGAAAGCGTAATCCTTGCGCGGCAGGCCCGTGCAGGCGCAGACGAGGTGGCGGACCAGCACCGATTTGGTCACCTCGTCGCTGCCCAGCCGGAACGCCGGGTAGAGATCGGTGACATGCTGGTCCCATTTCAGCTTGCCCTCGTCAGCAAGCACCGAGAGCAGCAGCGTCGCCATCCCCTTGGTGTTCGAGGCGACCATGAATTTGGTGTGTTCGTCCACGGGCTCACTGGAACCGAGCTCACGCACGCCGACGCCGCCCTGCCACACGACCTTGCCCTGATCGATCAGCGCAATCCCGACACCCGGCACTTCAAGCGCCTTCGCCGATTCAGCGACGAACTCGCGCAGCGTCTGAATGCGATCGGCCGTCAGCCGATGCGGCGCCTTGCCAGCAAAGGTTTCGGGGGCGTAGCCGGCGGGGCGGAGGCTCTGCTGAAGGATCGAAGTTGCCCCGGAGCGCTTGTTCGCGGTCGATTCCGCACCATCGGCGATCAGGACGGTCCAGGCGTTGCCCGTCCGCATTGCCGTGGCCGAAACGACGGCGTGTTCGATGGGTGACGTTTCATAGGAGATGCTGACGCGCTGATCCCAGCCATCGCCGCTCGTACCTGCCGTCACGAGCCGGACAGTCCGCTTCGCCTCGGGCTTGTAGAGCGACCATGCCTTGGCGGCGGCGGCGGGCGCATCCGCCGCGCTCCCCACGTCCACGACAACGATGTTCAGATTCGCTTCGGGCGCGGCAAAGATCGTTGCGGCCCCCTTGCGCGTCAAAGTCCATTCCTTGGGCTGGACATAGGCGACCCCCGAACCGGTCTTCCCCGGCGTGTCGGCCGCGACAGTGGTCTGGGCTGCCAGCGCCGGTGCAAGGCTCAGCAGGGAAAGAGCTAGCGTAACTTTCACGGCGAGTTTCTTCATGGACATCAACCCCTGTTGGACTTTTTCACCCCGGCAGCTGCCCCAGTGAGAGCGGGAGAGAAATGTTTCTAAATGAACCTAATCGGAAATAAGTAGCCTAATGAGGACGTGTGTCAACACAACAACACGGTTCCTGATTTTAACAAAATGTGGGTCACCTGAATTCAGTATCTTAGGAGGTCTTCGGACGTGGTCTCTGGAAAAATCAACCGGCAGGGAAGGCCCAAAAGTCCGTCGAGATGCGCGCTCGATCGGAAAAAAATGACTTGATTGGAAAATGAGCTGTCATATTGATTGTCGCGAGATCGATTGATGCGATGACGAGGAGGGTGCGCATGTTCAATTCGGCCACGAAACGACGTGCCGCGATCCTGGCGTTGTTGATCGCTACCAGCCAGCCCGGCGCCGTCATCTCGCAGGGGGCACCCCCCGCGCCGCTTCCTGCCGAATCCCTCAATGCGGCGGACTATGTCAGCGAAGACGTCATGATCGCAATGCGGGACGGTGTCCGTCTGCACGCCCAGATCTGGCGCCCCAGAAACATCACCGAGCCGCTTCCCATCATGATGACCCGCTCGCCCTACGGTTTCACCGCCGAGAGGATCGGCAACGGATTGAGCAAGTCGGGCGGCTATGGCGAACTTGCGGCCGACAAGTTCATCTTCGTCTTTCAGGATATTCGCGGTCGCTTCGGCTCCGAGGGCGAGTTCGTGAACCTGCGCCCCGTCAAAAAGTCCGAAAAGGACATCGACGAGGCGACGGACACCTATGACACGATCGACTGGCTCGTGAAGAACGTCGCCAGCAACAACGGAAATGTCGGCATTTTCGGCGTGTCCTATGGTGGGTGGACCACCGCCGTCGCAACCAAGGACCCGCATCCGGCATTGAAGGCGGTGTCGTCGCAGGCCTCGCCCGAGGACATGTTCATCGGCGACGACTTCCTGCACAATGGCGCATTCCGGCTCGACTATGCCTGGTCGTGGGTGTCGGCACTGGAAACCGACGGGCGGACGATGAAGGCGTTCGATTTCGGCACCGACGATGGCTATGACTGGTATCTGAAGCAGACCGACCTCGCCAATCTCGATCGGCAGCGCTTGGGCCGCACCATGCCGAGCTGGCAGAATTTCGTCTCGCACCCGTCCTATGACGCGTTCTGGAAGGAGCGCCGCACCTCCCACATGATGCCCGCAAGGGTCGCGACACCCAACCTGATCGTCGCCGGGTGGTGGGATCAGGAGGACTTTTACGGTCCGATGCAGATCTACGCCAATCAGGAAAAGGGCGACGATCGCAACCTCAATTATCTCGTGGTCGGGCCGTGGAACCATGGTGGATGGCGCCGCGACGGCAACACCTACGGACCCTATCAGCTCGGCGGGCCGACCGGCTCGTGGTTCCGGACCAAGGTCGAGCTGCCATGGTTCCGCTACTGGCTGAAGGGCGTCGGCACGCTCGATCAGCCCGAAGCGCTGGTGTTCCAGTCGGGCAGCAATGTCTGGCAGCGGCTGTCGCGCTGGCCCGCAGCCGAGGCGAGGCAGCGCAAGCTGTATCTGAGGAGCGGCGGACGGCTGTCTTTCGATCCGCCCTCGGCCGCGGAAGCCGCCGACAGCTTCCGGTCCGATCCGGCCAATCCCGTCCCCTATCGCGACCGGGCCTCGATCAAGCCCTTCATGCGCAAGGGCTCAACCTGGTCGACATGGCTGGCCGATGATCAGGCGCCCTTCACCAGGCGCAAGGATGTCCTGTTCTGGCAGACCGAGCCGCTGACCGAAGACGTGACGATCGCGGGGGATATCGCCGCGCAACTGTTCGCAAGCACGACGGGCTCGGATGCCGACTGGGTGGTGAAGCTGATCGACGTCCATCCCGACGACGCGGCGACCGCGCCCGAACTCAAGGGGCGCCAGCGCATGATTGCCAACGACGTGTTCCGCGGTCGCTTCCGCACCAGCTACGAAAAGCCGCAGCCGATCGTGCCGGGCAAGGTGCTGGACTACAATATCGATCTCCATTCCGCGTCGCATGTGTTCAAAAAGGGGCACCGCATCGCCGTGCAGGTGCAGAGCAGCTGGTTTCCGCTGATCGATCGCAACCCGCAGACCTATGTCGCCAATATCCTGAAGGCGAGGCCTTCCGACTACAAGGTGCAGACGCATTCGGTCTTCCACACCCCGGCCTATCCTTCGGCGATCTCGATCGCGGTGGTCGACGGCGGGCAATAGGTGGGGGCGAACGCCGATCTCGCGCACGCTCCTGACGATGATCAGCCCCCGTTCCTTGCCGGTGGATGTGTCCAGGGTATCGGTCGCGCGCCAGAGGCGTTCGCTGCTGACCAGAAAAGGTCGATAGGCCGCGTTGACATCCCCGACCAGCACGAGGTCGCGGTCTGGAAGATAGCCGAGGATTGGTGAAAAATGCCCATGTCCGCGGCCGAACAAGGGACCGCGGTGAAAGTTCACGACATAGCGACGCGTCGGATCATTGGTGCGCAGCATGTGCGCGCGGAATTCCGCCAATGACGGATCGCGGATCACAGCGACAGGTAGGGTCGAGCGCTTTCGCAACACCTCCGCCAGTTCGTCGAGTGTCATCCCGCCGATCAATATGCCGAACCACGGCTTGTAAGCCGTGCCGTCGAGCACCGATTGTTGCGAGGCCATGATGCCCAGCGAGCGCAACAGATTTGCGAGGCTCGCAGGCCCGCAAAAGCTCTGATTCTCCTGAAACTCATAGGGGTGCCGGCGATATTGTGCAGCCACCGGAAGTCGCCAGGCAGCCGCCATCAGGTCTGCGTTGCGGAAATCTTCGCGCCGTTCGATCGAAGGCACGCCGGCATACAGGTTCCTCTCGAAGACCAGCGGCCCCAATTTGATCGCGGTGGCCACGAAGACGAGCGCGAGCAATGCTGTCAGGGCGAGGAGCAATCGTCGCGGACGCGACATCCGCACTGCTTTTGATCCGGGGTTGTCGGGTGCGATCATGCCGACCTCCGTCAACATCATCACTGTAGCGTTGAAAGCGCACTGCCGAAACCGCCCGGTTCGGGCCGGGTGGCCATTCGGCCGCCACGCGCATAGTGAGCAGAGCGCGTGGCGGCCGCGGCTGCGTCCTGCCGTTATTGGACGACGGGCAGCTCTATATAGGAGGCGTCATCCCCCGCATGGTGGACGGCATTGCGCGCCACCACCCATTTGGTTTCGCGTTCATTGTCGCCGCCCGTGTTGAGGTTGCGGACGAACTTGGGAAAGTTTGACGAGGTCACCTCGACGCGGATCCGATGTCCGGGCTGGAAGGTGTTGCTCGTCGTGATCGGCGAGGGCCTGATCGTGTAGACGCGATCCTTCTCCATCATCACGGGTCTGTCGAAGCCGTCGCGGTAGCGTGCGCGCAGGATCGTATCGCCGAGGATATAGGCGGTGCCGTCGGGCGCGACGTCGACCAGCTTGACCGCGAAATCGGTATCCTTCGCGTCGGAGGAGATCTTGAGCACCGCATTCACGAACCCGCTCACTTCCATCGGCTCGGTCAGTGGCTCGCTGGTATAGACGAGGACATCGTTGCGCGCCTCGATCACGCGCTGGTCGAAGGCACCCGCGGTCACCAGCCCGCCATTGCAGCAATCGCCGCCACCGATGGTCTGGGTTGGGTTCATTGGATCATAGCTGTAGCGATCGGGTGCCTCGACGGCGGGCGGCGCATCGCGCAGCAGCTTGCCGTCGCCATAGACGCTGTTCGCGGCACCCGAGGAGCGCAGGTACATGCGCACGGTCTTCGCGGCCTTGGGCGGCCATTGCGAGTCCGCCTTCCAGTGGTTCTCGCCCATCGCGAAATAGCGCACCGCAGGCGTCGAGTCCGGAAAGGCCTTGGTGTCGCCCTTCAGCCAGCGGTCGAAAAAGCCATAGACCTGGCCGTCGACATCGAAGCTCGCATCGCCGAGCTTGCGATCGCCCGAGCTGTAGTCGGGGCCGAGCTTGTTGAACTGACAGTGCGGGTTGGGGGCGATCACTGCATATTGATGCGCACTCGCCTCCGCGTCGCTCTTCACCGCGCGGGCGTGGTTGAACAGCGCCATGTTGGGCCCGATCGAGACGTCGTACCAGCTGTTGAACCACAGCGCCGGCACGCCCCAGCCCATGTCGTCGTGATAGAGTCCACCCTTGCGCCAGGCAGGATCGGCGGGGGTGCGCGCGATGAAGCGCTCGAAAGTGGCGGGGGGCTCCCCCATGCTCGTCAGGATCTTGTCGACCGGCAGCGTTGCGATCTGCTTGGGCCATTTCACCTCGGGCTTCTTGGCGGCGAGGTCGTTATACTGGACCAGCCTCGACCGCATCTCCTGGTCGAGCTCCGAAGGCACCTGCGGGCGCAGCGGGTTGTCGACGCCGTAGAGCCACACGAAGAACAGCGTGCGGGGCACGCCGCCGGTGTACCAGTTGCCCTGTTCCTGGAAGGGGCCGACCTTGCCGATGCCCGCACCCGAGGCCATCGGGATCATCGCCTTGTGCGCGGGATGGTTTTGCGCCGCCAGCTGGAGCTGCCATTCTGCCGAGGAGGAGCAGCCGAGCGTACCGACCTTGCCATTCGACCAGGGCTGCTTTGCGATCCAGTCGAGCGTGTCATAGCCATCGGTCGCGGGATGGCCGAGGATCTCGTACTCGCCTTCCGAATAATAGCGCCCGCGCTCGTTCTGGACGATGAAGGCATAGCCGCGCTTGACCGCCTCCAGCGCGCGCCGGCTGGTCGCGGCCTTGTACGAGAGCTCGTTATAGGGGGTCTTCCAAAGGATCGTCGGCAACGGCCCCCTGGTGCCCTTGGGCAGATAGATATTGGTGGCGAGCCCCACCCCATCGCGCATCGGCACCATGGCGATCATCGTCGTGTCGGCGCGCTGCGCGAGCTCGCGTGCGAGCGCCTCGTCACTATAGGACGTGTAGTCCTGTGCGAGTGCTGTTGTTGCGAGCCCGAACGCGACGGCAGCGACGATGAACTTCTTCATGCTGGATGTCTCTCCGGATCAGGGCACGAGGCGGAAAAGCATATAGGGCTGGTGCTCGAACGAGAAACGCGTGTCGGCGCCCTCGCCATAGAACTCCAGCTTGCCGAGCGGGCCGAGCGGGGTCGTGTCCTCGCCGGTCTGACGGAACAGCCGCGGCCCGACCTGCTCCCAGCGAACCGTTTTGCCGCCGATCTCGGTCGACAGCCCGCGCTCGCCGTCCTTGCGGATGCGGACAAGGCTGGCCGCGGAGATGGTGCCCGGTGCATAACCACGGCGGTTGGGTCGATAGAAACCCTCAACCATCGCGGCCGGCGCGCCCGTCCAGAGCGGCAGCGGCTTGGCGGGGAAGAGTCGTTCTGTGACGAGATGCATCAGCTCCGAACGCGCGATCGAAGAGCCGTCGCCGCCCGTGAAGGACACGAACACGCCCACGCCCGCTTCGGGCACGATCATCAGATCCGAATGGAAATAGCCGGTGTTGCCGCCATGACCCACGATCCGCGGATTGGCAGCGTTGTATTCCAGGAAGCCATAGGCGATGCCGGGAAGCGAAGGGGCATTGGCGAACAGGCGCTCGCGCATCCTCCGCGCGGTCTCGGGCTTGAGGATGGTCCCGTTGTCGAGCGTGCCGTCCTGCAGATGTGCCAGCATGAAACGCGCCATGTCGGCGCCGGTTGCCGAGAGCGAGCCAGCGGGCGCGATGTTGGTGATCAGCTCGCCCGGCTTTTCGACGAAGCGACCTTCGGTGAAGTCGTAGCTCTTCGCCAGCTCCCATCCCTCGGGCACCGGCTCGCGGAACGTGCTGTGCGTCATCCCCAGCGGCGCGAAGATGTGCTTGTCGATATAATCCGGGAATGCCTCTCCCGAAACGCGCTGCACGATATAGCCGGCAAGCGCGGTGCCATAGTTGGAATAGCTCGCCTCCACGCCCGGCTGGCGGACGCGCCCCGGGATATGAGTGGCAAGGAACTTGCCCAGCGGCTCGAACTCGGACATCGATTTGGAGAACATGCCGACATAGGTGTCCTCGAAGCCCGGCGTATGGGTGAAGAGGTCACGGATGCGGATCGGCTTGTTGAAGGCCGTGGTCGGCACCTTGAAGTCGATATATTTCTCGACCGGATCGTCCAGCCCGACCTTGCCCGCTTCGATCTGCTGCATCAGTGCGGTCCAGGTGAAAAGCTTGCTGACCGAACCGGGGCGGAACAGCGTCCGCTCAGGATCGACTGCCACTCCCTTGGCGACGTCGGAATAGCCATAGCCCTTGTTGAACAGCACCTTGCCGTCGGCGACCACCACCACGACGGCGCCCGCAATCTCGCGATTGGCGAGGCCGCTGGCGACCACGCCATCGACGAAGGACTCGAGACCCTGAAGCTGCGGCTTTTGTGCTTCGGCGGCGGTCGCTTGCGGCGCTGCATCGCGCGCGACCGCTACCGTCGACAAGCCGCTCGAAAGCATGAGCGCGAGAAGGGCGGCGCCCACTCTCCGGTTGTTGCGATGACGCGACATAACATCCTCCCTATTCACTGTTAGTCCGGGGCTTGTTCGCCCCAATTTGCTTTGGTCAGCCGACGGCCTGCCGTCGGCGTACGTCAATCTTCCGCCTTCAGGCAATTTTTCACCAGCCGGTCGAACGCTTCGCCCCCGCGAACCGGATCGGCGACGGGAAGCCCAAGCCGCGCGCTCTCGCCAGCGATCAGCGCGGCCGCCTCGGCCTCCCCGAGATTTGAAGTGTTGAGCGATACGCCCGCGCAGCGAATGGCCGGATTGGTACGCCGTCCAAGCAGCAGCGTCGCCTCGATCGTCTCTTCGATGCTGGGCAGGGTATAGCCCGGAGCACCCAGTACGTCGGTTCGTCCCGGTTCATGGCATACGACCACGATGTCAGGCTGGCTGCCATGGAGCAGGCCGAGCGACACCGCGGCATAGGCGGGGTGGAACAGCGAACCCTGTCCTTCGATCACGTCCCAGTGATCGGGGGCAGCATCGGGAGAGAGCAGTTCCGCGGCGCCGGCTTCGAAATCAGACACGATGGCGTCCATCGGCATGCCGCCGCCCGCGATCATGATTCCGGTCTGCCCCGTCGCGCGGAAGTCCGCATTGACGCCAAGTTCGGTAAAGGCGCGCGCGATGGCGATCGCCGTGTATTTCTTGCCGAGCGCGCAATCGGTGCCCACGGTGAGAAGCCGCTGGCCGGTGCGCTTGCGGCCGGTTCCCACGGGAATGTTCGGGGGAGGCGAACGGACGTCGATCAATTGCCGCCCCAGCGCCTGTGCCCTGTCGGCCAGACCGGGAATGTCGGTCAGCCGCGCATGCATCCCGCTGACGACATCGAGCCCCGCCTCGAGTGCCTCGAACAAGGCCGCGCGCCAATGATCGGGGATCACGCCACCGCTGTTGGCCACGCCAATCACCAATGCCTGCGCACCCCTGGCTGCCGCTTCGCCCGGCGTGAGCGGCTGCAGGCCGGTCGTAACCGAGGCGCCTTTGAGCGCGAACTCGCCCACACATTTGTCGGCCGCCCAGTCGCGCAACCCGAATGCGGTCTTGGCAAAGGCGCGCTCGGTCGTATCGCCGAGAAAGAGCAGATAGGGCTGGGGCAACACCATCGCGCTTGCAGCGCAATCAAACACGGAGTCCATCTTCATCTACAGGTCCTGCAAGGGATTTCAGGATTGAGTTCAACCGCCCCAGGTCGAGGCGAGCAGACGCTGGAAATTGCCGCCAAGTACCGCCTTGATATTGGCGTCGGAATATTTACGGCGGATCAGTTCTTCGGTGAGATCGTAGATCTTGTACGGGTGATCGAACCCGTCGACATCGATCTTTTCGCGGAAGGCGTAGCTGTCCTTGTACGCGCCGCGCAGCTGCTTGTTCATTTCGGGCGAGACGTCGTCATAGCCGTTGAGGTCGGCGTCCGAGCCGATGCCGACATGGTCGATGCCGACCAGCTTTACCACGTGGTCGATATGATCGGCGAGCTGCGCGATACCGGTGGGTTCGGTCTTGCTCACGAAATTGCGAACGCCGGTGATGCCCATCACGCCGCCCTTGGCGGCCAGCGCCTTGATCGCCTCGTCGGTCTTCACCCGCGGGTGATCGATCAGCGCACGACAGTTGCTGTGCGTGATCGCGATCGGCTTCTTGGAAATCGCGATTGCGTCGAGAGTCGTGCGATCGCCCGAATGCGACACGTCGATCAGCATGCCCACCCCGTTCATCGCTTCGATGATCGAGGCGCCGAAGTCGGTGACGCCACCATCGACGCGCTCGGTCGAGCCGGATCCGATGCGGTTCTGCGAGTTGTAGGTGAGCTGCGAGCAACGCTGGCCCAGCTGGTAGAAGAACTTGACGTCGGTGGGGCGGCGGAAGTGGTCGGCGTTCTGAAGGCCCATGATGACAGCGCATTTGCCGTCGGCCTTCGCACGCGAAAGGTCGGCCGCCTTGTCGACGGCGGTGAAGACATGGGAGTTTCGCGCGACGTAATTGCCCCAGATCGCGAAGAAGCTGAGGGCATGTTCGTGCGCGTCCGGCCCGCCAAGGCCGACGGCGTGATGGAAGCCGGTGATACCGCAATTCCGGAACTCCGCCGCGTCCTTGTCGCTCAGTGGCACCGCGTAGAATTCGGGGCCCATGTCGATCTTGAGTGGCGCAAGCATGTCGATGACGAGCGATTGCCGAACGAGATCGATCGCGCGACGCGAATAGCCCTTGGGCGGCGGGGCGAGGCGAGGGGCTGCCGCGCGCGCGAACGGTGCGGTTGCGGCCACCGCGACGGCAGCTGCGAGCGCCTGGCGGCGAGACAAAACAGACATTGCGAAACCCCTCTCCAATATTTCCAATCAGGACATTATGGTCCCAAAAAGAAATCGTCAACCTGAATTGGGCCGCTGTCACGGGGCGGGCGTAGGTCGGGACGGCCCAAAAACGCCAGATTTTCTGCGCTTCGCGTGGTTTTGATCTGGGAGGGGCCGGGCATTCGCTATAATGTGAAAAAAATCGGCATAATCTGAGAATTTTAATCTCAATCTTGACAATATGTTTCAATTAAGCGCGTTGTCCGGCCAAAGGGAGCGCGTCAATGGCCGTGTCGGATTGGATTTCTGCCCCGGGCAGGGGGCTGGCGTTGTGGAGCGCTGTAGCGCTTGGCGCCGTGGCCGGGCCGGTCTGCGCGCAAGGCGATGCGCCGCGCTATGACACCATCATTCGCAACGGCACCATCGTCGACGGCAGTGGCCTTGCGCCTTATCGCGGCGACGTCGCCATCACGGGCGGCCATATCATGGCGGTGGGCAATATCGGCGAAGCGGCCGCCGGCGCCGAGATCGACGCGACCGGACTGGTCGTCGCGCCGGGGTTCATCAACATCCACAGTCATGCCCAGCCGGCAGCCGTGGCCACGGCGGTCAACATGCTCACCCAGGGCGTGACGACCGAGATCACCAATGCCGACGGGCACGGCACCATCGACATCGCGAAGCAGCTGGCCGAGTTCAGCGCGAACGGTCTCGCGGAAAATGTCGGCCTGTTCATCGGCTTCAACGCGGCGTGGCGCGATACCGTGGGGCACGAGGATCGCCGTGCGACCCAGGCGGAGATCGCGGCAATGCGCGATATTCTCGACCGAAATCTCGCGGCAGGCGCTTGGGGCGTTGCGGCGGGCCTCGATTACAAGCCCGGCTATTTTGCCGACGCGGACGAGGTAATCGAAATCGTCTCGGTCGCCCGCAAGTGGCGCACGATCTTCCCCAATCATGAGCGGCTTCGGCCCGAGGAGCGGTACAGCTCGTTCAAGGGCATGAAGGAGACCGTGGAGATAGCGGGGCAGGCGGGCGTGCTGCCGATCATCACGCATCTGAAGACGCAGGGCGCCGAGCAGGGCAATGCACCTGCGGTAATCGATTTCATGAAAAACGCGACCGCACGCGGCCTGTATACCGCTGCGGATGTCTATCCGTACCTCGCGGGCAGCAGCGGCCTTTCGCTGATGATTCCCGGCTGGGCGCACGAGGGCGGCCGCGAGGCGATGCTCAGGCGGTTCGCCGACCCCGCAACGCGCGCCAAAATCATCGTCGAAGCCGAAGAGGCGATGACGCTGCGCTTCGGCGGACCCGAGGGCGTGCGGGTCGTGAGCACCGGGCAGCGGCTCTCGGATGCCATGAAGGAGATGGGCGCGGGGGCGGGTGAGACGTTGATCCGGTTGCTTGAGCAAAAGGAGCAGAGCGCCATCCTCAGCTTTGGCCGCGAGGACGATCTGGTCGCCTTTCTTCAATATCCGGACAGTGCGATCGCTTGCGATTGCGGCGCCAATACCGGCGCGCGCGTGCACCCCCGAACCTGGGGAAGCTATCCGCGTGTGCTCGGCCAATATGTGCGTGAGACCAACGCCCTGACGCTGCCCGACGCGATCCGCAAGATGACGGCCTTGCCCGCGACGATCATCGGCATGACCGACCGCGGATATCTTGCGCCGGGCATGCGGGCCGACGTCGTGACTTTTGATGCCGGCCGCATCCGCGACCACGCCACCTATGACGCGCCCACGCTGCCCTCCGAGGGCGTTCGTGACGTCTTCGTCAACGGTCAAGCGGCGTTACGCGATGGAATCGCCACCGGCGCCCTTGGCGGCAAGGTCGTTTTGCGCACGGCTTATATGCCCAGTCGCCCGATGACGCCTGCAGGCCGTAAGCGCAGCATTTCGGGCAGTGGCGTCGTTGAAGCCAGCGGCGGCCGCTATTCCGTCAGCTTCGCGATCACGCAGAAGCCGGGCGAGGCCGGCTCCAGCGGGCGATTGACGCTGAAAGACCGCGCATCGGGCATGCAATGGAAGGCGGAACGACTGGGGACGATCCAGACCGCCTCCGAATGGGCGAGCGTCACCGCTGTTTTGCGCGACGCGGCGGGAGTGACCCGGCCCGTGACGCTCACGCTCGAGAAGGCGCAAGGCCCGCGGATCGTCGTCAGCTTCGGGGACCAGGAGTTTGTGAGCGGGCAAGCGCGGGCGCGGATCGGAACGCTCGCGCGCTAGAAATAAAGCCGCATTTCGTTCGGTTTGAGAGGTTTCAGCCAAAACGAGTTGGTTGCATCCTGAAAACACAAACAATTTTCTGATAAAATAAATATTGTCCTGATTGGGATCATGTGACAGATTGAAGTCTCAGAATTGCGATCGGTTGGTGGAATCGCGAGCAAAAAAATAGTCAAGGGGGACGACTCGATGCGTGTTAGCGGCAGATTGAATCACAACGTCGGACGGAGCTGTCGCGCAGCTGCAGTGGCGGTGCTCTTGCTCTCGACCACGAGCGCTTTTGCGCAAGCGGCGGCTGCGGAAGATGCTGAGGCTGCTGATCCCGCGAGTGAAATCATCGTGACCGGATCGCGCATCGCCAAGGCCGGTTTCGACCAGCCGACACCCACGACGGTGGTCGGCGAGGTCGAGCTTCGCGAGGGCAACAGGCCCAACATCCAGCAGGTGCTGAACGATCAGCCGCAGTTTCGTCAGACCGTCACCCCGCAGGTGTCGAACGGCAACACGTCGACCGGCACTGCACCCGTCGATCTGCGCGGCCTCGGCATTTCGCGCACCCTGACGCTGGTGAACGGCCGCCGGTTCGTCGGTGAAAACAACCTGAACTTCATTCCCACCAACCTCGTCCAGCGCGTCGAGGTGGTGACCGGCGGTGCTTCGGCGGCCTGGGGATCGGGCGCGGTCGCGGGCGTGGTCAACATCATCCTCAAGGACGATCTCGAAGGCATCTCGGTCGGTGGACGGACCGGCATCTCGTCGCGCGGTGACGGCATGCAATACGGCTTCGACGCGAGCTTCGGCACGGATTTCGCGGACGGCAACGGCCATTTCATGATCGGTGCAGACTATATCAAGGATGAGGGCATCCCTGATCGCAACTCGCGCCGCAACCTGGGCAGCGCCGGTATCGTGCGCACCAATCCGACCAGCACCACCGACCTGTCGACGCGCCTGACGCGCGACGTGAACTACGGCAATCTCGCGGCCCAGGGCCTGATCACCAACGGCGTGCTTGCCGGCCAGATCTTCAACCAGGATGGCACGCTGCGTGCGTTCCAGGGCGGTACGCGGCTCGATGGCACGCCGCTTGGCACCTCGGCGTTCCCGGCACAGATGATCGGCGGCGTCGACGGCATTGGCCTTTATGACGACATTGCTGTTTCGACGCCCTTTGACCGGCTGAGCACCTATGCTCGTGCGAGCTACGATGTGGGCGGCGCGACTGTGTGGGCGGATTTCACCTATGGCCGCTCAACCACCGACGCGCCCTTCCTGCCTGACTTCACCGTCGCACCGCTGACGATCCAGGCGACCAATCCCTATCTGTCCACGACGATCCGCAACCAGCTTGCGGCCGCCGGTCAGACGAGCTTCACCATGGGCCGCGTGTTCAACGACATCCTGTTCATGCAGTTCGACACCGTTCGCGAGAACATCGAAGGCGCGATCGGCATCGATGGCACGTTCGGCAACGGTTTCAAGTACAGCGCGCACTACAGCCACGGCGAAGTAAACAGCAACCAGAAGCTGGAGAATTCGCGGATCGGGGCCAACTTCACCAAGGCGCTCAACGCTGTGTCAAGCGGCGGGCAGATCGTCTGCGCGGTCAACGCCGATGCAATCGCCACCAATGACGACCCCGCATGCCGCCCGCTCAACCCGTTCGGGCTGTTCAACGCCTCGGCGGAAGCGGTCGACTATGTCACGGGCACGCAGCAATCGATAACGGTGAACAAGCTCGATTCCGCGGGCGTAGAGGTTCAGGGTGACATCTTCTCGCTCTGGGCGGGACCGGTGACACTCGCGGTCGGCGCCGAGGCGCGCTGGGAGGAGCAATCCACGCGGCGCAATGCCGATGCGGTTGCGGGCATCTTCGCGCTTCCCGTCTTCACGAGCGACCTTGCGGGCGGATTTGACGTCCAGGAAGGTTTTGCCGAACTCGCGGTGCCGCTCGTCGATATCGAGGACGTCAAAGCCGATCTGAACGGCGCTGCACGCTATTCGCACTATAGCAATAGCGGCGGAATCTGGTCGTGGAAGGTCGGCGGCACGGTGCGCCTGTTTGACAGCGTCCTGCTGCGTGCGACCAACTCGCGCGACATCCGTTCGCCCAGCGTCGCCGATTTGTTCGCGGTCCGCCGCATCAACGTCGGCCCGCTCGTGGATCAGGATTCGGCCGGACGAACCACGGTCCCAGGCTACAACCCCACACCGCAGACGGTCACGACCTATAGCGGCGGCAATCCGGATCTCGAGCCCGAGGTGAGCAAGACGCTGACCGTGGGCGCGACCTTCTCGCCCAAGTTCTTCCCCGGCTTCAACCTCTCGGTCGACTATTACGACATCGACATCAGCGGGGCGATCACCACGCTTTCGGCCTCCAACCTGACACTTGCCTGCAACAAGGGCAATCAGGCGGCCTGCGATCAGGTGATCCGTAACCCGACCACCCAGACGGTCGAAACCGTGTTCTCTAACGCGCAGAATATCGCGAGCTTTGCGACGCGCGGTGTCGATATCGAAGCGTCCTATTCGCTTCCGCTGTCTCAAGTTGCTGACATGCCGGGAACGCTTCGTTTCCGCGCGCTGGCGACCTACATCGACCGGTTCATCTTCGACACCGGCCTGACGCGGGTCGACAGCGCCGGTGACGTTGGCGACTCCACGGCAAACGGCATGCCCAAGTGGCGCGCGACGCTCAGCGCAGGCTATCAGGGTGAGGATCTCTCGGTGGACGCACGCGTGCGCTATGTCGATGGCGGTCTCTATAACCACTTGCTGACCACGCTGATCAACAACGAGATCGGATCGCGGACCTATGTCGATCTGGGCGTACGATTTAACGTCGACGACAAGTTCGAGTTGTTCGGCAACGTCAACAATGTGTTCGACGTCGCTCCGCCCATCTCGGCCGCAGGTAACCCGCACTATGACGTCGTGGGTACCTACTTCTCGGCCGGCGCCCGCGTGAAGTTCTAAACAAACGGTTCGCCGGCTCGCCGGCGCCGAAAGCTGCAAACTGAGGGCGGCGTGGCAGGGGGCCACGCCGCCTTATTTTTCGAAATGCGCTACTGCTTGGTCGCAGCGGGTGCTGGCGTTCCGATCGGCGGCTCACCCTCCATCGACGCCGCCACCTTCTCGGCGGTCGCCATCACGCGCAGCACGTTCTCGCCTGCGAGTTTGGCTACATCGGCATCGCTCCATCCCCGCCGCATAAGTTCGGCAAGCAGGGCGGGATAGGTCGTCACGTCACTCAACCCCTGTGGCAGAGTGTTGCTGACGCCGTCATAGTCCGATCCCAGCCCGACATGATCGACGCCCGCAACGCGCGCGATATGTTCGATGTGGTCGGCGACCTGCGAAAGCGTGACCTTGGGAGCGGGATGCTTGCGTTCCCACGCAGCGAAAGCGGCCTCCGCCTTGTCGGGCTGCCCGATGTACAGCCCGCCGAACGGAGGGGCGTTCAGCCGCGTCCTTTCGGCCGCGGCATCGGCTGACCAGCGCCGATAGGCGTCGGACACGTAGCTATTGGCGTAGTTGACCATGACGACGCCGCCATTGGCCGCCACCAGTTTGAGCACCTCGTCGGACACGTTGCGCGGGTGGTCGTTCAGCGCGCGCGCATTGGAATGCGAATAGATGACGGGCGCGCGCGATACGCGCAGCGCGTCCTTCATCGTCGCTTCGCTCACATGGCTGAGGTCGACCAGCATCCCAAGCCGGTTGAGCTCGTGCACGACCGTTTCACCGAAAGCCGTCAGCCCGTCATGCTTCGGATTGTCGGTTGCTGAATCGGCCCATGCGATGGTCCTCGAATGGGAGAGCGTCAGATAGCCCGCCCCCAGATCGTGATAGGTGCGCAGCACCGAAAGACTGCCGTCGATCTGGCCGCCGCCCTCGACACCGATCAGTGATGCGATCTTGCCCGCTGCATGGATGCGCCGGACGTCATCCGCTGTGCGTGCAAGCGCGAAATCGTCGGGGTAGCGCGCTGCGAGGCCGTGCACGACGTCGATCTGCTCGAGCGTCTGCTTGACCTGTTCGAGCCCGGGAAGGTTAGCGGACACGTAAACCGACCAGAACTGACCGCCCACCCTGCCGCGCCGCAACCGCTCGATATCGGTGTTGTAGGGGACGGGCTTTCCGGCAAGGCCGCTGCGCAGGTCAAGCGTCCAGAGCCCTTCGCCCTCGCGCTCGCGCAACGCCTCCGGCCAGTCATTATGCCCGTCGATCAGCGGCGTCGCCTTGAGAACGCGTGCCACCCGCTCCTCGTAATTCTGTGCATGGACGGGTGGGGCGGCGGCGATCAATGCTGTTATCGAGGCAAGTGTTCGAATGCTCCTGGCGAATTTTGCGGCCACCCTGATTTCCTTGTCTGTTTTGAACTATCGCGACGATGAATCGTCCGTCGACGAAGCGACGGGCGTGAAGAGCAGATCATGATGGTCGCCGCTGAAGTCCGCAAGTGGCGAGGCCGCGCGCCTGGCCGGTCAACCCGAAATGCCGGAGAGGAACCGCGCAACATTGTCGCCCAGATCGCCGACGGCGTAACCGCCTTCCATGACGATCAGGGTGGGCAGTCCAGTGGTGCCGATCCGCGCTCCGATCCGCGCGAAATCGGCAGCTTCGATCGCAAAGTGCGAGATCGGATCACCCGAGAATGTGTCGGCGCCGAAGGACACGACCAGGAATTTCGCGCTCCATTCGGATATGCGCGAGATCGCGGCATCAAGCGCGGTCAGATAGGCGTCGACCCGCGTTCCGCGCGGCAGCGGGATATTGAGGGTCGCACCCGCACCTTCGCCCTCGCCGGTCTCGTCGGCATGCCCCCAATAGAAGGGATAGTCGGTTGCCGGGTCAGCGTGGATCGAGGCGAAGAAAACGTCCCCGCGCGCATGGAATATGTCCTGCGTGCCATTGCCGTGATGATAGTCGATATCGAGGATCGCGACGGGGCCGACACCCGCATCCTGCGCCGCCTGTGCGGCGATCGCCGCATTGTTGAGATAGCAATAGCCGCCCAGATAGTCGGCACCGGCATGGTGCCCCGGCGGCCGGCACAATGCGAACGCAGTCTGCGCGCCGCCAAGCAGGGCGTGCAGGCCGCTCAGCGCGGTCTGGGCCGACCAATAGGCGCTCTCCCAGGTGCCGGGGCCGATCGGCGTGGCGGCGTCGAAGCTGTAGCGACCCAACCGCGCGTCGATCCGGGTCAGCGGAATGCGTCGTCTTGCAACGATGGGCCAGGTATAGCCGATCGCATCACCGTCGCGTCCGGCGGCGCGCCAGTCGTCATGGGCCGAGCGCAGAAATGCAAGATATTCCGCGTCATGGATCCGCGAAATCGGTGCCATGCCGAAATCGCGCGCGGGAGAGAGATCGCCGAGTGCGTCGGCGATATTCGCCGCGCGCGCCGGACATTCGGCATAGCTGGCCCATGTGCCGTTATGGAGTTCGCGCTCGGGCGCATGGTCAAGCTGGCGGGGATCGAAGAAGCGCAACATTTTTGACGCTATAGCATCCCGTTTGCCAGCACCGAAGGTCAATTGCTGTGGTGTTCAGGCCTGGGGAGGGGAGGGCGGAACGTCAGACGCCGAGGTTGCCCCTGACCGAATATGCAGAGTCATGGGGGCGTGCCTCGCCCCACCGCGTGCTATTACCATCTCGTCGGTTGTAGAGCGGAGTTCACCTGTTGTTCAGGCCATGCGGACTGTTCAAGGAGATCGATGAAGCTTCAGGGAACACCTCTAATCCGGATTGCAAAGGCGGTGGTTCCGCCGGCGCTCATGCTCGCGCTGCCCGCCCAGGCGCAGACGCCCGGAACTGTAAACGACTTCAGGCTTCCACCCGGCGACAACGCGCAGAGCGCTCCCATTACCGGGCCGGTGGACCCGACACTGCCCGTGTCGACGAGGGATATTCCAGCGCCATTGCCGCAGTCCGCCCCGGCCACGCCTCCGGCCACAACCGAGGCCGCGCCCCCGCCGATTGTCATTCCCCTGTCGCCCGCCAGATCGGCGGATGCCAGCCCCCCGTCTCAACCGGCAGCGCGTGCGCCAGCGGCGGAAGCCGCTCCGAGCGCGTTGCCCGCGCCGGAACCGTCCCGCCAGCCAGCCGCAGCCGTCCCCCCTGAGCCGCCTCCGGCCGCTTCCGCTGTACCAATGCGACGCGCCCCGAGCGTAGACCCGGCTCCGGCGCGATCGCCTTCGTGGATTATGTGGCTGCTCGGCGGGGCGCTGCTCGGGTTGCTCGTGGCTGGCATCGGATTTGGCTGGCTTAGAAGGCGGCGCTCCGGTGCCGGCGGAGATGTCGGGCAAACAGAGGAGGCGCGGTTGCCCGCGCGAACGGCACGCGTGCCGACGCCCAGGGCCCGCACGTCTCCGCCACCGGTTGCGCCCGGCCAGATCGAGCTTGTGTTCGAGCCCCTGAGCCTGACCATGGCACTGGTCAACGCGAGGCTTGCCTACCGATTGTCGGTGAAAAATCTCGGCGATACGGTCGTCGGGCCCGTCACCATTGCGTGTGACATTATCTCGGCCCATGGCTCGCTCACGCCTGGCGAGCAACTCCTGTTCGAAGGCGAAATGGTTGAGCCGCAGCATCGGCTTGCTTCGCTTGCCCCTGGAGAAGCCGTCTCCGTCACAAGCGAGCTGCAAACCCCGATCGCCGCCATCCGGCCCATCTGCAGCGGCGACGCAAACCTGTTCGTACCGCTTGCGCGCTTCCACATTACCGCGCTGGGCACAGGCTCGCGGCCGTTCATCAATACCCGGATTTTCGTGATCGGCGAACGGCCCGAACTGCCCCGCGAGCGGCTCAGACCCATCCGGATCGACGCCGGGCGGCGGACATTCTCGCCCCTCAGCCATCGCGAGATTGAATCAGCCGCCTATTTGCGCGCCGGGAAGACTGGCAAGACGGGCACGGGCTTGCCCGATCATCTCCGTGGCAATCGCTACGCATCGCATCTCAGGTGAGCGAACACCCCATCCGCCGCGTCACCAGCTGGTGATGCTCGTGTGCCGAAGGTCATGGATGCTGACATTTGGCAGGCCGGCCTTCGATCGGGCAGCGTCCCAGCTCTTGAAGAACGAACCAAACGGCTTCCTGGTCCGCGGATTGGCGATCACATGGGGGCACCCGTCCCAGCGCGGCAACTGTTTGATGACGTCAATCGCGCCCGCCGACAGGGGCACGTGATTGGCCTGACGCGATTTTGACGGCGGAATGCGCCAGAGACAGTTTTCGAAGTCGATGTCGTCCCAGTGCGCGTTCAGCAGCTCGTGTATCCTGAGGCTCGTCAGCAAAAGCAACGCGACGATGAATCGGAGCTGGGGATTGTGGCTGGCAAGGGCGGCTTTTCGCAACCGCTCCACCTCGTCCGGCGACAGGACATGCTCGCGCTCGCTGCCATGCTTGACCAGCGGCAGCCTGTGGATCGGGTTGATCTCGGCACCGGGCACGCCCCACCGGCTCGCCATGACAAACATGTACCGCAGAATGCCGTGGAGCCGTTTGACAGTGGCCGGTTCGTCAGCCGCATCCTTGATCGTGGCCCCGAGCCAGGCCGCAACATCCGATTGAGCAACCTCGTCCATGCGAAAGCGGCCGAACTTCGGCAAGATGTGCTTCCGCAGATGGAGCTCATGGATTTCGCGGGTTCGCTGATGGCGTTTAAGATGATGGAGGTAGCGCCGCGAAAATTGCTCGATCGTCGGAATCGCACGCCGGTCCTCATTGGCGGGCTTCGGGCCGTCCTCCGGATGTCGGGCCGAGGCAGGATCCTGACCTTCATCGCTCCCGGTCCGGCCGCGCACCACCGCTTCGGCCGAGGGTGGCAGGGCGTGCGCCGCGAGCGGCAGGCCAAGCTTTTCCGCGAACTGTTCAAATGTGAAGGGATCCGCGTCATCCCACAACTGTGTGGTGCCCGGGTGCCCGGACGCAGAGAGGCCGAAGGTGCCGAGCACATAGGGTGACACCCGATGGCTGGTGCATAGTCCGCCATTGCCGTCGCTCACCAACGGCAACCCGAACTCGATACCATGCTGCCGCCTGATGGCGCGACGCACCGTGGCCACCGCCAGCTGGCCATCGCCGAAATCCATGACGGTGGGCGTGCCCGGCGGAACATCGAGGAGCCCTTCGATCAGCGCGCCCGTTTCCGAGAGATTGCGGATCAGCACGGGATGATAATAGTTCCCCAGTATCGCGCCGGCTTTTCGGTACATCGATTGCCGATCGCTGCGCTGCGTCGCCGGGCCCGAGGGAGGGATGGTCCAATCCTCGCTCCCCAGACGCTGTACGAGGTCATCGGAGCTGATGGCTCCGCTATAAACATAGCCCTGGACATGGCTGACGCGCAGATTGCGGACCAGCTCCAGCTGGTCGAGCGACTCGATGCCCTCCGCGGTGGTCTCCATGTCGAGCGCGTCCGCGAGCGCGACGATTGCCGCGATGATCGCCCCGTTCCGCGATCCGGATATGGTGGCACCCCGTACGAAGCTCTGGTCGATCTTGATCTTGTCGAACGGTGCGGTCTTCAGATAGCCGAGCGAGGAATAGCCCGTCCCGAAATCGTCGAGCGCCAGCCGCACGCCGATATCCTTGAGGACCGAAAACATGGTGTCGGTCTCGGCGGATTCGCTGAGGAAGACGCCTTCGGTCAGCTCGAGCTCGAGCCGTTCGGCCGGCAGGCCCGACGCGGCCAGCGCCGACATGACGATCCTGGGCAGCGATTCATTCGTGAACTGGATTGGCGAGACGTTTACGGCGACCCTGAGCCGTCCGGGCCATTTCGCCGCGTCTTCGCACGCCTTTCGTAAGACCCATTCGCCGAGTGGTGCGATCAGGTTCGCTTCTTCGGCGATCGGAATGAACAATGCCGGCGAGATTGGCCCGCGCACGGGGTGATGCCAGCGGATGAGCGCTTCGACCCCGGTGACACGGTTGCTGCTGGCGTTGACGATCGGCTGATAGAAAAGCCCGATTTCGCCTTTTGCCAGCGCGTCGCGCAGGTCTTCTTCCAGCAGGCGCTTGTCTTCGGCGGCCTGCAGCAGATCGCTGGAAAAGAATCGGAAGCGGCTGCGCCCGCTGCCCTTTGCGGCATAAAGGGCCAGATCGACATTGCGGATCAGCTCTTCGCTCGTGCAGCCATCGATCGGCGCAACCGCCACACCGATCGACGCCCCGATGATGCACCGGCTGCCTTCGATCGAATAAGGCTGCGACAGGCTCGCGATGATGTCGTTCGCCAGCGTCCCGAGCACCCCGCGGTCCTCGCAATCGGGCAATATGATCTGGAACTCATCGCCGCCCAGGCGAAAGACCTTCTGCTTGTCTCCCACGATCTTGAGCAGTCGTTCGCTGACCTGCTTCAACAGCGCATCGCCTGCCGGGTGCCCGAGCGTATCGTTGACCTGCTTGAAGCGGTCGAGATCAATGAGGATGACGGCGCATGGCCGCTTTTGCTGCTCGAGGGCCAGAAGGCTGCTCTCGAGCGCCCTTGTCATGCACAGCCGGTTGGGCAGGCCGGTGAGCGAATCGTACATCGCCAGTTGCGATGCGTGTTCTGACGTTCGTCGCTGTTCCGTGATGTCGATGCCGGATCCGCGATAGCCGGAGAATTTGCCCGCCTTGTCGAACTGGGGATAGCCGGACACCAGCCAGCAGCGGTCGTCGTGTGGCGTCGCAGATTTCAGCGTGAGCTTCTCGAAGCTCGTATGTTTGGTCAGAATGAATGGCAGCGTCCGGCTTACCCCCGAGCCGTCATCTGCCTGTTCGAAATGGTCGGTAAATGCGGATCCGAGCAGATGCTCCGGTTCATGGCCGAGCATGTGACAGATGCTGTCGGTCAGATAGGTCAGGCGCCCTGCGTGATCAGTCGACCAGAACCACCCCTGGCACGATTGTTCGAAGTTGCGGAGAAGCAGCAAGGCTTCGGCCGAGTTGTCGAGCAGCCCGGCGGAATCCATCGGCTTGCCGGAACGCAGCGGCAATTTTCCCAGAATGCCGTTCTTGTGGTCAGCGCGCGCGCTGTGGTCGTTCTGGCTGCCCTGCAAGAAACGAATTCTGGCCATCATGCGCTTCCACTGGTCCCCACCGTCAACGATCAATAACGGATCGTAATTGCGGAAGCGTAAATGGATTGATCATTTTGGCTGATGCCAGACATCACCTATATGCTGACCGCTTGTTCACTGTGTCGGTGTCGCAAAGGGACTGGGGCGCAACCTTTATATTATGAGGAAATGTCCTCTCCCGGAGCGTGGCTGCCCTGTAACAAAATGTTTCTGTGGGCATCGAAACGCTGGCTGTGACGCGAAATGCGACCTATCTATGCGGGCAGACGCTTGGCCTTCGCCATAACTCCAGACGAGCCTGCACGCCTTTTCAAATGACCGCTCCCGTAATTCTGCTCGTTGAAGACGATCCCGCGCTACGTACGCTAACGGCCCGAACGTTGCAGCAGAACGGCTATCAGGTCCGTCCTGCCGGGGCAGCGCCCGAGATGTGGGCAGCACTGGACGTGGGGAATGTGGGCCTGGTGCTGCTCGACATCATGCTGCCCGGCACCAATGGACTGGACCTGTGTCGCCAGCTCCGCCAGATCAGCGACGTTCCCATAATCTTCATCAGCGCCAAGGGCAGCGAGACCGACCGCGTGGTCGGGCTCGAACTCGGCGCCGACGATTATCTCGCCAAGCCATTCAGCACGCGCGAGCTGATCGCGCGCGTCCGCGCGGTGCTGCGTCGCGGGCGGCTCGATCGCCAGCACGGGGTGGGCGGCCAGGGCATGGCGCGCTTCGCGGGCTGGACCGTGAATTTCCCCCGCCGTGAGTTGCACTCGCCGACGGGCGCCGTGGTTGAGCTGACGGGCGCCGAGTTCGATCTGCTGTCCAGCTTCCTTGAAAATCCGCAGCGCGTGATAGCTCGCGAGCGGCTGATCGAGCTTTCGCGAACGCGGCTTGGCGATGCATCGGACCGCAGCGTAGACGTGCTGGTAAGCCGGCTACGCCGCAAGCTCTCGCACAAGGATTCCAGCGCGCCGATCGTGACGGTACGGGGTATTGGCTATATGTTCAGCGCGGAGGTGACCCGCCAGTGACCGCGATGCGTCCGTCGCTCGGGTTGGTTGGCAGAGTCTTCATCATCCTGCTTCTGACCATCGTGATCGAGTTCACGGTCAGCACGTTGCTGTACGAGCGGGTGGGGCAATTGCGCGTTCGCGAGGAAGAGGCGCACCGCGTCGCCGAGCACCTGGCGCTGGCCAGCCGGCTTATGAATTCCCATCCGCGCGATGACCGCGCCGAGCTTGCAGGACGCCTGTCGAGCGAGGCCTTCATCGTGAAATGGCACCCCGCGCCCATGCCTTCGGTCCCGCTGGCGGCTGATCTCGAAGAGATGCGGGGACAGATCATCGGCTGGGAACCCACACTGGCGCGAACGAGTCTGCGGCTGCATCTGAAATCGCCGGGGCGCAACGGTATCGTGACCGGTCAGCTGTCGCTCGACGATGCCAGCTCGCTCGAGTTCAAGGCAACCCAGCTGGTCAATCCGTCGAAATTCAGGATCAACCGCTTCCTTCTTGCACTGATACCGGCGGTGGCGCTGATCCTGATCGGTGGATTGCTGATGCGGCGGGTCCTGTCACCAATGCGCATGCTGGCGAGCGCGGCGGGACGTATCGGCGAAGGGGATCGCGTGGAGATTCCCGAGGTTGGGGTATCGGAGATCCGGCGGGTCGTGCGCGCCTTCAATGAGATGCAGGCGCGCATTCACCAGCTCATCAGCGATCGCACCGAGGCGCTCGCTTCGGTTGGCCACGATCTGCGTACGCCGCTCGCCCGGCTGCAATTGCGCACCGAAGCGATCAGCGACGCTTCGGTGCGCCGTGCAATCGAGAAGGACGTCGGCGAGATGGAGGCGATGGTGGCGTCGCTGCTCGCATATTACGGGGGCGATAGTGACCCCGAAAAGCCGGTGCAGACCGACATCGCGGTACTGGCTGCCACGATCGTCGACGACGCAACGGACATGGGCGACCCGGCAGTCTATTCGGGCCCCGACCATCTCGAGACAATTGTCCGCCCGCTTGCCCTGAAGCGCGCCTTGTCCAATCTCGTCGAGAATTCAATCAAATATGCGGATGGCGCACAGGTGTCGCTGCGCGTGGAAAACGGTCGGGCAGTGTTGTGTGTGGAGGACAATGGCCCGGGGATTCCCGAGGACGAACTCGACCATGTTCTGGAACCCTTTGTCCGGCTTGATCTCGCCCGGAGTCGCGACACGCACGGTCTGGGGTTGGGAATCCCGATCGCGCACCGTGTGGCGCGTCGCGAGGGCGGTGTGCTTCGGCTCTCCAATCGTCCGACCGGTGGATTGAGAGCCGAGATAGATGTTCGGCTGCGCTGAGCCGGCAGCAACACTTCCTTACAGCGCGAAACACTTCCTTACACGGGTGCCGCACCGCAGCAAAGTTCGCGGTCTAGCTTGATCCGGCGTCGTCTCGCGGCGCCAGTCAAGGAGTCCCCCCGTGAACGAACTCATCGGTCGTATCTTTTCTTTCGAGAAGCAGGTTTTCCCCAATCAGAGTACGCTTTATGCGCGTCTGGCCAGAGACGGGCAGAGCCCGAAGGCATTGATGATCTCCTGCGCGGATTCGCGCGTCGTGCCCGAACACATCATGCAGGCAGAGCCTGGTGACCTGTTCGTCTGCCGCAATGCGGGCAATATCGTGCCGCCCTTCGCCACGCAAAATGGCGGTGTATCCTCGACCGTCGAATATGCGGTCGCGGCGCTTGGCGTGCGTGACATCATTGTCTGCGGTCATTCGGACTGCGGCGCGATGAAGGCACTGGCGGTCGACCAGGATCTCAGCGCCATGCCCAATGTTGTCGCCTGGCTTCGCCATTCGCACGCCGCGCACAAGGTCGTGACCGAGAGCTACCCCGCGATGGACGATGGCCAGCGTATTCGCGCGGTCTCGCTTGAAAATGTCGTCATCCAGCTTGCGCATCTGCGTACGCATCCGTCGGTCGCGGCCGGCATTGCGCGGGGCGAGATCGCGCTTCACGGCTGGTTCGTTGATCTCCATGCCGGCTCGATTCTGGGCCTTGATGGAGAGACCGGCCGCTTCGTGCCGCTGCGCGAGGGCGAACCGCTGCCCGTGGCGCTGCCGCAGGCCGCGAGACGTGCCGCCGATTTCGCAGAGGCTGCGGAATGAGCATCGCCATGCCAGGGCTCGGCAAGAGCGCTTCGCGCGACTTCACAGCTTCGATCGTCGTCTTCCTCGTTGCCATGCCGCTGTGCATGGGGATCGCGATCGCCTCGGGCGTGCCGCCCGAAAAAGGGCTGATCACGGGGATCATCGGCGGCATTGTGGTGGGTGCGCTCGCGGGCTCGCCGCTTCAGGTGAGCGGCCCGGCGGCGGGCCTTGCCGTCATCGTGTTCGAGATCGTCCGCGATCAGGGTCTGTCGGCGCTTGGTCCGATCCTCGTTCTCGCCGGACTCATCCAGCTGTTGGCGGGGGTGTTCAGGTTGGGTGGCTGGTTCCGCGCCATCTCGCCCGCCGTCGTCCACGGAATGCTCGCGGGCATCGGCGTGTTGATCGTTCTTGGCCAGTTCCATGTGCTTTTCGACGCGAAGCCTTTGCCTGGTGGCATTGATAATCTCATGGCGATGCCCGGCCGCATCCTCGGGCTGTCCCCTCAGGCGGGAAGCGGGGCATCGGCAGCGTTCGCGATCGGTATCCTGACGATCCTTGCGATGCTGGGCTGGGAACGCTGGCGCCCGCGTGGCCTGCGCCTCGTGCCAGGTGCATTGATCGGCGTCGTGATCGCTACGCTGGTCGCATTCGGATTCGACCTTGCTCTTGTCCGTGTCGATGTCCCGCAGTCGATCATGGGCGCGGTTGCCCTGCCCGATGCCGGCTTCCTGGCCCAACTCGCCCAACCCTCGGTGATCACGACCGCGATCGCCATCGCCTTCATCGCAAGCGCGGAAACGCTGCTGTCGGCGGCGGCGGTAGACCGGATGCATGACGGTGTGCGCACCAACTATAACAAGGAATTGCGCGCGCAGGGCGTGGGCAATCTGCTGTGCGGCGTTGCGGGCGCACTCCCCATGACGGGCGTTATCGTGCGGAGCTCCGCCAATGTGCAGGCCGGCGCCCTGACAAGGCTGTCTGCGGTACTTCACGGCGTCTGGATTCTCGGTTTCGTGGCGCTCTTGCCCTGGCTGCTGCGGGAGATACCCATGGCGGCGCTAGCGGGTGTGCTCGTCGTGACGGGAGCCAAACTCGTCAGCCTCGATCATGTGAAGCATCTGTTTGACCGCTACGGGCCGCTGCCCGCGTTGATCTGGGCTGGCACCTTCCTGATGGTAGTGACCACCGATCTGCTGACCGGCGTTCTGGTCGGGCTCGCGCTCTCCCTGATCGAACTTGTCCCGCATGTCCGCAAGCTCGGGCTCCGCGCCGATCAGCGGCAAGAGGGAGAGACTCATGAAATCGTGCTCGACGGGACCGCTACTTTCGTCGCGTTGCCGAAGCTCACGGCGGCGCTGGATGACGCGCCTGTGGCGGGCAGGCTCCGGCTCAACGTCGAGCGCCTGAGGCACATTGATCACACCTGCGCCGAAATGCTCGGTGAATGGATCAGGCGACGGCGTGAATCGGGAATCGCCGTGGAACTGCAGGGCGCAAACGGACGGCTGGAACGCCTGGCAAACGCCGTATGAACGCAGCGCTTCCCGTTCCCGCTGGCCGAACCGCCGCCGCCGAATGGATTTCCTGCGGGAACGGGGGCGACACCTTCCTTTCGCTTCCGGTTCAGGTTGGCGGGGTGGAAGCGCGGGCGATATTGGACAGCGGTGCGACATGTACCGTGATCGACTCGGCTTTTGCCGCGCGGCGGGAGTTGCGGCTGGCGCAGCAACAGCGCGTCACCGGGCTTACGGGAGCGATCGCGGGTAGCACCGCCGGTCCGCTGGATATCAGCGCCGGCGCGGAATTCCTGTTCACGGCGCCGGCGCTGGTGATGGATCTGGCCCCGATTGCGCGCGCGGCAGCGACGCAGATCGATCTTGTGTTGGGGCATGACCTTTTCCTGCAGCGCGCGATCGATATCGATCCCAGTCGCGCCGCGCTCAGGTTTCTGGACTATGGCAGCGAAAACATAACGCACTGGCTGCCGGTGGTGCAGATGTCCGACGGACATTTCTGCACCACCATTGAACTGATGCACGGCTTGCGCGCCCGCGCGATAATCGACCTGGGCTGTCTGGCGCCGCTCTATGTCAGTCCCGGTTTTGCCGCTCGACATGATCTGTTCAGGGGCCTCCGGCGCGGATCGAGTGCGAGCGTTGGCGTCGAGGGGGTTGCGATCAGTGAACTGGGTCGCCTGCCACGGCTGCAACTGGGCGATTCCGTGCTCCACGACATTCCCTTTTCGGTGCCACCCGCCTGGGCTTTTGCAGCGCCCATTGTAATGGGCCTCCCGCTTTTGATGCGCTTTCATGGCATCTTCGATTTCGGACGCTCGCGCATGCACCTGACGCCCGCAGACGGGCTCGATCGGCCATTCCTGCGCGACCGATCCGGGCTGAGCGTAGTTCACGCGGGCGAGCGGCTCGACGTGCTCCACGTAGCGGCCGGCAGCCCCGCGGCAAAGGCGGGGCTTTGCCCCGGCGACAGCATCGTCGCGATCAACAATGAAGCTGTCGCCACGCCCGGTGCCCGGAACCATCGCAATCTTGGCAAGCGGCCCGCTGGAACGCGATATGTCCTGTCGCTGCTGGCCAAGGGCACGCGCGAAATGGTGCTTGAAGAATATTACTGAGCGTCGCCAAAACACACCGAAAGTCGGGGGCGGCCTGATTGGGGACGGGATCAGCCGCCGAAGCAGTGGGTTGGCAAGCCGCGGACGCCGCAGTCGATCTCGAAAAGTGCGCCGTCATGGTGCGTGCCCGATAGTCCCACGGCAGCGGAGCTGACGAACATGCGGTCGAGATCGGTGCCCGCGAAGGTGATGTTGGTGATCTGGCTGGCGGGCAGGGCGATTGACCGATCGAGCACGCCCTCGGGCGTGAAGCGGCTGATGCGCCCGCCGCCCCAGTGCGCCACCCACAGATGGCCCTGCGCGTCGACGGTCATGCCGTCGGGGCAACCATCGTCTTCCGCAAAATGGATGAAGGGCTGGCGATCGGTGATCGCGCCGTCCGTGCCGCGCGCGAAGCGGTAGATGACGCGGCGGCCGGTATCGGCATGGTAGAGCCAGCGCCCGCAATCGGAGAAGGCCGGGCCATTGGGAACACGGTAGCCCGTGTCCATTCGCATCCAGCGGCGATCGGGATCGAGGCGATAGAGCGATCCGCTATCCTGCTCCTCCGCCATGTCCATGGTGCCGCACCAGATGTTGCCATCGGCGTCGGCCTTGCCGTCGTTCATGCGATTGCCCGGAAGGTGCGGCTCGGGATCGCTGATCGGCAGTATCGCAAGGGGCGCGATCCCGATTTCGGCGATGCCGCTCTTGAAGCCGCCGATGAACCCGCCACGGGCGCGTTCGACCACCCAGCCCAGCGGCTCGGGCATAGGCCAGCGCGTCACCACACCCGTGACCAGGGCCAGCCGATTGAGCGCCGGGGCGAGTATGTCCACCCAGTAAACGGCATTGTCGCGCGCCGACCACAGCGTGCCTTCGCCCAGCTGATCACGCACATCGCGCGCGACAATCGTCCATTCGGTCATGAAGCTTCCGTTCGCTCGCTGCCGACGATCAGTGATTATCGCGCGGCAGGCCCTGAGTCTGGGCGATACGCTGATATTTCTCCGACCCTTCGAGGATCGCCCCGGTATCCATCTGCCCGACGATCGAGCGCTGAATCTCCTGCCAGGGCGTTTGCGAGGCTGGGTAGGCGTATCCGCCCGCGGCTTCCAGCGCACGGCGACGATCGGCCAGCTCCTCGGCAGAAATGAGGACGTCGACGGTGCCCTTGTTGAGATCGATGCGGACGCGGTCGCCGGATTTGAGCAGCGCGAGACCGCCATTGGCGGCCGCCTCGGGGCTGGCATTCAGGATCGACGGGCTGCCGCTCGTACCCGACTGGCGGCCGTCGCCGATGCATGGAAGCGCGCTGACACCTTCGGTGATCAGATAGGCGGGCGGGCGCATGTTCACGACCTCTGCCGCACCGGGATAACCGATCGGCCCTGCGCCACGCATGAACAGCATCGTTGCGGGGGTGATGCCGAGCGCGGGATCGTCGATGCGGTGGTGATAGTCTTCGGGCCCCTCGAATACGATCGCGGGCCCCTCGAACGCATTGGGATCGTCGGGGTTTGAAAGATAGCGGTCGCGGAACTCGGGGCTGATGACGCTGGTCTTCATGATCGCGGCATCGAACAGATTGCCCGAAAGGACGAGGAAGCCGGCTTCCTCCTTCAGCGGCTCTTCGAAACGGCGGATAACACGCTCGTCCTCGATCGTCGCCTCGCGGCAATTGTCGCCTACCGTCTTGCCGTTGACCGTCATCGCCCGTTCGCGGATCAGCCCCTGGCCCATCAGCTGCGCGACCACGGCGGGCACGCCCCCGGCGCGATAATAGTCCTCGCCAAGATACTCACCCGCGGGCTGGAGGTTGACCAGCAGCGGCACCTTGTGCCCCTCGGTCTCCCAGTCCCTGAGCGGCAGGTCGACGCCGATATGGCGCGCGATCGCCGCGAGATGGATCGGCGCATTGGTCGAGCCGCCAATCGCCGAATTGACGACGATCGCATTGTGGAAGGCATCGAGTGTCAGAATGTCGGAGGGCTTGAGATCCTCGGCGACCATTTCGACGATGCGCTTGCCGGTCAGATAGGCGACCTCCTGCCGGTCGCGATAGGGCGCGGGGATCGCCGCCGAACCCGGAAGCATCATGCCCAGCGCTTCGGCGAGGCTGTTCATCGTCGTCGCGGTGCCCATCGTGTTGCAATAGCCCGTCGACGGCGCGGAGGAGGCGACGAGCTTGATGAAGCCGGCATCGTCGATCTGCCCGGCAGCGAGCATCTGCCGCGCCTTCCAGACGATCGTGCCCGAGCCCGTGCGCTCGCCCTTGTGCCAGCCATTGAGCATCGGGCCGACCGAGAGCGCGATCGCGGGGATGTTGACGGTCGCCGCGGCCATCAGACAGGCAGGCGTCGTCTTGTCGCAGCCGGTCGTCAGCACCACGCCGTCGATCGGATAGCCGTAAAGCGCTTCGACAAGACCGAGATAGGCCAGGTTGCGGTCGAGCCCCGCGGTCGGGCGCTTGCCGGTCTCCTGGATCGGGTGGACCGGAAATTCGAGCGCAATGCCGCCCATCTCGCGAATGCCCTCGCGAATGCGCTCGGCAAGCACGAGATGATGGCGGTTGCAGGGCGAAAGATCGCTGCCGGTCTGGGCGATGCCGATGATCGGCTTGCCCGACCGCAGCTCCTCGAGGCTGAGGCCGAAGTTGAGGTAGCGCTCCAGATAGAGCGCGGTCATGTCGATATTGTCGGGATTATCGAACCAGGCGCGCGAGCGGAGCTTGGTCGGGTTGGTATCGGTCATCGGATATCCGTTCAACGGGTCGTGGACAGGCGGTAGATCATCACGTGCCGGTAAGGCTTGCCGGGATCGACGCGCGCGGAAATGAAGCTGGGCTGATTGGGGGCATCGGGAAATTTCTGCGGCTCGAGCGCAATGCCGTCACCCATGCGGTAGATATGACCCTGTTTGCCGACCAGCGTGCCATCGAGGAAATTGCCGGCGTAGAATTGAACGCCTGGCTCGGTGCTCAGCACTTCGAGCACGCGGCCCGATTGCGGATCCTCGAGCTTTGCGACGAGTTCGGGCACCTTCGTAAGTCCCTTGTCGAGCGCGAAATTATGGTCGTAGCCGCGGCCGAAGCGGATCTGCTTGTCGCGGCCGTCGCGGATGCCGTCCGCCACGCGGCGCGGCGTGCGGAAATCGAACACGGTGCCTTCGACCGGGCGAAGCTCTCCCGTCGGGATCAGTCGCTCGTCGACAGGGGTGTAGGCGCGCGCGGGTATCGTCAGCAGGTGGCCCGTCGCGCCGTCGGGCGATCCCTCACCGGCCAGATTGAAGATCGCGTGGTTCGTCATGTTGACGATCGTCGGCTTGTCGGTCTTCGCGTCGAACGCGATGGTCAGCGCGCCGGCCTCGTCGAGCGAGTAGGTGACGGTCGCATCGAGCTTGCCGGGATAGCCCGAATCGCCATCGGGGCTGCTGTGCGACAATATCAGCGTCGCGGTCGGCCCGTTCTTCAGCGAAACGACCTTCCAGACGACCTTGTCGAAGCCCTTGCCGCCGCCGTGGAGCGAATTCGTCTTGTCGTTGAGCGGCAGTTGATGGGCGCGGCCGTCAATCTCGAAGCGGCCGCTTGCAATGCGGTTTGCATAGCGGCCGACAGTGACCCCGAAATAATTGGGAAAATCGACATAGCTGGCGAGATCGTCATAGCCGAGAACGACGTCGGCCGGCTTGCCCGTCCGGTCGGGCGCGATCAGTGACTGCAGCGTCGCGCCATAGGTCAGGATCGTCGCCGAAACGCCGTGGCTGTTCTTGAGCGTGATCGCTTCCACTGCAGTGCCATCCTTGAGAGTGCCGGCCGGAGTGCTGCTGGCTTCGGCGGCGAAGGCTGTGCCTCCCGCCGTCAAAGTGGCCGCCATGCATCCGAGCAGCGCACCCATTCTAGCCAGCCTTCGCATTCTCGTCCCTCCCGGTTATGAGCGCCCATTGACGCAATCTTGGTCTGCATATAGTCCGACAAAATAATCAAGCGCAAGCCGTGTCGGCCATTGGACGCGGACGGGGCACAACAATTGGAGAAGGGTGGCATGGCTTCACCGATAACGACGTCCGCAACACCGGCTGCGGGGGCTGAAAACCAAGGCACGAGCTACCGTTCGGCGCTGACTCTGCTTGCCAGCCTCTTTTTCATGTGGGGCTTCATCACGGTCATCAACAACACGCTTCTGCCGCATCTGCGCAGCGTGTTCGAACTCAGCTATACCCAGACAACACTGATCGAATCGGTCTGGTTCATCGCCTATTTCGTTGCCTCGATTCCCTCGGCCAAGCTGATCGAGCGGGTCGGCTATCAGAAATCGCTGGTGGTGGGACTGCTGATCATGGCGGCCGGCTCGCTGGGTATGATGCTTGCGGCCAGTATCCCGTCCTATGGCGTCACGCTTGTCATGCTGTTCGTGATCGCGAGCGGCATCACCTTGCTGCAGGTCGCCGCCAATCCCTATGTCGCGGTGGTCGGCAAGCCCGAAACCGCCTCTTCGCGCCTCAATCTGGTGCAGGCGATGAACTCGGCGGGAACGATGCTCGCGCCGCTGTTTGGCGCCTATCTTATCCTCGGCCGATCCAAGGGCGGCACGGCCGAGACCGGCGTGGTGCTGACGCAGGCGGAGCGGCTCGCCGACGCGCAGTCGGTGATCCTCCCTTACGGCCTCGTCGCCGTCGTGCTCGTCGTGCTCGCCGTCGTGATCGCGCGCTTCCCGCTGCCCAGCATGGGCGCCGCGACGATGCGCATGGCGAAGGACGAGCGGAAGAAGCATTCACTCTGGGCGCATCGCAATCTGGTGTTCGGCGTCCCCGCGATTTTCATCTATCTGATTGCGGAAATCGGCGTGGCGAACCTGTTCGTCAACTTCGTCAGCCAGCCCGACATCGCGAATCTCACGCATGAGCAGGCGGGCCGCTATCTGACCTTCCTCTGGGGCGGCATGATGGTGGGGCGCTTCGTCGGTTCGGCGATCATGCAGCGAATCGACGCCGCCAAGGTGCTGGCCGTCTTTTCGATCGGCGCATTCATCGTCATGCTTGTCACGGTGTTCGCGCACGGCCCGGTTGCGATGTGGTCGCTGATCCTTGTCGGCCTGTTCCACTCGATCATGTTCCCGACCATCTTCACGCTGGGCATCAAGGGCCTCGGGCCGCTGACCGAGGAAGGTTCGGGGCTGCTGATCATGGCGATCGCCGGCGGTGCGCTCGTGATCGTCCAGGGCTGGATGGCGGACCATTATGGCCTGCAGACCTCGTTCCTGCTGACCGCGGTCTGCGAGCTCTACATTCTGTTCTACGCGCTATGGGGTTCGCGCCCCACCCATGCATTGCCCGATCAGCACGTCGACTGAGCGACGCCGATCCGGCTAAGAAAATAAGGCCCCGCTTCCTTGATGGAGGCAGGGCCTTTTTTCTTGCAGAGCTACCGACCCGTCAGCTCTTGATCGCGCTGCGCGTATCCTCGAGCGCGAGGTCGATCAGTACGCGCATGGCCGCGCTCGCGGCCTCGCCGTCGCCCGCCGCGATGGCGTCGTATACGCGGGCATGATCGGGAATCGGGTTGCGCGGCAGCGCGCGCGACCGCTGCTTGAACTGGGTGGTCCAGTTGACCGCCGCGCCAATGCTCGCAGTGAGCGCCATCAGCGCGTCATTGTGTGTGGCGCGCAGGATCGCGTTGTGAAAATCGCGATCGGCCGCGCGTCCGGCATCGGTGGCGAGCGTATGGCGTCGCATCGCCGCCAGCGCTTCCTTCATGATCTTGATGTCGGACTTGTCGCGCCGTTCGGCGGCCAGGCGCGCGGCAGCGGGCTCGACAATGGCGCGAAGCTCGAAAAGGTTGCGGATGAATTCGATATCGGGCTCGCCCGCAAAGGCCCAGGCCAGCACATCCGGATCCAGCAGGTTCCAGCGGTTGCGCGGCAGGACGCGCGTGCCCGCTTTCGGCCGGCTTTCGACCAGCCCTTTCGCGGTGAGTACCTGCACCGCCTCTCGATAGGCGCTGCGCGAAATTTCCAGTTCCTCCGCAAAGGCGACCTCGCCGGAAAGCGTATCTCCAGGCGCATATTCGCCCGACAGGATCGCCGTGCCCAGCTTGTGTGCGACCGCGCCGTGCAGGCGCCGGCCGGGCCCGCGCGCCTTTGTCGGCACCGGCGCCTGCCCCTCGTCTTCGTCCGCTTCATGCCCCACTTTGGTATTCCCCATGTTCTTCCCTCAGCACCGACAATTACCAGCGGCAGCGCGATGGTGAAACGGTAATCGTTGCCATCGTTGATGCGCTGTAATATGTCGGAGTAATAAGGAGACGTAAATGACTGCTGACGTTATCTCGATCGACCAGGTGGAACATCCCGGATTTCGTTCCGTGACGGCCGAGACCGGGCAGCCTGATGGCGCGGAATTCCCGGTTCATGGCGCCGCCGACGTGGCAGCCGCCTGCGCTGCGGCGGAAGCGGCGTTCGACGACTATCGCGCCACCGACCGTGAGAGCCGTGCTGCGTTTCTCGATCGAATCGCCGACGAGGTTCTCGCGATCGGCGATGATCTGATCGTGGCGGCCATGCGCGAGAGCGGGCTGCCGCGTGCACGCCTCGAGGGCGAGCGCGGCCGCACCGTCGGCCAGTTGCGTATGTTCGCCAATGTCGTGCGCAGCGGCGCGTGGCTCGGCCTGCGTATAGACCCGGCGCAGCCCGAGCGGCAGCCGCTTCCGCGACCGGACCTGCGTCTGCGCATGATACCGCTGGGCCCCGTCGCGGTATTTGGCGCGTCCAACTTCCCGCTCGCCTTCTCGACCGCGGGGGGCGACACCGCTTCCGCACTCGCCGCGGGCTGTCCAGTCGTGGTGAAGGGCCATCCCGCGCACCCGCAGACTGGCACGCTGGTGGCTGATGCCATTCGCCGTGCCGTCACCGCGTGCGGTCTGCCCGAAGGTGTGTTCTCTCATCTGGTCGGCCCGGGCAACGAGCTCGGCGCCGCGCTGGTCAAGGATCCGCGCATCGCCGCGGTCGGCTTTACCGGTTCGCGCGGCGGTGGTCTTGCACTGCTGGCGCTGGCGCAGGCGCGCCCGGTGCCGATCCCGGTCTATGCCGAAATGTCGAGCATCAACCCGGTACTGCTGCTCCCCGAGGCGCTGAAGGCGCGCGGCGCGGCGCTGGGTGCGGCCTATGTCGGTTCGCTGACCATGGGCGCGGGGCAGTTCTGCACCAATCCCGGCCTCGTCCTTGCCATCGATGGCGACGGACTTGACGATTTTGTGTCCGCGGCGACGGGCACGATCAGCGGCGCAGATTCGCAGGTGATGCTCACGACCGGTATCCATGCGGCGTATGAAAAGGGTATTGCGGCGCTGGCTGGCAATGCCCGTGTCGAGACGCTCGGGCGCGGGCAGGAGGGCAATGGCTGTACGCGTGGTCAGGCGGCGCTGTTCCAGACCACGGCACAAGCCTTTCTCGCCGACAAGGCACTCGGTCACGAAGTATTCGGTGCGTCGTCGATCATCGTGCGTTGCCGCGACGAGGCGGAATTGCGCACCGTGATTGCAGGCCTTGAAGGGCAGCTCACTGCGACACTGCACATGGACGATGCCGATGTGGCTGTCGCCGGGCGGCTGCTGCCGCTGCTTGAGCGCAAGGTCGGACGCATCCTCGCCAATGGCTGGCCCACGGGTGTCGAGGTTTGCCATGCCATGGTTCATGGCGGACCGTTCCCCGCGACATCGGACGCGCGCACAACCTCGGTCGGCAGCCTCGCGATCGACCGCTTCCTGCGGCCCGTCTCATACCAGAACCTCGCGCCTGCATTGCTGCCGGCGGAGTTGCGCGACGACGCGCAGGGCGATGGCGCTCCGCGTCTCGTCGATGGGGCGCTCACCGTAAACTGATTGAATGGTCGGGTCGGGTTCGAACGGATCCCGGCCCGCAGTGGCAATGATGACGGCGCCCGCAATAGCGGCGCCTTTAAGGGAGAGTTTTTCATGGCATTGCGTCTGCTGCAGCATCGCAGCGCTGAAGGTGTGCGTTCGGTGATCGCCGCGCGGGGTGATTCCGCCGCCTTCCTTCCCGGTGTGACGAGCGTTCGCGAGCTGGCGCTGCGCGCTATCGCTGCGGACAGAAGTCTGGCCGAGATCGTTGCCGAATGCGGCTCCGGCGCTGCCGTTGATATTGCCCAAGAACTCGCCGCGGGCCGCCTGATCGCGCCGATCGATCACGAAGATCCCGCGCATATGCTGCTCACCGGCACGGGGCTCACGCACCTTGGTTCGGCCGAGGGACGCGACAAGATGCACCGCGAAGCGGCGGCGTCCCACACAAAGACCGATTCCATGCGGATGTTCCTTGAAGGCCTCGAAGGCGGCAAGCCCGCGCCTGGGGAAGCCGGCCAGCAGCCCGAATGGTTCTACAAGGGCGACGGGTCGCAGCTCGTCGACCCGGGTGCCCCGCTGACCATGCCAGCCTTTGCGCAGGATGGCGGTGAGGAACCCGAACTCGCCGGCATCTACATCATCGGCCTGGATGGCACGCCCTTCCGCATTGGCCTGTGCCTTGCCAACGAATTCAGCGACCATGTGACCGAACGGCACAATTATCTCTGGCTGGCGCATTCCAAGCTCCGCCAGGCATCGCTCGGCCCCGAACTTCTGGTCGGCGAGCTGCCCGAGCATGTCGAAGGCTCCAGCCGCATCCTGCGCGGCGGCGAGACATTGTGGGAAAAGCCCTTCCTTTCGGGCGAAGCGAACATGTCGCACAGCTTCGCCAATCTCGAGGCGCACCACTTCAAATATGATCTGTTCCGCCGCCCGGGTGATGTTCACGTGCACTTCTATGGCACGGCGACGCTGTCCTTCGCTGATGGCGTCCGCACCAACGAGGGCGACGTGTTCGAGATTGCGGCTGCGCCCTTCACGCTGCCGCTGCGCAACCCGCTCGCGCGCGCCAGCCGTGCGGCCGTGTCCGTCAGGGCGCTCTGATCATGGACCCCATCCGCATCGCCGTTGTCGGCATGGGCAAGATCGCGCGCGACCAGCATCTGCCCGCAATCGCCGGCAATGCCGCCTTCAGCCTCGCCGCCACGGTCAGCCCGCACGATCCGGGCATGCCGGGCGTGCCGCACCATCGCAGCCTCGAGGCGTTGCTCGAAGAAGGGCCCGCGGTGGATGCGGTCGCGCTCTGCACCCCGCCGCAGGTCCGCTACGACCTCGCGGCCATGGCGCTCAGGCGCGGCATCCATGTCTTTCTCGAAAAGCCGCCGGGGGCGACGCTCGCCGAAGTGGCGGCGCTCAGCGCGCGCGCTGACAAGGTGGGCGCGACCCTGTTCGCGGGCTGGCATTCGCGCTTCGCCGCTGGCGTCGGCCCGGCCCGCGCCTGGCTCGCCGAGCGAACGATCGAGAGCGTTTCGGTCATCTGGCGCGAGGATGTACGCGTCTGGCATCCGGGGCAGGCATGGATATGGGAGCCCGGCGGTCTGGGCGTGTTCGATCCCGGCATCAATGCGTTGTCGATCATCACCCATATCCTGCCGCGCCCCTTTTTCCTGAAATCGGCAACGCTCGTGCTTCCTGCCAATCGTGCCGCGCCAATCGCCGCGGATCTCGAATTTCGCGACACGGCCGGAGCGCCGATCCACATGGATCTCGATTGGCGGCAGACCGGGCCGCAGAGCTGGGACATCATCGTCGAGACCGACGCGGGAACCCTCAAGCTCTCCCATGGCGGTGCGGTGCTGTCGATCCCGAGCGGGACCGAGCATAACGAGGATCATGAATATCCCGGCCTTTATGGCCGCTTTTCAACGCTGATCCGCGGCGGCCGCAGCGATGTCGACACCGATCCGCTGCGACTGGTGGCCGATGCCTTCCTGCGCGGAAGGCGCGAGATCACCGACGCATTCCACGACTAAGAATTGAGGGGAGAGGAAATGATTGGAACCCTGCGCCGCGCTGCTGCCGCGCTGCTGTTGTCTGCTGCCGCCATCACGACCACGACGGCGGGCCATGCCCAGACTGAAAAGGCGGTCACCGCGACGATCAGCGCCGACAAGCCCGGCCCGGTCTATGACCGCCGCATCTTCACCCAGTTCGCCGAGCATCTCGGCAACGGCATCTATGGTGGGCTTTGGGTTGGCAAGGACAAGTCGATCCCCAACACCAACGGTTTCCGCAACGACGTGGTCGCGGCATTGCGCAACCTCAAGGTTCCGGTCATCCGCTGGCCGGGCGGCTGCTTTGCCGACGAATATCACTGGCGCGAGGGTATCGGCCCGAAGAACAAGCGGCCGGTAAAGGTCAACACGCACTGGGGTGGCGTGACCGAGCCCAACACCGTTGGCACCCACGAATTTTTCGAGCTGCTCCGCCAGGTCGGCGCCGAAGCCTATGTCGCGGGCAATGTCGGCAACGGCACACCGCAGGAAATGGCCGAATGGGTAGAGTATATGACCGCGCCCGCCGGCAGCCTCGCCGAGGAGCGCGCGAAGAACGGCCATAAGGAACCGTGGGCGGTGCCCTATTTCGGCGTCGGCAACGAACTCTGGGGCTGCGGCGGCAACATGCGGCCCGAATATGCGGCGGATGTGACGCGCCGCTATGCCACCTTCATCAAGGCGCCCGCGGGTACCAGGGTCATGAAGATAGCGGCGGGCGCGAATGTCGATGATTACGCCTGGACCGATGCGATGATGCGCGTGGCAGCGGGCCAGCTCGACGCACTCTCGCTTCATTACTATGTGCTGCCCGCTGGCGGCTGGCCGCCGCGTGCGCCCGCCGTCGACTTCGACGAAGCCGGCTGGGCCGACGCCTTGGCGGGTGCGTTCCGCATGGACGAGCTCATCTCCAAACACAGCGCGATCATGGACAAATATGATCCGCAAAAGCGCGTCTGGCTGGCGGTTGACGAATGGGGTGCCTGGTATGCTCAGGATGCGGGCACGCATCCCGGCTTCCTTCGCCAGCAGAATACGCTGCGCGACGCGCTGATCGCCTCGATCCACCTCGACATCTTCGCCAAACATGCCGACCGCGTGAAGATGACTGCCATCGCGCAGATGGTGAACGTGCTGCAGGCGATGATCCTGACCGAAGGTGACAAGATGGTGCTCACGCCCACCTATCACGTCTTCGAGATGTACAAGCCCTGGCAGGACGCAACCGTGCTGCCGATCAGGATCGATACGCCCTGGTATGCGAAGGACAAGTGGACGATGCCCGCGGTCAGCGGCTCGGCGGTGCGGGCGAAGGACGGCAAGGTCCATGTCGGCCTGTCCAACCTCGATCCCAACCAGCCTCACACGGTAACGGTGAAACTGGATGGTCTTGCCGCGCACGCTGTCTCGGGCCGGATCCTGACGGCGCCCGCAATCAACTCGCACAACAGCTTCACCGCGCCCGATGTGGTGAAGCCCGCGGTGTTCACGAGTGCCCGGATCGAGGGCGGGGTGCTGAGTGTCAGCCTGCCGCCAAAGTCCGTGGTCGTGCTCGACCTGCAATAAGCAGCGACATCTGCGGCGAACATGGCGTGAGCCGGTTCGCCGCAGGGCGCCGGACTGGCTGCCGACAAGTCTCGTAAAGAAAAAGGGAGAGTGGATTTGAGGTTTGCAAGGATCGCGCTGATGGCGGGGATTGCGGCGCTTGCCCTGGGCGGTGCCGCGGTCGCGCAACAGGCGGGCGAGCAAGGCAAGCAAAGCCTCAACAGCCGGCTCGCTGGCGATCTCGCGCCCACGCATGATCCGGTGATCATCCGCGAAGGCGACACCTATCATGTGTTCGGCACGGGCAATGGCGGCCGTTACATCGAGACGCGCAGCTCGAAGGACCTTGTTCACTGGACCGCGGGTGCCCCGCTGTTCGACAAGATCCCCGATTGGGCGAAGCAGGCGATACCCGGCACCGACGGCATGTGGGCGCCCGACATCAGCTATGTGGACGGCCGCTACCGGCTTTACTATTCGGTCTCGACCTTCGGTTCCAACCGTTCGGCGATCGGCCTTTTCTCCAGCCCCACGCTCGACCCCAAGGCGCCGGACTATGGCTGGCGGGATGAAGGGCTGGTGGTCATGTCGACGCAAACCGACGACTTCAACGCGATCGACCCCAACTTCATCATCGATCGCGAGGGCAGGCACTGGCTGTCGCTGGGCAGCTTCTGGAGCGGCATCAAGCTGTTCGAACTCGAACCGCGCACCGGCAAGCCATTGAAGCCGGATGCAAAGCCCTATTCCATCGCGCGTCGTCCGGCTCCCGCGGGCGGACCGGCGCCGGTAGAGGCGCCGTTCA
The DNA here is from genome assembly GCF_022601895.1 of Sphingomonas sp. LaA6.9. Taxonomy (GTDB): domain Bacteria; phylum Pseudomonadota; class Alphaproteobacteria; order Sphingomonadales; family Sphingomonadaceae; genus Sphingobium_A. Next base: position 76,438 of record NZ_JAKVIO010000008.1, read on the forward strand.
TCGTCGATCACGGCGGCTATTACTGGCTGATCGTGTCCTATGACTATTGCTGCAAGGGCGCGAACAGCACCTATTACACGGTGATCGGCCGATCGCGCGTAATAACCGGCCCCTATCTGGGCAAGGATGGCAGCGCGATGATGGAAGGCAAGGGGACGATCTTCCTGCGCGCCGATCTGCAGGAGCAGCAGCGCTTTCGCGGGCCCGGCCATGCCGGGTGGCTGCGCGACCGCGATGGCAGGGATTACGTCGTCTATCACGCCTATGACCGGCAGAAGAATGGCGCACCAACACTCAGGATCGCGCCGATCCGCTGGGGCGCGGACGGCTGGCCGGTTGCCGAATATTGATAAGCCGGGCGGGCGCGGTCGCCCGCCCTTTTTCCGACTATCGCCGCCTCCCCGAAGATCGCGGCACAGGAGTATCCGATATGAGCCTCAACCTGTCCCGCCGCGGCTTCATTGCAAGCACCGCCATGCTTTCCGCTGCGCCCGTCGTAGCGCGCGCCGCCATGTCGGACGTGCCCGACATCGCGCCGCAGAACCCGCTCGTGAAACAGCGCGCCGATGCGCAGATCTTCCGCCACGAGGATGGCTGGTATTACATGACCGGCTCGGTGCCCGAATATGACCGGCTGGTGCTGCGCCGCTCGCGCACGCTGGCGGGCCTCGCGACCGCGGAGGAAGCGGTGCTGTGGCGCCACCTTTCCAGCGGCCCGATGTCGGGTTTCATCTGGGCGCCCGAACTCCATCTGATCGACGGACGCTGGATCATGTATTTCGCGGCCGGCCCGAGCGGCGGCGGCGAGGATGTGTTCCGCATCCGCACCTATGCGATCGTCTGCGACGGGCCCGATCCGATGAAGGGGAAATGGTCGGTGCTCGGCCAGTTCCAGGCGCCGTGGGACAGCTTCAACCTCGATTCGACTATCTTCGTCCATCGCGGAAAGCGCTATTTCGTGTGGGCGCAGCGCGAACCGGGGATCGAGACCAATTCCAACCTCTATATCGCGCCGCTGGCGACGCCGCTCACGCTCGCCGCCAAAGCCACGCGCCTGACCGTGCCGACGCTCGACTGGGAGATCCAGGGTTTCAAGGTGGCCGAGGCCCCAGCGATCCTTGCTCGCAACGGACGGCTGTTCATGACCTATTCCGCCAGCGCGACCGATGCGCGTTACTGCCTCGGCCTGCTGACCGCCGCGGACGATGCCGATATCATGGATCCGCGGGCATGGACCAAATCGCCCGAGCCGGTGTTCGTCTCGTCGGAGGTCACGAAGGTTTACGGGACCGGCCACAACAGCTTCACCACCGATGAAGAGGGTCGCGACATTCTCGTCTATCACGGGCGTGATTATTCGGCGATCACGGGCGATCCGCTGTTCGATCCCAATCGTCACACGCGTGTCCAGCGGCTCTATTTCCGCGCGGACGGCACGCCTGACTTCGGCATTCCCGTGGGCAATGGTCCGTTGCCCGGACGCTTTTCTCCCGCCGACCGCAAAGAAGCCTTCCTCGCGCATGACGGGCAGCGTGCGATCGTCGGGCAGGCAGCCCTGCCGGCCACGCAATTCCGTCTGGCGCCGGCGAGGGTTAGCGGGAGCGTCACGCTCAGTCCGATCGATATGCCCGACTATTGCCTTACCTCTGGAGCGGATGGTCGGATCATGCTGGCAAAGGCTGAGCAGGGCGCAGACTTCGTCCGGCGCAGCGCATTCGTGCCCCGTGTCGCGCCCGACAACAGCGTCCGCTTTACCGCCGTTGCGAGTCCGGATAAGGCGCTCGCGCATCGCGAGGGCGCCATCATTCTCCATCAGGCCGAGGATGCAACGACGCGCTGGCTGTCGAGCTGAGGCGTGGGCGACTCGAATTAACTCTGACTTGTGAAGGGCATTTCGATGCCCAGAACGCTGCCGGATTTTGGAATGACAACGGTAACCATCGCTCGTGGTGGCCTCCGTACCCTTGCGGTCCGAAAGCGAAAACTCAGATTAAATATGGAAATAACAGAGCCTTGTTTGGCGTTTGTCTCTGATATTTCGGGCCATTTTGTGGGGATTTCAGGACGCAAATTTACCCTTGCGTCATCCGCGGTCTGGAAATAAATACTCCGAGTTAATGAGGGCCGCGGCAATGGGCCGGCCAAGGGGAGGATAAGATGGCGTTCAAGCCTGTAGTCATGTGTTCCGTGTCCGTTTTCTCGCTGATGCTCGCGAGCGCGGCGCACGCGCAGGTTGATGCTGCCGCGGAAGCTCCTGCGACCGCCGAGGCTTCACCGGGCGGCGATGCCGCGACCGACGAGGAAATCATCGTCACCGGTGTGCGCGCATCGATCGTCGGCGCGCTCAACGTGCGCAAGGAATCGGTCCAGATCGTCGACTCGATCGTCGCCGAGGACGTCGGCAAGCTCCCCGACAACAACGTCATCGAAGCGCTCCAGCGCGTCACCGGCGTCCAGGTCACCAACCGTGCCGGCGGCGAGGCGGCGGGCGTGTCGATCCGCGGTCTCACCGATCCGCTGACGACGATGAACGGCCGCAACATCTTCACGTCGTCCGGCCAGTCCTTCCAGCTTCAGGATCTTTCGGCGAACCTCATCAAGCAGGTCGACGTCTTCAAGACGCGCGCGGCCGACCAGATCGAGACCGGCCTTGCCGGCCAGATCGACGTGCAGACGCGTCGTCCCTTCGATTTCGATGGCTTCGCCATTTCCGCTGTCGCACGCGGCATCTATAACGAGCAGGCCGACACCTATAACCCGAACGTCAGCGCGCTCATCAGCAATCGCTGGGAAACGGGCATCGGTGATATCGGCATCCTCATCAACGGCAGCTATTCGCGGACCAAATATCGCGACATGACCGTCACCGCGGGCGCCTTCGTGCCGTTCGCGACCGAAAATCCGCCCGCCGGTTCGGGGCTGACGCCGCTTGAGCGCATCTTCCCGGGCCCCGACAATGTGAACTGGCAGCCGGGTCAGGATTACGGCCTGCCCACCGCGCCGGGCTCGACGCTCAACATCAACGGCGTCGACACGCCCTATTATCTCGCGCGCGACGCCGTGTTCAGCTCCGATCTCTACGGCAAGCGCGAGCGTCCAGCGGTCAATGCCGCACTCCAGTGGGCGCCCAACGACAGCTCTGAATATACGGCCGAATTCTTCTACAATGGCTTCCGGGGGCAGACCTTCAACAGCCTCCAGTTCAGCTTCGTCGACTGGTGGGGCAACCTTGGCTCCGATCCGGCGTCGACCTTCGAGCTTTACGACGGTACCAACATCATGAGCGGCCGTCGTGTCGGCAGCGTCTATGGGTTCAACAGCGGCGACTTCGCTAAGAACAAGACCGACAACTTCCTTTACGCTTTGAACGCCAAGTGGAATGTCGGAGACCATGGCAAGATCGTGGCCGATCTCGCCTGGCAGGACAGCACCTACAAGAGCTCGTTCATCGCGCTGCGCACTGATCGCGTGGCGGATTCGATCGACACCGTGTTCAACGCCGGTGGCGGCATCCCGTCCTATCACTTCAACGACGATTCGCTGCTGGCCGATCCGGGGCAGTGGAACCTCGCCCAGTTCTACGACAACGCCAACAAGTCGAAGGGCAGCGCGCTAACCTTCACGCTCGACGGCGAATATGAGTGGGACGAAGGTTTCCTGCGCAAGATCAAGGGTGGCATCCGTTACGATGACCGCAAGGCCGCGGACTCCGTCCGCGGCCAGGAGGCGGGCTCGCTCGGGCGACCCTTCTCGACGCTCGATCCGGCAGCCTATTTCACGAACAAGGGCTTTTTCGATGGCCGCGCCGACGTGCCGACCTCATGGGTGCTGCCCAGCGGTTACTGGCTTTACAACAATGCCGACACGGTTCGCGCGCTCTATCAGTCGGTGAATCCCAACATCAGGCTTTCGGATGATCTGTCGCTGATCAAGGTCTTCGACATCAACGAAGTCACCATGACCGCCTATATCCAGGCGGACGGGGAGGTTTCGATCTTCGGACGGCCGCTGCAGATGCAGGCGGGCCTGCGCTTCGTCTCGGTCGACACCGATTCCGTGTTCACCGATCGCTATTCGGATCCGCTGGTTTCGACCAGCGGCTCGACGGGCACCGAGAAGCTGCTGCCCAGCTTCACGCTGCGCTACGCGATCGAGGACAATCTGCGGCTGCGCTTCAACTATGGTGAAACGCTGCGCCGCCCGGCCTTTGGCGATCTCAACCCCAACTATACGCTGGTGGGCGATCTCACCAATGTCGGCTATGGCAGCGGCACCAGCGGCAACCCGAACCTGAAGCCGACCACCTCGAAGAATTTCGACCTCGCGCTCGAATGGTATTTCGAACGCAACAGCGCGATCTACGCCACGCTGTTCCGGCGCGAGATCGACGGGCTCGTGGTGCCGCTCAGCTCGCTGGTCACCATCCCCAATACCGGTCTCAACACCGATACCTTCCTCGTCACCCAGCCGCAGAACGCGTCAAATGGCGTGCTGAAGGGGCTCGAAGTTGGTCTCACCTATTTCCCGACCTATCTGCCGGGCATTCTCGACGGTCTTGGCATCCAGGGCAGCCTGACGGTGCTCGATTCGAGCCAGACGATCCCGCTCGACGACGGGCAGGGCAATGTCATCGGCGAGACCCAATCGTCCTTCTTCGGCGTGTCGGACCTCTCCTACAACGTCACGCTCGCCTATGAGCGTGGTCCGGTCGGCGCGCGTCTGTCCTATGTCTATCGTGACGCCTTTCTCGCCAACAACGAGGCGCGTCTGTTCGCCAATCCGATCGGCGTGTGGCGGACCCCCGAAAAGAGCCTGGACCTCCAGTTCACCTACAACATCAACGAGGATCTCGGCCTGACCTTCGACGCGGTGAACCTCACCAAGTCGAAGCAGCAGACCTATTACAAGTTCGACGATGTGGGCGGGCCTGACCAGTTCAATCTCGGCACCACGCTGCTCGCGCGGACCTTTGCGCTGGGCGTCCGCTACACCTTCAAGTGATCTCTCCGCGGGGCGCAGGCGTTATTCTGCGCCCCCCTCGGGCGGTCTCTCCGGGCATCCTGTTCGGCCCGGAGAGACCGCCCCTTCGTTTTTGGGGCGTCTTCGGAAAAGGCAGGAAAATGAGGTCACGTCTGTGGATTGCGATGGCGATCATGCTGGCCACCGCGATGCCCGTGCCCGCGATACCAGCGACGCCTTCCCCGGCGGTTCGGGCAATGGATACACGCCGCATCGCGCTCGAGCGCTTCGGCAATGATGCGCCCTGGTATGAGGAGCGTATCCCCTTCTTCGAATCCGCCGATCCGCGCCTCGATGCGGTCTATTATTATCGCTGGGCGCTGTTCCGCGCGCATCAGCGCGATCTCGGCACCGAAGGCTATATCTCCACCGAGTTCCTCGACGACGTCTCGTGGCAGCGCGAACCCTTTGCCAGCCTCAACGACGCCACCGGATTTCACATCGGCGAGGGGCGCTGGCTCAATGACCGCCGCTATGCGGGCGACTATATCGATTTCATGTATCGCGGCGGCAACGATCGCCACTTCACCGATTACATGGCGGATTCGGTCTATGGCCGCTTTCTCGTCGATGGTGATCGCGAAGCCGCGCTGCGGCACCTGCAGACCATGCGCCACATCTATCGCCTGTGGGACGAGAAGTATGATTTCACCAAGGGGCTCTATTTCGTCGAACCTCTGCTCGACGCGACCGAATATACGGTCTCGTCGATCGACGCCTCGGGCGGGAAGGACGGTTTTCGAGGCGGCGATTCCTTCCGCCCGTCGGTCAATTCCTACATGTTCGCCAATGCGCGCGCGCTGTCCCGGCTCGCGGAGATGGCGGGCGACCAAGCGATGGCCCGCGAATATGCTGCACGCGCCGATGCGCTGCGCTCGCGGACGCTGGATGCACTCTGGAGCAGCGACCTCTCGCACTTCATCGATCGCTACAAGGTCGAAAACGAGCATGTGAAATACTGGTCGCCGATCCGCGCGCGCGAACTGGTCGGCTATCTGCCGTGGATGTTCGATCTCGCGCCCGATGACGCGCGTTATGCGGCCGCCTGGACGCATCTGCTTTCACCCGAGGCTCTGGCGGGCAAGACGGGAATGCGCACCGTCGAGGCGAGCTACCAATATTATATGAAGCAGTATCGCTATCTCGGCAGCGACCCCGAATGCCAGTGGAATGGCCCCGTCTGGCCCTTCCAGACGACGCAGGTGCTGCACGGCATGGCCAATCTGCTCGATCACCATGACCATAAGGGGCCGGTTACGCGCGGCGCCTATATGCGCCTGCTGCGGCAATATGCGGCGCTCCACTATCAGGATGGCCGGCTGGATCTGGAGGAGGATTATCATCCCGAGACGGGCAAACCGATCGTCGGGCTCGACCGCAGCCATCACTATTTTCACTCGGGCTTTGTCGATCTGGTCATGACTGGCCTTGTCGGCATCCGCCCGCGCGCCGACGATGTGCTGGAGGTGAACCCGTTATTGCCCGATGCCGGCGATCCGCAGGCGCTGGCATGGTTCCGCGTCCAGAATGTGCCGTATCACGGACGCCGGATCGCGATCACATGGGATCGGGATGGCCGCCATTATGGACGCGGCAAGGGGCTGTCGATCGAGGTCGATGGACAGGAAGTAGCGCGCAGCGCAACGCTTCGCCGGCTGACAGTGCCGATCGACCGCGCGCCCGTGCCCGCCTATGCGCGCCCGATCAATCGCGCAGTGCAGCTGGTGCGCGGCATGTTTCCGAAAGGGCAGGCATCCAGCAACGCCGATGCCGAAAACGTCCATGACGCGATCGACGGCCGGCTCTGGTTCTTCCCCGAGCTGGCGAACGGCTGGTCTTCGGCGCCTTCCGGCAAGGAACAATGGTATGCGATCGATCTCGGCGAGCCCGCTCGTCTCGCGCGCGCCGAACTGGCGTTCTTCGATGATCGCAAGACCCATGCGGTTCCTGGCGCCCTTCGCCTCCAGGCGTGGACGGGGCAGGAGTGGCGCGACTTGACCGCATCTAGGGTCAAGCCGGTGCCCAATGGCATCACGCACGTCGACTGGCCCGAGACAACCGCAAGCCGCGTCCGCGTCGTGATGCGCCAGCGCCCCGGCCGCGCCATTCGCCTCGTCGAATTCAAACTGTTCGGTCCCGACTAAACCGTCCAGCCGGGCGAGACAGGTTCCACCCCGCTCTTCATCTGTCCGTTGGCAAAGCCGTCGGCATCGCGCCGGCAGTCTTGCGGTCCGCCATATTGACGTGCCACGGCATCTGGTGGTCTGCCCGAGGGGACCGAACGAGGAAAGCGTGCGCATGAGTGACCCGGCGAAGGACTTTGGGACCTATGACTATGTCATCGCCGGCGCGGGCTCGGCGGGCTGCCTGCTCGCCAATCGTCTTTCCGCGGACCCCAGGAACCGTGTGCTTCTGCTCGAGGCGGGCGGCAAGGACGACTGGATATGGTTCCACATCCCGGTCGGCTATCTCTTTGCCATCGGCAATCCGCGCGCGGACTGGATGTTCGAGACCGTGGAAGAGAAGGGGCTTGCGGGACGCAGGCTTGCCTATCCCCGCGGCAAGGTGATCGGCGGCAGTTCGGCGATCAACGCAATGATCTATATGCGCGGGCAGGCCGCCGACTATGACGGCTGGCGTCAGCTTGGCCTCACCGGCTGGGATTGGGAAAGCGTGCTGCCTTATTTCCTGCGCCATGAGGATCACATGGCGCCCGAGGGCGAGCACCACCGCGCCGGGGGTGAGTGGCGGGTGGAGAATCCGCGCGTGCGCTGGGACATTCTCGACGCCATTCGCGCGGCGGGCGCCGAGATCGGCATCGCTCCGGTCAGCGACTTCAATTGCGGTGACAATGCCGGCTCGGCTTATTTTCAGGTCAACCAGCGGGCGGGGCGCCGGGTAAGTACCGCGCGCGCGTTTCTGAAGCCTGCGCTCAGCCGGCCCAATCTCAGGCTGGAGACGGGTGTCGAGGTCGAGCGCGTCACCTTCGATGGCAGGCGCGCGACGGGCCTTGTCTTGCGTCGCGGCAATGAGCGCTTCGAAGCCCGCGCCAGCGGCGAGGTGATACTGGCTGCCGGCGCGATCGGCTCGCCCAAGATCCTCCAGCTTTCAGGCGTCGGCGAACCCGAAATGCTGCGCGATTTCGACATTCCCGTGGTTCACGCGCTGCCGGGCGTGGGTGCCAATCTGCAGGACCATTTGCAGATCCGCCCCGTGTTCAGGGTGACCGGGGTTTCGACGCTGAACACGCAATACGCCAATCTGTTCAGGCGTGCCGGCATGGCGCTCGAATATGCGCTGTTCCGGCGTGGGCCGCTGACGATGGCGCCGTCGCAGCTCGGCATGTTTGCACGATCGTCCGAAAATCAGGCCACACCCGATCTGCAGTTCCATTTTCAGCCCCTGTCGCTCGACAAATGGGGGGACGGCCTGCATCGGTTCGGCGCCTTCACCGCCAGCGTCTGCAACCTGCGGCCCACCAGCCGCGGACGCGTGGCGCTGGCAAGCGCCGATGCCGCCGCGCCGCCGGTCATCGCACCCAATTATCTGGCGACCGATGAAGATCGGCGGGTGGCGGTCGCCTCCCTCAAGCTCGCGCGCACGATCGCCGCGCAGGCGCCGCTCGCCTGCTTCAGGCCAGAGGAGTTTCGCCCCGGTGCCGACGTCCGGAGCGACGATGATCTGCTCAGGGCGGCTTCCGAACTGGCCACGACCATCTTCCACCCCGTCGGCACGGCAGCCATGGGGGCTGCGTCCGACCCATGTGCGGTGCTCGACGAGCGGCTTCGGGTACGCGGTATCGAGAGGCTGCGCGTGATCGACGCATCGGCGATGCCGCGCATCACCTCGGGCAACACCAACGCGCCGACGCTGATGATCGCGGAAAAAGGCGCTGCCATGGTGTTGCAGGACGGGACCGGCCTGTCGCAGCGCTAAGGCTCTGCGGCGGGGTCATGGTCGTCGTCTCGCACTATCGCAATGAGGATCAGCCCGCGATCGCCTTGTCGATCTGTTCGGGATTTGCTGCGATGCCGCCCTTCAGCCAGCGCCACGCCTCGTCTTCTTCATCGGCATCGAAATGGCGCATGTCGGTCCTGACCAGCGGATCGAGAGTCATCACCAGCGATCGCAGCCAGGTCGGCCCACCGACGATGGCATAACGTTCGATATGCCTTGCGAGCTTCAGCTTGAGCTCGAGGTAGCGGCGGTCCGCCAGCAGTGCGGGGTCGAAACCCCGGAGATCCTTGATCCGGCCGAGCACGCGGATCGGTTGGTCCGATGCGACTGCGGCTTCGAGCACCCCGATAAAATCCTGGATTTCCTCGCGCTCGATCTTACCGTCGAGTTCGAAGGCAAGGATATGTGCGTCGCCCGTCGACAGGCGGTGAAAGCCTGGCGCTCGCGGCCGTCGCTCCTCACCCTTGACCCAGGCAAGCGCACGGTGGCGCTCCTCGGGCGTGAAGACTTCGTAGCTGACATGCGGGAGCAGAGCGCTCTCGATCCGCGCCATCGCCCGTACCCAGGCGTGCTTGCTGACGATCGCGATCCGGCCGAAACGCTTCAGCTGCGTCAACAAGTGCGCCCCTCGCGAAATGCTGTCATGCCAGGCTTCGGCGCTGACGCCTTCGAGGTCGGCAACCTCCGAGAAAAGGTGCACCTCGTCATTGTCTTTCAGCGCCTCATCGACGAGTTGGATGGCAATATCGACGTCGGCCTGTTCAAGCGTGCCCGAGAGTCGGAATGCGACGATGTCGGGGGCGGTCGGAATCCTGCTCAGCACGATGATCTCCTCGACATTGGCCTTGTCATCCTTCGCAGCGTCATCCTTCGCAGCGTCATCCTTCGCAGCGCATCACGCGGAACGGAAATTGCTCGCCATCGGCCTCGGTGATCGTGACATATTCACCGAGGCGAATGGGATGCGTTTCCAGATGGAAGATCGCTTCATCGTCATCGTCGCCCACGGCATAGGACAGAGCCCAGCCGCCACCTGGCCTGCGGATCACATAGCCCGTCTGATCGGCTTCGTTGGGCCAGTATCGACGCACGGTGGCAAGTTCGGGATCGGCACGGAATTCAACCGGGTCGATGCGTCCCTCGGCATCAAGCGGCAAGCGTAGCAGGTAGACGCGGCCCGGAGACCCGTTCGGGAACTCGGGTGTTCGCGCAAGTTCGAGGCGTATTGTTTTCCAGCTCATGGCGCAAAGCTGCGACTTTGCGCTGCCCGATGAAATAGGGATTGATACGGATGAGGCGCGCGCGCCGGATCCGCTTTCGATCAGGTGGCCGATTCTGCCGACCGGCGCGAGGCCGGCGACTAGGTAGAGTCCCGCATATCCTTGGCGTGTCTCGCGTCCCATCGTGAATCTGAATTTCGAGGATGGCTTGCCATGGGATATCCCGCCACGGTCACGATCCACGGCGCTGGTCGCACGGTCACGGGCTCGTGCTTCGAAGTCACTTCGGGCGACAGGCACGTGCTTGTGGATTGCGGCCTCTTCCAGGGCTCGCGAACGCTGGAAGCACTCAACCGTGAGCCCTTTGCGTTCGATCCTGCGCAGATTGATGCCGTGATCCTCACCCACGCGCATCTGGATCATAGCGGGCTTGTCCCGCGTCTCGTCGCAGAAGGGTTTTCGGGGCCGATCTGGGCGACCGCGCCAACCGTCGATCTTCTCGTTCCGATGCTCAAGGATGCGGCGCGTCTGCAGGAACAGGATGCCGAACGCCGCAACCGCAGACTGGACCGGGCCGACGAGGATCCGTTCGAGCCGATCTATACCGTCGCGGACGCAGAGGCCGCGCTTGCCCGGTTGCGGCCGATATCGTTGGGAAGCCTGTTCACGCCCGCGCCGGGTTTTGAGGCAATGTTGTGGAACGCGGGCCATATTCTCGGATCGGCCTCGGTCGATCTGCGTCATGCGCAGAGCAGGCTGCTATTCTCCGGTGACATCGGCCCCGAGCACAAGGCGTTCCATCCCGATCCCGATGCACCCTCCCGGTTTCACCACGTTTTTTGCGAGAGCACCTATGGCGATCGCGAGCGCGAAACCGTGACCATCGAGGAACGCCGGCGGATGCTGGAAGCCGAGGTCAAGGCTGCCATGGCGCGTGGCGGAAATCTCGTGATACCGGTCTTTGCGCTGGAACGTACGCAGGAATTGCTGCTCGATCTGGCGCGGCGGATCAACGCCGGGACCTTGAAAGCAGCCCAGGTGTTCATCGATTCGCCGCTGGCGATGCGTGCGACCGAGGTCTTTGCGAAATATTCCGCGAAGCTCGAGGATCTGGGGTCCGGCGAGGTGTTTCATCACCCTGCCTTTCATTTTGTGGAGGACGTCGCGGCCTCGCGCCGGCTCAATGACATGTCGGGTGCGATCATCCTTGCCGGCTCGGGCATGTGTGAGGGCGGGCGGGTCCGCTACCATCTGCTCGAGAACCTCGCCCGCCGCGACTCGACTATCCTGTTCGTCGGATTCCAGGCCGATGGAACGCTCGGACGAACGATCCTCGATGGCGCGAAACGCGTCCGGATTTCGGGGCGAGACGTTGCTGTTCGCGCTGTGATCAGGCGGATGGACAGCTATTCGGCGCATGCCGACAGGACCGAACTCGCCGCCTGGATCCATGCCCGAGAACCCATTTCGGGCAGCCTCTTCCTCACGCACGGCGAACCGGGCGCGATCGAGGCGCTGCGGCGTTCGCTCCAGGGCGAGATGGCCTCGATCCTCGTACCCGAGATCGGGGAGACCTATGCGGTGCCGCCCGATGGTCTGGCGCGCAGATTGAAGACGGGGCGCGAGGACCTGCGCGATGCGCTTGGTCGTGACTGGCAGAACGACTATGCGGCCTTCACCGTCGATCTCAAACGCGCGCTGGAACAGATCGACGCCGACCACAATCGCCGCGAAGCCATACGCCGGATGCGCGGCATTCTCACCGATTATCGGGCCGCGCGATCGCAGCAGGCGGCCCTCCGTAAAGTCACCTAATTACGGCCTCCTGGGGGCGTCCTAAGCTCGACGGGCAAGGACAACAGGAGCAGGTCCATGAAGTCGATCCTCTTGCTCATCCGGCCCGACAACCATCAGGAAGAACGGCTGCAATGTGCGCTTGATCTCGCGCGCGCCTTCGATGGTCATATCTCGTGCGTGCAGGTGACGCCCTTCGATCATTTCATCGGCGGCGACCCTTTTGGCGGGATGCACGGCTGCGCCGAACTGATGGCGAAGCTTCGCACCGAGGAAAAGGTGGAACGCGAACGCGTCGAGGCGCACCTTGCGCGCGAGGGCGCGAGCTGGGACTGGCTGCATTTCGACGGCAATGCCGTGCAAACCGTGCTCAGCCAATCCAGGCTCGCCGATGTGATCGTGCTCAGCCAGGCAATTCGCGGCAAGACCGAAGGCATCCGGCCGCTCCCCATAGCCGCCGAGGTCGCGATCCATGCGCGCGCACCCGTCATGGCGGTGCCGGCAATCTTCAAGGGGCTGGATGCATCCGGCACAGCGATGGTCGCCTGGAACGGCTCGTTCGAGGCGGCCCAGGCGCTCCGGCTCGCGCTGCCGATGCTCCGCGGCGCGGGCAAGGTCTGCCTCGTCGAGGTGACCGATGACATGCACGATTTCCCCGCAACCGAAGCCGCGTCCTACCTGTCGCGTCATGGCATCGCCGCCGAGCTGCATCAATGGCGTCGCGAAGGCCGATCGACCGCCGATGTGTTGCTTGATGCCGCCGCACAGCTCAGGGCCGGCTATGTCGTCATGGGCGCCTATGGGCACTCGCGCGTGCGCGAGACGGTCGTAGGCGGCGTTACGCGCGACCTGATTTCAGGCAGCGCGATACCGCTTCTGCTGGCGCACTAGGACCCGCGGCAGCCGCGACCTTTGGGCGTGCCGTCGCACGTTCCTGCGATTGACCTTCAAGGCAGGTGGATGACCGACATGTGTGCTTCTCCCGCTTCAGCCCCGGCACGCATGCCACGGCATGCGATCATTCTGACCCACCCCGCGCCCGACAGCTTTTGTGCGAGCGTGGCCGATCGCTACCGGCAGACGGTTGAGGAGGTGGGACACGAGATCGTCGTGCGCGATCTTTACGGCCTGAATTTCGATCCCGTGCTCAAGGCCAGCGAACGACCGACATGCGCGGATTTCATGCTCAGCGACGATGTCGCCGCCGAGCTGGCCGCGATTGGCGGTTCCGACGTCTTCGTTCTCATCTATCCCATCTGGTTCGGAACCCCGCCCGCGATGCTCAAGGGCTATGTCGATCGCGTTCTCGGCGCAGGGTTCTCGCACCATGCGATCCGGAACCAGGAGTTCAACCCGGTCATGACGGGCAAGCGGATGATCAGTTACACGTCATCGGGAACCAGCTGGGCCTGGCTCAACGAAAAGGCCGCCTGGCTCGCGCTGCGCGAAGTCTTCGACGACTATCTTGCCAATGCCTTTTCGCTGGCGTCGGTCGAACATGTGCATTTTTCCTCGATCGTCGACGGACTCAAGGAACGATTTGTGCGCGAGCATCTGTTCCAGGTCGAGGAAACCGCGCGCAAGCTCTGCGCGACGATCGAGCGGGCGGCACGCTGAGGCAAACTGGCGTGCCTCGAATTCAGGATCGCGACGGCGCCACCTAGTGCGCGAGGAAGAGCGGGAAGGCGTCGCGGTTCAGCAAGGCCTGCGCTACGCTTCCGAAAAATGCCCGACCCAGTGCGGAATGGCCAGCCGCGCCGAGCACGATCAGTCCGGAGCAATGCTCGGCCGCCGCGCCGACGAGCACATGGGCGATCGGTGCGCTCTCGGGGAGCACGTCCCCGCTCGCGGAAACGCCCTCCCGCTGCAGATAGTCGATAGCTGCGCTGAGCGGGAGCTCGGGATCATGGCCGATCGAAACGAGCTTGATCGCGCGCGAGCACCGCAGCACGGGCACGGCGGCGCGTAGCGCACGGCTCGCGGAGAACGACCCGTCCCAGGCCACGAGAATGGGCGCATGTGGATCAAATGGGTCGAACTCGGTCGGCACCGCAAGAATGGGACAAGGGGATTGACGGGTCATCGCATCAGGCAGTCCGCCATAATCGCGCATATCATCGATCGAGACCACGCACAGGTCGGCGAGCCTGGCATGAAGCATCAGGCGCTGCCCCCGATCACCGATATCGCGCCGCCATTCCACGGTCTTCGTCGAACCGAACAGTTCCTGCACGCATTCGCGCGAGATGTCGGCTGCGACCTGCGCAGGCGCCAGCTTGTCCTCCAGTTCGGTTTCGCGAAGTTCGGCGCCGAGCAACGCGCTGGCGAGCATCGCGGGTTCCTCAATCGTCTGCAGCGCGGTGATCCGCGCGCGGACCGACTTTGAAAGGATGCTGGCCGCCTGGACGCGGGCGGCGAGCCAGCGGTCATTATGTGCGTCGAGAAGAATCGATTTCATGATCGGCCCTTTCGCAAGACAGGGACCCAGATTCGCCGCACGGCAGCGCGCACGCTATAGGTAAGCTTCCCTAACCGGTCGGCGCAGAGCGGGGCCGAGCCGTATCGCAAGCCACTAGCCCCCAATTACGAGACGCACTTCGCGCCTGCCCGAGGGAGGCACTTTCGGGCCTCGGCCGAAGCGCATCAAAAGCTGTGGAATGCGACGCGAACCCACGATCGCGCCTAGCCCGGCTCTGAGTTCAGGGATCTCGACTGGCTGGTTCAGAAATGCTGCCTGAAGGCCAGCTGCGGTCGCTTCGAGCAATATGTCCGCGAGCGCCATTCCCGTACGCAGCCAGTTGGCCGGCCCGTCCTGATCGGTGAAAAGAAGCGCAAGAACAGGCGAACCAGCAACCAGCTGACGGTCGCGCGCAGCGATGCCCGCGCCGAGATCGAAGGTGCGGATCACCGCAGCGGCCGCCCCCGACAGATTGTCCCTGTACCCGAAACTTGCAATCGACATTCCATCGCCGTCAGGGGCATGTCCCGGCCGCAGCCACTGGGCCAGCTCGGCGCGGAAGGCCGGATTCTGCATCTGTAGTTGATCGGCCTTTGCGACAAGTTCAGCGATTGCTTCGCGGTCGCCTGTCGTGTTTGCATAGACAAGCGTCGCGTGACGATGCGCTGCCAGCCGCTGCAGGGTGGCAAGAGTCTCGATCGGAATCTCGTTTGTGGCAAAGGCCGTGCGGGTCGTGCGCCGATCGGGAATGGCCCTGAAGCGCCGCGCTTCGGCAGCGTCTGGCGCGCGACGCGAGCCGAGCCGCAACCTCGCCAGCAGATCGGGATGTCCGCCCGCCGGCAGCAGTTCTATCGCCCCTTCATAGCCGAAGTTCCGCGCGGCGAGCTGCGCGATGCCAAGCGCGGCACCGCACGAGATCACGAGCTCGCGGTCCTCGGGGTCGCACACTGGAAGCGCGCGGCCACGATCGGCGAAGAGTTCGAGCGAGTCACCCCGCACGCGGAAGAGCCAGGGCTGCGTATTGTGCGTCGAAGGCGCAAGTACGGCGTAACGCACAAGAAACTCGAGCTGAACGCTTGCCGGGCCGGTCACGGGATAGGCGCTGTGGTCGACGGACCATGCTGTCGTCATTTCAGCCATTGAAGCGGCCCCTGATCGCATATCTGTTCCACATAGCGCGGGCGGCACATTGGCATGATACGTAGTTGTCCGAATGGCGCGCATAGCCGCGCGCTAGGGACTATTACGAAGCGACCGCGTCCGGGACGCATGTCAGGATCGTGCCATGGAAACCTGTCGAGCCATGTTGCTTGAGCAGCCACACACACCATTGCGGCTCATCGAACGCGCGGTCCCGGCGCCAGGGCCTGGCGAGGTGCTGATAAAGGTTTCGGCATGCGGCGTATGCCGCACCGATCTCCATGTGGTCGATGGCGAGATTCCGGCGCGCTCCCCTATCGTTCCAGGGCATGAGATCGTCGGGCGGGTTGAGGCGCTCGGGGAGGGCGTCGGGTCCTTCTCGATCGGAGACAGAATTGGCATTCCCTGGCTTGGCTGGACTTGCGGAACCTGCAGCTATTGCAGCTCCGGTCGCGAGAATTTGTGCGATCGCCCGGAATTCACGGGATGCACGCGCGACGGTGGCTATGCGACCCATGCAGTCGCCGATGCCCGCTACTGCTTCGCGCTTCCCACAGGCCTCACCGATGTCGAGGCCGCGCCCCTGCTCTGCGCCGGACTGATCGGCTGGCGCGCGCTGTCTATGGCGGGCGAAGGGCGCGTGATCGGCCTTTATGGCTTCGGGGCTGCGGCCCATATCATCGCGCAGGTGGCGGCATGGCAGGGACGAGAGGTTTACGCGTTCACGCGTCCCGCCGATGCCGATGCCCGGCAGCTGGCACTGAAACTTGGCTGCACCTGGGCGGGATCTTCCGAAGAGTCTGCGCCGCAGCCCCTCGACGCCGCGATCATCTTTGCCCCGGTGGGCGCGCTCGTGCCCCAGGCGCTCCGGCAAGTGCGCAAGGGCGGACGCGTGGTGTGTGCCGGTATCCATATGAGCGACATCCCGTCCTTTCCCTATGCCGATCTGTGGGGCGAACGGACGATCCTGTCGGTCGCCAATCTCACCCGCGCCGACGGACATGCCTTTTTCCAGGTGGCGATGAAGGCGGGCGTTCGGCCGGTGACCCAGCGCTTCGCACTGGGCGAGGCAAATGAGGCGCTGGAGCGCCTGCGCGAAGGGCGGCTAAGCGGTGCCGCGGTGATCGTACCCTAAGGGACATTCCGAATAGAAGCGGTGGTGCACCCTTTCCTAGAATCGCACCGACACGATCGCTCAGACCGGGCGTGATGTGCCCGTGTCCCCGGCGCCGTTGTCCGCATGCAGACGTGAAGGAGAGCTGGAAATGACCGATACCAAAACCCGTGTCCCCGCCAGGGTACGGACGGGGACGTCCCTGTTCGACCTGGCCAGCCAGATGACCGAACCGATGGGCTGGCTGCGCAGCGAAATCGACCGGATTTTCGACGATTTCGGCCGGCCGCAGCGCGGCGCCTTTGCGTTCGGGGGCCCCGATCTGCCACCCGTGCCCGCGCTCGAGCTGAGCGAGACCGAGAAGGAATATCGCCTGACCGCCGAGCTGCCGGGCCTGTCCGAGCAGGATATCGACATCAGTCTTGCGGATGGCGTCCTCACCATCTCGGGCGAGAAAAAGGAAGAGAAGGAGGAAAAGGAAGGCGGCTTCCTTCTGCGTGAACGCCGCTATGGCGCGTTCCGGCGCCAGCTCGCGGTTCCGCCCGACGTCGATGCCGAAGGTATTTCGGCCGAGGTGAAGGATGGTGTCCTCAAGCTCACGCTCGCCAAGGACAAGAAGGCGGAAGTCCGTACGCGCAAGATCGCGGTCAGGAAGGGGTGAGCGATCGGATCATGTCCGCCTGGTCAGCGGGCGGGCATGATCCGCCGACGTCGCTGGTGAAAGCAGCGCGTTGCGCCTGCGGCAAACAGGTCGGGTACTGCCTTCGATGGACCACACGGCTTCACGCCGGGCGGTGAGGTCATCATCGGCCCATCGCTCAGCACAGGATGCGCGACCATCGAGGGATCGCCCGCCAGCGCCATTCAGCTCCGTATCTTGCGCGTCAGCGGTACGAAGCGCACCGCGATCACGAATCGCTCGACCGTTTTGCCGCGCGCGTCCTTGGTGATCAGCATCAGCCGCTGGGTGGAATGTGATGGTCCGACAGGAATCACCATTCGCCCGCCCGGCTTCAGCTGATCCAGCAGCGGCTTGGGAACATGCGGAGCGCCGGCTGTGACGATGATACCGTCAAACGGCGCATGTTCGGGCCATCCGGCATAGCCGTCGCCATGCCTGACGGCGATATTGGCATAGCCCAGGCGGGTGAGCGTCGCCGCCGCCTGCCGCGCCAGAGGCTCGACGATCTCGATCGAATACACCCGGCCAACAAGACGCGAGAGTATTGCCGCCTGATAGCCGGAGCCTGTCCCGACCTCCAGCATCACCTCTCCCTTTTTCGGGCGGAGCAGGTGCGTCATCAGCGCGATCAACGACGGCTGCGAGATCGTCTGGCCTTCGCCGATCGGCAGCGGATAATCCTGATAGGCTTCGGCGCGCTGGTCAGTCGGAACGAACAGGTGCCGTGGAACTGCGCGCATCGCGGCGAGCACCCCGGGGTTGGCGCTTTCGCCAATCGGGCGACCATAGTTTCTGATCGCGTCCACGAGGCGCGCGCGTTCTGCGGCGAAGCGCCGTTGCTGCTCCGGTTCTCCGGCGGCGTGTGTCTCGGTCGGTGGCAGCGGTGTGATGGCGACGAAAAGGATGGCGAACAGCGCCTCGAGCCGTTTCATGATGCGTTCTCCTGTGGGGCCGATCGCCGATCGACAAACGGAAGCATCAGCGCACCGGCAGCCACGACGACTGCACCGACAAGGGCGCCGGTGCCGGTATAGGCAAGGCTTGAGTATAGGAGACAGGCGCTTGTGAGGCAGAAGAGCGCGGGTATGACAGGGTAAAGCGGAACCCGGAATGGCCGCTCGATCTCGGGTTCGCGCCGCCTGAGCACGAACAGCGCCAGCCCAACTGCCAGAAAGAAGAGCCAGAAGGCCGGCGCGGTATATTCGACCGCCAGCCGGAAGCCGTCTCGCGCGAAAGCACCGAACCCCACCAACAGCAGCGCCGCGCCGCCCTGAACGAGCAGTGCGTTGGCCGGCGTCCCCTTTTCTGACTGCCAGCGGCCGAGAAAGACGAGGCGCGGGAAGTCCCGGCCAAGCGCAAAGGCCGAACGTGCGCCGGTGAATGCGGTCGCGTTCGCCGATGTGAGCGCGGCTACGGCCACTGCGACGCTAATGATCGCCGCCCCGGCGGGACCCCAGGCCAGTCGCAACAGATCGGCCGCCACCGCATGCGATGCGGCCGTGCCGGCGAGACCCAGTGCACGCAGATAAGCGAGATTTACGAGCAGGTAGATCACGGTGATCAGGGCGAGGCTGCCGATGAGCACCGGTACGATGCGTCGCCGCGCGTCGCGCAACTCGGCCGAGAGATAGGCGGACTCGTTCCAGCCCCCATAGGTCAGCAGAACGAACACCAGCATGAGTCCGAGCGAGGATTCGTGCGGGAGCGGTGTCGCCGCCACGGACTTCGGGGCAATCAACAGCCCTGCGGCGATCACCAGCCCGAGCCCGAGCAGTTCTGCCGCGGTCAACCAGAGTTGCGTGCGGCATCCATGCGTGACGCCCGCCCAGTTGATCGCGGTGACCGCGGTCACCGCTGCTGCGGCATGGATAGACGCCGAATGAAGCCCCAGCGGGAGGATCTCGGTGGCGTAGTCGCCATAGACATAGGCGAGCAGCGCCAGCGACCCGGTCTGGATGATCGTCAGCCTCGACCAGCCGTACAGAAAGGCGAACCGGCGCCCGAAGGCCCGTCTGAGGAAATGATATTCACCCCCGGCGTGCGGAAAGGTCGAAGCCAGTTCCGCGTAGCACAACGCGCCGACCATCGAGATCGCGCCGCCGAGCAGCCAGGCGAGCAGCATCGTCTCGCCGTCGGGCGATTGTGCGGCGACAAGCGGCGGCGTCCGGTAGATCCCGGCGCCGACCACGACGCCGACCGTCAGGGCCACGGCTTCGCGGACCCCGAAGCTGGGTCGGGGAGACGCGTTGCGGTCGGATCGCCCTGGCCGCCTTCTGCCGAAGCCGTGCTTCGCAGCCATGCGCGTGCATTCCTGAGCCTTGCAGGCCGAACTCACTCGGGATGATTTACACCCATATCCCGAGGATTGGGGTGGTACCGGATGAGGGATTCGAACCCCCGACCCGACGGCCGCGTTTAACACCTCGCGAAAGCCGCAGAAATCTGCGGATTTTTTGAAGTCTATTAGGAGGTGAGGTCGATCGTCAAGCGAATCGATGGCACAAATCGTGACACAGGGCGCAATTTCGTAGGCTGGCGATCTTTCGAACATCTATGCGCTTGACGAGGCGCCCAAGGTGACCTCAAAAAGCCGTCTCGCGACCAGCCTTTCGTTCCCTGCGACGAGAATTTATTCTTCAAGACAATGCGTACTGAGCGGGCTTCAATTCGTACATCGCTTGGTGAATGGCGCGCGCTTGCAGGCGCATGGCGCGACGCTGGACATGGCCGCCCGAGCATCGCTATCGGCGCCTGATGAGTATCACAGCAACAATCATGAACACCGCAACCGGTCAGCCCATTCAGACCATGAAGTTTGGTCGCATGCCGAAGCCCTGGATCTCTTTCAATCTGGAGACCGGAGAGCTGGTCACGGCTGAACGCATCGATGTTGGCAAACCCGCGCCGGGCAAATTTGTCGTGCCCGTCTCGATCTGGGTGACGCCCAAAAAATAGATAATGCGTCTATTTCGGGGGCGGATTTCGAACCTTTCCTGCAAGCGGCACAAAGCAAACCGCAGTCTGTCTGGATCGGGATTGTATACCGGCTCGACATGATTCTCGCCGACGACGCCTCGGTGCATTGACGCGAGCGCATCCAATATCCCATTTGGATGCGCCAGACTGTTGGTCTACGAAAACGCCGCCATGACCGTGCGCAAGATCATTCATATCGACATGGATGCCTTTTTCGCCTCGGTGGAGCAGCGCGACAATCCGGCGTTGCGCGGCAAGCCAGTGGCTGTCGGTGGAGGGAGCGCGCGCGGCGTGGTGGCTGCAGCCAGCTATGAGGCGCGCGCGTTCGGGGTTCGATCGGCAATGGCGTCCGTGACCGCGCGGCGTAAATGCCCGGACCTCGTTTTCGTCCCCCCACGCTTCGACGTCTATCGGGCAGTATCGCGGCAGGTGCATGAAATATTCGCCGGCTATACCGATCTAATAGAGCCGCTCTCGCTCGACGAGGCCTATCTGGACGTTACCGACGACCGCCAGGGCCTTGGATCCGCAACCGCGATCGCAGAGGAGATCAGAAGGCGAATCAAGGCGGAAACGGCACTCACCGCGTCCGCGGGTGTCTCCTACAACAAATTTATCGCAAAGCTGGCCTCGGACCAGAACAAGCCGGACGGCATCTGCGTGATAACGCCGGCCAGGGGAGCCGGGTTCGTCGCCTCGCTCCCCATAGGCAGATTTCGCGGTGTCGGACCGGTTACGCGCAGGAAGATGGAAAATCTTGGGATCAGGACCGGTGCCGATCTACGTGCCCTCAGCCTTGCCTTTCTGGCCGAGAATTTCGGAAGCAGCGCCGAATATTTCCACCTGGCAGCACAGGGCATCGACAACCGGCCAGTGACACCCGACAGGCCCTTGAAGTCGGTTGGCGCAGAGACGACCTTCGAGACCGACCTCATGACCAGGGCGTCGGTCCATGAGGCACTCGGACCAATACTCGACGGGCTGATGCGTCGCATCGAACGCGCGGGAGCACGGGGAAGGACTGTCGTCCTCAAGGTACGCTATGCCGATTTTCGACTGATCACGCGCTCGCGCACGCTGAGCACCGCGTTTGGTGAACGCGACTCGATCGCCCATGTGGCGGCCGGCCTTGTGGACAGTCTGGAAAAGGTCGAGCCGGGGATCAGGCTGCTCGGGCTGACAGTCACGAACCTCGTCACCAATGAGCCGCGCATGCTGGCGGAGCAGCAAGCGCTGCCACTGTGACCCTGCTCTGGGTAAAGCCCGCGATGACGCTGCCAGTGATGAGAACGGCCATGGTCGGGGTGAGCGGCCCGTTGCTGGCGGAATTGGAGGAGCCTCGCCGAAAGACCGTCGGTCGGCAGGCCCGGGCGCTCGCACAGCGGCGGGAGAGCGGTTCCGCCATTGTCTCAACAGGACGTTCCAAAGCTGACTCAGTGTGAAGATCAGAAGTCGTTGCGATCAATGATAGATATGGTGGCTCGAGCTTGCTAACCACGCGGGCCTTGGGCCAGCGGAGCGATCTATGGAAGAGGCGATGGAGACCGCAGCATATGTCGCCTTTCTCAGCTACAGCCACAAGGACGTCCGCCGGGCTCGCTGGTTGCAGCGGCGAATCGAAGGCTATCGACTGCCCAGAGGCCTGACACTAAAGGACGGCACGAACCGCCTGGGCCCTGTATTTCGCGATCAGGACGAACTGGCCGCAGCGAGCGATCTTTCCCAGAGCGTTAAGGACGGCATTGCGCGTTCGGGGGTTATGGTGGTCCTTTGCTCACCTTCAGCAGCTGCCTCGCTTTGGGTCGACAAGGAAATCCGCCTGTTCCGACAGGTCCATCCGGATCGTCCGATCCTTGCCGCGATTGTCGAGGGCGACCCCGCCCATGCTTTTCCTGCCGCGCTGATCGAGGGGGCTGAGCCCCTTGCTGCCGATCTGCGCCCGCAAGGCGACGGCGCGCGACTGGGAACGCTCAAGCTGATCGCGGGTCTTGCCGACATAAGGCTGGACCGCCTCGTGCAACGCGACGCGCAAAGACGGATCCGCCGCGTGACGGCCATCACGGTCTTGTCGCTCATTGTCGCGCTAGGCTTCATCGCGCTGTCGCTCTTCGCCTGGCAGGCCCAGCGCGAGGCCGAGAGGCAGCGAGCAGAAGCCGAGGGGATCGTCGAGTTCATGCTGACGGATTTGCGACAGCGACTGCGCAGCGTCGGCCGGCTCGATGCGCTCATGACGGTCAACGAACGGGCGATGAACTATTACAAGGGACAGGGCGATCTGGATCGCCTGCCAGACGAGAGCCTCGAACGCCGCGCCCGCATTCTCCACGCCATGGGCGAGGACGACATCGCCCGTGGCGACCTGGGCGCGGCATTGCAGAAGTTCAGGGAAGCGCACCGGACGACCGAGGCGATCCTCGAAAATGCGCCCGACGATCCCGAGCGGATCTTCAACCATGCGCAGAGCGAATTCTGGATCGGCCAGATCGACCAGCTCGAAGAGCGGGCCGAAGCAGCGCTCGGTCATTACCGCGCCTATCTGTACTGGGCGCGCAGACTGGTGGAGCTCGAGCCCGAACGATCGCGCAGCTTCATGGAGGCGGGCTATGCGCTCAGCAACATCGCGGCCGTCCAGTGGCAATTCCAGAAGAACCATGCGCAGGCGATCAGAAACTACCAGATGTCGCTCGACTGGTTCCTGAAATCGCAGGCAGCGGACCCAAGGTCGCTTAACGCCCGCATGGAGGTCGCTGAACGCCATGCCCGGATTTCGGACGTCCAGTTCGATCGACGCGATTTTGATGCGGCGCGCTGGCACCGGCTTCGTCACCTGGCACTTCTCGAGCCGCTCAGGCGCGAGGACCCCGACAATGGGGACCTCGCCTATGACACGCTCGTTGCGACCCGCGCGCTTGCCCGCATTGCATTTGAAAGCGGCGAACTCGACGAGGCTGCGACCCTGGTTGCGCAAGCGGAAACGCAGGCGGAGAGCCTGCGCGCGCGCGATCCCGAAAACCAGTTCTGGTTCGAACAGCATTTGCGTGTCCTCATGGACGCGGCCGAGGTGGCACGTGCCCGGCACAACCCGTCCGAAGTCGCGCGACTGACCGGTCAGGCGCGGGAGTTTCTCAGCCAGACCCGTTCGGGATCAGCGGCGGACCCGGCATTTCGAGCGGAGTCCATCGTGAGACTGGATGCAATCACCCGTTCAGGCACAGATCTTTCAAAAAAGGGGGAATGAATGACTTACGGAGACAGTGTCCGCCTGCCCGGTCCGGGCAATGCCATCAAGCATGTCGCACTTCTCTACATCGGCGTGGAAGAAGGCATATGGACCGTCAATCGTTGGTTCGCGCCGATCGGCGAGGGGGGGCTCAAGGCGACCGAAGAAAGGCTGCTCGAGCTCGCCCAGTCGGACGATCCGTCGCGCCATCCCGAATTCCAGGGCTATGGCTTCGAGAACATCCGTTTCGTGGAATATATGTGCTTTTTCACGACCGTACTCCATGCGCCTGGCTACAGCTTTCATGACGGCAAGGGTACAGATCCGATCTGGTTTCTGGAAAAGAAGGAGAATTCCTCGCTGCCGCCGCCGCCGGCGCCTGTTGCCCCCAACAAGAGCTTTTATGACCTCGAAGAGGTGTCAGTCGGCGGGTTTCCGGCGCTGCGCTGTCGCAACTACATGTGCAACGGCTATACCGGGGAGCCGCTGAAGGAAGGCGAGACGCAGGGGTTCATCTTCAACCTCTATATTCACGCGCACTATGCTCAGGGCGGTGGCGCAGGCGTCGTGCTCGCCATCGATCCGGACGGGATGAGCAGCGGTCCGCGCAAGTAAATCGGGTGGCGCCCCGATGAGCGATATGAAACAAGACCAGGGCATGGACTTATCGCGGCTCAATGGCATCACGCGACTGGCGCGCGCAGGGGCGCTCGAACAGGCCTTGATCCTGTTTCGTGCTCAAGGTCTTGACGCGCGCCTTGATGATCCGGAGGTGCTCACGGTCCATGGACGTTTGCTCAAGGACCGCGCCGCTCGTGTACGTGGCGAGGCCCGCGAAGCTTTGCTGAGCGAGGCGATCGCTGCCTATGAGCGGGCATCGCACATGGCCCGCGCAACCTATCCGCTCATCAATGCAGCAACGCTCGCGCTCCTTGCCGGGCGGCGGGAGCGTTCGCGTCAGCTGGCGGTTGAGACGCTGGAGCTGATAGATGGCGGCGATTGCGCGCCAGAAACCCCCTATTGGCTCGATGCCACAAGGGCCGAGGCATTGCTGCTGCTAGAGCGCAGGGAGGAGGCCGACGCCATTCTCGCTCAGGCGATCCGGGGTCAGGCGGAGGCATGGGAGGATCACGCCTCGACGCTGCGCCAGTTCGCGATGATCTCGAACGAAATGGGATGGGATGCCGCCTGGCTAGACCACTATCGCCCGCCGCCTTCACTGCATTTCGAAGGCATAATGGGAATTGCCGGGGATGATGCGAAGGCGCGGGGGGCGATTGCTGCAAGCCTCCAGGACATTGGTCCGGCCAATGTGGTGGGCGCGCTCGCGGCGGGTGCCGACATATTGGTGGCCGAAGAGGCACTTCGCCTTGGCGGACACCTTCATGCGGTGCTGCCGTGCCCGGCGGAGCTGTTCATCGAGTCATCCGTCGTGCCCTACGGCGCAGCCTGGGAAGCGCGCTTCCAGCGTCTCATGGAAGAAGCTGCCTCGGTCCTGATCCTCGATGACTGGCAACCGCTCAGCCAGGCATCGGTTTCAATCGCGCGTCAGGCGGCAATGGGGCTTGCGATCCGCGAAGCTCGGCGCCTGCAATCCTCGGCCATTGCAATTCGCGTCGAGGCAGTGGGTGAGGATGGCCAGTGCGAAGGTGAAGCCGACTGGAGCCGTCACGGGCGCGAGGTACGCCATGTTGCGGTCGAGCGAAGCAATATCAGCCGGGCGACTCTCCCGGCTACCGCACGGGCTACCGCGCTGCTGACGTTACCTCTCGAACTGGCAGTCGCGTTGCCCGGTGAGAGCATGCGCCTGGCCGAGCATGACGGCTATGTCGTTTATGGCAACGTCTCGCTCACTGATACCGCGCGCCTGGCCCAGGTCCTTGCCTCGCGGCATCCGGATGCGCGGCTGGGGCTCGACTATCGTGCCGTGTCGGGTGCGCAGGTCGCCGGACGCTTTGAGCGCTGCCTCGCCCTCGCCTCCTCGGATGTCGGGGGGGCGCTCGCGCTCAGTGAGCCGGCTGCGCTCGCGCTTTCGCTCCAAATACCTTCAGCCAATGTGGAGCCCATGGGGAGCATCCGCAGTGCTGTTGGAGATTTGCCTGTTTACGGCCTTTTCCCCGATCCGGTGTCAGGCGATGAGCTCGGCGAGCAGCCTGGGTGAAATGATCTCGAGCGCCGCGTCGGATCGATCAATTATTCCGCGTCGAACAAGGTGTGCGATCGCCCGCGATGTCGTCTCGCGCGTCGTGTGAACGGTGAGCGCGAGCGCCGAGAGAACCGGGGGTGGTTCGATACGGTTGGAGGCGTCTGCGAGCCGGAGCAATTCAGCATAGACGCGACCCGTCGCGCTGAGCGTTGTTCTTGCCGCCATGCGATCGAGCAGAACATCGAGCTGTCTTGCGAGAAGCAGCGACAGGCCGTGCGCGATCTCTGCATTGCGACGTGCGAGATCGACGAGGATTCCCGTCTCGATCGAAAGCAGCCTGAGCGCGCCCAACGCGACGATGTCCGCACGGAGCGGCGCGGGCTCGGGATAGCTTCCGAAGATCTCGCCAGGGCCATAGGAGGCGAGAAGGGTAAGCTGGCCATCGGACGAATTGATCTGTGCCTGGGCGACACCGTCGACCACCAGCCAGCAATGGCGCGCCACGTCGCCTTGACCGGCAACCACGTGCTTGCCGGGCACACTCAGCTCCCGGACGGCGGTGCCAAGCGCGACCGCGGCATCGTGACGGCAGGAAAATACCGATTCTATTACGGCCAGCCGTTCCGCTTCGAGCAAGCTGTCACCCCCAGCAAATATTTGCCGACCCACCCAATATTCAGGGGCGGATGCTGTCAACCGTTCTCGTGGGGCGACGCCATAAGGAAAAGCGGCCCGGCGAACGCGAGGTTCGCCGGGCCTGAGTTATTTCGGAAATCAGATGGAATATCTGATCCCCTCGGGTCGCGCCTTGTGAATAGGACACGGGATCGGAAATGCGCGTGACCGCCATCACGCAGAGCAATTTATTTCTCAGCTAACAGCGTAGCCGCCATGCGCTGGATGCGGGCAAGCAAAGGAAATCCGCGCAGGCGATGGCCGTTCGTGTCGAAAGCATGAGCGGCCCCTGCCATCGGAGTCGAGCCATGGACGCATGCGGTCTTTTCCGTGCCGCTTCCGGGTCAGCCGATTGCAGGCGGCCGAGCTGTGAGACGCTCTTGAGACGCGCGCCGGTGCCTTTAGCCTATGGCCTGAACATGCGCATCGGCCACCCGGCCGCCCGCGTTGCCGAAACAACAGTGCAATTTGCGCAATTTCGGGATTCGCACTCAAGGAAAATCACCCGATTCATCCGCAATGGTGCAAGTTGTTGTGATATTGAAGCGATACAGGCGAGTTCAGGCGGCGCCTTGGCGGCGAGCGGAAAAGGCTACGAAAAGGGGTGGCTGGATGTCGGGAAAGGGCACGAGCCGGGGCCGATGTCCGTTTTCGGGACGCTTGCATGCGAACGCCTCTGATCCAATTGCGAGCGGCCAGGATTTGGGGCAGGGCGCCTGGTGCAGCACAATCGTGCAGCCCGGTCCCGTCCCGTCTGACCCGGTCGGCCACGGGGCCGGCATTGCACCTCGCAGCACTGCACGACCTTGGCTCCGCGCCCCGGAGCGTAGCGCGCGCCCCTGAGGTCGCGCGCGCTGTGTGCTGCGGATTACCCGCGATGTTGCGATATCGCAACGGTGTCCCGATTCTGATACGTAAGAACAATGTCGGTTCGTGCTAATCATGCGCCCGTGGATGAGGGACGAATCAACAGGCTGACGCCAACGCAGCGCCAATGCCTGCGCATGGTTGCACGCCTGATGACATCCAAGGAAATCGCGCTTGAGCTTGGCATTGCCTCGGACACCGTCGACAAGCATCTGAAGGCGGCTATCGCAATCCTTGGCGCGAGGAACCGGCAACAGGCCGCGCGCATGTTCGCGGATTTCGAGCAAACGCAGCCCCCCCAGCAATTGGGTACCCAATCGCCGGAGCTTGTGCCCAGGCCCTCCAGCGGAATAGCCAAAGCGTTGTCGGCGGGTGATGCAGTCAAGCAGAACGGGGCCGGTCAAACGGAATTGCGCGAGGGGCGGTCGCCCTTCGATGCAGGCGTACCGGTGGACCGGCCGAAGTGGCTTCTTCCGATCCCGCTCGACGGAAGACGTGGCAACCATCTGAAGCCCGTTGAACGGCTGGTCTGGATCTTTGGTATCATGGTCCTGATCATCCTTTCGCTGGCGCTTCTGGCAAGCGCGGCCGAGACGATCGGCCGTATTGCGAGCGCGGTCGCCGCCGACGCCTGAACCTTTCAACGCCCAATTGATGTCTGGTGGCTCTGCGACCGGGCAGGAGAGACGTCATGCTCAATCAACGCCTGTCACTGGCGCGAAGAATCGCGTCCGATATAAACGAGAGCGAACGCGCCGCCGATCTCATGGTCTGCAAGATCGCAACGCTTATTTCCGGCCTCTCCGAAGCCCGCATGGCAACCAATGTGCCCGCCTCAATGGGACAGGATGCCTTTGACAATGCGGGCGAAGCCATGGCGCTTGCGATGAAGCTTCGCAGCCGCCTCGTCGCAGCGCATGAGAATCTTGTCACGGTACGCGCACAGGCCGGGCTTGGGCCCTACGCGATCGGCGACGGATCGGATTGTCCGCCCCTGCCATCCGAACCAACCGGAGAGGACAAACCGCTGAAGCTCGTATCGGCCGCGTGACGGCGAGGCTTGACCGGAGCGAATGACAATGGTCGGGTTCGCCTATGCGCGTCTACGTCTTCTACGCCTTGCTGCTCACCTGCTTCGGTTATGCATGGTTGCGTGGCGGCGGCCCCGAGCGGGCGGCTGCCACCATCATCCTGACGGGCACCGTCCTGACGACGCTGACCTATCAACCCTTTGCGACGCGCTTCCAGTCGGTGGAGACGTCAGCCTTTCTCATCGACCTGGCGGTATGGCTCGCCTTGCTGGC
The DNA here is from genome assembly GCF_022601895.1 of Sphingomonas sp. LaA6.9. Taxonomy (GTDB): domain Bacteria; phylum Pseudomonadota; class Alphaproteobacteria; order Sphingomonadales; family Sphingomonadaceae; genus Sphingobium_A. Next base: position 105,010 of record NZ_JAKVIO010000008.1, read on the forward strand.
GCTCGCACTCAAGGCGGAGCGGTTCTGGCCCTTATGGATAGCAGGACTGCAGGGCGTCGCGGTTGTGGTGCACGCGGTGAAGATCCTCGATCCTACGATCCTTCGATGGGCCTATGCCTTTCTGATGGCAATCTGGGTCTATCCGATGATGCTGATTCTGACGATCGGGATCTGGGGCCATCAGCGGCGTGTGATGCAATACGGGGCCGATCCATCCTGGACGCGCTCCTTCGGGTCGTAGAGCCGGAAAAAGCCGAGCTCTGGTCGGAGCGCCTCATCCAGACCTACAGCACTCTTGCGGGCGTCGTGGCCGCACCCCCGGCGCGCATCAGCGAAATTACGGGGAGCGAGCAGGCTGCAATGCAGATGCAGCTGGTGCGCCAGGCGACGCTCCAGACGCTCAGGACCGAGGTGCTGAGCGCACCGGTGCTCTGCGGCAGCACAGCCGTCACCAACTATCTCTTCGCCCGCATGGCCCATCTGCCATCCGAAGAAGTCCGCGCATTGTTTCTCGATGTCCGAAACCGGCTGTTGAGTGATGAAATCATGGCGAGAGGTGAAGTCGATCGCGTACCCTTTTCGGTAAGGGCAATCGTCAGGCGCGCAGTTGAGCTCAATGCCTGTGGCATCGTCATTGCGCATAATCATCCATCGGGTGAGGCGGTGCCAAGTGATGCCGACATCGCCGCCACCGGCGAACTGGTCGACGCGGCCCGTACGCTCGGCATCGACATTCTCGATCACCTGGTCATCGCGCGCAGCGGATGGGCAAGCTTCCGGCGCCTGGGCCTGTTGCAGTCGACAAGGGCACAGTCATGAAATGTCATGCACGCTTCCACCACATGATCCACAGCCTGTCAGGGGGGCAATGATGGCAAGTACTCGCCAATGCGATCCCCGAAGCGAGGACACCGCACGGATCGTCACCAACATGGCTGCACAGCTGCAGATTGCCTCGAGCATGTTCACAGTCCTTGCCCGGAGCGTGCAAGGTTCAGCGCTCGACATCTCGGCGGTGCTCGAAGTGATGGGCGAGGACAAGAGTCAGGTGGCGCTCAGTCTCTCGCGCCAGACCGATCTTGCGGCAAGTGAACTTCGCCAGCGCCGGTTTCGCGAGCGGATCTTTCCGCCCGGTCTTTTCGGCGATCCCGCCTGGGACATCCTGCTGGACCTCTTCGTCGCCGAAGCGCGGGGCAACCGGGTCTCGGTGACTGATGCGTGTCTTGCCGCTGCTGTCCCCATGACGACGGCCCTTCGATGGGTTCGCCAGCTTGAGAGCGTGGGCCTTGTCGTGCGCCGTGCCGATGAACGCGACGCACGCCGCGCCTGGCTCGTGCTGACCCAGCGGGGCACAGAACTGGTCGGGCAGGTGATGACCTTTGGTCAGCTGGGGCGATGACCTGCAAGGTTCGGCCCATGCTGTGTGCCAAGCCTCCATTATGGAGCGATATATTGCCTGCTGCCGGGCTGACTGGCGACGCCAAGGAACCAGATCGGAGGCAATGGCGCTGGTCCTGAAGCGCGCTGCCCGATAGCATCGGGCATTCTTTCGAAGACCCTCCCTCATATCCGCCGTTGGTCGCGAACGGCGGATCTTTTTTTGCAGCGATCGTGAAGCTGGGTCGGATATCTGCCGGATAGTGAAGGTCGATAGGCAACTTCAGGGTTGCGTGTTATCGCACATGGCTGCGCCACGGTCGACGAGCAACTCCGCGCACCGATCCAAGCCGAGGCGGTGGACGTCGGGTCATTTCAAACAATCGTTCTGCAGTTTCAGTATAATTTTCTTATACAATCGCGAGCGCTTTAGCTTCATCTCGTCCGCAACTGGCTGCGGACAGATTGGAGCCAAGTCATGGAACACCTGAACGAACGCAGTGAAAGCCTCGAGATCGAGCTCGGCACCGCAAGTGTCGAGACCCGCGGCAATGGCGTGGGCAAGCGCGATATTCCCGACGAACAATATCCCCTCTCGGGTCTGACCGACGACTGACGCTGTCGGGCGCACGGCTTTGTGGGCCGTGCGCCCGCTTCGTTCGGAAATACCACCATGGGATGGACGCTTCGCCCCGGCATTTCCTTCTGCATCGCCGGGGACCGCGCGATCTTCCTGGACCTGAGGCGCGATCGCTATTTCCGCCTGGACGACATGGTCGATCGCGCATTTCGGGATCTCGTCAAGACGCCCGGGCATCCGAAGGCATCCATTCCTAGCGAGCTCAGTCGAAGCGGGTTGCTCATCGCGACACCCGGCGACGTGTTTCCCCAACCCCAGAGCGCGACAGCGCCAGTTTCTGAATTCGATCCCGCGCACGAGCGCCCGGCGACCCGGCGGAGCACTGCATGTGCGTTCGGGGCGCAGCTTCGCGCCGACTGGCTGACACGTCACCGCCCGTTGCACTGGATGATCGAACGGCTGGTGCCAGCCACAGCTTCTCGCGCTTGCGCGGAGATGGCCGGGCCGAGCGTCATGGCCGGCATAGTGAGCGCGCATCTTTCGGTCGATCTCTGGCTCTCCCCACATGATCGCTGCCTCGCCAGGTCGATTGCGCTGCTTGGTGCACTGCGCCGACGCCGTGTCGCTGCCGAGCTCGTCTTTGGCGTCACCGCGCGGCCCTTCGCCGCGCATTGCTGGGTCGAGGCGGGCGGCATCGTACTCAATGACCGCGTCGAACATGCCCGGCTCTTCACGCCCATCCTGGTCATATGATGGCTCGGCGCTGGCTCCTGGTGACGGGCCCCGATCGCGGCGGGCGCAGGATCGTCGAACGACAGCTGGGCGCGCTCGGGCTACAGACGCGCCTCGCGTGCCAGGGCTTTACGCTGATGGCAGATGATGATGTTCCCGTGCTCGCGACGCAGAATCCGCCCCTGGCGATAATTGGTGCTCTTTTCGAGCGGCAGACCTTCGCGCGACTGAAGCGTGTCTCACACCCGGTGGCGCAGACCATTGCCACTGATCCGGGAGGCTTTGTCTGCCAGAACTTCTGGGGACGCTATGTCGCAATTGGTGCCGAGAAGGAGAGCGGGGAGGTCTGGGCCCTTCGCGATCCTTCAGGGGCGGTGCCGGTCTATTGGGTGCCGCGTCCGGGTCTGGCGCTTCTGACCAGCAATGTGCGGCTGCTGGTCGACGCCGGTCTTCTGATCCCGCGGGTCGACCTGGCATTCGTTGCTGCTCATCTCAACAGACCCGGCCATCACGGCACGCGAACCGGGCTGGAGGAGGTGACCGAACTTCTGCCCGGCACGATGCTCACCATGGGCCGCGAAATTCGCGTGCGCACGATCTGGAGCCCTTTTGAGTTCATACGCGAACAACCGGTCAGCGCAGCCGGGTTGCGGTCAGTCGTCGAGCGCTCGATCGTGGCACTTGCATCCTGCCATGAAAGGCTGCTCGTCACCGTGTCGGGCGGGCTCGATTCCTCGATCATTGCGGCAAGCCTCACCCGGTCGAGGCGTCCGGTCTCATTGCTCACCATCGCGACCGTGGATGCCTGTGGCGACGAGCGCCCCTGGGCGCGGCTCCTTGCCGATGCGCTCGGCTTTGCGCTTGCCACAGACATTTATGACCATGGCGACATCGACCTTCAGCACTCTACCACCGAGCATCAGCCCTGGCTCAGCGCGCGTACCTTTGCCCAGGGCTATGATCGCCGCCGTCAGGCGCAGGCCCGGGCATCCGGCGCCGATGCGATCTTCAGCGGCGATGGCGGCGACAATGTCTTTTGCCTCGTCACGTCGGCGCGACCGGTGATCGACCGCCTGGCGGCCGAGGGTCTGGAGGCCGCATTCGAAACCGCGCGTGACATCGCGCGACTGACCTCCTGCAGCGTTCCGGCGGTACTCAGATCAGCATGTCTCCAAATGTTGCGGGGTAGCACCCGGTCCTGGCCGCTGGACGATCGCTTCCTGAGCGCACAGGCGAAGGCGTTGGCGGCATGCATGCCCTGGCATCCCTGGCTTGAACCCAGGTTGGGGGTGCCGCCCGGCAAGCGCGCGCATATCGCTGCGATCATCCGTACTCAGAAATATCAGAATGCCTATGTGCCGGGTTGTGCCGAGGCGGTGCTGCCCCTGCTTTCGCAGCCCATAATCGAGGCATGCCTGTCGGTGCCGAGCTGGGAGTGGTGCCGCAATGGCGCGAACCGGTCGCTGGCGCGCGCGGCATTTGAGGGAGTCTTGCCCAATGCCATCGTGCACCGCCGGACCAAGGGTGGGCCCGACGCCTTTTGCGTCGAGATCATCGAGCGCAACCGCCCGGAATTGCGCGAGATGCTGCTGGGCGGTGTGCTGGCCTCCTCGGACATGCTCGACGCTGCCGCGATCGATCGGTCACTCACATGTGGTGCTGCCCTGGGGCCAGATGTCCACCGCATCCTGGCACTGGTCGACGCCGAGGCCTGGATGCGCGCATGGAGCGCAGATGCGCCCGATCGGCGGTACCTATGATTCTGCGCATAGCGCCAATCTGGCTGCAAATGTCCGTCAGCGACGCGGCAAAAAGTATATGATCACGGCACGGGCGCTCCTCTCAAACATGGAGTCTGTCATGCAAAGCAAAAGCAGGATTGCGTCAGCCAGGCTGACCCTCAACCCGGAACGTCAGACAATTGCGCAGATCAACGAACTGATCGCAAAACTGGCCGGAATGGCCGGATGTCTCGAGTGCGGGCAACTCGCCTTTCTGGACGTCCATTTCCTCGGCGACCCCGACCCGGGATTCAGGGATCTCGGCGTGATGTCATTCGAACAGAACTTTCACTGAGCCGTCTGGTCGCGAAGGCCGAAGATGGACAATGCTGAAATGTGGTGCGGGCCTGCGCCGCTCGGCACAGGCCTGCCCTATGTGCCGGGTCTTGATCCCGAACTCTATCGCCTGGCGTGCATCGACTTTGTCGAGATCGTGCCCGACACATTATGTGGTCCGGATCGGTTCGGGGACGGCATAATATTGCTCCCCGAAGCCCTTGAAAGGGCGCGAGCAATCTGCGGCGCCCTGCCGATTGTCGTGCACGGCGTGGATCTGTCCATTGGTTCGGCACGCCGGTGGAATGAGAGCTATATCCGCATGCTCGATGCCTTTCGGCAGGCATGGCCGTTCCGGTGGCACAGCGAGCATCTGCATTTCCAGACGATCGATCGCGACGACGGGCGGGGCGAAGTCGCGACCGGTGTCCCATTGCCCATGCCACTGACCCATGAGGCGATCGACCTTGTCGCCGAGCGCGCATCCGCGCTGACGCAAAGATATGGTGTCCCCTTTCTCCTCGAGAACGCGGCCCATTATCTGGGAACGCTCCCCGGTGACGCTGATATCGAGGACGAAGCCGCACTGCTCAATTGCATAGTCGCCAGGGGCCGATGCGGCATCCTGCTTGATCTCCACAATCTCCATTGCAATGCGGTCAACAACGGTATCGACGCCGAGGACACGCTCGATCGGCTGCGGCTCGACCGGGTCATCGAGATTCACGTGGCCGGCGGTTCCTGGTCCGAAGGCTTCCGGCTCGATGCCCATGACGGCCTCGTCCCCGAGGCAGTGTGGCATCTGCTTGAGATGGCTCTTCCGCGCTGCCCCAATATTGCAGGCCTGACCTTCGAGATCATGGAGGGACATGCCGTCCATATGGGCTCGGACGCGATTGCCGGGGAGCTTGAGCGGCTGAGTGCTGCTTGGTTGCATCATGTCGCCGCCAGCCAGGCGACATCATGACCGGCCTTGAGCAATATCAACATGCGCTGACGCGGGCCGTCTGCGGCGAAATGCTGAATGGCACCGATCGCGCCCTTCTTGGCCCGGGCATGAACTATGCCGGCCTTGGACTCACCGCGCGGATTCGCCAATCGTGGTGCAAGGGCCGCGCCGCGCGCGCCGCCATGCTCACGCTCTCCGCACTGCCTTCCAGTGAGCGGGCCGCACATCTTTCGGCCTGGGTGAGCGCAGGTGGCGGTACGCGCGCCCATATCCAGCTCGAGGCCGAGGCGTTTCTGAGCTTTCTCGGGGGTCGTCTGGCAGATCCGTCGGACGCGCTGTCGCTCTGTAGACTTGAACTGGCGCTTGTTCGCGCGCGCCGGAGAGACGATCGGATACCAAAAGGCCGCGATCTGGCGGAGAACACCATGGTGCGCCGCTCGCCCTACGCCGCGATCGTAAATGTGCCTGCGTCGATAGACCGGATTGTGGCCGACCCCGTGGATAGAGCGCGGACACAAAGGCGCGGTGATGCAGAAATTTCGTTGCTGGTTGCACCGGGTCTGGCAGGCCAGCTGCGCGCAGCAACGTCGCGCGAGCGGGCTCTGTGGCGCGCCGCCGAAACGACGATCCGCGCAGGCGTGGATCTCGAAACTGCCAGGGTGTTGCTTGCGCTCGGCGCGCTTGATCGTGCCTGAATGGCTTTCCGCTGCCGCTTTTGCATGGAAGCGTGATCGTGATCACGCTCTCTTAAGACCCTGTAGGGCATGGTGCGAGCGCGAGGATGGCAACGCTCTTGATGGCCCTCGGCGTCGCTATCCTCGCTCCCCCCTTTTCAATTGCAACATCGTTTCGTCGCGCATCGAGCGCCAGCGCGCATATTGCGGGGCGAGCAGGGGAGAAGGATCCTCGACGTCCCTCAGCCAGAAATCAAACCACTGGATGCTCCGCTCATAGATTGCGAGCCGGTGCGCTGGCTGGAACTTGATGTGCCGTTCGCCCGGGAAGACACGCATCTCGACCGGGCGTCCCCTGGTCTTCAAGGCCCAATAGCTTTCAAGCGCGCCCAGGAACTCGTCGTCGGACAGCTGCATCAATATGGGCGCCTCGACCTTGTCCGCATTTCTCGAAAGCGAGGATTGAGCCCAGAAATTGTCTCCCTCTTCGCCTGGGGGCGGAAAACCGTCGGCTGTCAGTGCCGCGATCTGCGCCTCCCCCAGGAGGGGCAGGAGACCGGGATCGAGGCAGCAACTGCTCATTGCCGCGGCCGCGAACAACCTTGTCTGCGTGAGCATCCAGTGGACCGTCGTGGCCCCGTCGCTGAGACCCGTGATGCCAATCTTCGCGGGTTCGACGATGCCGCGTCGAAGAACGAGTGCGATACCCGTTTCGAGCGAGGACTGGACGCTCTTGCGGTCGGCCTGGTCCTCGCTGTCACTGACCGCGCCGGCCCCGCGCCGCGCGGCCTCGAGTGACCAGTGGAGCGGGCGCTGGAAGCTCAGGACCGCATAGCCGCGCGCTGCGAGCGCCAGGATCGGATATTCATCGCCCGTGCCTCCGCGAAGAAAGCCGCGCGATCCATATTGGACGATCACGAGGGGGAGGCGTTCGCCGGGTTTTCGTCGCACAGGAAGGACAAGGTCGCCAAAGGTGGCGATACCGAAACTGTTGGTCCAGCCGAGCCTTTCGACCGTGACATTTGCGCGCTTCCCTATGCCCGGATTGGGATCCCAGAAGGGCTGGATTTCACCGCTTTCGGCATCAAAGCTGACGAGCCTTCTCGGCACAAGCGAGTCTTCCTGCAGGCAGATCATATCTGCTTGTGCGGTCGTTCGGCAGCCAAGGAGCAGGTCCTCGCCAAGGTAAAGGCGCTCGGGCAATCTGTCGCTGGTTGCACGCCAACGATACAAACCCGTCTGGCTGCGTGCCTCGCCTTCGCGGGTGAGGTAATAGAGCAGCCCGTCCTTACCCCACCACAGATCGGCGATCTCGCCGCGACAGGCGCTGCATTCGATTTGAGCACCGGCCTTGCTGACGAAGAGCGACCGCTTGAGCATGTCAGCGGGATCCGCGCGCGTCCATGCCAGCGCGCCACCCGGCGACCGCGAGGATTTGAGGGGGCCTGTGGGCGCGGCTCCCCGATCCGCGTTAAGCAGAGCGCCCTCCTTCGCGCTTGCCGGGCGCATTTGGCCTGTTGCGGGGTCAAGCGCGAAATAGCGCGTCTCAATGCTGTCATTCCTGAGAAAGGGATAGCGGGCGCTCAACGGACGGAATCGATTGTCGACCAGATAGCCGCCAAGTGCCTCCTTCTCGAGCGCTGCCTTGCCCGGGATGATGCCCGTCCGGCTGGCAAGGATTATATGCCTGCCGTCGCTCGCCCAGCGAAAGTCCTCGACCCCCGCTGCGAGCCCGGTGGCCTCGGTGCCGGCCCCGCGCGCGACATCTACGAGCCAGATTTGCGCTGCGGATCCCGTCCGCTTCAGCCAGGCTATGCGTCGGCCGTCCGGCGACCAGAGCGGGGTGATCACGCGTGCTACCCCGCTTTCAGGAAGGGCATGGCCGAAGAGCGGATAGCTTTCGCGGATCAGATCGCCGCCCTTGTCGACGAGACGCGCGGTGCGCCCGTCCGCCAGATCGGCCACGACCAGTCCCTGACAATAGCTGTTGGTGGAGACGTCCGCGCGGCGCAGGACGAATGCGACCTGGCGGCCGTCAGGCGAGACGCTGAGCGGGCTCGCAAGATCGATCCGGTCGGTTGCCTGGCCGATGTCGCGCAGTCGTGCGAGATCGAGCGGGACAAGCGGGTCCTGCGCGGCCTCTTTCGCGGCTGGCATCAGATCGTCGCATGCAGCCATGGCCGGGGCCGCGCTGCCCGAGACAAGCAGCGCGGCGATGATCACACTGCCCCTCATTGCCAGCGCTTGGTGATCGAAAGGCCGACAAAGCGCCCGATCGACGAATAATTGGTCGAGTCGTAGGGCGTGTACTGGACGACATCGGTGCGGATCGTGTCAGGCTCGTCGTTGAGGATATTCTGCGCCATGAGCGCGAACTCCATATTCGACGAAAATTTTTGGCCGGGCTCGGTCCGATAGCGCAGCGTCAGATCAAGGGAGGTCTGACCCGAGACCTTATCGTGCGACGTGGTCCGGTCATCGGTGACCCCGCCTGTATAGCTGAACCAGCCTGACAGGGTGAGGCCGCCATCGGCCCAGGTCGCACCTGCGCGCGCACGCCAGTGCGGCGGATTGAAGATGGTGCCGGCAAGCGGCGCGAAATCCTGGGTATCAATCAGCTGGCGTCGGCTTTCGAGATAGCTCGCTGATGCCGACAGCGTCAGTGTGCCGTCGGCCCCGGTCTCGATCCGGTAGCGGCCCGCAATATCGACACCCTGTGCGCGCTGGCGGCTCACATTGGTGAAGCGGTTGTCGACGATGCCGACGACGCTTGCAGGGTTGAAAGGGCGTCCGGTCAGATTGTTGAGCCCGAGGCCCGAGGCGGCAATCGTCGCCTCGATCTGCGCCGGGCTCGGCGACAGGGTGACAAAGCCCGCATAGACGGGATTGTCGAGCACGCCGGCGGCCGAGGGGATCGGTTCGATCACGCGCCTGTCGTAGGCGACATCGAAATAGCTCAGCTCGAGCTCGAAACCGGCCAGGGCGCGCGGATGGAGCGTAAACGTCGCGGTCCAGTTGGTCGAGCGCTCGGGGCTGAGATCGGGATTCCCGCCCGAAATATAGAGAACGGTGCTGCCGGCCGGATAGCCCGTGCCAAGCCCCGCCGCGTTCAGGAGCAATGTCTGCTGGTCGAGAAATTGCTGGTAGAGCGTCGGTGCCTTGAACGATTTGCCCCAGCTTGCCGACAGGCTGAGATCGGGATTTGGCTCAAGCACAAGACCGAGCTTGGGCGTCGCCACCTCGTCCATGCCGGGATAATTCTCGTAGCGAAGCGCGGCCGAAAGGCTCAGCCGGTCGAGCCCCGGCACCTCCATATGGGGTGCGACAAGCGGCATGAAGAGCTCGCCATAGCCATACCAGCTTTCCTGGCGTGCCCTGAACAGCGACTGTTGTGTCGGAGCGCCGACAAAGCTGAAGCGACGTCGCTGCTGGTCGAGGATGTTTTCGCGGTAACCTGCACCAAGCGCAATCCTGACGGTGCCGGCGGGCAGGTCGAACAAGCCGCCATCGGCGCTGAGCTCTGCCGTGGTGAGCGCGTTGCAGAAACAGATCCGGGTATCATACTGGTCGACACCACCGACCGCCAGGATCGTCGAAAGGCGCGTCCTGTCCTCGGCATAGACAAGGCCTGCCGCGAGCGACCAGTTGGCCGGAAGCGCGACCGTGAGTTCGGGCGCGATCGAGAAGCGCTCGGAATCCGCGCGGCTCAGCGTTCCGAACTGGTCATAGGGCTGGTCCGCCGAGAAGGGCGCCTGGATGCGGTGCTTGCGCGTGCTGTAAAGCGCATCGGCACTGAGCCTGACGCCCGGGGCCAGTTGCTGGTGAGCGCTCAGTACCGCACTTTGCGCCTTTTGTTCGGGATAAAGCGTTGTGTCGGCCTGTAGTGCGCTCGCATAGTCGCGCTGGCGCGCGAGGATCGCGCTGGTCTTCGACCAGTCCCAGGCCGCGATGAATGAGCCTGAGCCCCAGTCCGTGCCGCCGACCAGGCCATATTGCTGCTCGACATCGCCGCCTTCGGTTGCCGCCCCCCAGCGGCCGCTGGCCGACAGCCCGTCGAAATCGCGCTTCAGCAGGATGTTGACGACGCCCGCGACCGCATCCGAGCCATAGAGCGCCGATGTTCCGTCAGCGACGAGCTCGACCCTGTCGACCGCATCGACCGGGATGGCAGAGATGTCGACCGCATTGTTGACGCCGCCATAGGCAAGGCGCCTGCCATTCACGAGCGTCAGCGTCGCATCGGGGCCGAGCCCGCGCAGATTGGGGCTCGAAGCCGAGTTTATGTTGATATTGTCGGCGCCGCGCACGCCGCTGCCGACGCCCGGATTCTGGCCGCCATTGAAATTCTGCGGGATGCTGCGCAGCGTCTCGCCGAGATCGGCCTGGCCTGCATTTCGAATATCCTCTCCGGTCACGCGGATCACAGGCGTGGCGGGCGAGGCACCACGGATGCGCGAACCGGTGACGACGATATCGGAGCCCGTTTCGTCCTCTGCCGCCTGGCGCCTGCGCACGATGACACTTCCATCGCGCCATTCGGCGACAAGGCCGCTTCCTTCGAGCAGCAGCGCGATCGCCGCCTCGGGACTGTGCGCGCCGATGAGCGCAGGCGCGCGCCTGCCCGCTACATCTGTGTCTGAAAATATGATCTCCCGGCCCGAGGCCTTGCCGGCGGCGACCAGCGCATCGGAAAGATCCTGGGCCGGGAGATCCCAGCGCATCGGCGCACCATGGGGTGATTGCGCCCGCGCTGTGGGCATCATCGTGACTGCAGCGACCCCTGCAAGCATGGCGAGCCCATATCGGTTCTGCACATATTTCATCCTGTCCTCCCCCTGTCTGGCCGCACCTGGAGACGGGCGGCATCGGTTCGGGGAGGTCGACGCAGGCTGCGCGGGGGACCTTAGGGGGCGGGTGAAATTTTTTCGTGCCGGCGTTTGAGCACGATGCTCCCCGGGGTCGAACGGTCAACCTCGAGGTCGAGCAGCCGGGCAAGATTTTCCGCCAGACGTCCGGCGTCGTCGATGCGGAAACGGCCCGAGACAGTGATTTGCCCAAGTCGCATATCACCCGCAACGAGCCGGACGGACCCATGACGGTTAGCCAAGACAAGCACGTCGCTCAGTGGCCTGTTGCGGACATCGATCATCGCCTCGGGCCAGCCGGGTGGCGTGGCTGAAGAGAAGGAGGGCAGGGAGCGCGATTGCCCCTGTTGAAAGGCGACCGCTTCGCCCGGTTCCAGGCGATGTGGCAGTCGCCGGGCCCTTGTGTCCGCCGAGACTTGAGGCACCACATCAACGCGTCCCTCGATGAGCGCAACCTCTACCTTGGAACCGTCAAGCGCGACGTCGAAGATCGTGCCGCGCGCGGTGATGCTGCCGCCTCCAGCCGTCACGACGAACGGGCGTGCCTCATGCGCGACTTCAAAGCGCGCGCGACCGCGCTCGAGCCGCAATGCGCGCCTCCGGCTGCCAAGCGCCACGCTGACCAGACTGTCGGTGTCGAGCGTCACGACCGATCCGTCCCCGAGGCGAATGCGCCGAATCTCGCCGTGCGCGGTCATGATCTGGCTCGTGGCATGTGCGTCACGCCCGATTGGCCAAGAAACAATTCGGGCAGCGACGAGCGCAACGGTTCCAAATGCAGCAAGTGTCGCGATGCTCAGCAGCGCAGCAAATGCCGTGCGTCTCCTGGCGGGCCTTGTCGGTGCGCGGTGCGATCCGCGCAGGATCTTTGCTTCGGCAAAGCGCCCCGCGATCCGGTTATAGGCAGCGAGATGCTCAGGGATTGCGAGCCAGTGCTCGAATTCCTGCCGGAAGCGTTCGGCATCGTCGCGGCGCATGCGGGCGAACCATCTGGCCGCCTGCTCACGCAGCTGGTCTTTGCGTTCGCGTTCCGGGGTTGCGGCGGGTTCCTTCATGCGTCGTCCAGGACACGGTCGAGATGGGCAAGCGCGCGCATCATGTGATATTCGACCGTCGATACGCTAATCGCAAGTCGCTCGGCGATCTGGCGGTAGCTCAGGCCTTCCACGCGGTGCAGGAGAAAGACCTGTCGCGTCCGCTCGGTCAGTTGGGCAATAGCGCGCTCATAGCTTTCCAGCAGTTGCCCGGCTTCGATCCGCGCCGCCTGATCAGGGGCGACGCCTGCATCCATCGCTTCGTCGAGCGGGACATGGAGATGCGCCTGCCGGCTCGCGTCGCGCCGTGCCTTGTCGATAAGCAGGTTGCGCGCGACGCGCTGCAGCCAGGCTGCGGGATTGCGAAGCCTTAGGTGCGCCTCGTTTGACGAGAGCCGCAGAAAAGTCTCCTGCACCATGTCGTTCGCGGCGTCGATGTCGCGCGTACGCGCGCTGAACCACAGCCTGAGGCGCGGCGCTTCGCTGCGAAACAGGCGGTCCATGTCGAGCGCCGCCTCGTCATCCGCGGCACGCTCCAGCGGCCAGCGGTCACCGGGCGCACCGCTCAAACCTGTTCGCCTGGACTTGAGGGCGTGCAGCAACACTTAGCAAAGCAATCGGGCATCTGCTCGAACCTGGCGGCAGCGATCGGCGCCCGGTTGTGCCGGACGGCAATGCGTCAGTCAGGTGTGCCGCCGTTGCGGCCTGGCGCCGCTGGTCCGGTACGGCCACCCGTCCAGCGGACGGGCGCGTTTGATGCCTGGCAGGGTGAAATCCCGCAGCGCGCCTGCCGGCATGCGGCGCTGCGGGGGTATCTTGCACGCGGTCGCGGCCGTGAACAAGCCCGCTGCCAGATGCCACGATCCGGCGCGCGCGCATGTTCATGAAATGTTCTTTCCTACAGATTGTGCGATTGCTAGTGTTTCGACAATGGAGGATGCCTTGCTCATCATCGATGCTCCGCTGATCATTGCCTTTTCCGCGCTCATCACGAGCCTGTCGGCGCTTGTCTGGTCGCTGCGCCGCAGGCCTTGAGACTGGTGCCCGCGGCAAAGGCGCGTGCTGCATGATAGTGTTGAACCAGGCTCAATCCTTGGGCCGCACCGGTCGATCAAACCGTTTGTGTCACTTCTGCAATTGCGACCCTGGGTTGACGGTCCCATGCCGGTCGTTGACCAGCATGGGCCTTCATTTGCCTGTTCTGCCAAGGGCAAAACCTCAGCGCCGATCGGTTCGGACCGGCTTGTCGGCGGCCTGCGCCTGACCGGTTTCCTTTTCCTGCTGCTTTGCCTCTTGTTTGACGTCACCCCTCGTCATGCCCGAAATGAGCGCATTGCCCGATCCCGAAGCCGCAAAGTTGGCGGCGGGCAGCAATGCGGTCCGATCACCCACAGTCAGAAGCACCGACTCTACGGTGCCGCGCGACGTGGTGCGGACATTCTCGACCGTTCCGATCAATCGTCCTCGGGCATCCTCGACCGCCATGCCACGCTCAATTGCAAAGGCGCCCGCGCCATTGGCCGCTGCCGTCCCGGCGAGCGCGAGCTGGCCAAGGCTGCCTTGCGCCATGGCCTGTGCGCTGCCTGCCAGGCTGCCGCTGGCGTTCGTCGCCAAACCGGTCGCGCCCTTGATGGGGCCCTCAGCCGTGCTGCGCGCGCTGCCTACCATGCCCTCAGCGGTGCCGGCGGCCTGACCCACATTGCCCCGGACGTAGTCGGTGCCGACGAGCTGCGCATCGGCGCCACCGTCAGCCGAGCCTGCGGCACCGCCACTGGCGCCACCCGAAAGCGTCTTGCCGATGACGTCACCCGATCCCGAGGCCGTGCCATCGGCACTGCCGTTGCCGCGCGTCCTCACCGAAGCCTTGCCCGAACGACGATCGATACTGCGCTCGGCGCCAATATCGCCCGTGCTACGCCCCATGCCCGTCACGCCGCCGGTAACTCCGCCAATCGTACCGCCCAGGCCGCCAACGCCGCCCAGGCCACCGCCACCGCCGAGCAACTGGGCCTGGGCGGGAGCCGCGAAGACAAGCGCGAGCGTCGCGCTGGTGAAAAGAAGGGTCTTCATCGGATATCTCCTTCGTTGAACCATGAGGGCGCTCTGCGATGCGCTCTCATATGGGCTAACGATAGGGACTCCGGCTTTAATCCGGCCGTGGACGAAAAGATTTCACTTGGTCGCGCAATCTCCGCAGACGAGGCCGTTTCCATAGAGCTTGTCGGGCCCCTTCTTGCCCAGATCGCGCGCTTCGCCGGTGAGCCTGGCAAGTGCTGCCGCACGCGCAGCGGGATTGGGCCTGGCATAGTGCGCGAACAGCCGACCCGCCACGAAGGGCGCCGCGAACGAGGTGCCGCGCACCCTGGCTGTCGCGCCATTGACCGCGCCTGCCCGCATGTCGGCGCCAGGTGCTGCATAGTCGAGATGCATCGCGCGTCCCGCCTCGGGCAGGGCACGGTTCTTCGCGTCTACCCCGGTCACTGCAATGACGCCCGGATAGGACGCGGGATAGGCAGGGGGGGCCGCGGGACCGTCATTGCCAACCGCCGCGACGATCGCGACGCCGCGGTCCCGTGCCGCGCCAACCGCACGCTGGAGCAGCGGGTTGGGCGGTCCCACAAGGCTCATCGTCACTACGCTTACCTTGCGCGCAGTCATCCAGCCGAGCGCACGCGCGATCGCGACCGCGTTACCACCCGCAGGATCGCTGCCATAGATATCGGCGACGAGCAGCGGTGTTCCGGGCGACGCGCCGCGGATCGCACCGCGCCCCGCGATGAGCGAAGCAATCGCTGTGCCGTGCGCGCTCGGTGCTGGTGCACCGCGCGCAAAGCCGGATTGTTCGACCCGGCCTGTAAGTGCTGGATGCCGGGCAATCCCGCCATCGATCAGTCCGATTGCGCTGCTGTTCACTGAATCTTTCACCCGGCCGGTCGCAGCGAGCGCCGCTGCCTGAAGCGAAGGGGCCGGGCCACTCGCAAAATAGAGATGGTCGGCGCTCACCTCGGCGCCAGGCAAGAGCTTGCGTGCGCGCTTGATCGCGCGGGCAAGGCTTTCGCCCGCGGGCACCGAAAGCATGTGATAATCGATGTCGATCCCTGCGATCGTCTCACGCCCGATCACCGCGAAGCCACCCCGAGTGGCTGTGGCGATCTGTTCGGCGCTCGCGCCGGTTACCAGTAATACGCCACGCACCGCGGGCTCATCGCGTTCATCGCGCTCGATCAAATCGCGGTGACGGGACACCAGCGCGTCGATCCGAGCTAGCCGCGCGTCGACCAGCCGGTCAGCGAGATTGACCGGATCGGCGCCCTCGATTTGATCGAGCGTGAGCGTCTTCATGACGCGGTCGATTACCGCGCCGGCACCCGGTACGCCGGGCAGTCCGATCTGGGCGGCGACCATTGCGGGAAGCGCAGCAAGCCCGATAGCCAACAGCAACACCGATGGTCTCTTCATGCCCATGGCCTAAAGCAGTCACCCCGCGATTGAAATTTCTTTGTGAATTTCGTCATGTCGGGGATGAAACGCGCCGCGGCATCCGTTTCATCCGCATGAGAAGCAAAAGGGCGATGGCTTGATGGCGTTCGAAAGCGACCTGCTGGCGCTGCTTCCGCGGCTCAGACGCTTTGCCATGACGCTGTCGCGCAACCCTGCCGATGGCGACGATCTGTGCCAGGGCGCAATCGAACGCGCGCTCAGATCGCGGACTCAGTGGCAGGAAGGAACGAGGCTCGACAGCTGGATGTACCGGATCATGCGCAATCTCTGGATCGATGAGGTCCGCACCCGCACACGGCGCGATCAGATCTTCGCGCCCGAGGAACAGGGGATGGACGTGGGAGACGATGGCGAGCAGCGCGTCGAAATGACAGCGCAGTTGAACGATGTCGACCGTGCAATGGCGAAGCTTCCGCCCGAGCAGCGCGAGGCAGTCGCGCTCGTGCTGGTCGAGGGTTTTGCCTATAAGGAGGCCGCCGAGATACTCGACATTCCGATGGGAACGCTGACCTCGCGGCTGGTGCGCGGGCGCCAGGCGCTGATGGCCGAACTGGGAGAGGCGGCATGACGATCGATCCGGAAACACTCATGGCCTATGCCGATGGCGAGCTCGACGACCTTGCGGCAAAGCGCGTCGAGCGCGCGATTGCCGAAAACCCGACGCTCGCAAGGCAGATCGAGGCGCACCGCGCGCTGACTGCGCGGCTCGGCGCGCACTTCGATCCCATCGTCGCCGAGCCGGTGCCCGATCACCTCAAGGCGCAGATCCAGACCAGTGTCGCCGATTTCCGAGCGGTGAAGGAAAGGCGCGATCGCCCTCGTCGGGCTATATCTTCGGGCAACTGGGCCGCTATGGTGGCGACATTGGTGGTCGGACTGCTGGTGGGGCAGGCGATCGATCTCAATCCCCCGCCAGTCAGCGGAAAGGGCGGAGCGCTGTTCGCGCACGGATCGCTCGAAAAGGCGCTCGACACCCAGCTCGCCTCCACCCAGCCGCGCGATGCCAAAACGCGGATCGGGCTGACCTTTCGCGATTCATCTGGCGCGATCTGCCGCACCTTCGAAGCCAGGACGCTCGCCGGAATTGCCTGCCGCGTGGGTGACGACTGGCAATTGCGCCAGTTGATGGGCACCGCGCCGCAGCAGGCGGATTATCGCCAGGCAGGAAGCGCCGAGATTCTTGCCGCCGCCGATCCGATGATGGCTGATGGCCCGTTCGACGCCGATGTCGAACGAGCTGCGCTCCGGCAAGGCTGGCGATGACGCCAAGGCTGCGCGCTTCTGTAGAGGACAGACCAGCCAGAGAGAAGGCGACATTGTCGCGCCTGACGTGACTTTGCCGGGGACGATGGCCCGCCTGCCAATCTCCCCGGCCTGATAATGTCTGTCGCTACATTTTCTTCCGATCGTGAGGTCGCACGCGCGGCCTGATCGGGACCATCCTGCGATACTGCTCTTGCAAGTGGCGGGCGCACAGGCGATGAGCATACCCATGCTCGCCCGGATCGATCACTGGATCGGCAAGACGCTGTTCATGCCGCTCATCGTCAAGCTTTGCCATCTGACCCGCCAGACACAATATGCTATCGCGCGGCTGTTCTGGTTCGCGGCGATGCTGAGTGGTCTCTACAGGTCCGAGCACGTATTTGATTATATCGTCTTCGGCCTTGGCAGCTTCTTCATGATGCTGACGGCCTCGCTGCGTGCAGACCGGCCGGCACGCAGTCACCTCTGGTTCCGGCTGCTCGCGCTCGTTCTGCTGGTTGTGCGCATCGGGGACATTGCCCTGGGCGGCCAGGCCCTCGGTATCGAATTCTGGGTCTTCGTGCTCATCGCCGAATATGCAGCAACGATCCGTACGCTACCTCCACGCAAAAACAGCAAGCCAGCGGCCCGCTCTGCCGAGGCGGGCGCATGATGTTGCTAGCCTTGGTGATGGCCGCCAGTCTCACCGGTTGCCAGGCAACCGATGGCGACAGCATTCGCTGCGGCGACGAGCGCATCCGCCTTCTCGGCATCGATGCCCCGGAAATGGGACGCTGCCCCCCGCAGCGCCGGTGCGCTGATGGCGATCCGGTGGCGTCGCGTGACAATCTGAGGCGCAGGATCGCCGGGCGCGCCATTCGTGTCGAGCGCATCAAGAAGGATCGCTATGGGCGCACCATTGCCGTCGTGACCGCAGGCGGTGCCAATCTGTCATGTCTGCAACTCTCGGGGCATCATGCCACCTACCGGCGCGACTGGGATGACGGATTACGCGTTGCCCGGGCGTGCAGGGACATGGCGCGTCGTTAACCAGCCTCGCCACGCGCTTCCTTAACCTTGATCTGCCAGTTGCGCCGATGGGGAGAGGGATTCATGAAGCGCATCTTGTTAGGGTGCCTGTTGCTGACAGTGCCGGCCATGGCAATGGCGCATGGCGGCGGCCTTGATGCACATGGCTGCCATCGTGATCGCAAGAACGGCGGCTATCATTGCCACCGGCCAGCTCAGCGTCCACCCGACGCACTTTCGCGCTCGTCGTCATCTCGGGGAGCATTCGTGAATTGCAGCGCCGCCCGGGCGGCCGGTGCCACTCCCGTGCGGCGCGGCGATCCGGGCTATGGAGGGCATCTCGACCGTGACGGGGATGGCGTCGGCTGCGAATGAGGCGGTACCGTCAGCTCAGTATTGGCCCCAGATAGTCGCGCTTGCCGACCGGCACGCCCTTGTGCCGCAAAAGGTCGTAAGCGGTCGTCACATGGAAATAGAAATTGGGCAGCGCAAAATCGAGCACATAGTTCGTGCCCTTGAAGCTGAAATCGCCGCCGGGCGTCTGAAGTATGATCTCGGCATTCTCCCGACCGTCCATGGCGTCGACGGGGACGGACCTGAGGAATGAAATGGTTGCCGTGATCCGCGCCTGAAGATCGTCGAAGCTCTCCTCTTCATCCTTGAACACGGGCGCTTCGATCTGCCCCATCCGCGCCGCGGTGAACTTGGCCGCGTCGCTCGCGCGCTGAATCTGGGCGGTGAGGGGAGCCATGTCTTCGAACAGTCGCGCTCCCAGAAGGGCTGTATGCGGGATGTCGCGCTCATTGGCGAAGGTGCGTCCCTTCTCCAATATGGCAGACAGATTCTGCAGGCCTCGAATGAAGGCGGGGATGCTTACCTCGTAGAGCGAAATCGACATGGCGTCTCCTTGTGCGCGCGGGGAATCGCTGCGCTGACGAAGCTCTTAGCCGACATGCTGAGATCAGGTGAACTGGTGGGCTATCCCCCCGCATCACGATCGCGCATCATCACACATATGAAACGGAAAAGAGCAATCGCAATTGAGTTCTGGATGCTAGTCGTGGTCATTGGCGGTGCGTTGCTAAGGGGCCTCCTGCAAGGCCCTGGTTTGCCCTTCATCGGCTGAGTGACAAGGATCGTCTGCGCGGGGCTGGGGAGCTGAAGAGGCGTTGTTCGACATCATCC
Source organism: Sphingomonas sp. LaA6.9 (assembly GCF_022601895.1). Lineage (GTDB taxonomy): Bacteria > Pseudomonadota > Alphaproteobacteria > Sphingomonadales > Sphingomonadaceae > Sphingobium_A. The sequence goes on from NZ_JAKVIO010000008.1 coordinate 124,238, forward strand.
GATCGACCCAGATTGATGGTGCGGAAACCATCAAGTCGTATGAACGCTGAACGGGCAGGCGGTCACTGATGCGGTACAAGATCAAGACCAACTCGCTGGATGTATTCCGAAAAGCGAAATCGCTCGTTGCAGGCGAGACGCAGATTTTCGTGTCCTCGGAACGGCGCCTCTCGTTGTCAACCGGGGATCTTTCGGCGGCCACCAAGGCCAAGTTGATCAATCTCGGAGCGCGGGTCGTTCCTGACATGCAGTTTCACGCCGACGCCGCTTGAGCATAGCTCGGGGCGCCAGTGAATTCGCTCACCGCCGTGGCGCACGGCTGGTGGAGGCACGCTCGTGAGCCACCGCGATATCGAGTGCTTCAGGTCCGCCCGCCATTGATATGCCGTGCCCTCGATACCGGACCGCGCGCCAATGACACAATCATGCATCTGCCCCCGCCATGGTTCTGATCATGACCGTGATCCTTGGGACCGCCCGCATGCGCCGACGGTGATAGCTGGTAAGGGCGCTCAGCGCCTCGCGCTGAGCGCCCTTTGCCAGAAAATGGGCGATCTCGAGCAGGTCTGAAAATGATCCGCCGAGCGCTTCGGCCTCGGCGAGCCTCGAAATATGCAGTCGCTCGTTGCAACCGATTATGGCGTGTCGAAGCTCGAGATTGTCGCTGAGCGCGGCAATAGCCGCGAAGAGCTGCATTGTCGTATCTGCCTGGCGGTGCGCGTCGGGGGCGTTGGCCTCAAGGGCGAGTGCGGCTTCGTCGATCCGCTTGTCCCGGCCCTGCCGCATCGCAGATGCGACAAGATCCTGATGCCAGCGATAAAGATCGCGCAGTCCGAATTCACTCGGAATCGGGGCGTGAAATCCGTCCTGCGGGAAATATCGGACCATCCGCTCGCCGACGAGTCGGTGCAGCGCGTCTCTTACCGGCGTCGCGCTGGCATTGAGGTCGGCGGCCAGCCTTACAGGATCAAGCCGTGCACCCGGGGCGAGGGCACCATGCATGAGCTGATATTTCAAAGCCTCATAGACGCGTTCCATGATGACGGCGGGGCTCATGGAACTGGCGACGCGCTGGCCGAGGCGCGCTCGCGCGCGAGGTGCGCTGCGACCATGGCTTCCTGGTCGGGACGAAGCGCATCGATTGCCCCAGGTGTATCGGGGAGGTTGTTGCCAAGCGCGACCGAGGGGCATTGGCCTTCGAAATTGCCGAGATTTGGGCGGTGCTGCCGATAGCCGACAAGCGCTGCGAGCTCGGGTGAGAATGTGCGGGCGACTTGGGGTGGGTAGGCCAGATAAGGGTTCTCATAGGCTTTGAGCCAGCCAAGCGAATAGCCGATGACGAGGCCGCGCCTCGCACCTGTGCTGCAATTGGGCCCGGCGCCGTGAAGCGTCGAGCCCAGAAACAGGATTGCGGCGCCGGGCACGCATTCGGCGGCCACGGCATCGCCATGCGGTTCCTCTTCAAGCGCGTGTCGTCCATGCGACCCTGGCCAGATCATGGTTGCGCCGTTTTCGTGCGTAAACGGGGTCAACGGCCAGATGACATTCAACAGATATTCGATGCGGCCCTTTTCTCCCGCCCACATGTCCTGGTCGCGGTGCGGCGCCTGCGCGAGCTCGCCCGGATGGATCTCGATCGCCTGGGTGACGTTGAGCTGGATGCGATCACAAAACGGACCGAGAACCGTCTCGACAATCTCGAGGATCAGCCTGTGCTGCACAAGACTTGCGACACGCCGATCGCGCACAAGCAGGCGACCGAACCGCTTTGTGCTCTCCCCATAGAAATTGCCTCTGGAACAGGGCGTTCGTTCAAACACCGGCGCGAGACTGGTGTCGAGCGCACTAATGAATGCGCGGGGAAGGACACTTGGAATGATGCAGAAGCCCTTTTCGTTCAGCTCGGCGACGCGCGCCTCGACAATGGCTGAAGTGCTCACGATACTACCTCCCTGAAATCGAGTGCCCTGCGCTCGATCATGTGCGCAGCCGGAAGCTCGAAGACACCGGCATCGGCGAGCAATGACGGCGTGTCGTCGTCGATCTCGATTGCGAGCGCTGAAAGCGCGTTGCCCTGGTTCAGGGGGTGGCCGAGCAGCTTACAGCGCCAGCCAAAGCGAAGAATTTGATCCAGCCAGGACCGCTCGGCGACGCAGGTGTAACGGGATATCCCGTTTGCCAGGGCATATTCGGCAAGTGCAGTGACCAGCTGGTTGCGTACATGGCGGCGCTCGACCGCGCGCAAACGGCGGTCGAGGCAGAAGCGCGTGATCTCCCGGATATCCGGGCCGCGCGGTACGTCGCTGTCGCAAAGCTGGGCAAACAGGTCGGCCAGGATATGGGGTCCCGAAGTCGCGAGAAGCCTGGCTGAACCCAGATGCGCACCGGTCGGGTCGACAAGCACGATATAGACTGCGTTCTCGTCATCGAACTGGTCGATCTCATAGCGTCCCTCGAGGACAGGCACGTCCCACTGCAACAGGTCGACAAAGACGCGCTTGCGCGCCTCGAACATCGATCTGAGGATTGCGGCCTTCGGCTTCGGCTGACTGTCGATCACGTCGATCATCGTTCTGGCACTCCCCTTGTCCTTGGGAATACCAGTCGAACAGATCAGGCAGTGGCGCAGTATCCCTAGATATAGGGAGCCTTCGCATAATGTCCGCGACACTCGCCCGAGCCGCGCGACCCGATAGCCGGATGAGATCGGGAAAGCTCAATCGTCACGGCGTGTGAGATCATCCAGGCAGAGCGAGCCGCTGGCAAGGAGATTGACGACGAGCTCAGTTCGCGATCGCACGCCATGGCGCGCCCGGGCTTCACGCAAATGCTCAAGCACGGTTTGCTGGCCAATTCCGAGCGCGACTGCGATCTCGGCATTCCTGACCCCGCGCCCCGCGAGCAGGATGCAGTCGCGCTGGCGGTCGCTGATCCTTGGCCAACGGGTATTGAGCCGCGGGCTAAAGATCCGCCGCGCTGCCTGGAATGCGAACAATCCGACGGTCTGTGCCCAGATGAGTGCGTCGGGTGGCAACTGCTCGCCGGCGGCACTCACGAAGGTGCACGAGCCGCGGCGTTCGCCCGGCACATGCGCCGGCACAGTCACGCCATTGCCGAAGCCCATTTTTCGGCTGCGCTCGAGAAGCGCATGATCACTGGCGGTCATCGCGATAAGTCTCGGTACCTCATCCCAGGTGAAACCGTTTGCGATCATCTGGCTTGCGCGGTGGATCGGGTCCGACACGCCGAGGCGATGCTCGTCATACCACTCAGCCCAATGCCCCGGATAATTGTGGATCCTGAGCGCAGTGGAATGAACCGAGAAATCGACATGATGCGACACTGCAAAATAGCGCAAACCGATGCGAGCGCATGCGTCGGCGAGCGCATCCTCAAGTGCTCTTCTCGTCCTAATGTTCGAGACCTGGTCAATAAACTCCCTGGCAATCAGAAATGTACGCATTGAAAGCCGATCAGCCGCCGCTCGCATGTTCTCACCACACAAGAGCGGTGGCTGCCTTCCAATCGATCTTCCGGGTCGTTCTCAAGCACGGCCAGAAAGGATTGTGCCTCAAGCCCGGTTTGGGATGAACGGTACTTGCACGCCGTCAGTCCCAGTTGTGAGCGGGGCAGATTAATTTAATACGTTGCTGATCTGCAACAATATTTTCAGTATATTCATGGAGTCCAGATCGGGACATTTCTCAAGATCGCGCAGACTGCTTCGTGGCAGCAGTCAGACCTGGCGATGAGGAGAGCTTTGGGCCACTTGCCGATAAATGGCCCACATCGCCAACAACAGCTATGGCCGCCAGCTCGCGATCGACGCGGTTGCCTCGGGCCGTGCCGACATGGTGTCCTTTGGGCGGCCTTTCATCGGCAACCCCGATCTCGTCGAGCGCCTGCGCCGCGATGCGCCGCTTCTGGATGCCCCGGCGTCGGCATATTATGGTGGAGGAGCCGAAGGTTACACCGACTTTGGCACGCTAGCTGCCGCGTGACGGCGATCGCGCCCGGCCTGCTGGGGCCGGGCAGCGACAATCGAACGCGTTCGGCGATACCCACGGAATGAGCGCGCAATTTAATCCCGCGATCCGAATCGAGAATATCAGGAGCGTTAATTGGTGTCCGGAGGCCGGGGTTGCCAACCTGCTTGATGTGCTCGACGCTGACCGGAGCCTACTCGCAAATTGCGACGCTGAAATTCAGTCATGGGCGGCTGCCGCACGCGCCGCCATTGCCTCCTTCCGGGCTCTCGGTGGAGGGTGGGATTCGCCTGCACCGGCACTTGCTGCGCGTTGATCGGGTAGCAGACCCGGCCCGAACACCACAGCCTCGCGGACGCCACAAGACGTTGGGGAGGCAGAGTTCACGCGCGAGATGGGAGGGCGCGCCTCCCGCGATCCGATCTCAACCCACTCCAGCCGGGTTGTTGCTCCGGCCATCCCGAGTAACCTGCAACACCCGGCAGGTTCGATCGGCTGTGCTGATCTTGGCGGTGTTTGACCTTCATTATCGAGTTCAAAGTTGACCGATGCTGTAGGCAGGCCGCAGGCATAACATCGGGGCTCAGCTTATTGGTCAGAGCCCAAATATGATGATCGCGCGTGCGACGTGCCAGGAAATCATACGCGGCAGGGTTGGTGGGCGGCCTTGTGCAACGTGAAAGTCGGACGATCGGACAAGCGGCAAGATTGACAGGAAAGCGCCAACCGTCGCGATTTCCTATCGATAGCGACAACGATCGCAAAATGTGAGCCGGAGCATGGGAGAGGACATGAGTATCCACAAAGCGCCGTCAGGCGCACAATGTTGCCCCGCCTCCAGTCCTTGCGCCTTGCATATTGGCCATGCAGCAACACCGGCGATGATAGAAAGAAGCCGCCATCTCGATGGGACTGATGGCGACGAGTTGTCCGCCATGATGGACACGCGCGGTTTGAGCAGGCGCTCGCTTGGACGGTTCGCGGCGGCTTCCGGTATCGGCGCACTCCTCGCGCCCGCCGTTGGCAGCACCGCTCTCGCTGCTCCTGCAAAAGCACTGCCGGTCTTTGATCGCGCACGGGTGGGGACAACGCATGTCCTGCCGTCGACGCCCCAGACCGTCCGATCGGGAGCCTTCGACCCATCGGCGCCAACCGCGATCAGGATCCGGTCCGGCGATGTCGTCCACTATCCCAACACCTGGCTCCATTGGGGCAACAAGCCCCAATACGGGATGTCGTTCGCCGAGCGCGAACCGATCCGCAAACAATATCGGACCGGCCCGTTTTCGCTGGTGGGACCGGTCGAGGTGGCCGGCGCCGAGCCGGGCGACGTGATCGAGTGCCGCATGTTGCGCCTCAAGCCGATCGATTGGGGCTGGAACTCGGCGCCTCTTGGCGTCGGCGCTCTCCCCGAAGATTTCGACCAACCCTATCTCCATTATTTCCGCTTCGACGCGGCGCGCAAGACGACCCAGTTCGCGCCCGGCGTCACCGTCGCGCTCAATCCCATCCAGGCCGTGATCGCCACCGAGCCCAAGGGCAACGAACCGATCAGTGCAATCCTCACGGGTGACTATGGTGGCAATCTTCTGCTGCCCGAGCTGGTTGAGGGCACCGCGTTGTTCCTGCCGGTGCAGGTGACAGGAGGGCGCCTGTGGACCGGAGATTCGCATGCCGCGCAAGGCGATGGCGTCGTCAACCAGACCGCGATCGAAACCGCGATGGAGGATCTGCGGATCCAGTATGTTCTCCACAAGCGAGTAGAATTGCAGGGTCCGGTCGCTGAAACCGCGACGCACTGGGTCATGCCGGGCTATGCGGAATCGCTCGAGCATGCCCTGACGCTGGGACTTCGGCGCCTGATCAAATGGCTCGCTCCGGCAAGCGGTCTCAGCCCTGCCGACATCTATTCACTAGCAAGTATCGCCGGCAGCTTCCGCGTAACGCAATATGCGCATCAGCTCGACACCAACTACACCTCCAAGCCCGCCAAGGCCGTTCATGCGATGCTGCCCAAGGCGATCTTCGATACAAGCCTGCAGGCGCGCATTGGCGCGTCGGTGAGGCCGGGCGCATGACTGCCGCCACCACAATAGCGGCGCCGGAGTCGACCCGATCGCTTCAGGCGCGCGCCATCACCCTGTGCGCCATTGTCGCTTTTCTAGATGGTTTCGACACCCAGGCGCTGGGTCCCGCCGCCAAACCGATCGCGACCTCGCTGGGTTTTCCCGTCGGGGATCTCGGACCGGTGTTCAGCGCCTCGCAAATCGGGTTTCTGGTCGGCGCACTGACATTCGGGGCGCTTGGAGACCGGCTCGGTCGCAAGCGCGTCCTGATCTGCGCTGTTGCGCTATTCGGACTCTGTTCGCTCGCAACCGCTTTTGCCTCGAACTTCGAGACGCTTTTCGCCGCTCGCCTGCTGGCCGGACTCGGGCTCGGCGGGGCGACGCCCAATTTCGTGAGCCTGGCTTCTGAATATGCACCGCCGGAGAAACGCGCGCGCGTCGTGACCATGATGTGGGCCGCAGTCCCGCTCGGCGGGATGACGGCGGCGCTCGCCACCGCGGCCTTGCTGCCGGACTTCGGCTGGAAGATGACCTTCTATATCGGCTTCGTCGCGCCCATGCTGCTGATCGGCATCATGTTGCCTTATTTGCCGGAATCCAGCGAGGTCAAGGCCGTCGTCCAGGAGAAAGTCGGGCTCGGAACCGCGCTTTTCGGCGAGCACCGCTGGTTGGCAACGATCTGGCTCTGGCTCGCTTCGCTCACCGGGTGGATGACGCTCATCGTCGTCGTCTTCTGGACGCCTGCGCTCCTGGCCCAATCCGGCCTGTCGGCATCCGCCGCCGCGTCGATCCTCGCATTGCACAATGTCGGCGGCATATTGGGGACGCTCACCATCGGCGCGCTGATCGGTCGGCTGACACCGCGACAGGCCCTGACGATCGCGCTGGTCGCCTCGGGCCTGTCGGTCATCGCTATGGGACAGAGCATCGGTATCTTCCCGCTGCTCGCCGGCGCCACGGTCTTCGCGGGCTTTTTCGGTTCCGCCGCTGGAGCTGCCCTCATCGCGGTATCGAGCCGCATTTATCCTGAAACCGCGCGTGCATCGGGCGTTGGCTTCGCGCTCGGTGCCGGCCGTCTCGGCACGATCATCGGGCCGATGCTCGTCGGACTGCTCATAGCCTCGGCCTGGCCGGTGGGCCGCATCTATCTCGCGATCGCGCTTCCCGCCTTTGCCGCAGCGCTCTTCATTACCCTGCTCGCGCGGGCACGCCATTCCAACCTTTGAACCGGAGCCAGATATGACCAACACCAAAACGCTGAGCCAATCGCTGATTGGCTATGAACTCGCCAGCGAGGCGATCGCCGCCGGCGTAGCGGCTGCCAGGGAACGGAAGGTCGCACTGAGCTTCGTGGTTCTCGACGCTGCCGGCCATCTAGTCGCTTCAGCCCGCATGGACGGCGCCGCTTTCATCACAATCGAGGTCGCGCGCGGCAAGGCATTCGCCAGTGCCGCGACGGGCGGTCAGCCCGGTCTCAGCCTCGGTCAGCGCTACAATGACAATCCCATGGTCTGGGGCAATGTCTCATCGCTGGGCTTCGGTGCGCCGCTGCTGCCCGCCCAGGGCGCGCTTCCGATATTCCTTGAAGGACAGTTCATCGGCGTGATGGGGGCCAGCGGGGCTCCGTCAGAGATCGACGATGCGGTTGTCACCTGCGCCGTCGAAGCAATCGGCTGCACCGTCTCCGCCTAGAAACCGACGCAAATTCAAGCATCAGCACCGCCGAAGGCTGCTTCGGCGCAGGGGAGGACTTTGTCCAATGAAGATCATCGCTTTTGCCGATGGCGCAGGTGAAGCGCTCGGGGTCATGACCGGCCCGGAGCATTTCGTGGCTCTTGCCGATGTCGCGCCCAAACTGCCGACCTCGCTGGTCGCCATCCTCGAAATGCCTGATGGCCTTTTGCACGTCGCGGCCGCCGTGGAAGGACAGGTGGGGAAGCGCGAGCTCGCCTCGGTGACGCTCAAGCCATTTCTGGGGCGGGCCAATGCGCTCTGGGCGCTCGCCCTCAATTTCAAGACGCACATCGAGGAAACCGGCCTCACCACATCGCGGGAACATCCGCATCTCTTCCTGCGAACCGCAGCCTCCTATGTCGGCGCGGGTGAGCCGATCCTCGCACCGCATGACGATGTGGCACGCGCCTTCGACTATGAGGGCGAGCTCGCGGTCGTGATCGGGAAGGGCGGTCGCCACATCCCTTATGACCGCGCGCTGGAACATGTAGCGGGATATAGCTGCCTCAACGAAGGCTCGGTGCGCGAGTATCAGCATCACAACCGCCAGTTCGGTCTGGGCAAGAATTTCGAGGCTTCGGGAAGCTACGGGCCCTGGCTCGTGACCGCCGATGAGTTCGGGGATCCGTCCACCCACAGGGTGAAAACGCGCGTCAACGGCGTCACGCGCCAGGATGCGCCGCTCGACGACATGCTCTTCGATGTCGCCGCCACCATCAGTTACCTTTCGCAAGCTTACACGCTGCGGCCCGGCGATATGATCGCGATGGGAACGCCCGGCGCCTTGCCGCCCGCCGAGGACGATGTCGAAGGTCGCGATCTCAGCCGGCAGTTCGGCACCTTTAAGACACCAGGCCTTGTCCATATGCGTCCCGGCGATCTGGTCGAAGTCGAGATCGACGGCATTGGCATACTCAGCAATCCGGTCTCCGGCGACGAGCCGGCGCTCTACCGGCGGTAGTGAGTGTTTACGCTGGTGCTGGAACCGCACTTCGCTCGGCCCACGCTTCTAGAAATCGCGCGCTCTCCCCTGCGACGGGAGCCTTCACTGGACACGCCAACAATCCGCTGAGGCCGGCTTTACGGTCGGATCGAGCGACTAATCATGTTGAGGAACGAATATGACATTGCGGATCTGGGGTCGGGAAACGTCGACCAATGTACAGAAAGTGCTCTGGCTGTGCGCCGAGTTGGGACTGTCTTATGAGCGGATCGACCTCGGTGGGCCTTTTGGCGGCCTCGACGATCCCGCTTATCGCGCCAAAAATCCCAATGGCCTGATCCCGACGATCGAGGACAATGGCTTCATATTGTGGGAATCGCACGCAATCCTTCGCTATCTGGCCGCAGATCACCCACAATCCGGGCTGATGCCGGACGACCGGCATGCGCGCGCCATAATGGACCAATGGCTCGACTGGCAGATGGTCGCGCTTGGCCTTGCGCTCCGCGACCTCTTCATGAAGCTTCACCGCCCCGGTGCCGTGGCGCCAACAGTTGAGGAGATCGCGGCCGCGGCCGATTATGCCGCTAGCAAATTCCTGATCGTGGAAGGGCGGCTCGCGCAATCACCCTATGTCGCAGGAGATGCGTTCTCGCTCGCTGATATCGCGGTCGGGATCAGTGTCCATCGCTGGCTGAAGCTGGCGGTCGACCGTCCGGTGGTCCCGGCGATCCTAGCCTGGTACGACCGTGTCAGCAGGCGCGACGCGTTCGGCAAGATCGCCACGATCCCGCTCAAATGAGGATCAGGATGCAGCCGCGTCGCCGCTCGTGGTCTGGCGGCGAAATTCGCTCGGCGATACGCCGATATGCTGGGTGAAGAAGCGGGTGAAATTGCTGTGGCCGGCAAAGCCGAGTTCGTCGGCGAGTTCGATCAGCGGGAGGTCGGAGGTGCTCAGCCGGCGCGTCGCCATTGTGAGGCGGACATAGTCTGCATAATGCTGCGGCGACGTTCCGACGCAGCGACGGAATTGCTCGAAGAAGCGGGAGCGTGAGAGGCCGACCTCACGCGCCACTTCTTCCATGCGGGGATTCTTGAGCGCATTTTCGTGGATATAGGCAAGCGCCTTGCGGATGCGGAAGTCGACCATGCGCCGGCGCGGAAGCAACGCGCGGTCGAGCGAAGAGTCGGCGTAGTTGGTGACGAGCGCGTCCATCAGACTGAGCAAAAGGTCGCCGCACTGATCGTCGATATCGCGAACATGCGTCGGGATGGCCGAGGCGAGCCGGTTCGCAAGCATGCGCACCTCCTCGTTGAGTTCGGCACTGGGGCCCGGAAAAAGCGATTCCACGATCATCGTCGTTTCGGGAAGCATTTCGGACAGCCATGCCGGTTCAATGAAGAGCGACAGGATCAGTGTGGGTTTGTCATCATTGGCGAGCTTGGCATGGGGCAGCCAGGAATTGAACAGCAGCACATTCTGGTCGTCGAGCACAATATCCTTGCCGTCGGCCTGAAATATCGCGTCCGCGCCACCCATCTTGAAGAGAATGTTGATCTGACGATGAGAATGTTCAACGAGCGGTCGGTCATTCAGATTGACGGTCGCCCGTCCGAAGCGTCCGGAAAATATCCAGACCAGTCTTTCCTGCGCCATAACGCCCGCATCCTCTTCTTTTCTATTTGTATCCACCATGACCGGACAGGCGCCTGATCATGATCGGCCCTCTTCATCTACCGCCAACGGGCAATGAGCGAACCCAAAAAACGCCTTTGGCTTTCGAAAAACTGGACTGATTGGCAAGTGGACGGATTGTGCCGACAGCGCGGTTGAAAAGCCCATGCGACAGGGAAGGGGACGGACACAGAGGGTGAGAAACCCCATCCGGCACCACCAATAATGGGGAAGAGAGGATGGGAATGAAAACGCGCAATATGGAGCAGGCAAAGAACCGATATTCTCGCCAGAACCGATATCTGAAAGCGACGAGCGCTGCCGTCGCGGTCTTCTGCCTGATGCCCTACGGCCAAGCCACGGCCCAGGAAAGCGAACCGGCGGCAGCACCGCAGGCGGCCGAGGAAACGCCGGCCAGCGACATTGTGGTGACAGGCTCGCGCGTGGCTCGCGAAGGCTTTACGGCGCCGACGCCGACCACCGTCATCGGCGTCGAACAGATCAAGGCGGCGGCACCCGCCAGCATTGCCGACTATGTCAACCAGTTGCCCGCGCTCGTGGGTTCGAACACGCCGCGCATCGCCAATACCGGCGCGTCGGCGACGGTCGGTTCCAACCTTTTTAACCTGCGCAGCCTGGGGGCGAACCGCACGCTCGTGCTTCTCGACGGTCATCGCGTGGTGCCGTCCACCATCACGGGCAATGTCGATATCAACCTGTTGCCCCAGGCGCTCGTCCAGCGCGTCGATGTCGTGACGGGCGGCGCATCGGCGGCCTGGGGTTCGGATGCCGTTGCCGGCGTCGTCAATTTCGTCCTCGACCGCAAGTTCGAAGGCGTCATGGCCAACATCCAGAGCGGGATCGCCGAAGAGGGCGATGCCCGCACCTTCAAGGCCGAGCTCTCCTACGGGACGAGCTTTGCCGATGGGCGCGGCCATTTCATCGTCAGCGGCGAATATCACGACGATGGCGCCGCCGGAAAGGTGAGCACGCGCGACTGGTTCAAGAGCCGCAAGGTCATCTTCAATCCCGCCTGGACGGCGACCAACGGCCAACCGCGGCGCATCGTCCAGACCGGAGTGGGGGCCAGCAACGAGACTTCGGGCGGGCTCATCACCGGTCCCGCAACCGTGACGGTCGGCGGCGTCACCATGGCCAATCCGTTGCGCAACATCCAGTTCGGCCCCGGCGGCGTTCCCATGCCCTACGATCCCGGCACGGTCAGCGGCATTTCGGCTTTTGGCGGCGATGTCGAGGACATCAGCCAGGCAATCGAGCTCGCCGTGCCGCTGCGCTATGGCACCGCTTATGGTCGCCTGAGCTACGAGATCGCGCCCGACGTCACCATTTACGGCGAGGCGACCTACGCCAAGGCGTGGAACGAGATTGTGGCGCGCGTCTATGATCGCGGCGGCAATATCACGATCCGACGCGACAATGCTTTCTTGCCGGGAAGCATCGCCACGCAGATGGCTTCGCTCGGTCTAAACACCATCCAGATGGGACGCATGTTCCTCGACTGGGGGCCGCTGCGGGGGCGCAACAAACGCGAGCAGCAACGCTATGTCGCAGGCGCGGAAGGTGAACTGAGCGGCGGCTGGTCTTGGGATGCCTATGTTCAGCACGGCGTCACCGATTTCTCGACCGGCGCATATGACAACAATCCGATCATCGCCAATTTCAACCGGGCGGTGGACTCGGTCGTCAATCCCGCCAACGGGCAGATCGTGTGCCGAACGACCCTTGCGGATCCTACCAACGGTTGCGTGCCGCTCAACATTTTCGGTTCTGGTTCGACCTCCGAGGCGGGCCGCAACTATGTCTTCGGGCGCTCAGTCCAGAATATCAAGATCCAGCAGGACGTCGTCGCAGCAAGCCTGCGCGGCGAGCCGCTCTCGCTTTGGGCGGGTCCGGTCTCGGTCGCGCTCGGCATCGAGGGACGGCGCGAGAAATATCGCTCGACCGCCGATGCGCTCTCACTGACCGATGCCTTCTTCGTCGGCAACTTCAAGCCGTCGAGCGGCAAATATGATGTGAAGGAAGCCTTCTTTGAAACGGTGATCCCGCTGCTCGCGGACAAGCCATTCGCCAAGTCACTCGACCTGAACGCCGCGATCCGCCTGACCGACTATAGTCTCAGTGGATCGGTGACCACCTGGAAGGTCGGCGCAACCTGGGACCTCAACGATCAGATCCGCGCGCGCGGCGTGGTGTCACGCGACATTCGCGCGCCCAATCTCAGCGAACTGTTCCAGGGCGGCGCGACGCTCAACCAGACCGTCGACGATCCCGTCACGGGGACGAGCTACAGTTCGCGGACCGTCAGCCAGGGCAATCCGAACCTCAAGCCCGAAAAGGCCGACACCAAGTCCTTTGGCATCGTCTATCGCCCGCACTGGCTTGATGGCCTCTCGGTCTCGGTCGACTATTTCGACATCAAGATCGATGGCGCGATTGCCAGCCTCATCGCGCAGCGGATCATCGACAAGTGCGACGAGGGGATCACCTCGCAATGCGCGTTCATCACGCGCAGCTCGCCTACCGGGCCGATCCAGAGCATCCTGCTCGTCCCGCAGAACATCAACTCGGAACGAACCAAGGGTATCGATATCGAGGGAACGTATCGCACCGAACTGGGCAAGGGCGACCTGACGCTCAGAGCAGTCGCAACCTATGTCGACGAGCGCTCGGAAACCGCCGATGGCCAGAAGGTCGAATATGCCGGCACCAACGCCAACGAGTCCCAACCGTCCAAGGCGGTGCCCAGCTGGCGCGTCATGTCGTCGGTTACCTATGATCTGGGTGATATCGCATCCACGCTGACCGGACGCTTCATCAGCGCGGGCAAGCTCAACAATGCCTGGGTCGAAGGCGTCGATATCGACGACAATAATGTGCCGTCCGCCTTCTATCTCGACTGGTCGATGACCTACCGCATCGACAGCTTCGGCAAGGGCGCGGAGGTCTATTTCGCGATCCAGAATCTGCTCGACAAGGATCCGCCGGCCTCACCCAACTACTCGACCGCGAGCACGATCCAGACCGGCGTCAACGGCTATATCTACGATGTCATCGGGCGCCAGTTCCGCGTCGGCGTGCGGACCAAATTCTAGAACGTGCCAAATCTCACAGGAGACATACCGATGCTTTGCAAGAAGCTGCACCATGCCGCATTCCGGTGCGTCGATGCCGCCGAGACCGTGGAATTCTACACCACCGTGCTTGGACTCAAATTCACGCATGCGATGGGGGAGGACCATGTGCCATCCACCGGCGAATACAGCCCCCACATCCACATCTTCTTCGAGATGGAGGACGGGTCCAATATTGCCTTCTTCGAGGTGCCGCAGGCGCCGCCCGGTATCAAGGACACCAACACGCCCGATTGGGTACAGCATTTCGCTTTCGAGGTTGAAAGCGTCGATGCCCTCATCAAGGCGCGGGCCGAACTCGAGGCCAAGGGCATCGACGTGCTCGGACCGACCGATCATGACGGTTTCATCCTCTCCATCTATTTCTTCGATCCTTCCGGGCACCGGCTCGAACTGACCGCGCGCACGGCTACGCCCGAGCAATATGCGCAATTCGAGAGGGAGGCCGTCGAGGTCCTCGAATGCTGGAACGAAACCCACGACTGGTCGAACCGTGAGCGGGTTTTCGGCAGCGCCAGCGGCTATCACCGGGAGGTGCTGCAATGAAACTGACGAGCCTCAACGAAGGCGGTCGCGACGGGGCGCTTGCCGTGGTTTCGGCCGACATGCGCCGTGCGGTCCGGGCCACCGGTATTGCGCCCACGCTTCAGGCCGCGCTCGACAATTGGGCCAATGTCGAGCCCGCACTCCGCACGCTCGACCGGGCATTGGCGGAGGGCAAGGCGGACGGTGTCTTCGACTATGATCCGCGTGCGGCGCTGGCCCCCCTTCCGCGCGCCTATCAGTTTCTCGACGGCAGCGCCTATTATCATCACATGTCAGTGGTCCGCGCAGCGCGCGGCGCGAAGCCACCCGAGGACTTCTTCGAGATCCCGCTCATGTATCAGGGCCTGTCGGATCCGATCCTGGGTCCAACACAGCCTCTCCGCCTGACCGAGGACGAGGCGCTCGGCATCGATATCGAGGCGGAGATCGCGGTCATCACGGGGGATGTCCCGATGGGGGTGAGCGTCGAGGACGCGCCGAACTATGTGCGGCTGATCGTACTTCTCAACGACTATTCGCTGCGCGGCGTGATCCCGCCCGAAATCGGGCGGGGCTTCGGCTTTCTACAGGGCAAATGCGTCAACAGCATGGGTCCCGTGGCGGTCACGCCCGACGAACTGGGAAGCGCATGGAACGGGCGGCTGCTTTCGGGGATCTACCGAATCCACATCAATGGCAACCAGCTCGGCGAACTCCAGCCGGGGATCGACGCCAGTTTCGACTATGCCCAGCTCATCGCGCACGCTGCGCGAACCCGTGAACTGCGTGCGGGCACGGTGATCGGCGCGGGCGCGCTCGCCAATGCCGATCACGCCCGGCATGGCAGCGGCTGCATCGCCGAGGAGCGTGCCCATGAACAGCTTCGCGACGGAGCGCCCTCCATGCCCTATCTCCGCTTCGGCGATCAGGTTCATCTGGAAATGGTCGATGACCATGGCCGCTCGCTCTTCGGCGCGATCGACCAGCGCGTCGAACCCTATGTGGCCTCATGAGCGGCTCTGTCATCGGCCACGCGCTGCACGGACACGGGCCCCGGCGCGTTCTCTTCCTGCACGGCTGGTTCGGCGATCATAAGAGCTTTGATCCGATCCTGCCCGGCTTCGAGGAGGATGTCTGGTCGCTCGCGCTGATGGATCAGCGAGGATATGGGCTGTCAGGAGACCGAACAGGCCCGTTCGATATTGCGACGATCGCGGAAGACGCGCTCGCACTGGCCGATCATCTGGGATGGGACAATTTCAGTGTCGTCGGCCACTCCATGGGCGGGAAGGCCGGATTGCGGCTCGCTCTGCTGGCTCCGGACCGGATCGCGGCCCTTGTCGGCATTGCGCCGGTATGGGCCGGGGCCGCGCCCTTTGACGCGGATTCCCTGGGGCTGTTCCGTGCCGCCGCCACCGACGCCGGCGCGCGCGACATCATCATTCGGCATTCGACCTCAGGGCGGCTCGACGACGGACTATATGGCGAGCTCGTCGAGACGTCGCAGAGCACCGCAAGCGTCGAGGCGTTCGCGGCCTATTTCGAATCCTGGGCGCTCGACAATTTTGCCGACCAGGTTCGCGGCCTGCCGACTCCCGTTCAGGTGCTCGTCGGCGCGTTCGATCAGGCCATTACGGCAGATCTGGTCGACGCAACCTGGCGTGACGCGTTGTGCAATTTCTCATGCCACGTGCTGGCAGACGCCGGTCACTACCCAATGCAGGAAAATCCCGCAGCACTGGGTGAGGCGCTCAACAAATTCCTGGAAGCTCCGATCGTCCAGCAAGGTGCCTGCCTGACCGAGTGAAGGGTTCGCGGCTGGCCAGACTTGGACTTGATCGAGAATATTTCGCAATCTCCATCGAATGCGGACCAGTTGAGATTATCGCTGCCAAGAAAACCATCGGTCGCGATGCACGACAGCGGTGGACCTGCGTGGGTAACCGGGGCTGGTCTATGAAAGTTGCGCGGGGGCGGTGCAGTTTAACCTGGATCAAGCCGATTATGCGTGCCGCGATGGTTATCCCTAAGGTAGGCCGCGGGGAGCAGCTCAAGCGCAACCTATTATGGTTTCGGCACGTTCCCTATGATCCCACCGCGGAGATCAGCAGATGAGCCAGCAACCTCCCCAACTTTTCAGCCGTATGCTTCTGGGCGCGATCGCAGGTGCCACCGGTACTGTCGCCATGACTGCGGCTATGAACAGGATGCATGCGGCCCTTCCTGAGGAGGAACGCTATCCTCTGCCTCCACGCGAAATTACCGAACGCGTGCTGATCGACGGCCCTGACGAAGCCGTCATGGATGCGGCGACCGTTGCGCATCTTGCCTATGGCGCAGCGATCGGCGCGCTGATTGGCGGCATGCGACCCGGGATTGGTCCCGGGGCGGGGGCGGCGGCTGGGGTCGGAGTATGGGCGGCGAGCTACTTCGGATGGGTTCCCGGATTCGGTGTCCTCGAGCCAGCCGATGAACACCCGCCGCGCCGGAACGCCCTCATGATTGCGGCGCATCTCGTCTGGGGCGGTGTTACGGCCCTCGCGCTTGGCTCGCTCATCGAGGCGCGCTCGACGACGCTTCGTGCAGGGCCGGTGCTCGATGCCCCGCCAGCGACGAGGCGAAAACGGTCGCGTGCAACTGCGGAGTTGGCTTCATGAATGTGGGCGACGAGCACAGCATTTCATGCTGGATGAAGGAGCTGCCGCGGCTGGCCGCAACGCCGCTACAGGCCGACACCATTTGCGACGTGGTCGTCGTTGGATCAGGGATCGCTGGTCTGTCCATCGCCTATGAACTGATGCGCGAGGGCCGGTCGGTCGTCGTCATCGATCGCGGGAAGATCGGGGCGGGTATGACCGCGCGAACCACGGCCCACCTGGCCTCAGCGCTCGACGACTATTATTCCGAGCTGATTGCGATCCACGGCGAAGACAAGGCGCGGCTTTACCATTCCAGCCAGGTTGCTGCGATCGACCGGATCGAGGCAATTTGCGACCGGGAACATATCGGTGCGGATTTCGCACGCGTCGACGGTTATCTTTTCGCGGCCCGTCCGGACGATCTTGGCGATCTCGAAACGGAACATGATGCTTGCAGCGCGCTGGGTATCGACGTCGCCTGGGTCGAACGCGCGCCGATTGGGGCCGTCGACACGGGAAAGGCCCTGCGCTTTTCACGGCAGGCCCGCATCCATCCCACCCGCTATCTCACCGGCCTCGCGCACGCCGTGATAACAGGCGGTGGAACGCTTTATCGGGACACCGCCTATGTCGCTGACCGCGAGACCGACGATGGTGTCGAGATCGAAACCGAAGCAGGGCCTCTTATTCGCGCGAAGGCCGTGGCGTTCGCGACCAATTCGCCCGTCAATAACCGGGTGACCGTCCACACAAAGCAGACGCCGATGCGCAGTTACGTCATCGCGGGCCGCGTGCCCGCGGGATCGGTCGCTGACGTATTGTTATGGGACAGCCTCGAGGCCTATCATTATGTTCGTATCCAGCCGCTCGATGCGGTGCACGACCTCCTCATCGCGGGCGGCGAGGATCATCGTACCGGCGAGGCGAGCGATATGGAGGCCCGCTTCGCCGCCCTTGTCGAATGGACCCGTGAACATTTTCCCGAATTCGGGGAACCCGACTATCGATGGTCCGGACAAGTGCTCGAGCCGCTCGATTATATGCCCTATTGTGGTCGCAACCCCGGCAGCCGAAACATCTTTATTCACAGCGGGGATTCCGGTCAGGGCATGACGAACGGGGTTGCGGCGGCGCTTACGCTCGTCCCTTTGTTGCTCGACGCACCATCGCGCTTCGCCGATCTTTTCGACCCCGGACGCAAGCCCTTGACCTCGAGCGCTCCGTTGGCGGATTTCGTGAAAGGCCAGGCGGACGTTGCGCGCAACATGGCAGAATATGTCACACGCGGAGAGGTCGCGGCGGAGGACGAGATCGAAGCTGGTGCCGGGGCGATCATACGCCAGGGTTTGCACAAACGCGCTGTCTACCGGGACCCCCAGGGCGCGTTCGTGCGCCGGTCGGCGAGTTGCACCCATGCCGGCTGCATCGTCCACTGGAATCCGTTTGAACATTGCTGGGACTGCCCCTGTCACGGGTCACAATTTGCCCCCGATGGGGCAGTGCTCAACGGACCTGCGATTCATCCGCTCGCGAGCGTCGACGAAGCGAGCTAGATCTGCCCGCGCCCTTCTTTCGGCTGGATCCGCGATGACGCTGGACCCGACCGTTGCCCCGATCCGTCGGCAGGGCCTAAGCACCCGTCTGCGAATGAGGCGCTGCCACCGGCTTCGATTCCGGGGACTCGCGTTGCCGCAGGAAGATCGAGAGAACTATAAGGACTGCGGTTGAAAGAAACTCGCTCTGCCAGTTCTGAAATGATTCAAACCAGAGCTGCGCAGAAAAGAGATAGGCGTGGATCGGTTCCGCCGTGTCCCCATGCTGCGCTGCTTCTGCGGCGGCGGCCTGGGCGCTGTAGACCAGGTGAAGCGTGAAGGAGGCCCCAAAGAGCATAAAGAGCACTATTCCCAACGAGCGCGCATAGAGCCAGCGCCACAGCGCTCCCGCGCGCAGGATTGCGGGCGCACCGGCTTTACGTGCCTGCTTCGCCAGATCGCCGTCGCGCAGCGGGGCATCTGGATCACGGGACTCTGCAGAGCCCCGCTGCATAAGCACGGCCGTGAGCATGACATAGGCCGACATTTGCAGGAACTCGCTCTCCCAGTTTTCGAACACGCTCGACAGGAACAGCGGATCGCGCAGAAAGGCCACGGGGCCGATTTCGGACTGATGATGTCGGACCAGTTCCGAATTGTTGAAGTGCCATCCCGCCAGCCACTGACCGATCAGGCTGATCGCGAACAGCAACAACAATATCAGCGTGAGGCTATTGTCGCGCAGCAGACGCATGTCCGGCTCCCGTTCTTGAAACATCACACCCATGCAACGAACCACGGATGCGCCAGTTGCGCGCGGTGTGGATGGTCCGGCGCCCGAAGCGGGCTATGAGATCGAAGTGCGGATTGCCCCCGCTTACAGTAAAAAGGTGGCACTCCGATCAACCGGAATGCCACCATTTCTTTCAGAGAGGCGTGAATCACTCGTCGGGCAATGCGCCGGCGATCCCAGGTTCAGGCGTGGCTCCGTCGTCCTCGCTTTCATACTCGCCGGAATCATCCTCTGCGGGATCTTCTTCATCTCCACGCTCGTCCTCGAAACCGTCATCGGGCCGAGCGCCGCCAGCCGTGTCTTCACGCTCGCGTTCCACATCTTGGCCCTGATCAAAACCTTCTCGATTGTCACCCATGATTTCCTCCGTAGGCCCACATGCTCAGGAGGTGAACAGGGTGGGGAGACCGGTGGTTCCCCGGGGTTGACCTCGATCAACACGAATGTCGTGAACGGCGAAATCATATTGATGCGGGTTAAGATCGCCGATGGCTGGGGGCCGACAGGAGGCACGACGCAACTCAAACCCAATCCAGGACCGAGTCCAAATCCAAATCCAGTTCGAAGGCAGCAGGTGCGGCGGCCAATTCTTCGGCTCTCGGGATAAGTGCGGCGGCCGCGCCTCAAGTGGTCGCCGCTGATCAGGCCTTGCCAGCGAGCGCGCGCCTGAGCGCGCGGGCGCGAGGAGGATCAAGCCGGGTCGCGGTCCTTTCCGGCAGCAGCGATGATCTGGTAGTGGATCGGTTTGAAACTGCCATTGTTCGATTGCAGTGCGGAGCAAGCGGTTAGACCGATGACCAGATCCATCTGGGCCTCGAAAACGATCCGGTCGCCCGCGCGGCTGAGCGGCGGCTCGACTGTGAACGCACCCGTCTCCCCGTTTACGCGCACATTCATGAAGCAGTTGAACGCTGTGGGGATGGCGTCGGGCGCGACCCCGAATGG
>NZ_JAKVIO010000072.1 GCF_022601895.1 Sphingomonas sp. LaA6.9
GTGTCGAAGGCGATCTGCGCAACCTCGCCACCGATCTCGAGCATGGCGCGATTCCCAGGGAGCGCTTCCACGAGCGCGAGGCTGCGTCGCCCTTGCCGCGCGCCTATCAATGGGCCGACGGCTCGGCCTATGTGAACCATGTCGCGCTCGTCCGGCAGGCGCGCGGCGCCGAGCTGCCCGACAGCTTCTGGCACGATCCGCTGATGTATCAGGGGGGATCCGACGGCTTCCTTGCCCCGCGCGACCCGATCCCGCTCGCCGACGAGAGCTGGGGCTGCGACATGGAGGCCGAGGTCGTCGTCGTGACCGGCGACGTGCCGCAGGGCGCGACGCGCGAAGAGGCGCTTGGCGCGATCCGGCTCGTCGGCCTCACCAATGACGTATCCTTGCGCAACCTCATTCCCGCCGAACTCGCCAAGGGCTTCGGCTTCTTCCAGTCCAAGCCCGCGAGCGCGATGTCGCCGGTGTTCGTGACGCCCGACACGCTGGGCGCGCGCTGGAAGGACGGCAAGCTCTCGGGCGCGCTCCATGTCGATTATAACGGCAAGCCCTTCGGCCGTGCCGATGCGGGCGAGGACATGACCTTCGATTTCGGCACGCTCGTCGCGCACGCGGCAAAGACACGCAATCTGGTGGCGGGAACGATCATCGGATCGGGCACCGTCTCGAACCGCGACGCGGGCGGCGGCCCGGGCAAGCCGATTGCCGAAGGCGGGCTTGGCTATAGCTGCATTGCCGAGATCCGGATGATCGAGACGATCCAGTCGGGCGCGCCGAGTACGCCTTTCATGAAGGCGGGCGACACCGTCCGCATCTGGATGGAGGACGACCATCACCACCCGATCTTCGGCGTGATCGAACAGGTGGTGAACGGCTAGCCACGCCCGCGCGTCAGCGGACGACGGACGTGCTGACGGCTTGAGGTCGAACCGGCTCCTTCGACCGCGGACGGCTCAACTCTATGTTTGATGCCGTCCGCCGGCAAGGCGCCGGGTCTGTCCTACAGTCTTGCCGCATGTCATCATCGCCTCGGGAAGCCGTTTTGGCGGGGCGTCGGCGGGGTGAATAAACATGCGCGTTTGTGAGAAGTTTGCGAAGCTAAGTGAAGTTAAGCGCGTGCGCGGGTTTCGATCCGTGTCCGCGTGGCAGGGGGTTGGCGGCGCGCATTTGCTTCGGCATAGCCTTGTACAACGATATTCATAGGACAGGATCCACAATGGCCGCCTTCACCCCCTTCAAATGGGATGACCCCTTTCTCCTCGATGCGCAGCTGACCGATGACGAGAGGATGATCCGCGATACCGCCGAGAATTATGCGCAGAGCAAGCTGCTGCCGCGCGTGCTGACCGCGACGCGCGAGGAGCGATTCGATCGCGAGATCATGAACGAACTCGGCGAACTCGGCCTGCTGGGCGCAACGATCGACGGCTATGGCTGTGCGGGCGTCAGTCACGTCGCCTATGGTCTGATCGCGCGCGCGGTCGAACGCGTCGATTCGGGTTATCGCTCGGCGATGAGCGTCCAGTCCTCGCTCGTGATGCACCCGATCTATGCGTACGGCTCGGAGGAACAGCGCCAGAAATATCTGCCGCGGCTCGCGAGCGGCGAGATCGTTGGCTGCTTCGGCCTGACCGAGCCCGATGCAGGCTCCGACCCCGGCGGCATGAAGACGCGCGCGGTCGCGACCGATACCGGCTATCGCCTCACGGGCTCGAAGATGTGGATCACCAATTCGCCGATCGCCGACATCGCGGTGGTCTGGGCCAAGCTCGACGGCGTGATCCGCGGCTTCATCCTCGAAAAGGGCATGGAGGGGCTGAGCTTCCCCAAGATCGAGGGCAAGATGAGCCTCCGGGCGTCGATCACGGGCGAGATCGTGATGGACGAGGTGTTCGTGCCCGAGGAGAATCTGCTCCCCAATGCGCGCGGGCTGGGCGGACCGTTCGGCTGTCTTAACAAGGCGCGCTATGGCATCGCCTGGGGCTCGATGGGTGCTGCCGAGGACTGCTTCCACCGCGCGCGCCAGTACACGCTCGACCGCAAGCAGTTCGGCCGGCCGCTCGCTGCCAACCAGATTCCGCAACTGAAGCTCGCCAATATGGAGACCGAGATTGCGCTCGGCCTCAACGCGGCGCTGACCGTCGGCCGCAACATCGACGCGGGCACCTGGGCGCCCGAGATGGTCAGCCTCATCAAGCGCAACAATTGCGGCAAGGCGCTCGACATCGCGCGCGTGGCGCGCGACATGCACGGCGGCAACGGCATCGCGGACGAATTCCACGTCATCCGCCATCTCGTGAACCTCGAGACCGTCAATACCTATGAGGGGACGCACGACATCCATGCGCTGATCCTCGGCCGCGCGATCACGGGTATCCAGGCGTTCAGCGCGTGAACCAAGCCCCGCTCGTCCTGAGGAGCCGTTGAGCGAAGGCGAAACGGCATCTCGAAGGATCCTTCGAGACGAGGCTTCGCCAGGCTCAGCCTCTCCTCAGGATGAGCGGCTTGTAAGCAGGACGACATGTAGATGAACCCACCACTTCACGGCGTCCGCGTCCTCGATCTGTCGCGTGTGCTCGCCGGGCCATGGGCGACAATGCAGCTCGCCGATCTGGGCGCCGAGGTCATCAAGGTCGAGCGCCCGGGCGCGGGGGACGACACCCGCGCCTGGGGGCCGCCATGGTTCGAGAACGAAGCGGGCGAGCGGCTGACCAGCAGCTATTATCTGTCGGCCAACCGCAACAAGAAGTCGGTCGCGATCGACCTCGCCTCCGAAAAGGGTCAGGCGATCGTCCGAGCGCTCGCGGCGAAATCGGACATCGTCGTCGAGAATTTCAAGCAGGGCGGGCTCAAGGCCTATGGCCTCGACTGGGAGGCGCTGAAGGCGGTCAATCCCCGGCTCGTCTATTGCTCGATCACAGGCTTTGGCCAGGATGGCCCACGCGCGCATGAAGCGGGCTACGACTTCATGATCCAGGGCATGTCGGGACTGATGAGCGTCACCGGCCCGATCGGCGGCGAGCCCTATCGCGTCGGCGTCGCGCTGGCCGATGTGCTTACCGGTCTCAACGCCACGATCGCGATCCTCGCAGCACTGCGCCATGCCGAGGCGACGGGCGAGGGGCAGCAGATCGACGTCGCGCTGTTCGATGTCGCGGTCGCATCGATGGCCAATCAGGCGCTGGGCTATCTCGTGTCGGGCGAGGCACCGGGGCGGATCGGCAATACCCACCCCAGCATCACGCCCTATCAGGCCTTTCCGACGAAGGACGGCCACATCATCCTCGCCATCGGCAATGACGGACAATTCTCGCGCTTCGTGCGGCAGGCGGGGCGCCCGGAGCTCGCGGACGATCCGCGTTTCACGACCAATGCGTTGAGGACCGCAAACCGACCCGCTCTCGTCCCCATCGTCACCGAACTGCTCGCGGCGCGCACCACCGCCGAATGGATGGCGCTACTCTCGCAGCACGCGGTGCCGTGCGGGCCGATCAACAGCCTCGACGCGACCTTCGCCGATCCGCAGGCCGGGCATCGCGGGCTACGGCTCGCCATGCCCAGCGCGCACGGGCAGGTTCCCGGCGTCCGCAGTCCGCACCGTCTGTCAGCGAGTCCTGCCGTCGAGCCCGTGGCGCCGCCGATGGTGGGCGAAAACAGCGCTGAAGTGCTTTCGGGGCTGCTGGGCCTTGATGCCGCCGAAATCGCTGCGCTCGCGGCCTCCGGCGTGATCGCAGGCTCTCGCTGATCGCAAAGGCTCGCTGTTACCCGCGTGGAACGATTCATGCGGACCATCGTTAGCTCGGATGCGGAAGTGTGGGCTGCCGGAGCCCCGCTGCCAACTCTGGGAGAGAGAGATGAAGAGCAGATATCTGGCGGTATTGATGGCTGGCACAATGGCGCTTGGGGCCTGCACGACCCCCGAAGAGCCGCCCCCGGCGCCCCCGCCGCCCGTTGGCCCCGGCGCGATTGCGGGGACGGTCGCTGCGGACCGTGACGGTGATGGCATCGTCGATGGCTATTACACGTCGGACGGCGTCTATCACGCGGTTCAGGGTCCGCCTTGCCCGCCACCCCCGCCGCCCCCGCCGCCGCCAAGTCCGTCCGGTGAGCGAGGCCACTGATCGATCTCATGCGTAGCATTTTGTTTCGTTCCCACGCCGGCATCCCGATCCTGCCGGCGTGGAGGCGCCTTTTGCTTTCCTGCCTGACGCCAGTCCTGGCGATTTCGGTATTCACGCAACCCGTTGGGGCGCAGACGCGCCCGAGCGGGGCTGTTGCTGCCGAGTTGCGATCCGAGGCGGGCGGCAAGCTCAAGACATTTTACAAGGCGCGTTCGTGGTGGCCCTTGTGGATCAGGGGCAACACGCTTGGTCCGGAGGCCGACCGGATGGTCGAACTGGTCGAGACGGCCGGGCTCGACGGGCTTGATCCGCGTGCGTTCGATCCGGAGGATCTTCGCGAGGTCGTCGATGCCGCCCGCGGCGGATCGCCCAGAGCGCTTGCGCGCGCGGAAATCCGATTGTCGCGAACTTTTGCCGCCTATGTTCGCGCCCTGCGCCGGATATCCTCGGCGAAGATGGTCTATCTCGATCAGGAGCTCGCGCCTGACCAGCCCACCGATATCGAGGTGCTGCGCGTGGCCGGCGTTGCCCCGTCGTTCCCCGACTATATCGACAATATGGGCTGGATGAGCCCCGTCTACGCCCAGCTGCGCGCCCGGCTGGCCGACTATATCGACAATTGGGCCACATTGCCCGAGATGACGCTCCCGCCCGGCCCCGTTTTGCGTGCGGGCACGAAGGGCGAGCGCGTGGCGCTGCTGCGCGAACGACTGGGGCTGGCCGGTGGCGCAGCGTTCGACAAGGAACTCGCGGCGCGGACCAAGGCCTTCCAGGCCGCTCATGGATTGCCCTCCGATGCGATCGTGGGTCAGAAGACCATCGCGGCGCTCAATCGTGGCGCGGGCTATTACGAGCACCTGCTCCGCCTCAATCTTGATCGCGCGCGCATCCTGCCGAACACAGGCAAGCGCTATATCATCGTCGATGCGGCCGCAGCGCGCCTGTGGCTCTATGAGGACGGCCAGGTCCGGGACACGATGAAGGTGATCGTCGGCAAGCCGACCGAGCCGACCCCGATGCTCGCGGGCATGATGCGCTATGCGGTGGTCAATCCCTACTGGAACGTGCCGCCCGATCTTGTGCGCAAGCGGATTGTCCCGCGCGTTGTCGAGAAAGGCGAAAAGCTCGACGCCATGGGCTATGAGGCGCTTTCGGGCTGGACGACCGATGCGCGCGTGCTGGACCAGTCGGAGATCGACTGGAGCGCGGTTGCCGCCGGCACGCAGGAGCTGCGCGTGCGCCAGCTTCCCGGCAAGACCAATTCGATGGGGCGGATGAAGTTCATGTTCCCCAACGATCTGGGCATCTACCTGCACGACACGCCGGAAAAGGCGCTGTTCAAGGAGGACGCGCGGCGCTTCAGTTCGGGCTGCGTGCGGGTCGAGGATGCCGAGCGGCTGGCGCAATGGCTCTTCGGCAGGCCGCTTGAAGTGCCCACGGACAAGCCCGAGCAGCAGGTCTATCTGCCTCAGGCGGTGCCGGTCTACATCACCTATCTGACCGCTGCGCCGACCGAGAACGGCATTGCCTTTCGCGAAGACGTCTATGGTCGCGATGCTGATCAGGCCGAACGGTTCGCCGGGCGCTGAAGGGTGGCCAAGGTCACGGTCAGCGGCTAGCGTCGCACCAGTTCGCAACGAAAAGGACGCTTCATGCCACACGCCCGCTACGCCATCATCGCGCATGGCGATCAGTGGATGATCAATATCGACGGTAAGAATTACGGCCCATATGCGACGCAAAGCGCGGCGACGCGCGATGCGATCGACACGGCGCAAAAGGCCGGGAAGGGCGGTTTCGATGCGCAGGTCCTGATACAGGAGGCCGATGGCCGCTTCGCCACGCGTTGGACCTATGGCAAGGACGCGTATCCGCCGGCGGGATGAGCGGCACATGACCTCCGATATCCGCAACATTGTCGTCCTCACCGGCGCGGGAATTTCCGCCGAAAGCGGGCTTGCGACCTTCCGGGGGCCCGACGGGCTGTGGGAAGGGCACCGCGTCGAGGATGTGTGCACGCCCGAGGCGCTCGCGCGCGATCCCGTGCTCGTCCACCGTTTCTATGACGCCCGACGTGCCGCACTCGAAAGCGTCACGCCCAATGCCGCGCATGAGGCGCTGGCGCACCTTGATGCCGCATGGCCGGGCGAACTGCTGATCGTGACGCAGAATGTCGACGATCTCCATGAGCGCGCGGGGGCGAGGCGGTTGCTCCACATGCATGGCGAGCTGCTCTCGGCGCTGTGCGCGGCGTGCGGGATGGCGACGCGCTGGGCGGGGGCGATGGGGCATGGCCCCGAATGCCCCGGCTGTGGCGCCCGCGCGCTCAGGCCCGACATCGTCTTCTTCGGCGAGATGCCCTATCAGATGGACCGGATCGACGAAGCGCTGACGCGCGCCGATCTGTTCGTTTCGATCGGCACGTCGGGAGCGGTCTATCCCGCCGCGGGATTCGTCCAGACAGCCCGGCACTACGGCGCCGGCACGCTAGAACTCAACCTCGAGCCATCGGCCGGCAGTTTCCAGTTTTCAGAAAGCCGGATGGGGAAGGCAAGTCGGCTTGTTCCGCAATGGGTTAGCGAGATTCTGGGCGCGCGAAACCATTAAAAAGTGACATATCTTCATTTTCAGGCCGCTTGGCGCTTGCATTTGGCGCGTAAAAGCGAAACTATGCGCACATAATAAAAAATCTGGGTGAGAGTGATGCGCGCATTAGAGATGCTAAAAGCGAAGTCTGATTGTGTCTTTGTGCTATCCTTTGCGGTGACGCTCTGGGTGGCGCTCATCGCGATCCTGCTCGACAAGTTCTAAGCGCCGCGCCCCCGCGGTTTTCCCCATTATCTCAGTTTGCTGACCTTCAGCCCGTCCTGCTTGGCACGGGCCTGCGTCGATTCCTCGCTGCGTGTGAGCGCCTTGGCGATCGCCTTCAGAGACATGCCCTTGGCCGCGAGCCGGTGAAGCTTCTGGATCTCGTCCGATGTCCAGGGCTGGCGGTGTCGTTCGAATCGTTCGCCCATCGTCATTCCACCCAGTCGAGGCCGATGTCGCGGTAGAGCCCGCGGTCCTCTTCCCAGTCGGGCTTCACCTTGACGTGCAGGTAGAGGTGGACGCGCGCGCCCCCGAGCAGCTCGGAAAGCTGCGCCCGCGCGCGGCTGCCGATTTCCTTCAGCCGCTGGCCGCCCTTGCCGAGAATGATCGCGCGCTGCGTGGGACGCGCGACAAGGATCTGCTGGTGAATCTCGACCGAACCATCCTCGCGCTCCGAATATTTCTCGGTCTCGACCGCGCTCGCATAGGGGAGTTCGGCATGGAGCTGGAGGTAGAGCTGCTCGCGCGTGACTTCGGCGGCGAGCATCCGATCGGTCGCGTCGGACACCTGATCCTCGGGAAAGTGCCAGACACCCTCGGGCATCGCAGCGCCCAGCGCCGATTTGAGTTCGGGCAAACCATCGCCCGTCGTCGCGCTCACCATGAAGATGTGGTCGAAGGCGATCCGCTCATTGAGCCGCTCGGCGTGGACGAGCAGCTTGCCCTTGTCCGACACGTCTACCTTGTTGAGGATCAGGATCTTGGGCTCGCGCCGGTCCTTCAGCGCTTCGACGATGCCTTGGACCTTCGGGCCGAGACCCGCCTTTGAATCCACCACGAGCGCGATAAGGTCGGCATCGCGCGCGCCGTCCCACGCGGCCGCTACCATCGCGCGGTCAAGCCGGCGGCGCGGTTCGAAGATTCCGGGCGTGTCGACGAGCATGATCTGGTTGGGACCGTCGATCGCGATCCCCATCAGGCGCGTGCGCGTGGTCTGCGCCTTGGGGCTGACGATCGCGACCTTCTGGCCGACGAGAGCATTGACCAGCGTGGACTTGCCCGCATTGGGCGCACCGACGATCGCGACGAGGCCGCAGCGTGTGGGGAGGGAGTTTGTCATCGAGGGCTTATTGGGCCTTGTGGCGGAACAAAGGAAGCGGATTCACCGCAGCTTTTCGAGCAGCGCGCGCGCGGCCGCTGTTTCGGCTTCCTGCTTGGAGGTGCCTGTAGCGCTGGCCTCGGCGAGCTTGCCGATCGTGACCGTGACCGTGAACTTGGGAGAATGATGCGGACCCGAGCGATCGGTGATCTCATAGACCGGGGGCTTGCGGTTGTGCGCGGCCGCCCATTCCTGGAGTTCGGACTTGGGGTGCTTGGGCGCTGCGTCCTGCGTCCTGACCACGCCCGACCAGGCGCGGCGGATGAAGCTGCGCGCCGCATCGGGCCCGCCCTCCAGATACAGCGCGCCGATCAGCGCTTCGACCACATCGCCGACGACATTGTCGCTCTGCGCGGCGCCATCGTCGCGCGCCTGTTTGCCGAGGCGCAGATGGGGCACGACGCCGATCTCGCGTCCGACCATGGCGCAGCTCTCGCGCGTGACGAGCGCGTTGAGACGGCGCGAAAGCTTGCCCTCGGGCTCGTCGGGAAATTCGGCATAGAGCCATTCGGCGATGACAAGCGCGAGCACGCGATCGCCGAGAAACTCCAGCCGTTCGTAATTGTCGCCGGCATGGCTGCCATGCGTTACCGCACGCGTGAAGAGCGCGATGTCCCCCGGAGCATGGCCCAGCGCCTGCGTGATCCATGCGCCGAGATCGGGCGTGCTCAGAAGCCGTCCCCGATCCGGCTCCAGCGTGCCGCGGTGAACCATGTCCACGGGAGCAGCCACTCGGCATTGCCGTCGGTCGAGAACACGCTGACCCACGCCTTGCCGACCAGATTGGCCTCGGGGACCATCCCGATCGCGCCGTTTTCGATGGCAGGGAAGCGGCTGTCCGCGCTATGGTCGCGATTGTCGCCCATCAGGAACAACATGCCCTTGGGGACGACGTAGACCTGGGTATCGTCGCCCGTTGTGTGCTGTGCGGTGTCCAGCACCTCATAGCTTTTGCCGCCCGGCAGCGTCTCGCGGTAGCGCGGATAGCGGCACGAGATCGTGCCGTCGGCGGCACGTTCGCCCGATGTTGCGGTCAGGCAGTGGCTCGTGGGGGTTTCGGGCAGCACGATGTCGGCGATGCGCTCGCGCGGCACGGGCGTTCCGTTGAGGATGACCTGACCGTCGATGACCTGGATCATGTCGCCGGGCAGGCCGATGACGCGCTTGATATAGTCCTGGTGTTGGCTGGGGGGCGCCTTGAACACGACGACGTCGCCGCGTTCGGGCGTGTCCGCCATGATCCGCCCGGG
>NZ_JAKVIO010000009.1 GCF_022601895.1 Sphingomonas sp. LaA6.9
CCGGCAGGAGTGGCCGCCGCGTCGTCTCGGCCTTCATCGCCACCGCCTACGCGCAGGAAACCCCCGAGGCCGCCAAGACGCAGTGGCGCAAGGTCGCCGACCAGCTTCGTCCCACCGTCCCCAAACTCGCCAGGCTCATGGATACCGCCGAGGAAGACGTACTCGCCTATATGAGCTTTCCCGCCCAGCATCGCACCAAGCTGCACTCGACCAATCCTCTCGAGCGGCTCAATGGCGAAATCAAGCGACGCACCGAAGTCGTCGGCATCTTCCCCAACGAGGACGCCATCACCCGTCTCGTGGGCGCTATCCTGCTCGAACAGAATGATGAATGGGCGGTCCAACGCTGCCGCTACATGACGGTGGAAAGCGTATCGCAAATAGGCGATGATCCGCTCGTCTCGCTGCCCCCGATGGCAGCGTGATCAGCCCGGCCTGGCCGGAGATCGCCGTGACCGTCCCTGCGGACCTACACCATGGCGTGGGACACGACCGTGCAAACTCAAACCTTCGGCATCGATTCTACTGCTTCCGGTTGGCAATACAGCGAAGTGAGAGCGAGCGCGTAGCAGGTTAGCGCATCCAGCTTTCGCGCCTTACTTTGTAACCTGGGAGACTGGTGCAGTCTTTGGCCCGTTCAATTCCGATGAGCTGGACTACTGCGTCGCAGCGTTCCTCATCGATTCTCATTCGGCCATCTCGTAGGGCTAGATAGACGGCCTCGACATACAGATCACCGCCAAGCCCTGACTGCACCGCTGGATGCACCAGAAGGTCCAGCGACCAAGCGGGAGCTTTCCCATTCATCAACCCTTGGGCTTGTGCGCGACCCTTCCGCTCATCGACTACGGGCAGAAAACCCTGCGACACAGCCACTGCAATCGTGGCAGCTTCACCGTCGTCGAGCGAGTTCGGAGAACGGATCATTGCCTCGAAAAGTCGAACCGCAGCATCATCCATCTGCACCACCTTCACGACGTTTTCCGAGATCAGGCGCTGGACGAACCCGTTCTCGCCACTAGCATGACTGGTTTCATGGTTGAGTTCCGCAACCACCGTTTCAGGTAGAACAATGTCGTTAGGAATGGCCCGAAGAACCTGTTCGCCAAACGTGCAAGCGTGTAGATTAATCAGCACGCTCGTGTCGGGGACTAGTGGTGTCAGCGTATCAGAGAGGGAACTTAAACAGGTCATCCGTTTCGCTCTCCTCAAAATCCATTTGATCGAGCAGAGCGCGCAGCTCTAGCCGCTTGATTTTTAGAAGCTCGGCCAGTTGTCCTTCAGACATCAGATCACGTTTCCACGCGGTGTAGGCCATGAAGCTCATGCGATGGGACACTGGTCGGTCTGCATCATCTTTTGAGGGGTCGGGCGCGCTTGCAGCGTTGCCCAGAACTTCACGCACTTGTGCCGGGGTAATGCCACCATGGGCTTTCAGCTTGTCCCATGCGCCCCGCTTTACAAGTCCGAGCTCTTCCAACCTCCTCACACAGGCTTCGCGTGAAATACGGAAGTGGTGCGCCTGCACGATGATTGGCCTGCGGGTAATTTCCGAGCCAGCGGTTAGCTGACGCCACGCCGCTTCAAAGCTCTTTCGCGGGGTTAGGAACGCGCGCCCAAAAGCGTGAGCATATCTCTCTTCGCGTGACTGAAACTTCTCATTTTCCTCTAGCACTTCTGGCGCCTGACGCGTGCCTACGAAATGCCCCAGCTCATGAGCTGCGGATTGAATACGCCGTTCCAGAGGGAAGTTAGCGTTCAAGAGAATGCAGGCCCCCAAAGTTTGGTCGTAGGTAAAGAGCGCGTCCACCTTCGAACCTTTCGAGAGGCGTCGCTGATAGAGTCGGATACCGAGATCCAATTGCATCAGGGAGAAAATATCGGCGATTGGGCCAGAGCCCAGACCGAGCCAGTCGCGCAACTCCTGCGCGTGCTGTTCTGCCAATTCAGTGACATCGCCAGTGTTGATGCCCTTTTCAGGCGGGTAATTTTTTGACCGCTCAATGCCGAGAATATTTTCCAGCTCGACCTCAGCTCGAACAAGGTCATTCAGCAGTTTCACTGCCTCGTCGGTATGCTCATCCTCGGTTTCTCGAAGTCTGCGGAAGCGTGGCACAAGGTCGGTATGGACTGCTTCACGGCGCAATAGGGCATTTACCGATAGCCCGTAATGATTTGCCAGCGCCTGAAGCTCCTGTATGCGTACGCGCCTATCCCCCTTCTCAATCGAAACAAGAGTGGGGCGAGACATGTCGATCACCTTGGCCGCTTCGTCCTGACGGATCTTTGCGCTTTCGCGGGCAATGCGAAGGCGGCGACCAATCTCCTGCGCGGTCAACTCGTTTAGATCAGCCATGCCGACCTCCCTTCGTCCAAAGTTTTAGAAAGCTACTTTTGCCTTGGTGCTGCTCGAATGCGATCCATTCTCTCGAATGTTGCAGGAGCACTTCCCGAAGCTTGCTCGTTACGTCATCAACTGACGCTTCAATGGCTTCAGCGATTTGGAATGCGTGGGCCTTTAGGGCTGCATCTGGCAAACTGGCCAAATCGGCCAGCTGTTGCAGGTGCCGCGCGCCCATGTAGCCGTAGTCGTAGAGGGTGCTGGTGGCCCTGAATCCGCCTTGCCTCGGCAAGGCATCGCTAAACCGCGCTGCGTGCAAGTCGGCTATGGCATATTTATCGGACGGTTCTTCAACGCCAGCCGCGTGTAAGCTCATCCGGCGGAGCAGGCAGGCCGCGCAAACTCCGCAATGGCGTACTTCGCCTGCCACACGCACATTGAACCGTTGCTGCCAGCAAGAACGGGTATCAATGACCTGTTGGGCCACTATGCCAGGCATTGCCAGAAACGCTGCGATGGTCTGGCCTTTGGTATGCCAAAGGCGCGGTTGCTCATAAGTCAGGTCAACGCCGAGCAGAGCCTTTATGAAGCGCTCCATCTTTCTGAAGAAAGTCGGATGGTTTCGATAATCGGGATAAATGTTGAGCAACGGGAGCAGCACCGGCCCCAATGCCCCTTGACTACTTTCAGGCACAATGATCCGGCTTACATTTGACAACTGCGACGCGATCGCAGTCACCGCCGCAAATTTGAAACCTCGTGAACGAGCGCTGTCCTCGGCATTCGGCTGCACCTTCACATCGAAAGGGAGGCGGTCGAATGGCCGCTCATTTTTGCGCAGGCGTTGTTTGAATTTCGACACACGCACACTCACGGCAGTGTCGTTCTCGTTGTAGAGGCCCGAGACACTCAGCGAGTCCAAGCCTTCGCTGTAAGCAATCGCGAACGCCTTCTTTTGGTTCGGGAATAGCGGGCCTTGTCGGGGCTTACTTGTTGCCGCGCCCTCATGACGCACGAAGCTGAAACGCCACCGGTCGCCAGTCAGGTGGCGCAGGGTATCGCAAAGACCTTGTTGAACAGCGGCATCTTGCCAAGTCGTGAGCTCAATCACAGGGATAGTCACATGAAAGTGCCGCGCCCAATGTACACTGCCGCGCGCCCACCGACGGTCAGCAAGTTCGACAGCCGCACAGACAATCAGCAGGTCGTTGTGGATATTGCTCCAACCTTCATGGCAGTAGCTATCAAAGACGTCTTTATCGCATTTAATCTCAGAGCCGATAGTCGCGTAAACGCGTCCTTTCGGCCCTCGGCGCGGAGCTGCTTGCCCCGCTTCAAGGATGATTAAATCTCGCTCAAAAACTTTTGAAGATTCATTCATTGCAATCACAGTATTGGGACATCGAGGTCAGTTTTCTTCTTTACGTCATGCTTGAACGCATTCTTGTCGCAGTTCTTAACAGCATATTGAATGCGCGCACGGTCAAGACTCTTCATTATTTTGGTCGAGCCTTCGATGAGTCGGTCGAGCTGGTCTTTGTGCATTGGGCCTTCCCGATGCGCCTCATAGCCAGCTTCTTGAATACGGGTGAGCGTCTTACCGATATTGGTCTCGACACACGCGTCCAACGCCCTGTTAATTGCATCCCGAGAGTTCTCGCCGTCGTGCAGCCTAATGGCCACTTCACGCAGGAGGTCATCTGAAAATTCCGATTTGTCGTACTTTGCGAAGATGCCGTGGATCGACCCTTCAGGGTCGAGATCGAGCTGCCCATCATCACCGTAGCTGTTCAACGCGCGGATCAGGTCCTCATTCCCTGATAGGATGCCATTTACCACAGCGTGGCTGCCAAGGGCACAACGGGTGTCGTGATCTTCCGCTTCATTCTGAACAGCTTCCGCGAACCGCCTCGAGCGGCTGTCTAGCTTTAGATTTTTGAATGGGCCGTCAGACATTTCGCCCTCCTACGTAACGAATATAGGAGAATAAGCTGACATTGTCAATCTATGACATCAAAAAGCTGACATTGCGCGACTGCGCGGAGTCTATCCGGAAGATTTTCCATAGCAATTTATGCTGCGCCTTTCGTCGCGCGAGCGAGAGGGAGCGGCCTGAAAAGGGCGCCATTAGATCTCATTTTGGAAAGTTTGTGGGACAGGAAACCTACGTTGGGGATCAAAGGCCCTTATCGCGGTACTTGGCCGAACTGCTTGATGAGGAAATCGACCGTGATGTTCTCGGCGATGGCGTCGTGCGGGATCAGCACATAGCGCCAAGGTTTGCCGCCATATGATTGGGCATGTTCGCTCGCCCAGCCACACCACTGCACAGCAACGTCCCGCTTCGCCAACACGTCCTTATCGGTCATCTGGGTTGCCATCTTGGGTTCCAGCATGACGATGCAATCGTCCATCTCTGCCACAAAGTCCGGCTGATATTCCAAGTGGTCATTGCCGCTGCGATAGAACATTTGGAACTGCCCTTTGGCGGGACGAAGCCATTTCAAAGCTTCTCGTTCAAGGATGACCGCCAGCTTGCGCTCAGAATCCGAATGGAACTTGGTGACGGAGGATAGGCATTTGGCAAAGCCACCGAAGAGGTAGCGTGCCATGTTGGACTTATCGGCGGGCGCAACCCGATAATCCAGAGGCGGCTCATTCACAGCGGTGAATGCGCTCTCCTTCAAGTCGGTGAAGCCTTGCCTGACCTCGTGGTGATATTCCACGGTGTCATCCAACCAAAAATGATCCTGCATCTGCGCATGAACGGCGCGGGCAATTTCCCGCTGATGCAGGGTAAGAACTTGACCCGCCTCCTCCTCCGAAAGGTAGGTGCGTAAATGCGCAACGACTTGGCCTGCCAGGTCGTAAAGCAGGTCGGCGTGCTCATCATAGGCGATGTCGGGAAAGTCGATTAGGCCACTGACAACGTAATCCTCAAGCCGCTCTTCGAGCAGGTTGCCTTGCGAGAGGCCAATTATATCGACCTGATCGGTGCGAAGGTGTTTTGCCCAAAGCTCATCGCTCGGCGCAGGATAGCGCATACCTGTAAGGTCGAGCGTGAAGGGCTTAAACCCAGCCTTTACCTGCCCCTTCGGCATGACGACGATGCGCGGAATATCGATCGTGCGATCCGCCATGAGTTTAGCGGTCGCCGCGACAACAGCGGCCATGTCTGGTGCGGGCTTGGCAACGCCCTCCAATTCCAACTGCGCGGGTTGATACTGGCTGCGAACCTCCTTCACGATCTGCGCCTGCACCTCAGGGCGAGCAAGATAAGTTGCGCTCGGCACCTTATCTGGCTCACGCGCGAGCTTGCGGAAGGCCTCGTAAGCGAGCTGCGCCACCTTCGCCTCTTGCGGATCGGTGAACACGGGCGCGGGTGCGGCGGGCGTCGCTGCGCTCGTTGTCGGCGACGGAGATTGCAAGCCAAGGCCCGACAAGATGGTTGGCGTGGCCACCACGGTCACCGTCTTGCGGGTCAAGTCGGCCTCTTCGAGAACGAGTTGCTTCAAGCGGATCGGCGAGTTGGGATTGTTGGCTTCGTCCACAATCTCCTGAAAGCGGTCGTGTGCCACGATATTCAGGCGATCAACCGCGATGACGCCGGTGCGTTTGCCGTATGGCAAGCGCAGGCCGCGTCCGATGCTCTGCTCGATCAGCGTGCGTGCATTGGCGGCACGCAGCGGAACGATGGTATATAGGTTGGTAACGTCCCAACCTTCCTTGAGCATGTTGACGTGAATGACAATCTCAACGGGATTGTCGTTATGCTCGACCGTCAACAGCTTCTCGACGGTTTCCTCTTCCCTGACGCTGGAATCGACTTGAATCACCTTGTCGGCATAGCGGCCTTGGAAAAAGGCATCCGACTGGATGAGGGTCGTCAATTCGGCGGCATGCGTAGTGTCGCGCGCGATCACCAGAACGAACGGTTTGACGATGCGTTCACCGTTCTCGCGCGCGTAGGTTTCAAGCTCAACCTTCACGCTCTCATGCAGGCGGATGCCGTCTTCCAGCTTCATGAGCTGGATGGCTTCGGGCGATTTGCCAGCAGGGTTGAAGTCCTTACGGGTGACAACCGCCGGTTCCTTGACGAAGTTGTCCTCCATTGCCCGCGCAAGCGGATAATCGAAAATTACGTTGCGGAAGGCGACGGGGCCGCGTGGGCTTTCCACGAACGGGGTCGCGGTCAGTTCCAAGCCGAGGATTGGTTTCAGCTCGTTGATCGCCCGCATACCAGCGGTTGCGCGGTAGCGGTGGGATTCGTCCATCAACAGCACCAGGTCGGGCAAGCTGGCGAGATAGTCGAAATAGCTTTCCCCGATTTCCTCGCGGAAGGAGCGGATGCGCGGGCTGCGCCCGCCGCGCACTTCCGATGAAATCTTGGCGATGTTGAAAATGTTGATGGTGGTCGGGAAAAGCTGACCGCCTGATGCGATTTGGCGCTCATAGGTTTCACCGGTCGTCAGGACGGGCGGCGAAATCGCAAATTCCGAGATGCCCTTGAACACGTATTTGGGCGAGTTCGGCGTGAAGTCGCCGATGAGCTTGTTATAGATGGTGAGGTTCGGCGCGAGCACGAAGAAGTTGTTGATGCCGTGCGCGATCTTCAAATAGGCGATGAATGCGCCCATGAGGCGGGTCTTGCCGACGCCTGTTGCCAGCGCGAAGCAGAGCGAAACGAAGTCCCGCTCGAAATCAGTCACGCCGGGATATTCGCTGCGTATGATGTCTAGCGCCGCTGCGAGATCCGTCCCCTTTGACGGGGGCGCAATCTCGGACACGCGGTCGAGGATTTCGAGGCTGGTGCGCTGCGGAGCGCGAAGGCTCAAGCGACCGGCGATGGCATTCACATGACGGAGATTGCTCATGCGGCATCTCCTTCATCGAACAAGCCACCTTGTGCAGCAACTGGCGGCGGCTCCGGCGCTTCGGCCATCGGCAGATTGGCGACATTGAGGCTGTAGTCGTCATGCCCCCACTCGCACCGCGAACGGATATGGTTGGGTATCTTCTTGACGGTCAGGTTTGGCCAGTGATCGGGGTTGCCACGAAACGCGGCGCACAGGATTAATAGCGAACGACCTTCGCCCACGTCCTCGGACAGCGCCGCAAGCTCTTCTAGGCCGAGGCTTTGGGTCGTGACAAAGAGGAAGTCGCTTTCCGATGAATGCCCCTGTTGCCAGTAGACATCGGGATTGGGCGCGTAGGTGAAACCTTCCAGCTTGCACAAAGCCTGTGCCAGCATCTCGGGGTTATACTCCTTCGAGATAACCTCGCGCCCCCACTTGTCTTTTTCGAGGAGCGATGGCGCAAGTTCGTAATAACGAAAACCGCCGCCGCCTCTCCATTCAACGGCCTTGCTAATTCCCCCTTGATCAGTGCCATCGGCCACTTTGCGCAGGCGCGGAGCGATATGCGTAGAGCAATGGTCGCCAAGTTCGACCATGATCCAGCGCATACCCAGCTTTTGGGCGACGGCCCCCGTAGTTCCTGAGCCTGCGAACGAATCTAGCACAATATCGCCCGGACGCGCTGCCAGCGTTAGTATGCGATGCAGCAAGCGCTCAGGCTTTGGGGTGTCAAAGACATTGTCGGCACCAAAGAGAGCGATGCTCTCTTTTTTTGCTTCATCAGTGTGGCCTACCTCAGTGTGCGGCCACCAATTGTGGGGCGTCATTCCGTCGCGAACTTCGGACAAGAATAACTTCAAAGCCGGAACGCTGTTTTCTCCTTTAAGCCCCCACCATAAACGCTTTTCGTCAACATGGGTCTGATGGGTGTTTCGGTCATATTTCCACGCTTTGACGCGGTTCCGCACTATCTCACCAGTAATGGGATTTTGAATGTCATAAACCAGATTCCGCCGCTGCTCGACCGTGGCTTGATTTAGGTAATCGACCGCCTTCCAAGGGCCACGCGGGTCATTATCGGGGTTGGAAT
Source organism: Sphingomonas sp. LaA6.9 (assembly GCF_022601895.1). Classification (GTDB taxonomy): domain Bacteria; phylum Pseudomonadota; class Alphaproteobacteria; order Sphingomonadales; family Sphingomonadaceae; genus Sphingobium_A. The sequence goes on from NZ_JAKVIO010000009.1 coordinate 8,288, forward strand.
AGCGGTTTGCTGCCTCATCCGAGCGGGGCAGCAGGTTGTTCGCAAACTTCTCGCTTTTTCGATATACCAAAATAATGTCGCATATCGATGCGATTCCCTTGAAATTATTGCTTACACTGTATTTCTTTTGCCAAGTGATTTGGCGAACAAAATTTGCCCTGCCAAATATCTCATCACACAAGATCTTGAGATAATGCCCTTCGTTCTCATCGATTGTGATCCAAAGTGAGCCATCTTCAGACATCAGTTTACGAATGATTTCTAGGCGGTCCCGTATCAGTCCTAGCCAAATACTGTGCTCAAGGCCGTCATCGTAGTGCGTGAACGCGCTGCCAGTGTTGTAGGGTGGGTCGATGAAAACGCATTTCACCTTGCCCGCGTAGTCCGCCTCCAGCGCTTTGAGCGCGAGCAGATTGTCGCCGTGGATCAGCACATTGTCAAAAATATCCGCGTCCGAGAAACGCGCGGCAGCATGATAGCTCTTGTCCGTGTCCTCGATCAGGATGCGCGGCTCTAAACGAGGCCGGTTCTCTTTACCCACCCAAGTCAGTTCAAGTTTTTGCTTCTTCGACATTCGATACCTTATGCGGGTTTGATAAGTGGGTGTAGGCGACGGGTGTCGCCGCTGTTGCGCCAGTAGCTGCCAGAGTTGTTGTTGCTGGGCCAGCCGTGGTCGGGACAGACCAGCGTGTCGGCCAATTCCAAGACCTGCTTGGCGAAGCCAATGCCATCCGTATCGAGAAGCTCGAATGAAAGGGCTTTGAAATGCGCGCCAAGGGCGTTGCGCGCCTGGGCTATCCGCGTCAGCTCATCCAAGATCGGTTTGAGCGCCACTGTGCTGGTGGCGGGGGCGGTTGGATCGATAATTCCGTCGCGAATTTCAACCTTGAGAGCGTCACGTAGCTTGCTGCTGATCGCGGGTAACAGGTCTCCAAGCGTGTAGGCCTCGCCGTGGCGGCGCGGCACGGCGCAAGCATATTTCTGGGTGAGGTAGTCGAGTGCGGCTTCCAAGATAACGCCAGCTTTGCTGCAAACCGATTGTATGTCCGTTGGCGACTCTGCAAGCCTTGCGCGTAGCAGCTCGACCTCGGGTAGCGATGTGATGATGCGGATGCCGTCGTCGATTGCCCAGCCGGTCAGCTCGACGAACTGGCAAGGCTGGCCGGGCTTGAGCCAACCCCAACGATACTTTTCGCGCCACGGGCGATAATGCGTGGTCACGATGGTGTGCCGGAAATCCGCGCTTACCTCGTAGATCATGCCGATGACGCGCTCGACGTGCGGCTCGTCGATGCTACCGAGAACATCGTCGAGGATCAGCACCGTTTCCGATGCACGGTCACGCGCCGCCAGAGCGAGGAAAACGCAGAGGCCAAGCGTATCGAGATGCGATTGGCTGAAATATGCCTGCGGCGGTGCATCGTGCCCCTCGAAGGTTGCGCCAAGCGTGAGTGAGGCGCGACGCGCCGGATCAAGCTCAAGCGCGATCTTGTCCAGCCCTTCGCCGGGGTGAACCTTTTCGTATAGCTTGCCGACCTCTTTCGCGATGGCGCTGATGATGCCGTCGGTAAACTTCTGCCGTTCTTCGACGCATTCGATGAGTGCCTGATCCAAACGCGGTATCAGGGCATCAAGCTCGACCACCCGCGCCGCGTTCGCATCGTAGCGGTCAGCGGCAGCCTTTAACTGAGCGCGGAACTTGCTTTCACCGCGCCAGCTCGCTTCGTTGTCGGCCCAAGATGCGGCAATCGCCTCATTGTCCGCAAGCCATGCTGGCAACGCCGCAGGATCGCTCGGCGCGGCAGATGCTGGGAGTTGGACGCCTGCTTTCCACTGATGCGCACCCTGAGCATCCGCAAATGCGGCAACTGCCTTGGCGTAGTCGCTTTCGGCCTGCTGCAACGCTGTCTTGGCGGTGCTCAAGGCGGTCTGGGCTTGTTTCTTCTTCTGGTTGGCCGAGGTGAGCGCGCTCAACTGCGAAAGCGTTGATTGCACCGCGCTGGCAAGAGTGGCGACGTTTTCCTTACTTTCGCAAAGAGGGCATTGCTCCGCATCGGGGTAGGCTTCGAGATAGGCCTTCCCAGCGGTCAGCACGTTCGCGCGTTCCGCTGCCTTGCTATCAACCGTCGCTAGCGCGTCAATCTGGGCCTGAACGGCTGCATCGGCATTGGCTTGAGCTGTCGCTAGGTTTGCGCGCTTGCCATCGAGATTTTCGGGGAATGCCTTGAGCGCCTCATAAGCGGAGCGGAGCTTGCTGATCGCTGATATGTCAGCATCAAGGCCCGTGGTTGGCTCCGCCAACTTTTGCTTCGCCCATTCTACCGGATTCAGCCCGGCCGGACTGCCAGCCGCCTCGTAGGAGCTTTGCAGCTCCTCAAGGCTTTGAGCCTCTGCCTGTTTGGCCGACGCAAGTTCGGTGGCCAATGCCTTCCCTTGTTGGCGCAACGCCTCTTCGGAACGCTCGAAAGCGTCGATGTCGATGAAGCGTTTGATTGCTTCATATCGTTTGGCAGGCTGCGTTTCGATAAGTTCCAAAATCTGACGCTGGCGCAGCAATTCGACTTTCGGCGCTGCCCCGCTCATCACGGTCGTGAGATTGCCGGCGAGCTTGCCCGTGCAGGTGCCATCGCTCGTCGTTAGTTCAACGGCGAAATCCTGAGGGTCTTTCCCGACTGTTCGCCAGTATTTCCTGACGCCAGCACCCAACCCGCGGCTGTCGAGCGAGCCGACATTATCTTTCGCAAGAAACTCGAAGGCATCGCAGATGGTGGTTTTGCCGGTTCCATTCTCGCCGTAGATCAGGGTGAGCTTCTTGCCCTTCTCGAAGGACAGCGAGAACGTGCCTGCGGAGCCGCGAAACGCCGTTAAGGTGAGTGATTTGAGTGTGGCCGATGTCGTCATTGGCTATCCGCCTTTGCCGACGCCAGGTCGATTTCCACCTTCCAATCTGCGCCCGACATGGTGCCTGCTGCCACCTTGGCGACCAGAGCTTCCCGCTTATCGGCGCGCAACAGTCCCGATGCGATAAGCCTGTCCACGGCCAAAGCGGCCAAGCTGGCTGATGGCGTTTCGTCACTCATTGCACACTCCAACGAATCGTGAAGAGCGACGTTGTATCAATCGCCTGCTCTAGCTTGCCTTCAATTTGTGCGATTAGCTCGGTGCGCTGCTCGTCGATGCGATCCTGTGCATCGAACAGCGAGCGCCGCTTGGTCGATCGCTCGGCCTCCAGCGCCTTCACCGCTTTTTGTCCCGCCAGTTTTTCTTCGAGCGTCAGGGCAACCGTCGCTGCGCGCCGCGCCTCTTTGATCTGGCGATCGAGCTCTTTCAATTCGCGTTCAAGGCCGACCTTTAAGTCATCTGCCCAGCCATCGAGCTTGTTGGCTTCAATCTCAAAGAAGCGCGCATTTCGCTCCGAGATGCCACGCCGGATTCTGTCCTGCTGAGCGTTAAGCTGATGTCGTAAGTCTGACTGAACAGAGGCCGGAATATCAGTTTTCGCGCCGCAATGTGCAGGGATAGTCAACAAGCGGCTGGCGGCCTCATCGCTGAGGATGGTTCCGTCATCTGCTTGCGCAGCCAAGAGAATGTGGTCTTCGCCTTGGCCGAGCGCCTCTACCGATAAGAGGGAGGCAATCAGCCAGCCTGATTGTCCGACCAATGGCTCGATAACGGAAATTCGGCCATCGTGCGCAGAGTAGTCGAAAACAACTTCGCTTACGGGCAAGTTGCGTGAGCGCGCGCGGTTGATGATCGCGTCGCCGAGAGGATGGTTCACGCGGAAGAAGTGCGCTTCGCCTGAGCGTCGAGGTAACTCGTAAAGACCTGTCGGGATTCCACCGTCTCCGACCCAGCTCGGCAACGTGTCGAGGCGAAAGGACGATCCGTTGATAAACGTCGCAGCACCATCCAGCTCATGCCCGGCCAAGCGCATTAACTGCTGCTCGAAATGGTTAAGATGCAAATTGGTATCATGGTCGCGTAGCTTGAGCTTTTCGCGCACCTCGTCGTCAAAATTCTCCATGAGTTTACGCCGCGCTACGGTCATGGCTTCGCTGATCTCGGAGCCCAGCTCGCTTTGAAGCTCGTCGAACGCAGCCCTGATTTCGTCGGGCTGGCGGCATTCGTTGTAAATCTCGGCAATGCGCTTTTCAAAATCGACGCCGGACTCGATGGCACCCAGAACTTCGTCGCTGGCTCCGAATACGCCCTCAAAGAGCTGAAATTTCTCGGATAGAAGCTGGTAGACGCGCTGATCGGCTTCGTTCTTGCGGTTCAGAAAATTCACTACAACGACATCGTGCTTCTGGCCGTAGCGGTGGCAACGCCCGATCCGCTGCTCGATACGCTGGGGGTTCCACGGCAGGTCGTAATTCACGATCATTGCGCAGAACTGAAGGTTGATACCCTCCGCGCCTGCTTCCGTGGCAATCATGATTTTGCCGGTGTCGCGGAAATAATCGACCAAGGCCGAGCGCATGTCAGCGGTGCGTGAGCCGGTGATGCGGTCAGAGCCTTCGTGTCGCGCAAGCCATGCCTGATAGATTGCGCGGGATTGCTCGTCGGTATTGCTGCCGTTGAACAGCACGATGGAATCGGCAAACGGGCTGTCTGCCAATACGCGCAGCAGATAGGATTGGGTGCGACGTGACTCCGTGAAGATGATCGCCTTCTCCGCAGCGCCGAACTCACGCGCTTTAGCAAAACCGACCTCAAGCGCGGTCAGCAAAGCTCGGCCTTTGGCATTCTGCTCAATAGAGGTGGCGAGCTTTGCAAATTCGCGCAGCTCGAAGATTTCGGACTCAAGCGCGCGTTGATCAGCTTCGCTCAGCGGCTCCACTTCGTCATCGTCAACCCACTCGTCCTGGGTTTCGTCGAGGGCTTCATAGTCCTCCTCAACGGTGTCAATCAGGGGCGTGGCGGGCCGCCCACTTTCAAGTCGTGCTTGGAGGCGATCTGAAATTGATTGCAGCGCTCCCGCGATTGCAAACGAAGATGACGCGAGCAGCTTGCGCAGCACCAATGTCATCAGCGCACGCTGGCTGGCCGGTAATGCGTGCAAATTGTCGCGTTGAAGATAGTCGGTTACGAGGTTGTATAACCTGTCCTCTGCCTCGTCAGGGCTAAACTCCTGCAAGATGGCATGACGCTTGGTGTAAGGGACATAGGCCGTTACCTGTCGGCGCAGGGTGCGGTGACAAACGGGCTTGAGACGTTCACGCAGTTGCTCGAAAGCCCGGTCCTGACCTACGCCAACGAATTGCTCGCGGAAGCTCTTGAGGTCGCCGAAGGAGTGTTCGTCGATAAAGCTGACTAGCCCGAACAATTCGAGAAGCGAATTTTGCAGGGGCGTTGCCGTTAGCAGTAGCTTGTTGCGCTCGGCGAGGGCCGCCTTGAGTGTATTGGCGATCACGTTTGACGGTTTGTAGACGTTGCGCAGGCGGTGGGCCTCGTCGATGACTACTAGATCCCAAGGGGTCGAGGCAACATCAGCGGCCTTGCTCCTAGCAAACTGGTAGGAGCAAATGACCACGCTGTCTTGGGGTTGAAACGGTTTGAAATTTCCTGCGCGGATTTCAGCGTTGTAAGATTTTGATTCAAGGATGGTGCAGGGGATAAAGAACTTCTCGTTCATTTCCTGATGCCACTGCTTCCGAAGGTTGGAAGGCGCGATAATCAGGATGCGTCGATTGCCCTCCGCCCACTTCTGGGAGATCACCAGCCCAGCTTCTATTGTTTTGCCGAGGCCTACTTCATCGGCCAACAAAGCACCCTTGGACAAAGGAGAGGCGAATGCAAAAAGTGCCGCATCCACCTGATGCGGATTCATATCCACCTGCGCACCGGCAACCGCGACGGCCATTCGCTCTGCACTGTCCGAAGATCGCCTTCGGACTAAGTCATGGGCAATATATTTCGATTGGTAGTCGGTAATCATCTACCTGTGTTGTCCCCAACATTGAATCTTACATTATGGCAACGGCTTAGATCATCACCGATTGATTGTCGCGCGCTTTAGGTTGTCCTGACTTTAGGCCGCAGGATTGTGCCACATTTGGAAAGTAATTTTCTTTCAATGTGGCAGCAACAGCCTGCCATCCTCTATGCCAGCGAGGCGAAGATCAGAAAAGCCTAACGAAGCCAAGGCGGTTTCAGGAATTGCCGTGCACGGAAGCGTGCCCGCAGGCGGCGCGCAGATCGCGGCCTTGGGCTGGGTCGAGGTGCCATTGGCGGTGCAAGGAACATCGACCCAAAATCCGCACCATCAACGGCGTCACCTGTCGCCGAGCTGGACCCCGCAAAGAACTTTGACGTAGCCTCGCTGTGACTGGCGCTGCCCTTGCCGTCGCCAGTATTCTTGCCACGACGCGCTACCGCCATGAACCTTGAGACAAGGCTCGGCAAAATGGCGGCGGTTATGTCGCGCACGAAGCGGGACACCGATTTCGCGGCTTGAGGCACAAGGCTGGCAATCTGCTTGAGAAGTAGGCCCGGTTCCGATTGCAAGAAGCGCGAGCCCGTCAGCGTGCGCGGGGATCGCGTTCCGGCCCTTCGCGGTCCTTGGCCAAGGCATCCCTGCGGCGCTGCTCATATTCTCGCTCAAGCGCGATCGCGCGCTGCTCGTCCTCGACGCGCCGTTTGAGGTCGCGGGACTGCTCGTCCAACAGGTCAGCGCGCTCGCGTCCCTGCCGCTCAACAAGCGTGTCGATCTCGGCGCGCTGGGCGGCGTTGAGGCCCGATACCATGATGCGCACCTCATCATTGCGGCAATCCTCGGTATCGCGGGCGCGCTCGGCCTCGTCGGCGAGACGTTGGCGGCGCGCTTCTTCGTCCACGGCTTCACGGATGGTGCGGATCAGGCGGTTGATCCCGCCCGGTTCCTGCGGGCGTTCTTTGATCGCGCGCTGCGCCTGTTCCTGCGCGAACGACAGGATGGCCTTGTCGGCGGCGGCTTGCTGCTTCTCCTGCAAGGTCTCGACCTCTCGGGCATGGCGCAGTTCCTGCTCTTTCAGCTCGGCGCTGTGCCGCTCGATGATCGCCCGGCGTAGCGATGCGACCCGCTCACGGTCAGCCTCGGTGTCTTGCGGCGGGGTATTGTCGCGCTCGGGTGTGGAAGGTTCAGGCTTGTCTTGTTCTGGCGTTGGCTGCGCACGGGCGGCTTCGCGTATGGTGGCGCGGGCTTCCTTCACGCTGGGCAGGGATTCAGGGTCGATGTCGGCCATGAAGGCGCGGAGGTCTTTGGCCTTCACACCCGGAAGCTGGCGGCCAAGGCTGTGGGCTTTGGCATCGTCATCGAGGATCACGAAGTCGCGACGGTCGCCGCGCGCAAGCACATAGCCCGCGTCCTCCAACGCGGCTTTGAAAGCGGGGCCGCTATCGCTGGCCTCGTAGAGCGCCGTGACCTGTGCCTTGCGCTCGCGGTGGTCGATGCCGCCGCGTTCTCGCTGTTGCCATTCGTCGTGGTTGACCTCGGCGGTGGGAAACTCGGGCTGGGCGTCGCGGTCACGCTTGGCGTGTTTGCCGGGCACATGTTCATGCCCGAACTCTTGCTCCATGCGCAGGCTGGCGCGTTCATGGGCCTGATAATTCATGCTGTCGGAGCGCAAGGTCATGGTGTCCATGTCGGCGCGTGCCCAGACGACATGGATATGCTCGCGTCCGTTCTTCTCGTGCATCACGACGGCACGGGGTTGGCCCTGAAGGCCAAGTTCCTCCTCCAAAATATCGACGGCCCGCATCCATTGCTGCGGGGTCATTTCATATTTGGCGTCGGGGTCGATATTGGCGTGATAGAGGCCTAGTTTGCCCTTGGTGGCGAGGGTGTAGGTCTGCCAGTCGCGGAAGGCTTCGGCGGGCGTTCCTGCGGAATCCAGTTGCAGGATTTCGATGCGCTCGTTGGTATCGGCGCGGCCAAGGTGTTGGGCGAGCTGGCTAGCGCCCGCCCGGCTTTTTCCCTTGATGATCACCGGCGTTCTCCATGCCGAGGGCTTCATAGATCGCGCCGACCACAGCGTGGTATTCGTGCAGGGCATCGCGCAGCACGGGTACATCAATGTCGATGCCGAGATTGGTGTTGCGGGCGATCTGGTTGAGGTTGTTACCGACGCGGTTCATGGCAGCCATAAGCTGCGCAAGGGCGGCATGTTCAATGGGGCGACGGCGACGCGCGCGGGGGCCAGCTTCGTTGAGGCCAGCAGCACGGGCAAACGCTCCGACTGCAAGGCCAGCACGCGAAGCCCGTTCGTGATACCGGGCGTATTCTTCGTCGGTCACACGGAACGTAATGAGGCGCTTCCGTTGCCGTTTGTCACTTCCTGTCGCCACCCGCCCTCCTGTTATGAAGGGTTCCAAGGCACCGCCTTGGTCGGTTGCAGGCGCGAAATGCCTGCCGGGGGGCCGGGGTTCGCAATCCCCGGTCTGGGTTCCAAGGGGCATGAAAGCCCTTTGGTTGTGGCCGCTGCAATCAGCGGTCGGTGGGTTTCCAAGGGAGCGCGAAAGCTCCTTTGGAGGGATGACGAACAGATGCGGGGGGCGCACATGTTCATCATCCCGGTCCAGGGTGCATGGGGAGGGAAATCCCCTGCTCTGGAGGTTCCACAGGAGGGCGCGAAGGCTCTCCTTGGTCGGGGATGCAACGGGGTCGAAGAACCCCTTGCCAAGGCGCGCGGTAATACCGCGCATGGCTTGCATCTCCTGTTATTAGCATAACATGAGTTTGTGCAACTGTGAATTGTTAGGGAGATACGGGGTGCAGTTAGTGTAGTGGTTTAATGCTTCGGCGCATACGGTTGTATGCGTCTGATCTTGCCGTGTCGCCAATTCTGCGCCTTGGGCGTCCGCCGCCAGCCCGTTGGAGACCAGTGACGGACAACATCATTAAAGCAGATTCGCCCGGAAATTTCCTTGCGTCTTGTGTTGCGGAACGTTGCTACTTCGCGTCCTGTTCCTGCCCCTCCGCACCCTGCCTGTAGGGGTTAGGGTCGATCACCAAGGGGTGCGAATAATAGAGCTGCATCGCCCCTTCCCGATACGGCAGGAACTCATCGCGGATTGCCCAGTAGCCCACACCCCATACCTGAAACGGGCGGCCAGCGGGCGGCAACACAATGGCCTTGTCCCGCCCAAGCTGCATCACCTCGTCAGGGGTGAGCAAGGCGCGGCCCATCTCGCCATATGCCTTGCCGCTGGTGGCTTCGCCCTGTCCGGTCTGCCCTTCGTTCACCGTTGCAGTGCCGACGGTGCGCTGGCCAAGGGTGTCGGAGACATACTTGGCTGTGTCGTAGTCGCGCACGTTGCACAGCCATTTCCAGCCACAGTTGGCAAGGATCGTGCGGGACTCCTCGCCGTAGGTCGCTTTAAGCTGCCCCAGGTCCTGCACGATCAGGGTGTAATCGAGGCCATAGCCGCTCATGGTGGCAAGGTCGGTCGGCAGGTCGGGAATCCTCCCAAGCGCCGGTAGCTCGTCAATCAGCATCATGCCGCGTATCTGCCCGCGAGGCTTAGCCGTGCGGAAGGCCTGGGCGAAAGCCGCGAGCATGAGGCGCAGCCATGTCGCCTGCGCCTTCATGCGGTCGGGCGGTATGACCAGAAACACGGTTTCCGATCTGTGCGGGAACGTGCGTAAATCGAAGTCGGAAGTAGCCGATGTCGCTTCTTTCAGGCGCTCGTCGCTGATGAAGCGCGTGGCCTCGGCCAGAGTGCGCAGGATCGAGGGCATGTCGCGGGAATCCCCTGACGACATAAACGGCCCGATGTTCTCGGCAATAGCGCCGCCATAGGCGGTGCTGGCCGCCATCGGAATGAAGTATTCCTTCTCAAGCCGGTCGTGTGGAAGCGTGACGATCTGGCGCACCCGCGCCAGCGTTTTTCGTTCGCGGTCGCTGTCGTTGTCGGCCAACCAGAGAAGCACGGCGGTCAGGATAGCCGTGGCGCTGCCTTCCCAATAGGCGTTGCGCGGGTCGCCGCTGCGGGCGCAGATGCTTTCCGCCATCGTATGCGCGATGCTGGCGGCGTCGGGATCGTCGCGCCGGATCGCGTCGAGCGGATTGTAGCGCGACGTTGGCAAACCACGTTTTGCCAGTTCATCGTCAAGTACCCCCCACGGGTTGAGAACGTGGACCTTGTGACCGGGCAGTGCAGCGCGCTGCCTCCCCGCGATGGCGGCGTTCTCGCCCTTAGGGTCGATAACCAGCATTGAGCCATCATAGCGCAGCAGGGTCGGCACGATGATGTTGGTGCCCTTGCCGGTTCGCGTCGGGGCCATAATGAGGGTATGCGCCTCGGGCTTGGTGAACACGGGCGCGGTTTTCACCTGCCCATCGGTGTGATGTGGCCACGCATATTTGCCAAGGAACACGCCGAATAACGGTTCGAGCGGATGAACATTCATGTTCATCGCGCCCCATGTCGCGGAGCCGTGATTGTCGGTCAGTGGAGGGCGGCTACCGCCCTGATTGTTTCGGGTAAACATCATGCTGATGAGGATCAGCACGAGCAGAATTGCGCCGATGATCGGCACAAGAGTGCGAAAGCTCACGCCATCTTTTTCGATCTCCCGCGCCCGCTCGGTAGCTTCGCGTTGCTCGCGGAGTTGCGCCTGATACTGCTTGTGCCCGGCGCGGCTCCCACCGACTCCGGTGGTGTCAACGAAACGCTCGCGGAAACCCTCGGGGAAATAAAGCGTTGCTGTGTCCTGCGCGCGTTCAAGATCGTGCTCGTAGTGAACGCGCGTGCGGTTAAACGTCTCTGCCCGCGTTGTGCACCAGAACTGCCAGCGGGCGCAGGTGTCCGTGAAGGTCGCCTGCATCCGGTCACGCAGGTCGTGGAAGTGCAGCCAGTAGCGGGCGTGCAGTTGCGCCACATCTGCGGGCCAGCGATCTTTATCAGTGGCTCCCGTTGGCCCCTGCAATCCTTCAAGGGCGTTGGCAAGCATCGCCATACGGCCCGCTTGCCTTCCCGCAAGCTCAAGGTCGCTGACGCCGCTACTTGTCGCAGCAAGATCGGCGCGCACCCGCTGCGGGTCAGGAAACGATTGCCGGTCATTGGTGCGCGGTGACGCGCCGATGATGCGGTTGGCCCTGCGCCCCGCCTCCTGTCGGATGGCGCGGCCTTGCCCTGTTCGGTCTGCTTGCGCGTAGTTCTCGGAAAGCCGCTGCCGACTGAGGGTAAGCTTGTCGGCGGCAAAATCGTCAGGCACGTCTGCGCGGGCGCGCTCGCGCTCGATCAGCGCGATGTCCGTCAGCGCATAGGTGATCCCACGGGTGATCTGGGCACGGTCTTGGGCGTGGCTGGCGACGGGCCAGGCAAGGCAGAAGGCGATCAACAGCCAAAGACGAGCAATGCGATTCAAGCAGTTCCTAACGCACAAGATTCAGGCTCTCTTTTCAGCGTCATTTTTGTGTTTGTTCAAGACTTTCCGATGCGGGTGCCAAAGTGCGGCACATTTTCTCCCTGTGCCGACGCCACACTGGCCTTCGTCATGGGCATCCTTGCAGGGGATTTGCCTTTTAGGCCGCAAGCCACTTCGCGGCTTCTCCGCTGCGCTACGCCAAGTGCGGCCAAGGCAAACGCCCTGCTCCCTGTCTGCCATGAAGGCCCGCGATGGTCGCGGCTACAGACTGGGAGAAAAATCATGTCGCTGTTTATCACCCCCGCTGAACTCCTTGGCATGAACGAACAGGAACTCCGCGCTCTCTACGGTCGCCTTCTGAGCGATCTGCGCCGTAACTCGCAGTCTCGCTTCTTGACCTCCGACGTTCACGTCTCGCTGCGCCACATCGAGCAGGCTCTGGCCCGCCTTGCGCAACGCCCTCGTCCCCCGCAGGGTCCGCGCTTCTGACGGAAGTGCAAGGCGACGCGCCGCCGACATCGCCGGCGGCGCGCGCGCTGGCCTAGTATTCACTGGCCAGCATGATGGTGAGGACTCGGGTTGTCTGGGCGGGATCGGCCGGACACTCGGAGCCGTAACGGCAATCCCGGTCGTAATAGTCGATCTTCCAAAAGACCTTGCGATTATCGACGGTGACACAGCCGAAGTCGTGTTCGCCGTATGGATCGTTATCAGCGCTGAAATCGGTGAAGCGTCGTACCGCTTCCACGCAGCCGCTGGTAAAAGTGTCACCAAGGGCGATGATGCCCTCGGTGATCAGGACGCGCCCGCCGATGAAGCAAGTGCGGAACAGGTCGTTCAGCTCGCGGATGCGCGATGCGGTGTGAAGGGGCGCGTTCATACCAGACCTCCTTGCGCCGCATCGCGGTCAGCTTTCGGGGTGAAGGCGCGAGCAACCAAGCGGCCCTGCAACGGAATCGCGTTGCAGCGCATGTTGAAGCCCTTGCCGTCCTGATGAAGCCACGCTGCCCCGATGCGGGTCCAGCGGGCATCCTTGCCGTCACCTTCCACGCACCAGAGCATGAAAGCGGGTGAATTTTGATCGACGTTCGCCATTGTTATTCTCCTTGTGATTGGAGGTGCGCAGACCATCTGCGGCCTCATGGGGAGAAGTCGGCGCGGCCCATCAAGCCGGTGGTCAACGCCGGGCGAAGCCCGCCCGAAGGTGCAAGCTGCACAAGCCAAAGCGAAGCGAGAGGCGCGGAAGCGCAGGCGATTGACGACAGGCGGGGCTGTGCCAGAAGCGACCCAATAAGAGGCCGTAATGGACTGAAACGTGCCTTCCATTGCTCTCAAGGAGTCAAAGGCGACAGCGAAAATTCATCGTGTCGGTGCTGCGAGTTTCGGGTGGTGACGGCATGAGAAAACCCCGCCCACCATCGGTGGCTGGCAGCATCACATCGGCATGTCAGGGGGTTGTGCTGCTTATGTCGAGGCTTCGGGTGCGAGGGCGTAGCTGGTGCTGCGCCCGCCTCCCGGCTCTTTGACCAAGATGCCGCGCTGGACGAGATCGGTAATGTCGCGCAGCGCAGTATCGGGCGATGTTTTAGCGATAGTCGCCCATTTTGCATTGGTCAGTTTGCCGTCGAAGCCATCGAGCAAGCGGTTGAGAATTTTGCGCTGGCGGTCGTTCAAGGGCTGGTCGGCGACTGCATCCCAGAACCGCGCCTTGCGCATGACGCTGGCGAGGATGATTTCGGCACCGTCGAAAGCGCGGTCGAGACAGCCGATGAACCAGAGCAGCCAGGGCGTGATGTCAACGTCGCCCTTCTGCGTAGATTCCAGCATGTCGTAATAGGCGTTGCGCTCGGTCCTGATCTGCGCGGACATGCTGTAGAACCGCTGCGCTGTGCCTTCCGCGCGCGCAAGCGCAAGGTCGGCAATGGCGCGGGCAATACGGCCATTGCCATCGTCAAATGGGTGGATGGTCACAAACCACAGGTGCGCGACACCGGCTTTCAGGACGGGGTCGGGCTGGGCAGTTTCAAACCATGTGAGGAACTTCCCCATCTCAGAATCAAGCCGCTCTGCATCTGGCGCTTCATAATGGACGCGCTCGCGGCCAATCGGCCCTGATACAACCTGCATAGGGCCATCGTCGCCGGTGCGCCAAGCGCCAACCGTGATCTTGCTCATGCCGCTGCGCCCTGTCGGAAACAGGGCAGCGTGCCAGTCATGCAGCCGCTCGGCGGTCAGCGGCGCGGCATAGTTCTGCGTGGCGTCGAGCATCATTTCGACAACGCCTTCGACGTTGCGATCCGCTGGAACCAGACCGCCAATATCCATGCCAAGGCGTCGGGCGATGGACGAGCGAACCTGATCGCGGTCCAGTATTTCGCCTTCGATCTCGCTCGATTTGATGACATCTTCGGTGAGTGCCTGCAGCACGGCTTCTTCGCGCAGCGGAAAGCCAAGGGCTTCCATGTGCCCGATCAATCGCCCTTGGCGATGGCGCACGGCGGCAAGCGGCTGGGCAAGCTGTTCGTCGCTCCAACGCAGATTTGGCCAATCGGCTCGTTCATGGATATAGGTCATAATCACCGCACCTTCTGCGGCGATTATAGTCCATATTCGCCGCACAGCGCAAGGATATTCGCCGCACAAGATGCGGTGAATAATCCCGTTAATCGCCGCATCTGCTTGGCAAGGACGCTCAAGCTCCTGATCCCATTGCATCATTTCCGGCGAGTTTGAGGCGAATCCGGCCTCCATGAGAGAATAGAGTCGAGGAAAACTCTCACGAAAAATATGAGGATGGATGCTACGTGGCTCTTTTAGGGACAAGGCTTATGTAAGCGACAGAAAACCGGTCGAGGCTGTCCTGACTGAAGTCAGCTTGTGGCCGGAAACGCACATGGATTGGCAGTTCCATTTCTGCACCCTGCGTCTGGACAACGGTGAGCATGTTCGCACGTCGATCAGCAAATGGGATAACAGCCTGATGGTCGGCCAGCGCGTTCGCGGCTTTATGCTTCCGAAGGGAAAGGGCATATTCACAGGTCACGCACATATTGACGCGCTTGAGCGCGTGGGACCGCCATCGGTCTTCAAGAGATTCCAAACAGCCATTGCCAAAAAATTCGGGCGTTAAAGACAGACGCCAGTTGGGGCGCGGATGAATCAATGGATTCCCGCTACAGACTTCATAGCTGCCGATGTCGTTCGTTGGACGGAAGGCATCTATGATCGCCGCAGGCGCGGCAAAGCTCTGCGCGTGGGCGAGCGTCTGGTCGCGGCGGAAGTGATCGAGCGCGGCAAGGATGGGTGGGTCAAACTGCTGGTGCGAGCCTGCACCATCACCAAGGACGAGTTCGCCGGTAAATCCATTCTCCCGCTGAAAGCGGGTGAGCAAGTGCGTCGCGGGGAAAAGACCATCCTGCGCGGCAAGCCGCAGCGTTTGCAATGGGATGACGAAACGGCAAGGCAGGCGGTCGTGAATGGTAGTTCACGAGGTTCGCGGTATATCAAGAAAGATGATGATGAAGAGTAAGAGCGATGGCCGCTCCCGTTCGGGAGCTGAAGAGGCCACCGGCCCAGCCTGTTCAGGCTGGGCCTTCGCGGAAAGGGGCAGTCGCCGGTTTAGGCTATCTGCCCCAGGGCGCACCGTTCGGTGCTTTTTCTGATTAGATGATGGGTGGTGGTGCGGACGGGGGGACTTGAACCCCCAAGGGCAAAGCCCGACGGATTTTCTTACCTGCTACGGTTTTCACCGCCCCTCGGTTGCCCGAGTGTTTGTGGTCTGGACTATCCCTTCACCGTGCCCCGCTGGCGGGGTTTAGGTGCTGCCCGTCTAGTCTCTACACCTTCCGAGGCACTTTCGCGCCAAGGCTTGGCTCGGGATTGCCAGTTGAGAGGTTTCCCCGAATTTGAGCAGTTCTGCACCGCAGGTTTCCCTGCGAGCACTCAAGATTGGTCTAAGTCCGTTGCGTCTACCGATTTCGCCACGTCCGCATAGCCAGATTCCAGTTTAGGCGGTTCGTTTGAATATGCCAAGGAAAACAAGATTAAGGGGGTGGCCGCTAGCGCGAACCCCGTCCTTTGGGGGTTGCGGGGCTGCGCCCTGATGAAGATGTGGGCCTTTGGCCCGCGTCTTGGGTTGGTTTCCGTTTATTTGTTTTGGCGGGCGGGCGGGCCTTCGGCTTCTCCTTACGAACATTGATCGCTGCCGCATCGAGCGTGTTCTTGATGTGCGAAGCGTAATACTTCTCAATCATCTCAACACTTGTTCGGCAGTTTTTAGCGATCTGATAAATGTCCGCGCCCACCATCAAGCGAAAGCAGATGTAAGTGTGGCGTAAGCTGTAAGCTGTGCGCTGGTTTCCATCACGATCTTTCTTCATCTCAAGTTCGTTGAGGATGGCGTTGAAAAGCTGCTTTTGAAATTTCGGGAACAGCCGATCGGTCGGCTTTCCGTTGTTGCGTTCTTGAAGGCGTTGGAAAGGGTGAACGGCGCCCGGCATACTCTTGCAGTAGCCGATACCGCGCTTGCCGCGCACTTCGATCTCAAGGATGGTTTCACCCGTGGCATCGTCGGCGACAACAGCGACATCGCGGTATTCAAGGCGCAGGGCTTCGTCTGGGCGAAGGCCGGTGTTCACCATGAACAGAACATAGTCGTGCAGGTTTTCCGACGCGGTGCGCCAACGCTCCTTGAGCGGGTTCTTGGCGCGTTCCCGCGTCGCCTGATAGAAGCGCTTATATTCCTCGGGCGAGAACCAAGCCCGATGCGTGATCTTGCCAGAGGTTTTGTATGGCGGTGTCAGGTTCGGCACCGACTCAATCCAGCCATGCCGTTGGCCGTATTTCAGCACCTGACGCAAACAGACGATTTCCTGATGAAGTGTGCTGCGCGCTGGCGGCTTGCCGCGCCAGCCGTTCTTCATGCGGTGCATTCGGTAGTCTTGGGCGAGGCCAGCGGTGATCTCGGCCAGCGCCTTGTTCCCGAAAAATGGGACAAGGTAGTTGTCGAGTCGGCGGCGATGATGCGCCACGTAGATGGGGCTGCGCTGCCCTTGGGTGATGACCTCGAACTCGTCGATGAATTTGGCGGCGGCGAATTTGAAGGTCTTACCTGCCTTCACCTCGCCGCGTTTGAATTTGCCCTTCAGCTCTAGATACCAGTCCTCGGCAAAGTCCTTGGCCAGAGCGAGGCTATCCTCCTTGGTGCTGATGCGGTGGTTCTTGCCACCGAGGAAGGTCGAGCACTGCCAGTAGGTGCTGTTCTCACGCTTGTAGACGTGGAGCTTTCCTCCCATGAGTTCGTGATGTGCCGCCATTGCTGCCTCGACCTGTGAAACTGTGCAATTTGTGTAAGGCCTGTGTAAGTGGCCTTATGAGGTCAGTTTAGCAAAATACGGCTGATTTTCAAGGATATTTGGCGTTTTATCTTGAAAATGAAGGGCTTTTAAGTCCGCTGCGTCTACCGATTTCGCCACATCCGCGTGCGCGCGACAAAGGCGTATATGATCGACGGGGTCAAGCGTCTACCGCGGGTCGTGGATCGCCGAGCCAGTATCGCGCGCCGGGGCCAAGACGCGCGGCGCGGTCCTCCGGATTGGACAGCTTGCAGGATTCGACCGAGAGACAGCCGCAGCCGATGCATCCGGCCAACCCTTGCTTCAGGCGTTCCAACTCGGCGATGCGCGCGTCGATCCGCATGGTCCAGGTGCTTGAAAGCCGCGCCCAGTCCTTGCCCTTGGGCACGTGATCGGGCGGGAGTCTGGCGAGCTCCGCGCC
Organism: Sphingomonas sp. LaA6.9; assembly: GCF_022601895.1. Taxonomy (GTDB): domain Bacteria; phylum Pseudomonadota; class Alphaproteobacteria; order Sphingomonadales; family Sphingomonadaceae; genus Sphingobium_A. The sequence goes on from NZ_JAKVIO010000009.1 coordinate 25,413, forward strand.
GATCTCTTCGAGCGAGAGCCCCACGCGCTGCGCAAAGACGATGAAAGCCACGCGGCGCAGCACCGCGCGCGGATAGCGCCTGTGTCCGGAATTGAGCCGTTCCGCCGCGATCAGCCCACGGTCTTCGTAATAGCGCAGCGCGGAAGGCGCTATGCCGCTTCGCCGCGACACCTCGCCGATTGTCAGATAATGGAACATGGCTGCCACAGAAGCAGAAATAGTTCTTGATCTCAAGTGCGCTTGAACTTGTAGCGGACCGGGCACGGACTGATATCTGCGCATCCATCGAAAGCGTGAATCAGGCCCTGCTCAAACACTCAAGGCCCGGGAGAAACATATGCGTGCCGCCGATATCCAGGGTAATGGACACGCCCCCGGCGGGGGGTACTCGGGGGCGGCCGCGCCGCCGGTGATTGCGATTTCGGGTCTTTCCAAGACGTATAAGGGCGGCTTTCAGGCGCTGAAGAGCGTCGATCTGGAAATCCGCAAGGGCGAAATCTTCGCGTTGCTCGGTCCGAACGGAGCGGGCAAGACGACGATGATCAGCATCGTCTGCGGCATCGTGACCCCGTCCACGGGCACGGTTCTTGCCGATGGCCATGACATCCAGCGCGACTATCGCGCCGCGCGGACCAAGATCGGCCTAGTGCCACAGGAACTGCACACCGATCAGTTCGAGCGCGTGATCGACACCGTCAACTTCAGCCGCGGCCTGTTCGGCAAGGCGCCCGATCCTGCCTATATCGAGAAGATCCTGAAGGACCTGACGCTCTGGGAAAAGCGCAACAACAAGATCATGGAATTGTCGGGCGGGATGAAGCGTCGCGTGATGATCGCGAAGGCGCTGAGCCATGAGCCCGACATCCTGTTCCTCGATGAACCGACCGCCGGGGTCGACGTCGAGCTCAGGCGCGACATGTGGACGCTCGTCCACCAGCTGCGCGAGAGCGGCGTCACGATCATTCTTACGACGCACTATATCGAGGAAGCCGAGGAGATGGCCGATCGCGTCGGGGTGATCAGCAAGGGCGAACTCATCCTCGTCGAGGAAAAGACCGCGCTGATGAAGAAGCTCGGCAAGAAGACGCTCACGCTCAATCTCGCCGAGCCAATGGCGGCAATTCCCGAAGGGCTTTCCGATTGGAAGCTGCGGATCAAGGCCGATGGCAACGAACTCGAATATGAGTTCGATGCCAATGCCGAGCGGACGGGCGTCCCCTCGCTGCTGCGGCGGATGAGCGATCTGGGGATCGGCTTCAAGGACCTGCACACGCGCCAGAGCTCGCTGGAGGAGATATTCGTCGGGCTGGTCAGCGACCGAAAGGGAGAAAAATGATGGGTTTCAACGCGCGTGGCGTGTGGGCCATCTACAAGTTCGAGCTGCACCGTTTTCGGCGGACGCTGCTGACCGGCCTGCTCACGCCGGTGATCACGACCTCGCTCTATTTCATCGTCTTCGGTTCCGCGATCGGATCGCGCATGACCGAGATTGGCGGCGTGCCCTATGGCGCCTTCATCGTGCCGGGCCTCATCATGCTGTCGATGTTCACCGAGAGCATCTTCAACGCGAGCTTCGGCATCTACATGCCCAAATGGTCGGGAACGATCTATGAACTGCTATCGGCGCCGATTTCGGCGTTCGAGACGGTGCTCGCCTATGTTGGCGCGGCGGCGACCAAGTCGATGATCGTGGGGCTCGTGATCCTGATCACCGCAAACTTCTTCGTCGATATCCAGATCCTGCATCCCGTCTGGACAGCCGCGTTCTTCGTCCTGATCGCCACGACTTTCTGCCTGTTCGGTTTCATCATCGGCATCTGGGCGAAGAGCTTTGAACAGCTTCAGGTCATCCCGATGCTGGTCATCATGCCGCTCACCTTCCTCGGCGGCGCATTCTATTCGATCGACATGCTGCCCGCCGCCTGGCGGACGGTGACGCTGTTCAATCCGATCGTTTATCTGATCAGCGGTTTCCGCTGGAGCTTTTACGGCAAGGGCGATGTGAGCGTGGAGGTCAGCATGGCGGCCACGCTTGGTTTCTTCGGTCTTTGCCTGGGGGTTATCTGGTGGATCTTCAGAACCGGGTATCGCCTCAAGAACTGATCATCCTGCAACCCACCGCACCGAAACGGCTCGTTCAAGGGCCGGCGCCGTGCGGTGGGCCTTGCAGCTACATATTGAGCCGCTCGCGCATTTCCTTGCCCGGCTTGAAATAGGGCACGCGCTTCGCATCGACGTCAACGGCCGTTCCCGTGCGCGGATTGCGGCCCGTGCGGGCCGAACGTGCACGTGTCGAGAATGCCCCGAAACCTCTCAGCTCAACGCGTCCGCCATTGGCGAGTCGCGCACTGATTTCGTCGAAGAACACATCGACGATGTGCTCCACATCCTTGACTGAGAGACCAGAGTTTTCCGCAGCGAGCTTCTGGACGAGTTCGGAACGGATCATGGCAAATCCCCATATGGGCCCCGCCGGTCCAACGGGAACGACGAAACACCGGGTTGAGCCCGATTACGCAGGCATTTTTGTTGGTTGACGCGGGCTCCCACTGCCTGCGGCAACGCCTGTGAATGTGCCGGATTTCGGTTTATTTGCAAGCCTTTGTCCGGAGAATTCACGGCAAGGGGGAGGTTTTTCGCGGTGGAATCTGACGTCGTGATTTTACATATTATTGTAAAGATACAAAAAAACCGCCGCCGATGCCCGATGGCATCGACGGCGGCGCGTAATTTTTCTGTGCCTTACTTCTTGTCTTCCGAACGTGCCTTCAGCGCTTCGCCGAGGATGTCGCCGAGCGACGCACCCGAGTCGGACGAACCGTACTGCGCAACCGCCTGCTTCTCTTCGGCGATCTGCATCGCCTTGACCGAGAAGGTGGGCTTCTTCGAACGGTCGAAGCCGGTCACCATGGCGTCCAGCTTCTGGCCGACCTGGAAGCGCTCGGGGCGCTGTTCGTCGCGGTCGCGGCCGAGATCGGTGCGCTTGACGAAGCCGGTCGCGCCGTCGTCGCCAACCTGAACCTCGAGGCCGCCATCGCGGACTTCGAGAACGGTGACGGTGACGACCTCGTTCTTGTTGAGGCCCGAGGCAGCGGCGACGCCGCCAACGGCGGGCGCGCCCTTTTCGAGCTGCTTCATGCCGAGCGAGATGCGCTCCTTTTCGACGTCGATGTCGAGAACGATCGCCTGGACGCTCTCACCCTTGCGGTGCAGGTTGAGCGCGTCCTCGCCCGAGATGCCCCATGCGATGTCCGACATGTGAACCATGCCGTCCACATCGCCGTCGAGGCCGATGAAGAGGCCGAATTCGGTTGCGTTCTTGACTTCGCCCTCGACGGTCGAGCCAACCGGGTGCGCAGCCGCGAAGGCTTCCCACGGGTTGTTGATCGCCTGCTTGAGGCCGAGCGAGATGCGACGCTTGTCTTCGTCGACCTCGAGGATGACAACATCGACTTCCTGGCTGGTCGAGACGATCTTGCCGGGGTGGACGTTCTTCTTGGTCCAGCTCATTTCGGAGACGTGGACGAGGCCCTCGATGCCCGCTTCGAGCTCGACGAACGCACCATATTCGGTGATGTTGGTCACGCGGCCGGTGAGCTTGGCGCCCACGGGGTACTTGGCCGATGCGCCCTCCCACGGATCGCTCTCGAGCTGCTTCATGCCGAGGCTGATGCGCTGCGTCTCGCGGTTGATGCGGATGATCTGGACCTTCACCGTGTCGCCGATGTTGATCATCTCGGACGGGTGGTTGATCCGCTTGTAGCTGAGGTCGGTGACGTGCAGCAGGCCGTCAATGCCGCCCAGGTCGACGAACGCACCATAATCGGTGATGTTCTTGACCACGCCCTCGATCACCTGGCCTTCGGTCAGGGTCTGGATCAGGCCCGAACGCTGCTCGGCGCGGGTTTCCTCGAGGATCGCGCGACGCGACACCACGATGTTGCCGCGGCGACGGTCCATCTTGAGGATCTGGAAGGGCTGGGGGATGTCCATCAGCGGGGTGACGTCGCGCACGGGGCGGATATCGACCTGCGAGCCGGGCAGGAACGCCACGGCACCGTTGAGGTCGACGGTGAAGCCGCCCTTGACGCGACCGAAGATGACGCCTTCAACGCGCGCGCTCTCGGTGAACTCGGCTTCGAGCTTGTCCCAGGCGGCTTCACGGCGCGCGCGATCGCGCGACAGCATGGCCTCGCCATGGACGTTCTCGACGCGGTCGACATAAACTTCGACTTCGTCGCCGACCTTCAGATCGGCCTTCTGGCCAGGCGCTGCGAACTCGCGCAGCGGCACGCGGCCTTCCGACTTCAGGCCGACGTCGATGACGGCCATGTCGTTTTCAATTCCGGTAACGGTGCCCTTGACGACGCGGCCTTCGAAGCTTTCGTTCTCGCCGCCGAGCGATTCATTCAGGAGCGCGGCGAAATCGTCGCGCGAGGGGGATGCCGATGAGGCCATGGTTGGTTCCTGTCTTTCGTACATTTTTCCGGCCAGCCGGTTGGATCCGGCGGTCTTGACCAGAAGTGCCGCAAGGGCCCCATGCCCAGACGGCGTCCCGCGAACGAGAGGGTTGTGGCCGCGCGCATCGCGGAAAGCGAAAAGGGCGCGTCAAGAGCGCCGGCTTTCAGTGCCGGCCCCTTCGCGCCTTGCGTTTCGCAGCCCAGGGTCAGCTCGCAAGCTTCGCCTTGATACGTCCGTCCACAAGCGCAATCGCCCGCTGGACGGCGGCGTCTATAGAGAGATAGCTGGTGTCGAGCAAGTATGCATCCGGAGCCTGCACCAGCGGGGCGGTCTCGCGCATCATGTCGCGGCGGTCGCGCGCACGGATGTCGGCGAGCACGCGGTCCAGGCTCATCGTGCTGCCGGCCTTCTGCATTTCCGCGTGGCGACGACGCGCGCGCGTCTGCGGCGTCGCGGTCACGAAGAGCTTTGCGTCAGCCTCTGGCGCGATGACGGTGCCGATATCGCGTCCGTCCAGTACAGCACCGCCTGGCTGCTGCGCAAAGGCGCGCTGACGCTTGATCAGCGTCGCGCGGACGAGGGGGTGCGCGGAGACGATCGATGCGATACGCCCGACCTCTTCCCCCTTCAGTTCGGGATTGTCGAGCAGCGAGTCCTCAAAGGTGCAGGCGGCTAGCGCGTCGGTCTCGTTTTCGGGATCGTTGCCCTCATGGAGCACGCCCCACGCGACCGCGCGATACAGCAGGCCGGTGTCGAGATGCGGCAGTTTGTAATGTCTGGCGAGCGCACGTCCGATCGTGCCCTTGCCCGATGCGGCCGGGCCGTCGACAGCGATGATCATGAAATCTGCGCGCCCAGCGAAGTCATGAGCGCGGCGAATTGGGGGAAGCTGGTGGCAACTGGCGTCATGTCGTCGACCATGACGTTCGCCGCTGAAACAAGTCCAGCCACCGCAAAGCTCATTGCGATACGATGATCGAGTTTTGCGGCGATTGGCGCACCGCCCGGAAGCGCTTCTCCGCCGGTTCCGTCGATGATCAGCCCGTCCTCGGTCTCGGTGACCCGTGCCCCGATAGCGGCAAGCCCCTCAGCCATAAGCGCAATCCGGTCGGACTCCTTGACGCGCAGCTCTTCCAGTCCGCGCGTCACCGTACGGCCTCGGGCCAGCGCCGCCGCGACGAAGAGAATCGGAAACTCGTCGATCATCGAGGGTGCGATTCCGGGGTCGACCTCGATGCCGCTCAGCATCGAATGGCGGACGTGGAGATCGGCGACGGGCTCTCCGCCCACGACGCGTTCGTTGGTGAGAGTGATGTCGCCGCCCATAGCCTGCAGCACTTCGATCAGTCCGGCGCGGGTCGGGTTGATGCCGACATTCTCGATCACGACGTCGGAACCCGGCACGAGCAGCGCTGCCACCATCGGGAAGGCGGCCGAGGAGGGGTCGCCGGGCACGACGATATCCTGCGGCCTCAGTTCGGCTTCGCCGCGGATCGCGATCACGCGCGCGCCCGTCTCATCATTTTCGATGGTCAGATCCGCGCCGAACCCCGTCAGCATCCTTTCGCTATGGTCGCGCGTCGCGATCGGTTCGATCACGCGCGTGATGCCCGGGGTGTTGAGGCCGGCGAGCAGCACCGCTGACTTGACCTGTGCGGACGCCATGGGAAGACGGTATTCGATCGGAACGGCGGGGCAGAGACCGCGCAGCATCAGTGGTAGTCGTCCACCCGGGCTGGCGGTGATGTCGGCACCCATCTGGCTCAGCGGTTCGATCACACGTCCCATCGGGCGCCCCGAAAGCGATGCGTCGCCGGTGAAGGTGGCGGTGATGGGGTGGCTCGCGACCAGCCCCATCAGCAGCCGGGTCGAGGTGCCGCTATTGCCCATATCGAGTGCGGCCTGTGGCTGTAGCAGCCCGCCGACGCCGACGCCGTGAATCGTCCATATCCCGTTATCGCCGCGGTCGATCGTGGCACCCATCGCGCGCATCGCGGCGGCAGTTGCCAGCACGTCCTCGCCTTCCAGCAGCCCGCGGACCGTGCTCCGACCCACCGCGAGCGCGGATAGCATCAGCGAACGGTGCGAGATCGATTTGTCGCCGGGCACGCGCACCCGCCCCTTAAGTGGTCCGGACGCGGCGAAGGAGGCGGGCGAGGGGCTGCTTGGATTCATCGGGAAAGCGCACATTCCGGCTGGAGTGAGCGCAGGCTTTTGACAGCGGCGTTTCGCTATGGCAAGGCGCGCGGCGTTTGGCGGGGCATCGATCATGCGATGGCCCGCTGTTTTCACTTATTCTGGAGGCTGAGGCAGCACATGGTGAAGCCTGAATGGGGCACCAAGCGGACCTGTCCGAAATGCGGTACCCGCTTTTACGATCTTGCCAAGGAGGATCCCGTTACCTGCATCGAATGCGGGAATAACTGGTATCCCGAGCCCGTGCTGAAGTCGAAGCAGCCGCTTCCCTATGACGCGCCCAAGCAGGAAGTCGTAGGCAAGACCGCGGATGATGCGGTGCTGGCCGATGACGATCTGGATATCGACGTCGACACCGACGAAACCGATTCGCCCGACGATGACGTCGATCTCGGCGGCGATGACGATCTCGGAGTCGACACGTCCGACGGCGAGGACGATTCGAATAATTGATTAAACGTCTTGCCAAGCAGGCGCTGCCAGCATAATGGGCAGCGCCTCAACGCCGCACCTACCCAGAGCGGCGAGATGGTTTCGGGGCCGTAGCTCAGCTGGGAGAGCGCTACAATGGCATTGTAGAGGTCAGGGGTTCGATCCCCCTCGGCTCCACCATCCTCCTCTTAAATCACTGTGATGTTGGGCTGCAAACGGCGCCAAGCGTACGCCGCACCGAATCGCTAGGCGTTCACCCGAGCGCTCTGCGCCGGTTGCTCCGCGCCATCGGTATCTGCGACCACGGTAAGATTCGGGTGAGCCTGACGAACATGGCTGCCCGCCGGCACACTCTGGGTGAGCCACACATTCCCGCCGATCGTCGACCCGCGTCCAATGGTGACCCGGCCCAGAATCGTCGCGCCAGCATAGATCACGACATCGTCGTCTACGATCGGGTGTCGCGGTGCGCCGCGTGCGATCGCGCCTTCGTCGTCGGTCGGGAAGTTGCGCGCACCCAGCGTCACCGCCTGGTAGAGCTTTACCCTGTCACCGATGATCGCAGTCTCGCCGATCACGACGCCAGTGCCGTGATCTATGAAGAAACTGCGCCCGATCCGGGCGCCGGGGTGAATATCGATCCCCGTTCGCGAATGTGCGATCTCGGAAATGATTCGTGCGACCAGCGGCGCGCCAAGTTGATATAGCCGGTGCGCCAGCCGGTGATGGATAATCGCGATCGCGCAGGGGTAGCAGAGCAGCACTTCGTCGACGCTGCGTGCGGCGGGATCGCCCGCATAGGCAGCCTCGATATCGGTGTCGATCAGCGCGCGGAGTTCGGGCAGTGCGATCGAGAAATCGCCGATGATGTTCTGCACCATGATCTCGAGTCGTTCGCCAGTGGCGTCCGGGTCGGAATAGTGCAACTCGAGCCGTATCTGCGCTGCCAGTTGCGACAGCGCCGCTTCCAGCGTTGCTTCCACAAAGGCGTCCTCGTTGCCCGGGTGCAGTTCGGGCGGGCCGAGACGAAGCGGGAAAAGCGCGGCGCACAATACGCCCGTGATCCTTTCAAGCGCGCGTCGCGCCGGGAAGCCCAGGGCGCCATGCTCGGCATGTCGCCGGTGCGCGTCACGCCATGTCTGTCGTGTTTCGCGCAATCGCCGGACGACGTCGCCCAGATTACCGGGGAAAGGCGGCTGCGCGCGCGCGGTATCGTCGGAAAGCGTATCGGTCATGGCCTGTCCTGCGGTCAGCTTGCATCTTGCATGAGGTGCCTGCCGACCTGCCAGATGATTTTTCTACTTTTAAGATAGAAAATATATGGTGCGCGTCAAATCTTCTGCGTTTGCGCGTGCGGACCAGCGGGATAGCTGTGTCGGTGAGCCATGCTCGCAGCCTTCATTCGGATAAGAGCGACCCACCGTGCCAAAGCGTGCCTTGATCGTTCGACACGTCCCTTATGAAGGCATCGCCGGTTTTCGCGATCCGATAGAGAGCGCGGGCTACCAGATCGAGCGGCTCGACGTAGCCAACCCGGATTTTCACGAAGCCGATCTCGTTTCGCCCGATCTGGTGATCCTCATGGGCGGTCCGATGGGCGTTTACGACGACCATCGCTATCCCTGGATCGCGCACGAGATCGAACGACTGCGCGCGCGCCTGATGCTGGACCGGCCGACGATCGGCGTATGCCTTGGAGCGCAGATGATCGCGGCCGCGCTCGGTGCGCGGGTCTATCGAGGCGCTGCCAAGGAAATCGGCTTTCACCGACTTACGCTGAACGCCGATGGTCTGGCATCCCCGCTTGCCCATCTCGCTGATCAGCCGGTGCTGCAATGGCATGGCGATACATTCGACCTGCCCGCGGGCGCCGCGTTGCTTGCGTCGACCCCGCAATATCCACACCAGGCGTTCCGCTGCGGACGACGGGTGCTGGCCTTGCAATGCCATGCCGAAATGGGCCTCGATCCCCGGATCGAGGCGTGGATCGACCAGTCGCACGATAGCCTTGCGGAAGTCGGAATCGAGCCCGAGACGCTGCGGGCGCAATATGCCGCTATCGGCCCCGCGGCGGTAGAAGCGGGGCAAAAGATGATCCGCCAGTGGTTATGCTCGCTCGATTGAGAGGCTTCTTCGGGCACTTCAAATAGCCGGGGATTTTTGTCAACGATTGATGGCGCTTAGCTTCGATGGTTTGACTTCAAAGCAACTAATCGATCACTGGCCGGTTTTGACCGGGTCCCCGCTGCTTGAAATCGGGTGATTCGAAGTCCTCCAGATCATGATGGAAAGCCGGAGCATGAAGGGTTCGCACATTCGTTTCGTAGCCGTGACAACGGTATCATTGACTGCGTTGGCGTTGTTTCCGGGCGCGGCCCATGCCGGCGGCTTCTATCTGCAGGAACAGTCGGTGAAGGCCGCAGGGCGGGCGTTTTCCGGCGAGGTCGCCGATGAGGGGGCCGATTCGCTGTGGTGGAATCCGGCTGCGATCGCGGACATCGAACAGAACGAGGTCTATATCGGCATCAGCACGATCCTGCCGAGCGCGAAGGTACGCGACAATGGCACGGTGATCGTTCGTCCCGGTCAGCCCGCAGCGCCCGTGGGCGGCAACCCTCTCGCCAAGGATCCGATCGAGACCGGGATCCTGCCGAGCAGCGCGGTCGCCATACGACTGACCGACCGGCTCGTGGCTGGCCTGGCTGTCAGTGCACCCTATAGCTTCACCACCAACTATGACGCCGATAGCTGGGTCCGTTATACCGCCGACAAGTCGAAGCTGCGGACGATCGACATCCAGCCTTCGCTCGCGATCGCTGCGACCGACTGGCTGCGCCTGGGTGTCGCGGCGAATATCGAATATAGCGACGCGACGCTGACCAATGCGCTTCCCAATCTGGTGGCGGCGCTGCCTGATGGTGAACAGCGGCTCGAAGGCGATGGCTGGGATCTTGGCTGGAGCGCGGGTGCGCAGGTCCACACGGGTCCGATGACCCTCGGCGTCAGTTACAAGTCGAGCATCAAGCACACGCTGGCAGGTCGCGTTGAAACGAGCGGTCTGCTTGGCCCGCTTGCGCCGGCCAATGGGACGATCGACGCCGATGCCGCCTTCCGCACGCCCTGGCAGCTCATCATGGGTGGACGCTTCAAGGCGAGTGACAAGCTGACGCTCAACGCGCAGGTCGTTCGCATCGGCTGGAGCGAGTTCGATGCAATCCGCCTCGGCGACCCGATCAATCAGGCGATCCCCGAAAACTATCGCAACACCTGGAGCTTTGCGGGCGGGCTCGACTATGATTTCGGCCCTGAGTGGACGGTCCGCGCCGGCGTGCAGCACGACCAGACGCCGACGCGTGACGGCGAGCGTGACGCGCGCGTTCCCGATTCCGATCGCTGGAACTTCGCGGCAGGCACGTCCTATGATGTGAGCAAGCGTTTCACGATCGACGCAGCGGTCAACTATGTCAGCTTCAAAGACGCTTCGATCGACCGCGTCACCGCGGCTTACGCGGGAACCGCAGCACAGACGCCGATCATCGTTGACGGACGGCTCGAAGACACGAGCGCGATCGTGCTCGCAATTGGCGGGCGCTTTCGCTTCTGACGAATCCGGATTGGCCGGCGCCCGAGCGCCGGCCAAACTGCAAGGTACCGTCCGCACCGCACAATCCGCCGCGTAAACCCGCGCACGCGCTGGCTTTGGCGCCCGCTCAGGCATAGCCAGTACGCATGCAACGCGCGCAAGCGTCCGATTGCTGCGTGCGTAGAGCGGGGCGTAAAGATCATGCTGAGCTATTCCTACTCGATCCAGGATCGCAGCGAGGGCGCCACGGGCGCCGTTTCCAAAGCAGAGCTAGTCGCGGGGATGCAGTTGCTGCGTGCCGTCAACATGCAGTCCGTCCGGCTCCAGCTCGCGGTGTTGCGGCGCGACCGCAGGCCCGCGATGGAGTCGCTCGATCACCTTGCCGATATGGACCGCGAGCTCGAACATTTTATCGAGGGTATCGGACCGGCGGGCTCCGCGGCTGCCGAGCTGCGGGAAATCACCGAGCTGGTTGCACTTCAGAAGCGCGCTCTGGCCGATGACAAGATCGCGCTGATGGCGGGTATCTCGGGCGCCAAGCTGGGCGGCGAAACCATCGCGGAATTGCCCGAGGCAGAACCCGAGGCCCTGGCCGACACGCTCGATCTCACCACCGAATACCGGCCGTCCTCCGCGGCGGCGAAGCTCCTCGCCGCGACCGCGGTGTTCGCTGTGGCCGGCGTCGCGGTCACCGGCTGGCTGTTTTCAGATGCGATTGCTGCCGCGATAGGGCTCTGACGCACCCGCGCGGACGCCGCGATCAGTCCTTGTCGGGGTAGATTGCCCCGATGTGCGTTTCGCCACGCTTTTCGGCCAGCTTGGTCTGGCGGGCGCGCTCCGCATAGCCCGCGCGCTGCGCGTCATTGCGTTCGTCATGGCAGGCCGGGCAGCTCACACCGTCGACATAGAGCGGTGAGGCTTTGTCCGTTGCGTTCACCGGCCGGCGACAGGCATGGCAGAGATCATGCGAGCCCAGCGTCAGCCCGTGCCCGACCGAGACGCGCTGATCAAAGACGAAGCATTCGCCTTCCCACAGGCTTTGCTCGGCGGGTACGTCTTCCAGATATTTCAGGATGCCGCCCTGCAGATGATAGACCTCGTCCAGTCCTTCGGATTTGAGGAATGCCGTCGATTTCTCACAGCGTATTCCGCCGGTGCAGAACATCGCGACCTTCGGCGCCTTGCCTTGCCCGATCAGCGTCGCGCGCTGTTCTCTGAACCATGCGGGAAAGTCGCGGAAGCTCGCGGTCCGGGGATTGATCGCGCCCTTGAAACTGCCGATCGCCACTTCGTAGTCGTTGCGCGTATCGATCACGATCGTATCGGGATCCGCGATCAGCGCGTTCCAGTCAGCGGGTGCGACATAATGACCCACGCCCTTGAGCGGATCGATGTCGGGCTGGCCCATGGTGACGATCTCGCGCTTCAGCCGCACCTTCATGCGGTGAAAGGGCATGGTCTCTGCACGCGAATATTTGACTTCGAGCGCGTCGCAATCGGGCAGGACAGTGCGAATATGCGCGATCACACGCGCGATCGCGGCTTGCGATCCGGCGATCGTGCCGTTGATCCCTTCAGCGGCGAGCAACAGCGTTCCCTTCACGCCGCCCTCGTTGCAGACGTTGAGCAGTGGCTCACGCAGCGCGGCGATATCGGCGAGGCGCGTGAAGCGATAGAGCGCGGCGACGCAGACGGGCAGGGTCATGCCAGCCGCCCTGTCACATTGTCGAGGAGGCGAGAGGCTCCGAAGCGGAACAGACCGGGGTTCAGCCAATCCTCGCCGAGTTCTTGCCGCACAAGCGCGATCCATTGCAGCGCCTGGTCGGCGGTGCCAATTCCTCCGGCGGGCTTGAAGCCCACGCGTCGGCCGGTCTGTGCATGAAAATCGCGGATTGCGCGCAGCATCACCGCGCCGGCGGGGAGGGTGGCGTTGATCTTTTCCATGCCCGTCGAGGTTTTGATGAAGTCAGCGCCCGCTGTCATGCAGACATGGGAAGCACGCGCGATCGTCGTCAGATCACCCAATTCGCCGGTCGCCAAAATTGCCTTCATGTGCACCGGCCCGCAGGCAGTGCGGAACGCCGTGACCTCATCATAAAGCGCCTGCCAGTTTCCGGTCAGCGCATGGCCGCGTCGGATGACGATATCGATCTCCTTCGCACCGTCGGCGACGGAAGCCTCGATCTCGGCGATGCGCGTGGGAAGCGGCGACAAGCCGTGAGGAAAGCCTGCCGAAACCGCCGCGACCGGAATGTCGCTCCCGTGCAGCGCCGCGACCGCGGCGGGCACCATCGCGTGATAGACGCAAACGGCGGCCGTGGTCAGGCCGGGGGCGTTCGCCAGCGGTGACCGCGCACGGGCGCAGAGCGCGCGGACGCGATCCTCGGTGTCGTCGCCCTGCAGCGTCGTCAGGTCCATGCACGAAATGGCAAGTCGCAGGTCAGCATTGGGATCGGCGCCGGGAACGATCGCGGCGACGGCTGTCTCGATCGCCGCGGCATCGACCTGGATTGCTTCCACGGCGTCCGGATCAAGGGGAATGGAGTTCATCCCCGTCCCCCTAGATCAGTTTGCCCGCGAAGGGGAGGGGTGTCAGGGCGCGATCAGCAAGCCTGCGAGCGCCGCGCTCATCAGGTTGGAGAGCGAACCGGCGATAAGAGCCTTGATCCCCATCCTGGCGATCAGCGGGCGCTGATTGGGCGCGAGATTGCCCGTCACCGCCATCTGGATCGCGATCGAGCTGAAATTGGCGAATCCGCACAGCGCGAATGTGACGATGGCGATCGTGACGGGCGAGAGCGACCCCTGCGTCTTGCCGAGATCGATAAAGGCGACGAATTCGTTGAGAACCATCTTGGTGCCGAACAGTCCGCCAGCGGTTCCCGCCTCGTGCCAGGGAACATTGAGCATGAACATGATCGGCTGGAACATCCAGCCCAGCACCATCTGGAAGGAGAGTTCGGGATAGCCGAACCAGCCGCCTACACCGGCGAGAATGCCGTTGGCGAGCGCGACCAGCGCCACGAAGGCCAGCACCATCGCGCCGACGGCAACCGCAAGCTTCACGCCGGTCTGGGCACCCTGCGCGGCGGCCATGATGATGTTCGCGGGCTTTTCCTCGTCATGGCTCGCTTCGGCGATCGCGATCGGCTCGAACTCGCCGATACTCGGGTCGTCGGGCATGATGATCTTGGCCATCAAAATGCCGCCGGGCGCCGACATGAAGCTCGCCGCGAGCAGATAGGGCAGGAGCTGTTCGCCGATCATGCTGGCATAGGCGCCCAGGATCGTGCCCGCGACACCCGCCATGCCCACGGTCATGATCGTGAAGAGCTGCGACGGGGTCAGGCTCGCCAGATAGGGGCGGATGACGAGCGGGCTCTCGGACTGGCCGACAAAGATATTCGCTGCAGCCCCAAGCGATTCGACCTTGGTGATGCCCGTGACGAGCTGGATCGCGCCGCCCACCCATTTGATGATGAGCTGCATGATGCCGAGATAATAGAGGATCGAGATCAGCGAGGCGAAGAAGATGATGACGGGCAGCGCCGCGATCGCGAAGCTGTTGCCGCCGATCGCAGGGCCGGCGATCGGACCGAAGATGAAGTCGGTGCCCGCCTTGGCATAGCCGAGCAGGTTGGATACGCCGCGCGACATCGCACCGATGACCTTCTGTCCCCAGGGCGTGCCGAGAACGAGGACGGCCATGCCCGCCTGAAGCGCGAAGGCCGCGCCGACGACGCGGAGCCGGATCCAGCGGCGGTTGGACGACAGCGCGACGGCGATCGCCAGAATGATAACGATCCCGGCTACGCCGATAAGGTACCTGTTCATCTCGGTGATTTTACCCCCCTGGGCCCCGCGGTAGCTCGATCGCATGGATCACCGCCCCGTCTGTCGGCCTTTCGGGCGCGACGATACACGCGCGCACAAATTCTGCCAGCCCCCGTTTTGCCGCCGCTTCGTCGGCTGCATGGACGATCGCGAGCGGTCGATCGGGGCCGACCCGGGCGCCGATCGTCGCCACCTCGCTAAAGCCGGTGCGCGGGTCGATACGGTCTTCAGCAGTACGGCGACCACCGCCCAGGTCGATGATTGCCTCTCCAACCGCGCGGACGTCGACACGGGCGAGATAGCCCGGCACTGGCGCGAAGACAGGGCGCGATACGGGCGCTTGGGGAAGATATGTGTCGGCGCGCTCGATCAGATCTGCGGGACCGCCCAGCGCCGCCGCCATGCGGCCGAAGATCTCGGCAGCCCTGCCGCTGGCGATCGCCGCATCCGCGCGGGCCTCGGCCTCTTCATGGTCGGCGGCCAGTCCGCCGATCATGAGCATCTCGACTACAAGCGCGATGGTGACCTTGTGCAGTCGCGGATCGCGCACCGTGCCAGTCAGATAGTCGATTGCCTCGCGCACCTCGAGCGCATTTCCCGCGGTGGTGCCAAGCACCGCGTTCATGTCGGTGATGAGCGCATGGCAGGTGACGCCGAGCGTCGCGGCCGAACCGATCAGGCTGCGCGCAAGCGCATGCGCCTGTCCGGGGCGCGCCATGAACGCGCCGGAACCCGTCTTTATGTCCATGACGAGCCCCTTCACCCCGGCCGCAACCTTCTTGGAGAGAATCGAGGCGGTGATCAGCGGAAAGGAGTCGATCGTCGCGGTGATGTCGCGGATCGCGTACATCCGCCGGTCCGCGGGCGCGAGCTCTTCCGTCTGGCCTATGATCGCACAGCCATGGCGTCGCACAACTTCGCGGAACCGGTCGAGGCCGGGAAAGGCATCATAGCCTGGAATGCTCGCCATCTTATCGAGCGTTCCGCCGGTATGCCCGAGCCCGCGCCCGGAGATCATCGGAACATAGCCGCCGCACGCGGCCACGATCGGCGCGAGCATCAGGCTCACCTTGTCGCCGACGCCACCCGTCGAATGCTTGTCGAGCACGGGACCGTCGAGCCCGACGGTCTGCCAGTCGATCACTTCGCCCGAACGCACAAAAGCATCGGTCAGCGCTGCGGTTTCGGCCAGGTTCATTCCATTCAGAAAGATCGCCATGGCGAGCGCGGCCGCCTGTTCCGCAGGCATCGAGCCGTCGGCGAGACCGGAAGCGAAACGGTGTATGTCGTCGGTCGAAAGCGCCTCGCCATCGCGCTTGCGACGAATGATCTCGGAAAAGGGGGGCGTGGCCATGCGCCCTCTCATACACCGCCCGGTGGCTGCGAAAAGCCGCTGTCGCTTGTCCCGATAAGGCACAGTTCGCGTTAACGCTTTTTTAGGATGGTCGAATTCGTCAACGAAGCGTTAACGCTTCTGTCATGCACCGCGCTCTTCCCCTTGTGGACGCCCGACGCGTCCCGAAACCCGCCGCACAGGCCGCAACTCCCTTGCCGGGACTCAGTGCTGACGCGCGGCTCTTTCTGACCACTTTTGTCGCTGGTTTCTTCGTGTTTTACGGCCTGATCGCCTGACACGCCGATTCGGCGCCGCGATGTTCAGTCCTGCGGCGTCAGGCCGGACTCCAGCGGCACGTCGCAGGCCAGATGCAGCTTTTGCGCGAGCCATGCCGAGACGAGGCACATCGCAGCGCTGAACAGCAGCTGGTGCAGGATCGAGACGCCGCCCGCGCTCAGGCCCAATGCGATCAGTGATCCGATCACCATCGCGCCCGAATTGACGATATTGTTCGCGGCAACGGTGCGCGCCGCCTGGCTCTTGTCGACGGTGGTGGTGAGGAAGGCGTAGAGCGGGACCACGAACATGCCCCCCGCGACCGCAATGCCGAGCAGGCTCGCGAGCAGCGGGAAGACGAGATCGTGGTCGAGGAACTCGTCTATGCCGTAGAGATGGCCATTGCTCGCGCCGTGCCACTGGCTGCAGACGAAGAAGAAGGCGACGACGAAACCCGCCATCGCGAGTACAGATGCGGGGGCGAAACGCGCAGAGACGGTGCCCTTCAACAGCCGGTTGATCGCGATCGAGCCGATCGCGATACCGACCGAAAATACCGCGAGGAAGAGGCTGGCAACCGCCTTGTCCGCGGTCAGCACGTTCTTGGCGAGCGGCGGGAACTGGATGAAAAGCACCGCACCGATCGTCCAGAAGAAGCTGATCGAAAGGATTGCGAGGAACAGCCGACGAATATGCATTGTGGCCTTGATCAGCGCGATCGACGACCGCACGACGTGCCAGTCGATCGTGTGATCCTCATGCACTGGCGGGGCGGGGGGCACCTGGCGCCCGGAGAAATATCCGATCACCGCCGTCACGATCACGCCGATCGCGGCGAACTCCACGGGAATGACGCCCGCGAGGATCGTCCCGGCCAGCACCGCGATATAGGTGCCCGCCTCGACCAGCCCGGTGCCGCCAAGCACCTCGTCTTTCTCGAGGTGCTGGGGCAGGATCGCGTATTTGATGGGACCAAAAAAGGTTGAATGTATGCCCATCGCAAACAGCGCGAGCAGCAATAGCGGGATCGCGAGCAACTTGACGGCGAAACCCTGCCAGGCAAGCAGCAGCCCCGCAGCGCCGACGAGCATGATCAGGATTTCGCAGAATTTCACGATGCGGATGATCCGTGCCTTGTCGATCGAATCCGCAAGCTGCCCCGACATGGCCGAAAGCAGGAAAAAGGGCAGGATGAAGACGCCCGTCGCCAGTCCGCTGAACGCGGTTTCGGACGCCGCGTCGTTGTACACTCCATAGACGACGAACAGCACCATCGCCTGCTTGAACAGATTGTCATTGAAGGCGCCGAGGAGCTGCGTAACGAAAAGCGGCAGAAATCGGCGCCGCGCGAGAAGCCGGAGCGAGGTTTTCATGAGGAGGCGAAGACGCTCCGGTTGTGTACGTTGGCGGCGTCATAGCTGAGCATAAGGCCGAGTCCAACGAAACTCTCCACAGCGTCATTCAAGCGCGCTATGGGTGGGGCGATCATGCTGACGCTGCCCAACATATTGACGCTTTCGCGCATCTTTGCCGTTCCCCTGCTGGTCTTTCTGCTCTGGCCCAACCCGAAGCCGTTTGATTACTGGATCGCCTATGCGCTTTATTGCCTGATGGGCATAACCGACTATTTTGACGGTTATCTTGCGCGCGCGAAGGGCGCCGTGTCGCGGCTTGGCGTCTTTCTCGATCCCATTGCGGACAAGATCATGGTCGCCTCGGTGGTCGTGATGCTGATCTTCATCGACGATATCCAGGGCTATCACATGATCGCCGCGCTGATCATTTTGTTGCGCGAGATCATGGTCTCGGGCCTGCGCGAGTTTCTCGCGGGACTCAGCGTTTCGGTGCCCGTCAGCCAGCTTGCCAAGTGGAAGACGACGTTCCAGCTCGTCTCGCTGGGCGCGCTGATCCTCGCGGGCGCGGTGCCCTACTGGCCATGGGTGATGTCGGTCGGACTGCTGACGCTCTGGGGCGCAGCGATCCTCACGCTGATCACGGGCTGGGACTATCTGCGCGTCGGCCTGAAGCACATGGACTGAGACGATGGCGGTCCAGCTCCTCTATTTCGCCTGGGTGCGCGAAGCTGTCGGAAGGGACGGGGAGAGCGTGGATCTTCCCGAAACAATCGCCACCGTGGCCGATCTCGTCGGGTGGCTGGCGGCGCGTGGCGACGGCTATGCCCAGGCCTTTGCCGACCCGGCCCGGCTGCGCGCCGCGGTCGACCAGTCGTTCGTGCAACTCGATGCATCTGTCACCGGTGCGCGCGAAATCGCGTTGTTCCCGCCGGTCACGGGCGGATGAGGCGGATCATCGTCGGCGCGGCGGATTTCGATTCCGCCGCATTGCTTGCCGATCTTGAGGCATTGGGCGGTGGCGCGGTGGCAAGCTTCACTGGTCTGGTGCGCGGGGAGGGCGGCCTGAGTTCGATGCGTCTCGATCATTATCCCGCGATGACCGAGCACGCGCTGGCCGACATAGCCGCGCGCGCCGAGGCGCGCTGGTCCCTGCTCGGACTCGTCATCATTCATCGCGTCGGCGAGTTGCGGCCGGGCGACCGCATCGTGTTCGTCGGCACGGCATCGGCGCACCGCGCCGCCGCGCTCGAGGCGTGCCACTTCCTGATCGACTGGCTCAAGACCGAAGCGCCGTTCTGGAAGAAGGAAGCCTATTGCGATGGCCAGAGCCGCTGGGTCGAAGCGCGCGCGGATGACGATCGCGCAAAGGCGCGCTGGGACGCCTGATCATGCGCGAACGTCGCGCAGTACCTCCGCGAGCAGCTGGAAGTCCTTTTCGCGCGGACTCCCCTTGCGCCAGACCAGCGCGATGCGTCGCGCGGGATTTTCGGCATCGAGCGGGCGCGCTTCGATCGCGGTGCCTTCAAGAATGCCCGCATCCAGCGCCATTTCCGGAAGCAGCGTCACGCCCAGTCCATTGTCCACCATCTGGACCAGGGTATGAAGCGATGTCCCGAGCATAGCCGCCTCGGCGCGCAGTTCGGGTCGATTGCATGCTGCAAGCGCATGATCCTTCAGGCAATGCCCGTCCTCGAGCAACAGCAGCCGGCTTTCGTCGATCGCGTCGGCGCTGACCAGTTCGGGCAGATCCTGTTTCTCGTTCTGCGGGAAAGCGACGAACAGCCGGTCGTCGAAGAGCGGCGCCGCCTCGACGTCACCACAGGCATAGGGCAGCGCCAGCAATACGCAATCAACGTGACCATGATGCAGCGATTCGCATGCTGAACGGCTGGTTTCCTCACGCAGATACAGCTTCAGTTCGGGCCAGTCGCGGCGGATTCGCGGCAGGATTCGCGGCAGCAGAAACGGCGCGATCGTGGGAATCACGCCCATGCGCAGCTCGCCCGACAGCGGCTTTCCCGCTGCGCGCGCCATCCCTGCGAGATCCTCGGCTTCGCGCAGCACCCTGATCGCCTTGTCCGCGATCTTCTCGCCGAGTGGCGTGAAGCGCACCACACGCCGGGTGCGCTCGACCAGCGTGATGCCGATCAGCGATTCAAGTTCACGAAGACCCGCGGACAGCGTGGACTGGGTGACAAAGCATGCTTCGGCAGCGCGGCCGAAATGGCCATGCTCACGCAAGGCCACCAGATATTGAAGCTGCTTCAGCGTCGGCAGGTAGGTCGACATTAATCACCCCTATCGATCAATAGGGGCGATATAAGCGATCCGCTCGATATTTCCAGCGTTCAGCTGAGCGCGCGATAGATGCTGTAGAGGCTCGTGATCGTCAGCACTGTGCCCACCATCGTCATCAGCGTGCGCGCTTCGACGCGCTTCGCGAGATAGGCGCCGAAGGGGGCTGCGAGCAGACCGCCGATCAGCAATCCGATGGTCACCGTGGTGAACGCGGCAAAGCCCAGCTGCGTTATGAAAGCGATCGAGACTACGGTGGTCAGGAAGAACTCGGCGGTATTGACGGTGCCGATCGTGGTGCGCGGCGCCGAACCCTGGATCAGCAGGTTCGAGGTCACGACCGGGCCCCAGCCGCCGCCGCCCGCGGCATCCAGAAAACCGCCGACCAGGCCGAGCGGCGCGATCACCTTGGGCTGCTTGTGCTCGTGCGGCAGGTCCCAGGCGCGCCACAGAAGATAGAGGCCGATGCAGGTGAGGTAGCCCATGACATAGGGGCGCGCGACATCGGCATGGATGTTGGTCAGCACATAGGCGCCGAGCACTCCGCCAATCATCCCGGGGATCACGAGCTTGGCAAACAGCTTCCAGTCGACATTCTTGTGGAGGACGTGGCTGATCCCCGACGCAGCGGTGGTGAAGGTCTCGACGAGGTGCACGCCGGCAGATGCGCGTGCGGGTGCGATGCCCATCACGCTTACCAGAAGCGTGTTGGAAATGACGCCAAACGCCATGCCGAGCGCGCCATCGATCATCTGGGCTGCGAAGCCGATCGCTATGAACGGAAGAACTGCAGTCCAGTGTTCGCTGATTAGCTCGATCATTCCGCTCTCGTCGCTGCCCCTTGGTTGCGCAGGTGCTGCACTAGCATGAACTGTAGCACAAGACAGTTTCACTATCAGATGGGTCGAGAATAGCTATCAGAGGCCCGGAAAATCAGGCAGGACGTTTGTCTGGAAATTGCGCGTTACGACCATTAGATTGTCCCGATCGCAATGGAAAGGTCGGCCGCATGCTGGCAACGTTCAAATCCTATCTCGATTCGATCAAGGCGCGGGATCCTGCGCCACGGTCGCGATGGGAGATTCTGCTTTATCCCGGCGTGCTCGCCGTTGGTATGCACCGCGTCGCGCACTGGCTTTTCGAAGCCGATCTGTTTTTCCTTGCGCGCTTCGTGAATCACACGGCGCGCGTCCTGACCGCCATCGACATCCATCCCGGCGCCAAAATAGGCCGAAACCTGTTCATCGATCACGGCTTCACGGTGATCGGCGAGACGGCCGAGATCGGGGACAATGTCACGATCTACCAGTGCGTGACGCTTGGCGGCACCAATCCCGCCAACGGCATCGCGGGCAAGCGCCATCCAACGCTCGAGGACGGTGTCATTCTGGGTTCGGGCGCGCAGATTCTGGGACCCATCACGGTCGGCAAGCGTGCGCGCGTCGGCGCCAATGCGGTCGTCACGAGGGACGTGCCCGAAGGCGCGGTGATGGTGGGAATCCCGGCCAAGCCGACGCTCGTCGACGCCACCGAATATCAGAAGGGCTTCGTGCCCTATGGCACGCCCTGCAGCGACGTCTTTGACCCCGCGACGCAGAAGCTCGAGATCATGAAGTGCGAGATTGAAACGATGCAGAAACGCATCGCCGAACTGATGGCCGAGCGCGATTCCGCGCGCGCAGACGGGAAGCAGCGCGACCGCGCATGAGCGGGATCGTCACACCCTTTCCAAATGCACCGCGGGTCGGCGCACAGACTGGGTTTGACCGCGGGGAGTTGATGCGCATCCTCGATCTTTACGGACGCATGGTGGCCGCTGGCCACTGGCGCGACTATGCGATCGACCTGGGCCGCGATGCGGCCATTTTTTCAGCCTTCAGGCGCGCGGCCGAACGCCCCGAATACCGAATCGAGAAACGTCCTGCGCTTCTGCAACGCCAGGGCATGTGGGCGCTCGTGAACGAATCGGGGGCAACGCTGAAGCGTGGTCACGATCTGGGGTCGGTCCTCGCGCCCGTCGAACGCAAGCTCATCAAACTGGTCGCCGACTAATCCGCGGAATTTCAGCTCGCATGGCCGGTGCCGCGGATCACGCGCGCAACGTCATCGGGATCATAGTCGACCTGCCCATCCAGAATGAGCATCGCGAGCCCGTGGACCAGCGACCAGGCGTGGAGCGCAGCGGTGCGACGCGTGGCTTCGGGAAGGTGCGCCGGCATCAGCGCGGCAATATCCTCGCGCAGGCCGCGCATCGCCTGGCCCACCCGATCGGGCTCGGCATCGAGCAGCCTGACCGGCGGCGCGGAGGCGAATATCAGCCGGAACAGCGCGGGATTTTCGACCGCGAAATGGACATAGGTCGCGCCTGAGGCGGCGAAACCCTCCAGCCCTCCGCCCGCTTCCTCGCTCGCGGCGCGCTGCCGCCGCCCGAGTTCCTCCATCCCCTCGAAAGCGAGCGCGGAGAGCAGCGCCTGCTTGTCGGGAAAGTGGCGGTAGACCGCGGTGGCGCTGACTCCCACATGGCGCGCGACCTCGCGCAGGGAGAGATCATCGGCCGAGCGCTCGGCCAGTAGTTCCAGTCCCGCGCTGATCAGCGCCGCGCGCAGATCGCCGTGATGATAGCGCTTTGTCGAATCAATGTTGACACTGTTATCTTTGTTGGTCATGTTGTCACTGTAAACATTCTGAGTCGGATGTGAAGACCCGACTCCCATAGCAAGGAGAAGCCAGGTGGCGAGCAGCGTTGAAACAGCAATCCGGTCGGTTGTCGGAAAAGGACTCGAAATGGTGGCCGCGCATAATCGCGCCAGGCTGCCCCAGCCCGAAGGAGACCATCCCTTCCTTTCGGGTATCCATCGGCCGATGACGAGCGAGGAAACGCTCGCGGACCTGACGGTCACGGGCAGTATTCCCGAGGCGCTCGACGGACGCTATCTGCGCATCGGCCCCAATCCCGCGACCGCGCCCGATCCCGCATCCTATCACTGGTTCACCGGCGACGGCATGGCGCATGGCGTGCGCATCAAGGACGGCAAGGCGCTGTGGTATCGCAATCGCTGGATCCGCTCCAACGCGGTCAGCGATGCACTCGGCGAGCCCCGCGCGCCGGGCAAGCGCAAGTCCACGAGCGACAATGCCAACACCAACATCATCGGCCATGCCGGCCGCACCTGGGCGATCGTCGAGGCGGGCGCCAATCCCGTCGAGCTTTCTGAAACGCTCGACACGATCGCGCACAATCCCTTTGACGGCTCGCTCGACGTGGCCTTTTCGGCGCACCCGCACCTCGATCCCGCAACGAGAGAGCTGCACGCGATCACCTATGACGCGACCACGATGGACACGGTCTGGCACGTCGTCGTCGACAAGGCGGGCAAGGTGATCCGGCAGGAGCCGATCGCGGTGAAGCACGGCCCCAGCATCCATGATTGCGCGATCACCGAGAATTACGCGATCGTCCTAGACCTGCCGGTAACCTTCTCGATGAAGACGATGCTCGCGGGCCACCGCTTCCCCTATCAGTGGAACTGGGAGCACAGCGCGCGTGTCGGGCTGGTTCCGCGGGGCGGCAGCGGCGCGGATACGATCTGGTGTCCTGTTGAGCCCTGCTATGTCTTCCACCCCGGAAATGCGTTCGAGCTTCCCGACGGGCGCGTCATCATGGATGTCGTGGCACATCCCACGATGTTTGTCGAAAGCACGAAGGGACCGGATTCGCACGCGTCGCGGCTCGAGCGCTGGACGATCGATCCCGTCGCGCGCACGGTCGAGCGTCGCGTTCTCCACGATCACAGCCAGGAATTCCCGCGCCATGACGAGCGATTGACGACCCGGCCCTATCGCTGGCTCTACACCATGGCGCTGCCGTCCGCTGAAAGCGGCGAATGGGCGATCAGCGACACGCGGCTGTTCAAGCATGATCTCGAGGCGGGCACCGTCGCGGTCCATGACTTCGGTCCCGGCCGGCATCCCGGCGAGTTCGTCTTCGTACCGCGCCCCGGCGAAAGCGCCGAGGATGCGGGCTGGCTGATCGGGCTCGTCGTCGATCTGACCAATGAGACGACCGAACTGCAGATCCTCAATGCCGACGATTTCGGCGGGAAGCCGCAGGCGGTGATCCACATCCCGCACCGCGTCCCGCCGGGCTTCCACGGCAACTGGGTTTCCGAGGCCGCCTAATCCTGCCGCGGCGGCGCGTCGATCGTGATCCAGGTCGATAGCGCCGCCGCGAGCAGCGCACCCTTTTCGTCGTGGAGCGCGGTCCCCGCGACATGCTTGCGCCCCTCGCTGGTGATCGGCCAACCCGTAACTACGAGGGGCGTGTCGTGCGCGATGTCGCGATAACGGATCACGCCGATCCTTCCCAGGACCGCAAGGCCCGCCTGTTCTTGCACCGCGAAATATCCGGGGCAGTCGAGCGCTGCCCAGACAAATTCGGGCCGCAGGTGGCCGTCGGCGTCGAACAGGCCGGCGTCGGGCGTCCAGCAGGCGGCCACTTGCGACGCCGCATCGTCAAGCCGACCGGGGAAGATGCGTAGCCCGTCGCCCGCGCCTCGCTCGGGGCCGCAGACGAAGCAGCCTGGGAAATTGTGCTGGCAGAAACCCGTGAAGCGCGCCTGCGCCGCTTGGGCGAGCGAAAGCGTCGGTGGCGCTGGCACGTCGATCGCGACTGGGGCTACGACGGCGCTCGCAATCACTGCGTCGCCGTGCAGCAGCGCTGCTTCCGTCGCGCCTGCTTCGAGATGCAATGATTCATCCAGAGGTGGTGGCGCCTTGAGTGTGACAATGCAGTTCGTTGCGCCAAACGGCCTTGCGACCTGCCCCGCCACATAGCCACCATTGCCGCTCGTCGGCGGCCCGCGAAAGCGCGGGTCGATGTGCAACCGGGTCGTATTCATGGATCAGGCGTCGCACGATTGGCGGTTGGGGGCAATCAGAGCCAAATGAAAAGGGGCGGCCCCTTGCGGAGCCGCCCCTTTTTTTGCACGGAACCGGGCGAGGCCCGGTCCGGCGGGATCGAGCTTACTTGAGCTCGATGACCGCGCCGGCTTCCTCGAGCTGCTTCTTCAGCTTCTCGGCTTCGTCCTTGTTCACGCCTTCCTTGACGGCCTTGGGAGCCGACTCGACGAGCGACTTGGCTTCGGTCAGGCCGAGACCGGTGATGGCGCGGACTTCCTTGATGACGTTGATCTTCTTGCCACCGTCGTTGACGAGAACGACGTCGAACTCGGTCTTCTCTTCAGCGACAGGCGCAGCGGCGCCGGCAGGAGCTGCAACTGCGACCGCAGCAGCGGCCGAAACGCCCCACTTCTCTTCGAGGAGCTTCGAGAGCTCAGCGGCTTCGAGGACGGTAAGAGCCGAAAGGTCTTCAACGATCTTGTTAAGGTCTGCCATGTGTATTCTCCATTCGGGGCATGTCGCCCCATCAGTTCAGGTTGGTTGCGAAATTCAGGCGGCGTCCTTGGCCGCATAAGCGCCAAACACGCGGGCCAGCTGGCCTGCGGGTGCCTGGGTGATGGACGCGAGCTTCTGTGCGGGCGCCTGTACGAGGCCCACGATCTTCGCACGCAGTTCATCGAGCGACGGCAGAGCCGCCAGCGCCTTCACGCCATTCGCGTCGAGGAGCGTTTCGCCCATCGCGCCGCCCACGATTTCCAACTTGTCGTTGGTCTTCGCGAATTCCACGGCTGCCTTGGCGGCGGCCACGGGGTCGGACGATGTCGCGAGCGCCGTCGGCCCCGTCAGCATGTCGCTGATGGGAGCGTAGGGCGTGCCCTCGAGTGCGATCTTGGCAATGCGGTTCTTCGCCACCTTGTAGCTGGCGCCCACTTCGCGCATCTTGCCCCTCAGCGCCGTCGACTGCGCGACGGTGAGGCCGAGATTGCGGGTGATGACCACCACGCTGGTCTCGGAGAAGGTGCTGTTCAGTTCGGCGACCAGCTCGGCTTTTTGAGCACGATCCATGCCATTCTCCACTACATTCCGGCTCCGCGACCATCGCGAAACCGGCAAACCCGCATATCGAACGCATGCCGGGGCACACGCGCGAAACGCGGGGTATCAATGTCCGAGGGGAATGGGCTACCTGACATTGCATGCCGCGTACGGCGTTGCGAATGGCAGACCCGATACGATACGACATCAGCGCACGCACGGGCTATAAAACTCTTCCCCGTCTAGGCTGGAAATTAAGAGGGCCGAAATGCCCTCACCAACTGTCTCGGACGGCGACCGGGCGGCAAAGCCAGCCGGTCAGGGCAGCGCGCATAGCAGATTGGATGCCTGCGTCAAGTTCTACGGCGTCGCCGCCAACAGCCGAATTGTCCAAAACTAGGGGTAAATCCCGATGGCGTGCGGCTGTTGGCTGGGAAATGATCGAACGGCACATATAAGCTCAAGGCGGCCAGGCTATGCGTTCGGCGACATTCCGGATCCTGGGCGATAACCGCGAAAGAACGCTGGTTCTGTCGGGCGACTGGACTTCGCTGACCTTGGGCGACATGGCCATGCGCCTCCGGTCGGAACTGGGTGGTGGCGCGACGGCGCTGGATCTGGCAGAGCTTGGCCGGATGGACACGGCGGGGGCCTATGTTGTCCTCGATGCAGCGGGGCCGACAATTGCTCCGGACGCGAGCATGCGTCCCGACGTCGCACGCCTGTTCGAACTCGTGCGCCCCGCGATGTCTGGCGATGCCGCGCCCCCGCCGCGGATGTCGTGGCTCCATGCCCTGCTCGACAGGGTCGGGCGCGCGATCGTCGATTTCGGGCATGAGGCAAAGTTCGCAGCGGAGTTCTTTGGCCGTCTCGTTCTCGCGTTGATCCGGACCGCCCGCTCCCCTCGGCGGTTGCGCGTGGTTTCGGTCACCCATGCGATGGAAACCGCGGGCACCAGCGCGCTCCCCATCATCATCATCATGAACCTGTTTATCGGTGCGGTCGTCGCGCTGGTCGGGACCAATCTGCTCTCGTCGCTTGGGGTCGCAGTATTCACCGTCCAGCTCGTCGGCGTCGCGGTGCTGCGCGAATTCGCGGTCCTTATCACCGCCATCCTGCTCGCGGGGCGCTCGGCTTCCAGTTTCGCCGCACAGATCGGCTCCATGAAGATGGCGCAGGAAACCGACGCGATGCAGGTGATGGGTGTCGACCAGATCGACGCGCTCGTCGTGCCGCGCGTGCTCGCACTGCTCTGGATGATGCCGCTCTTGACCTTCGCTGCGATGGTTGCGGGGATCACGGGCGGCCTGATCGTGAGCTGGGCGACGCTCGATATCAGCCCGGTCTTCTTCCTCGAACGGCTGCGCGATACCGTATCCATCCGCCATTTCTGGGTGGGGATGAGCAAGACGCCGCTGCTTGCCATATTGATCGCGATGGCAGGGTGCCGGCATGGGCTTTCGGTAGGGGGCGATGTCGAGAGCCTCGGCTCGCGCGTCACCATGGCGGTGGTGCAGGCGATCTTCATGACCATCCTGTTCGATGCGGTGTTCGCGATCATCTACATGGAACTGAAGCTGTGACCGCCGCGACCGCGATGCCGCCCCCAGTCAGGGTGTCAGGGCTTCGCAGCGCCTTTGGCACGCATGTCGTCCACGACAATCTCGATCTGGAAATGCGGCAGGGCGAGATCCTTGGCATCGTCGGCGGATCGGGGACGGGCAAGTCGGTGCTGCTCAACACCATCCTCGGCCTCAAACAGCCCGATGGCGGGCAGGTCGAGATTTTCGGCCGCGATGTCCACGATCCCGCCGCAAACGCCGATGTCGAGCGTCGCACCGGCGTCATGTTCCAGGGAGGCGCGCTCTTCTCTGCGCTTACGGTTGGCCAGAATGTCGAAGCGCCGATCCATGAACACACCAGCCTGTCCGGCGATTTCGTGCGCCAGCTCGCACAGCTCAAGATCCGCCTCTCGGGCCTCGACGCGCGGGTGGGGGACCAGATGCCCTCGGAGCTTTCGGGCGGAATGCGAAAACGTGTCGGTATCGCGCGCGCGCTTGCGCTCGATCCCGAGCTGCTTTTTCTCGACGAACCCACAGCCGGCCTCGACCCCATCGGCGCCGCCGAGTTCGACCAGCTTACGCGCAGCCTCTGCGATTCGCTTGGCCTCAGCGTCTTCATCATCACGCATGATCTCGACACGCTCTACGCGATCACCGACCGCGTGGCGGTGCTTGCCGACAAGCGCGTTGTCGCGACCGCCCCGGTCGCCGAGCTCGAGCGCTCGGACCATCCCTGGATCAGGGCCTATTTCAACGGCCCTCGCGGCCGCGCTGCGCAGGGCGCCTGGCGCGAAAAGGAAAGGACACGCTGATGGAGCGGCAGGCCAACTACGCCCTGGTGGGCGCGCTCAGTCTGGCGCTGCTGATCGGCGCGCTCGTCTTTGTCGTCTGGCTCGCCCAGTTCCAGTTCAACCAGAAATATGACGCATACCGCATCATCTTCCGTGGCCCGGTCAGCGGGCTCAGCCGTGGCGGCGAAGTCCAGTTCAACGGCATCAAGGTCGGTGAGATCACAAGGATCGCGCTCGATCAGCGCGATCCCAACCGCGTCATCACCGATATCGATGTCGAGCGCGGCACGCCGGTGCGCGCGGATTCTATGGCGCAAACCGTCGCGCAAGGCATCACTGGCGTGAAATATGTCCAGATCACCCCCGGCTCGCCCGACAGGCCCCTGCTCCGCAAGGTCAGCCGCGAGCGCCCCCCGGTGATTCAGGCCAGCCGCAGCCGCCTTGATAGTCTGGTCAACGACATCACCGAGCTGTCGCGCGGTGGCGCCGAGGCGCTCGGCCGCGTCAACCGTCTTCTTTCCGACCAGAATATCGCGACCCTGTCGCGCTCGCTCGACGATGTCGGCGCGATCACGGGCGAGTTCCGCGCGCGCAAGGCGATGTTCGCCAATATCGATTCCACCTTTGCCAAACTCGACCGGGCTGCGACCGAACTCCAGCTCACTGCCGCCTCGGTGCGCGGCACGCTGGGTGGAAAGGGGCGCGGTACGCTCGGCGACGTCGCGGGGGCTGCCGCCGAACTCCGCGCCGCCGCGGCCGATACACGCAAGCTCATCGCGCGTATCGACGGGCCGGTGACCGAATTTTCGACAACCACCGTGCCCAGCATCAACGCAGCCATGAACTCGATCCAACAGGCGGCCGATGCGATGGACCGGCTGGCGTCGGACATCCAGCAGGATCCGCAGGGGTTGCTGACCCGGCCCGAAGGCAAGGAAGTGGAGATCCCCCAATGAGCTTCAACGCTGCACTGCGCTGTGCCCTCTTCGCTTCGCTGTTCGCGCTGGTTGGTTGCGGCGGCCTGTTCGGGGGCGGCGACAAGGCCACGCTCTACCGCTTTGGGGACAATGCACCGCCCGTCGCCGATGAAGCCCGGGCACAGGCTGGAACGGGACAAGTCCTCCAGCTCCTGTATCCCGGCGTTTCCTTTCAGCCGGCCAGCCGCGGTGACAGGATCCTGACGGTCACCGACGCGCAGGTCGGCTATGTCGCGGGTGCGCGCTGGGTGTCGCCCGCATCAACGCTTTTCGACGCCACGATGGTGCGCGAGCTCGAGCGCCTCTCGCCAGGAATCCGTGTCGTGCGCATCGGCGAGTCCCCCGCGGCCGACTATGTGCTCGCGATCGACATGCGGCGCTTCGAGGCAGTCTATTCGCGCGGGCAGGAGGCCGCGCCGGATGTTGTCGTCGATGCGCGGATGAAGCTGATCCGCCGTGCCGATCGTGCCATTATCGGTGAATGGCCCGTCACCCATAGCGAGCCCGCGCAGGAAAACCGGGTGGCGCTGATCGTCGCTGCCTTTGACCGTGGAACCGCGGCGGTCGCCGCGCAGATCGCGGGCCGTACGCAGCAGGTGCTGGCGAGCCAATAATTCGCCTCCAGCTGCAGCGGGTAACGCAGATAACAGCAAAAGGGCCGGCGCTTGCGCTCCGGCCCTTCGTGTTTCTGGCTTTTGTCGCCTCGGCTTACGCTACGGCGAGTTCCGCAGTGTCGACCTTGACGCCGGGGCCCATCGTCGAGCTGACGGCGATCTTCTTCAGATACTTGCCCTTGGCGCCCGACGGCTTGGCCTTGACCACCGCGTCGACCAGCGCGTCGAAGTTCTCGCGCAGGTCAGGGGCCGAGAAGCTCGCCTTGCCGATGCCGGCATGGATGATGCCCGCCTTTTCGACGCGATATTCGATCTGGCCGCCCTTGGCGTCCGAAACCGCCTTGGCGACGTCCATCGTGACAGTGCCGAGCTTGGGGTTGGGCATCAGGCCCTTGGGGCCCAGAACCTTACCCAGACGGCCGACGAGGCCCATCATGTCGGGGGTCGCGATGCAGCGATCGAAGTCGATCTTGCCGCCCTGGACGATCTCGAGCAGGTCTTCCGCACCGACGACGTCTGCGCCAGCCGCCTTGGCTTCGTCAGCCTTGGCGCCCTTGGCGAACACGCCGACGCGCACGGTCTTGCCGGTGCCCTTGGGCAGCGTGACGACGCCGCGGACCATCTGGTCGGCGTGACGCGGATCGACGCCGAGGTTCAGCGCGACTTCGACGGTCTCGTCGAACTTCGAGGTGGCGTTGGCCTTCACCAGGCCGATCGCCTCGTCGACGCCGTGCAGCTTTTCACGGTCGATGGTGCTGGCGAGAGCCTTCGCCTTCTTGGTCAGCTTTGCCATTGGATCAGCCCTCCACCACTTCGAGGCCCATCGCGCGGGCGCTGCCTTCGATGATCTTCGTCGCCGCTTCGATGTCGTTGGCGTTCAGATCGGCCATCTTCGTCTCGGCGATCTGCGCCAGCTGCGAGCGCTTGATCGTGCCGGCCGAGGTCTTGCCCGGCTCCTTCGAGCCCGACTTGAGGCCAACGGCCTTCTTGATGAGGAAGGTCGCCGGCGGCGTCTTCGTCACGAACGAGAAGCTGCGATCCGCATAGACGGTGATGATCGTCGGGATCGGCATGCTCTTTTCGAGATCACCGGTCGCCGCGTTGAACGCCTTGCAGAATTCCATGATGTTCACACCGCGCTGACCGAGCGCAGGGCCGATCGGCGGGGAGGGGTTTGCGGCGCCCGCGGGCACCTGGAGCTTGATATAGCCCGTTATCTTCTTTGCCATTGTTCACTCTCTTTCAAGTTTAGCGGTGCTGACGGCCAGGGGCCTCCCGCAATTTTGTGTCCCGGCCGAAGCCGGGACACGTCTGAACCCCGGCCGTCGCCGGGGTGCAAATTCTTACTTCGCGCGTTCCACCTGCTCGAAATCGAGCTCGACGGGGGTTGCGCGGCCAAAGATCGACACCGCGACCTTGACCTTGTTCTTTTCGAAGTCGAGTTCCTCGACGAGGCCGTTGAAGCTGGCGAAAGGACCGTCGAGCACCTTGACCTGATCGCCGATCTCGAAATCGACCTTGATCTTGTGCTTGGGCGCGGCAGCCGCTTCCTCCTTGGTGTTGAGGATGCGCGCGGCCTCGGCCTCGCTGA
Source organism: Sphingomonas sp. LaA6.9 (assembly GCF_022601895.1). GTDB lineage: Bacteria > Pseudomonadota > Alphaproteobacteria > Sphingomonadales > Sphingomonadaceae > Sphingobium_A. The sequence goes on from NZ_JAKVIO010000009.1 coordinate 56,650, forward strand.
TCGGCTGCGGCTTGCCGCTGGAACCGAGGAAGCCCGTCACCTTGGGCGTGTTCTTGACGAGGTGATAGACGTCGTCGTTCATCTCGAGCTTGGCGAGGACGTAGCCGGGGAAGAATTTCCGTTCCGACTGGACCTTCTTGCCGCGGCGGACCTCGGTCACCGTCTCGACGGGAACCTCGACCGATTCGACGAGCTGCTCGAGCCCCATGCGCGCGGCTTCCGCCATGATCGCGTCACGAACCTTGTTCTCGAAGCCCGAATAGGCGTGAATGATGTACCAGCGCGACATGTAAGTCCCTAATCCGCGCTCAGCCGACGAAGCTGAGCAGAAGCTTCACGATCCGGCTGAACACCGTATCGACCCCGAAGAAGAACAGCGCGAGGATCGTGGTCATGATGAGCACCATCACCGCGGTCATCATCGTTTCCCGGCCCGAAGGCCAGACGACCTTGGCCGTCTCGGCACGTACCTGCCGGATGAACTCGCCCGGATTGACCTTTGCCACGCCTGTTCAGCCCTCACATACCAATAAACAGCGAAAACGAGGCCGCAGGCGCTCCCGGTCCTATCGACCGGAGCCGCCCAAAGACCTCGATTTCGTATCCCGCCCACATAATCCGCGCTTTCCTATAAAGCAAGCGTGGCAGGGGCAGAGGGACTCGAACCCACGACCCTCGGTTTTGGAGACCGATGCTCTACCAACTGAGCTATACCCCTACAGGCGGGAAGAGGGCGGCTATTAGCTCCGTGCCCGGCCAAGCGCAAGCATCCTTTGCGCAAATCCTCAGGGGACCAGCCGGGCCTCGCGCGCCTTGAAGAAGAACTGGCTGGCGACGAGCCATCCCTTGAGGGGGCGCAGCGGCAAAAGGCAGAAGATGAGGATCAGCGGCAGGCTGGTCAGCAGATGCACCCATGCCGGGGGCGACAGATAGACCTCGAGCAGCAGCGCGAACACGACCGCGGGGACGCAGGTGAAGCACAGCACGAAAAATGCGGGGCCGTCGGCGGGATCGGCAAAGCCGTAGTCGAGGCCGCACACGTCGCAATTCTCGCGCAGCTTGAGATAGCTCGCGAACATCCTGCCCTCGCCGCAGCGGGGGCAGCGGCCATAGGGGCCGGTCTTGAGCGGATCGATCTTCGGCCAGGTCTTGCCGTTGGCGTCAGTCGTGTCGCATGGTTCGGGCATTGTATGGACTCTGAATGAATTTTGTATGCAAACAATATTGCATTTGTATCCATGCAAAGTCAAGGTGAGGATATGACGGACTGGACATTGGACATTGCGGGGCACGAGGGCCCGATCTACCGCGCCATCGCGACCGCGATCGCACGCGACGTGGCGCGCGGCGTGCTCCGGCCGGGCCAGCGGTTGCCGAGCCAGCGCGACCTTGCGGCGGCCATGGGGATCGACCTCACCACGGTTTCCCGCGGATTTGCCGAAGCACTCCGCCAGGGCCTGATCGAAAGCGACGGGCGGCGCGGTAGTTTCGTGCGTGCCCCTGTTGCGGAACCGACTCCCGCCGGCAGCGGGGAGGCCGAGCCATCGGGCATGAACATGCCGCCCGCGCCGGACGCGGTCGTCGAGGCGCTGCGTCAGGGATATCAGGCGCTGCTGGGGGAGGGCGCGCATCTTCATTACCGCCCGAGTGGCGGCGGACAGGCCGACCGGGCGTTCGCTGCGGCGTTTCTTGCGCGCACGATCGGCGAAACTTCCGCGGATCAGGTCCTTGTGACCGCAGGTGGCCAGAATGCCCTGCATTCGATCTGCGCAACGATGTTTCAGCCCGGCGACGCGGTTGCTGCGGGCGCATGCACCTATCCCGGCTTCCTCGCGGTGGCGCGACGCCTTGCCGTGGACGTCGTTCCCCTTGCCATGGATGAAGAGGGAATTCTTCCCGATGCGCTCGACGCAGCTGCGCGGAATGGGCGGCTGAAATCAGTCTATGTCGTTCCGACGATCGACAATCCGACGACGGCCACGATGGGCGCCGCGCGCCGCGCGGCGATCGTCGAGGTTGCGGCGCGCCACGGCCTCCAGATCATCGAGGACGACGCCTATGGGCGGTTGCCCGAGGCGCCGATCGCGCCGATCGCGGCGATCGCACCCGAGCGTACCTGGCACATTCTAAGCCTCTCAAAGGCGGTCTCGCCCGCGCTGCGCCTTGCGCTCGTGCGTGCGCCGCGCGTGCGCGATGCGCTGCGGCTGGCGGCCGATGTCCACGAAACCGCGGTCATGGCGCCGCCGCTCAACGTCGCATTGCTGGGCTGCTGGATCGGCACCGGGCAACTCGACCGGCTGGTGCAGGCGGTACGCGCCGAATCGGCGGCGCGCGCGGAGATCGCAGCGGCCATGCTCGAGGGCGCGGATTTCGCGATCCATCCCGAGGGCTATCATCTCTGGCTCCGACTGGGCGAGGGAAGCAAGGCGACGGATATTGCGCTTGCGCTCCAGGGCGCGGGGCTGTCGGCCGTTCCTGCCAGCGCCTTCGCGGTTACGCCTGCGCAGGCGCCCGAAGCACTCAGGATTTCGCTCGGTGGCGCGCTATCGCGCGACGCGTTGCGCCGTGGGCTTGGTCGCCTCGACGCGTTGCTTGCACAGGGTGGCAGGCGCGATCACGCATTGATCTGAGTCGTCGCCACGATGTCGGCGGTCCGCATGACGCGGCAATATTCGCCGCTGAGATTGGCAAGGCTCATCGCATGGACGTCCTCCGCGCTCCACACGCGACCCGATCTATCGCGCATCGCAAAGGTGAAGCACGCATCCTCGGCGAGCACCGTGTCGAACCCCAGATTGCCCGCATTGCGGACGGTCGCCTCGACCGAATTGTTGGTGATGACGCCGGCGACCACCAGTTGCGTGATACCGGCGCGGCGCAACGCACCTTCGATCCCGGTCCCGACAAAGGCGCTGTTCACGTGCTTGGGCACAATTGTTTCGTGCGCCAGCGGCTGGGCTTCGGGCCTGAAGGCGTGGCCGGGCTGTCCGGGGCGATAGGCCGAGTCGGCTTCGGTCGAATAGTGGCGAACATGGATTACCGGCCAGTGACGCGCGCGCCAGTGCGCGAGCAGTTCGGCAACATGCTTCTCGGCATCGGGATTGTTGCGCGGTCCGGCTTCAGCCCAGCGCGGATCGTCGATCGCGCATTGCAGGTCGATCAGCAGGAGGGCGGGCTCTCCGGTCACGTCGGCACCATAGCGCGGAGTGGGCAGCGACGCGAGGATCAGGCTGCAGCGCGGCTGCGGATGGCCTTGGCGATCACCTGACGCGCCTCTTCGGCAGGCATGGGCTTGCCGAAGAGATAGCCCTGTACCTTGCGGCAGCCGAGCTGACGGATCATCTCGAACTCTTCCTCGGTCTCCGCGCCCTCGGCCGTTGTCGTCATGCCAAGGCTGTCCGCCATGGCCACCACCGCGCGGATGATCGCAAGGCTTTCCGCACTGTTCTTGGCGGCGCCCTGCACGAAGCTGCGGTCGATCTTGATCGTCGAGAATTGCGTCTTTCTGAGATAGCCGAGCGACGAATAGCCCGTGCCGAAGTCGTCGAGCGCCAGCTTCACGCCAAGGCCAAGGATCTGGTCGAGCACGTTGATCGCGCCGGTTCCCTCGCGCAGGAAGATGCTCTCGGTCACTTCGAGCTCAAGCCGCTGCGGCGGCAATCCGCTATGCGACAGCGCCGAGATCACCGAGGTCACGAAATTGGGATCGTTGAGCTGTTCGGGTGAGACGTTGACCGCAACGCGCACCGTAGTCGGCCAGTTTGCCGCCTCCATGCAGGCTGTACGCAGCACCCACTCGCCGATCGGCGCGATCAGGCGCGCATCCTCGGCCACGGGCACGAACTTGTAGGGCGGTATCGGTCCCAGCTTGGGGTGGGTCCAGCGCAGGAGTGTCTCGAAACCCTCGATCGTCGTATCCTTTGCCGAAACGACGGGCTGGTAGACGAGATGCAGCTCGCCCTTTTCGAGGGCGCTGCGCAGCGCGATTTCGAGTGTGCGACGCTCCTCGGCATCGGCGTGGAGCTGAGGTTCGTAGCGATGGTGCGAACCGCCGCCCGCATCCTTCGAGCGATAGAGCGCAAGATCGGCGCTGCGGATCAGCATCTCGGCGGTGCGGCCATCCTTGGGACCGACGGCGGTGCCGACACTGGCACCGATGTACAGCGTATGCTGATCGACCTCATAGGGACGCGAAAGCGTCTCGATGATGTTGCGCGCAAGCGCCTCCAGGCGGCTCGGGTCGCTGGCGTCGCGCACGACGACCGCGAATTCGTCGCCACCCAGACGGCCGCACAGTTCGTTATCGGTCATCAGCGAACGCAACCGCTCGGCAACATGGCTCAACAGGCGGTCCCCGACGGGATGACCCAGCGTATCGTTGACCGCCTTGAATCGGTCGAGATCGATCATCATGAACGCGCAGCGGCTGCGCCACTGATCGGCGTCCTGCATCGCGCGCGCCAGCGTCTCGTTGATCAGCATGCGGTTGGGCAGGCCGGTGAGCGTGTCGTAGCGCGCCAGCCGGTTGATCTTGTCGGCCGAATCGCGCTGTTGGGTGACATCCGAGCCCACGCCTCGAAAGCCGAGGAAAGTGCCACGATCGTCGAGTCGGGGTGACGCGGAAAGTTCCCACCAGCGGGTGAGGCCGTTGATCTTGACGGGCAGGATGAGGTCGGAAAAGCTTTCGCGCCGCTTGAGCTTTTCGGCGAGCTCGCGCAGGCCTGAGGCGAAATTGCCGGCTTCCCAGCTGTCTCCGGCAAGCACCTGAAGAAAGGGTTTGCCTTCAAGTTCGCTGAGGTCCAGCCCCAGTGCGGTCGCGAAGCGCGGGGACACATGGGTCAGGCAACGTGCGGCGTCGATCTGCCACAGCCAGTCAGCACCCGTGTCTTCAAATTCGCGCAGCAAAAGGCTGACGACTTCCTTCTTCTCGGCGAGCTGGAGTTCGGCAACGCGGCTGTTGACGAACTGCCGGCCGCTCAACGAGGCGGTGACCAGAAGAATCAGCGTATTGAGCCCCGCGGCGACGGCGAGGATGGGAAGCTCGATCTGCCACATCCACGTGCCCAGCGCTCCCCCTACGATTAACAGAAAGCTGACCGTGGCAAGCGGTATGGAAGTGAGAACGAAGGCGGCTCCCGCCATGAGCGCGGTCAGCACCGCCCAGAGCGCAAGCGTCTGCTCAAGACCTCCGTTGGCGGAGAAAAGAAGGGCCGGAAACCCCCAGAGTACGCCGGTCAGGGCCGCACCAGCGGTTTCCTTGTGTAGCTCGCCGCGCGTCGCCGATCGGTCATTCCAACCGCGCAGGCGCCATTTGCCGACCGCCGTATGCGTAGCCAGCAGCAGTGTGGATACGCCCCAACCATAGAGAAGCAGCGGATCTGCGTACTGGCGCAGAACAAGCGTGAGCAGGATGACCCCGATGACATTGGCGAGGAAGCGAACCGCCGTGGACCCGTGGAGCGCAGCGATCTGCGCGGCGCGGATTGCGCCCCAGTCGAGTCCTGCCGAGTCCCGAAGGCCGAGAACGGCTCCCCAGCTTATGCGCGGCGCGGATTCATCATTGTTATGCCTCTGGTCCACGCCACTGCGATTAACCGTAACTGGTTAGCGATCCGTTAGGACGGCGAAAGATTTTGCACTGAAACGTAAAGAACTGCCCGAGCCGGGCGACGACGCCGCGCCGTCTCCGCAGGCGGAGAACGACGCGGGCGCCACGTTCAGGCGGCGAGGTCGAAGGGCTGAATCTCGCCGGACAGATAGAGGTTGCGCGCCTTGGCACGGCTGAGCTTGCCCGAGCTCGTGCGCGGCAGGGTTCGCGGCGGTACCAGTTCGACGACGCAGTGCATGCCCGTGATCGAGCGCACCTTCTCGCGGATCTCGTCGCGCAGGCGCAGGCGTTCGGAATTGTCCGACACGCGGCAATGAACCAGAACGGCAGGCGTCTCTTCGCCGCCCTTGGTGGTGATCGCGAAGGCGGCAATGTCACCCTGCTTGAAACCGGGCAACTGCTCCACCGCCCATTCGATATCCTGGGGCCAGTGGTTCTTGCCGTTGATGATGATCATGTCCTTGGCGCGGCCGACGATATAGATGTAACCGTCTGACATATAGCCCATATCGCCCGTATCGAGCCAGCCGTCCTTCATGCAGGCGTCGGTCGCGTCCGCGTCACGGAAATAGCCGACCATCACCGACGGGCCACTGCACCAGACCTTGCCGATCTCTCGTTCGGGCAGCGGCGCGCCGTCTTCGTCCCGGATCTGGATCGCCATGTCGCGGCACGGCTTGCCGCAATTGACGATAGCGCGATAGCGCTGTGGCCGGTCTTCATCGCCTTCGCCGCCCGAAAGCTGGGTTTCCTCGACCAGTTCGACGACGATGCCTTCGCCCGGAGGCATGATCGACACAGCCAGGGTCGCTTCGGCAAGGCCATAGCTCGGCAAAAAGGCGCTTGCCTTGAAGCCGGCCTCGGCGAATGCATCAACGAAGCTCTGCATGACATCGGGGCGGATCATGTCCGCGCCGTTGCCCGCAAGCCGCCAGCGCGACAGGTCGAAGCGTTCCGATGCACGCGTCTGGCTCGACATGCGCCGCGCGCAGATGTCGTAGCCGAAGGTCGGCGAATAGCTGATCGACGTGCCCTCGTTCCGGCTGATCATGTCGAGCCAGGCGAGCGGGCGCCGCGCGAAGTCTTCGGTCTTCAGATAGTCCGCCGATACCTGATTTGCGATCGGCGAGAGGAAGCAGCCGACCAGCCCCATGTCGTGATACCAGGGCAGCCACGAGATGCAGCGGTCGCTGTCGACAACCTCCATGCCGTGCGAGTGCGCGGCGAGGTTGTTGAGCAGCGCATGGTGCGTGATGACCACGCCATGCGGGAAGCGCGTCGATCCACTCGAATATTGCAGATAGGCGATGTCATCGGCGCCCGCCTTGGGCAGATCCACAGCGTCGGCGGGACGCCTGGCGAAATCCTCCCAGTTCAGTCCCTCGACATTGGACTGACGCGCGGCTTCACCTGCCATCGCTTCCAGTTCCTGCGGGAAGAACAGGATGCCGGGGTCAGAGCTTGCGAGTTGCACCTTCAACTGGTCGATATAGCTGTCCTTGCCGCCGAACGAGGTCGGTAGCGGCAACGGCACAGGCCAGGCGCCCGCATAGATCGTGCCGAAGAACAGCGCTGCAAATTCGGCGCCCGTCTCGGCGACAAGCGCGACCCGGTCACCCGGCTTCACCCCATGGGCGATCAGGCGATAGGCATTGTCGAGCGCGTCGAGACGCAACTCCGAATAGGGATATGGTCGCGCCAGATTGCCGCGGGCGTCGTGGAAATTGAGCCCGCGCCGTCCCGTTGCGGCATAGTCGAGCGCTTCACCGAGCGTTTCGAAATCGGAGAAGCGCCGCGGGAGATTATCCTGCGTCGGCGTCGAGTTCAGAATGTGCATATCGGCGACCTTCATGCCGGGCGCGGTGTCCCTTGCCAGATCGAGCATTTTGCCTGCGTCCCTTATTGCCGGGCTTTGCAAAGGGTTGATCCCCACATGCCGCCCGGCGCGAATTGTTACAGTTTCGCTGTTTAGCGGTAAAGCCGCGTTCAAATTCCGGCCCGACTGTGGCACAAACGTGGCGGTGAGTACGAAACACCGCAATTCTGCGCGCCCGCCGCTCGATTCCGAGGCGCTGGAGCGTCTCGCGCTACACTATGTCGAACGTTATGCAACCACGCGCGCCAGGCTACGGGGCTATCTCGAACGCAAGCTGCGCGAACGCGGCTGGGCAGGAGAGAGCGAGCCGCCGCATGAGGCGATCGTCGCGCGCTTTGCGGAGCGGGGTTATGTCAACGATCGCCTGTTCGCCGAGAGTCGCGCCGAGGCGCTTGCACGGCGCGGTTATGGCGCACGCCGAGTCGATTCGGCACTGCGAATCGCTGGAATCGAGGATGCCGACGCCGAGATTGCGCGTGTACAGGCGGGAGAAAGGGCCTGGGACGCTGCATTGACCTATGCGCGACGCAAGAAAATCGGTCCGTTTGCCCCCGAACCATCTGAAGAAAAGCGTCAACAAAAGCAGCTCGCGGCCATGTTGCGGGCAGGTCATCCATTTGAATTTGCAAAGCTATTGGTGTCGGCATCTCCAGGCGAATGCCCGTCCGACCCGAATTGACACACGCCTTATCGCTCGGTTTCGGATTCGTATCGACTGTGCTAAATTCGTTCAGGGCGCATAAATAAGGAGGGGACCGCTCGCGTGCATGAGTCTGGTCGCTTGGATGCTTTGAATCGCGACACTGATCTCCAGCAGACGGAGACCGAGTGCGCGGCCGTGAATGAAGGCGATGCCGAAATCCTGGAGCGCTATGAAGGCGCCATGAAGTGGTTTGACGCCACCCGTGGCTTTGGCTTCATGGTCGCGGACGGCGATGCCGGTGATATCCTCGTCCATTTTTCTGTCCTGCGAGAGCACGACCGGCGCAGCCTTCCCGAAGGCACGCGCCTCATCTGCATGGCCGCGCGACGCAATCGCGGGCTTCAGGCGCGCAAGATCGTCTCGTTCGACCTGTCGACCGCAATCGGTCCCGATCTCGACAAGCAGGCGGGCGAGCGGGCGAATCGAGTCGACCCGGTCGCGCTGCTCGACAATGCGGGGCCGTTTGAGCCGGTCACGGTCAAATGGTTCAACCGCGTGAAGGGCTATGGTTTTCTGATGCGCGGTTCGGACGGCAGCGATATATTCGTGCATATGGAAACGCTGCGCCGAGCAGGGCTGGCCGATATCGAACCCGGCCAACCGCTTCGGGCGCGGTGTGTGGCGGGCAATAAGGGTTTGCTCGCCGTATGCGTCGAAAGGCCCGAATAGATATCATGACATCGAAATGTCTGCTGGCCGCGCTGGGCGCGGTGATGCTCGTGGCCGGCTGCGGCACCGCGTCGAATGCGGTGTCAGCTGCCAGCGCCGAAGAACAGGCGCTTCTGCCGCTCAGCGTGAAGACCGCGAAGGGCGTGCACAATTTTCGGGTCGAGGTGGCGCGCACCAGCGAGGAGCAGGCGCAGGGGCTGATGTACCGTACGTCGCTGCCTGACGATGGTGGCATGCTCTTTCCCTTTTCTCCGCCGCGCCCCGCGAGCTTCTGGATGAAGAATACGCTCATCCCGCTCGACATGATCTTCATTCGTGCAGATGGCAGCATCGCGCGCATCGCCGAGGAAACGGTGCCGCAATCGCTCGAGGGCGTGTCGTCGGGCGAGCCTGTCGCCGCGGTGCTCGAGATCGCGGGCGGACGCTCTGCCGCGCTTGGTATTGCCGAGGGCGATCATGTCAGCTGGAAGGGCGGTCCTTCGCTCCCCGAATAGTGGTCTGCCGAAAACCGGTTTTCTCGGCCGCGGCTTTGCAGTAACGGAGCCCCCATGGGCGTTTTCAAGAATATCTTCACCTGGTGGGAAGGCGCGACCTTCGGCACCGCGCTGAACACGATGCGCAACGGCCGCAAGGTCGGCGAGGACGATCAGGGCAACCTCTATTATGAGGGCAAAAAGGCTCAGGGCGGCTTCACGCGTCGTTGGGTCATGTACAAGGGCCAGAATGATTCGAGCCGCGTGCCGCCCGAATGGCACAGCTGGCTGCACCATACGATCGACGCTGCGCCCGATCAGGCGTTTCCGCCCGCGCGGAACTGGGAACGCGAGCCGACGCCAAATCTGACCGGAACGGCAGAGGCGTATCGCCCCGCGGGCGCGCTCGAAAAGGGTGGGCGCCGCGCGGCTGCCACCGGAGACTATGAGGCATGGACGCCGGGCGCGTGAAGAAGGGCTGGGCGCTTGCCGGGATCGCGGCCATCGGGCTGGGACTGGCGGGATGGCAGGCGGCGGATGCGCTGCAGAACGAAGAAGCGGCCGCGGACAACGCGAGCAGTGTCGTGTCCAATCAGACCGATGCCGTGCCGCGCGGGCCGGTGCGTGTCGCGGCGGCGGAAACGCGCGGACCTGCGCCATCACGGGGTACTACGCCCATGGCCCAGCGGGTCGCGGTGATCGGTGTGCTCAACAAGCGCAACGGCATCGAGCGCGACCTGACGATGAAGCCCGGCCAGGCGCTGCGCCTGGGCGACGTCATAGTTCGGCTACGTGCGTGCGAGAAGACCGCGCCCTGGGAGCACGAGCAGCTCACCGGCGCCTTCGTCCAGGTCGATGTGCGCAATCCCAAGGATCAATGGGGCCGCGTCTTTTCCGGTTGGCTCTACAAGGAATCGCCGTCGCTCAACGTGGTCGAGCATCCGATCTACGATGTCTGGCCCAAGAGCTGCGCGATGAGCTTCCCCGATATCGGGCCGGAAACCGAAACCGTGACGGGCGGCGAATCGTCCTCGGCGCCCGCTGCGGCCAAACGGTCCAGCGCTCCGAAATCGGGCGAGGCTGAGGCGCCCACGCCGCCAGCCAGCGCCGAATCGAGCAACGCCACATAATCGTCGCGGTTGATCTCGATCGCGCCCAGCGAGGCGAGATGATCGGTGATGAACTGGCAATCGAGCAGGCTGAATCCGCCGACCCTGAGCCGCGCCACGAGATGTGCCAGCGCCACCTTTGATGCATCGGTTGCACGGCTGAACATGCTTTCGCCGAAAAAGGCGCCGCCCAGCTTGATGCCGTAGAGGCCACCGACCAGCACATCGCCGCGCCAGGTCTCGACCGAATGGGCGTGCCCGCGCGCATGGAGCTGGAGGCAGGCCTGCTCGATCTGCGCATTGATCCAGGTGCCCGGCCGGTCGGGTGTCGCCGCAGCGCATCCCGCGATCACCTGCTCGAAGTCGCGGTCGACGGTGACGGTGAAGCGGTCCGAACGCAGCGTCTTCGCGAGAGAATGCGACAAGTGAAAATGGTCGAGCGGCAACACGCCGCGCTTCTTGGGTTCGACCCAGAAGACCTTGTCCGCCTCACGGTCGTCGGCCATCGGAAAGACGCCGCAGGCATAGGCGCGAAGGAGCATGGTGGTGTCGAGCGGTTGCACGGCTTCAATATGTCGCGTCGGCGGCACGGGATCAATGTGTGCCGGCATGAGTTGCCGCCGAAGAAGGTTGCGGTTAGGCCGCTGACGGATGGCGTTGGCGTATTCCAGAAATTCATTGACCGCCGGCCGGCCGCAGATCAGCGGGCGCGCGATCGCGCTCGCCCTGGCGATCGCCATCCATCTCCTCATGATCGCGTTGTTATTGAGGCAGTCTTTTGTTCCCATGAAGCCGCGCGAAGGCGGTCGGCTGTCGGCGACCTTCGAACTGTTGCCCCAGCCCGATGCCAGCGCTGATGCCGCGAAGAAGAAGTCACCAGAGCGCGAATCGGTGCAGCAGCGTGCGGTCGAGCGTCAGAAACCTCCCGAAGTCGACGTGACCAGGATCGAGAATGTGCCGGTACCCTCGTTCCTCGTCCTTACCCGCGAAGATTATGCCGCTGCCGATATCGGCCGCTTGCCGTCACGGCGGACGACGCAGAGCGAAGCGGGGGGCGGTAGCTCGGGGTCGGGCACCGATGCGCGCGCGGTCGGGGAAGGCCCCGGGGGCGAGCGTCTCTACAATGCCGACTGGTATCGCCGGCCCACGCACGCGGAACTGGCGACCTATGTGCCGTCCAACGCACCGTCGGCTGGCTGGGGTCTGATCGCGTGCAGAACCATAGACCGATATCAGGTCGAAGACTGTCAGGAACTGGGCGAATCGCCGCGCGGCTCGGGCTTCGCCCGCGCGGTCCGGCTTGCCGCGTGGCAGTTCCGCGTTCTCCCGCCCAGGATCGGGGGGCGGCCGATGGTGGGTAGCTGGGTGCGGATCCGGATCGACTATAGCGAAAAGGGTATCGCTATCCGTTAGGTCCCATCGTCGCGAGTTTGCGCTCGACCCCCTGCCAGAGCCTCGCGAACGCCTGCCCCGCAGGGGAGCTATGCGCGAAATGGCCGACGGGCGCGCGGCGGATCGCCATTTGCTCGACCGTGCTGGCCATCGGAATGACGGGCCAGTCGGGACGCAGTTCGACTGCTGCCTTGTGAAGCGCTCGCCTGCGGTCGACCATCGAATAGATCGGCAGGATCGGCGCGCGCCGGCCGCTCAGCCGGTCGAGAAAGGCAACCACGTCCTCGAAGGCGCGCTCTGAGAGCGGCGATGGGATGACGGGCGCAAGGATGATGTCGGCGGCGCGCATCACCTGTTCACTCGTCTCGGTAAGGCCGGGCGGGCAATCGAGGATGATGCGATCATAATGCCGGCCCAGCGTTTCGAGCAGCTTTGCGAGCCGCTTCTTCTTGTCGAGCGTGAAGAGCAGGCGGTCGAGCCCGCGCAGCGATGTGTCCGCCGCCAGCAGGTCGACGCGATCGATCGTCGAGGGGCGGATCAGTTTTTCCGGTGCGACGTCTTTCGAAAACACCGCCTGCGCGGTGTCCCTGGCGGCCTTGCCGTCGCCGATCAGGAAGCTCGCGCCACCCTGGGGGTCGAGATCCCACAGCAATGTCCGGCGTGAAGACAGGATGGCGGAGGACCAGGCGAGGTTGACCGCGAGCGTGGTCTTCCCGACGCCCCCCTTCAAACTATAGACCGCAATCGTCGCCATCTCGTTGCCGTTCCCCATCGCTGCTCCCGGTCCGCGGTGTTAGGCAGGCAAATGTGGCATGGCGATTGCACCAATGGCAACTGCCGGGTCAGAGTATCTCGCGGACCATCTCCTGCGGACGGCACAGGCGGACGCCCTTTTCGGTCTCTACCAGCGGGCGTTCGATAAGGATCGGATCGGCCACCATCGCATCGAGCACCGCAGTGGCGCTGACATGTTCGAGGTCGAGATCCTGGACGAGCTTTTCCTTCTTGCGGAGCCCTTCATGCGGCGTCATCCCCGCGCGCTTGTAGAGTTCCGCCAGCTTTTCGCGGCTGGGCGGCGTCTTCAGATATTCGATCACCTCGACGTCGACACCCGCGGTCGTCTGCAGGATCTCAAGCGTCTTGCGCGATGTTCCGCATTTGGGGTTGTGCCAGATGGTCGCTTTCACGGGTGTGCTCCTCGCCTTTCTCTCGTTCGATCCTTGCCGGCATCAAACGCATGGTCATTACGTAGAGGTCCATAGCGTCAGCCGCGCGCGGGAATGGTCAGTCCGCGTTGTACCGCCGGGCGCGCAAGCCCGCGTTCAAGCCAGGCGGGCACATGGCGCAGGCTGCCATAGTCGACCAGCGCGCCCGCGTCGTAGAATCCGATCAGGTTGCGCACCCAGCCAAGCATCGAGATGTCGGCGATGGTATAATCGTCGCCCATGATCCAGTCGCGCCCTTCGAGCCGCGTCTCGAGCACGCCAAGCAACCGCCTGGCTTCATCGACGTAGCGTTTGAGCGGGCGCTTGTCCTCATATTCGCGGCCCGCGAATTTGTGGAAGAAGCCGACCTGTCCGAACATCGGTCCGATCGCCGCCATCTGGAAGAAGACCCACTGGATCGTCTCGTAGCGACGCGCCACGTCTGCGGGCATGAACTTGCCCGTCTTGTCGGCGAGATAGAGCAGAATCGCACCCGATTCGAAGAGCGCCAGAGGCTTTCCGCCGGGGCCGTCGGGATCGAGGATCGCGGGGATCTTCCCATTGGGGTTGAGCGACAGATATTCGGGCGTCCAGGTCTCGTTCGCGCCGATGTCGATCAGGTGCACCTCATAGGGCAGGCCGATCTCCTCCAGCATGATCGATGCCTTCACCCCGTTTGGCGTAGGCAGCGAATAGAGCTGAAGGCGATCCGGATGCGCCGCCGGCCAGCGCCGGGTGATCGGAAAACTGGACAGATCGGTCACCCGGACCTCCTCGATTGAACGCGATTACAAAATCGGCGGATCAGCCTTCGTCCTGCTTCGCCAGCCACTCCTCGAGCCATTTGATCGTGTAATCGCCCGACTGGAATTCGGGGACGTCGAGCAGCGCCTGATGGAGCGGGATCGTCGTCTTCATGCCGTCGATCACGAACTCCTCGAGCGCGCGGCGAAGCCTGCGGAGCGCGCCCTGGCGCGTCGTCCCATAGACGATCAGCTTGGCGATCATGCTGTCGTAATAGGGCGGCACCTTGTAGCCGGCATAGAGCCCGCTATCGACGCGTACATGCATGCCGCCGGGCGCGTGGAACTGCTTCACGAGACCGGGCGAGGGCGCGAAGGTGCGAGGATCCTCGGCGTTGATGCGGCATTCGATCGCGTGGCCGCGGAACTGGACGTCCTGCTGACGCAAGGTCAGCGGATTGCCCTCGGCGATGCGGATCTGCTCACGGACGAGGTCGAGGCCCGTGATCGCCTCGGTCACCGGATGCTCCACCTGCAGGCGCGTGTTCATCTCGATGAAGTAGAACTCGCCATTCTCGTAGAGAAACTCGATCGTGCCCGCGCCGCGATAGCCCATCTCGGCCATCGCCTTCGCGCAGATCATGCCCATTTCCTCGCGCTGTGCGTGCGTGATGACGGGCGAGGGGGCTTCCTCGAGTACCTTCTGGTGCCGGCGCTGAAGCGAGCAATCGCGCTCGCCCAGATGGATTGCGTTGCCCTCGCCATCGCCAAATATCTGGAACTCGATATGGCGCGGGTTGCCGAGATATTTTTCCATGTAGACGGTGTCGTCGCCGAACGCCGCCTTGGCCTCGCTCTTGGCCTGACCGATCATGGTTTCGAGCAGGTCGGCGCTCTGCACCACCTTCATGCCGCGCCCGCCGCCGCCCGAAGCAGCCTTGATGAGCACGGGATAGCCGATCTTCTCGGCGATGATCTTCGCGCTCTCGATGCCCGTCAGCGCGCCGTCCGAACCCGGCACCAGCGGCAGGCCGAGCTTGCCCGCGGTACGCTTGGCCTCGACCTTGTCGCCCATCGTGCGGATGTGCTGGGGCTTGGGGCCGACGAAGATGATGTTGTGCGATTCGACGATCTCGGCGAACTGCGCGTTCTCCGAGAGGAAGCCATAGCCGGGATGGATGGCATCGGCATGGCTGATCTCGGCGGCCGAGATGATGTTGGGGATGTTGAGATAACTCTCGCCCGCGGGCGGCGGGCCGATGCAGATCGCCTCGTCAGCGAGCCGCACGTGCATGGCGTCGGCGTCCGCCGTCGAGTGCACCGCGACCGTGCGGATTCCCATTTCGTGCGCCGCGCGGTGAATGCGCAGCGCGATCTCGCCGCGATTGGCGATCAGCAGCTTCTCGATCTTCATGGGGTGTCTACTCGATGACGACGAGCGGCTGGTCGAACTCGACCGGCTGCCCATTGCCCACGAGGATCGCGGTCACCTTGCCCGCGGAGGGCGCAGTGATCGGGTTCATCACCTTCATCGCCTCGACGATGAGGAGCGTGTCGCCGGCCTTGACCGTGCTGCCGATGCTGATGAAGTCGTTGGCGCCGGGCTCGGGCGCCAGGTAGCAGGTGCCCACCATCGGCGATTTGATCGCGTTGGCGTGGGCGGGTGCGGCTGCCGGAGCGTCGGCGGGTGCCGCCGCTGCAACGGGCGCGGCAGCGGGTGCCGCAAAGGCGGGCGCTGCGGCAGCGGCCACGGTCACGTTGCGCGCGACGCGGATACGGCGTTCGCCGTCCTGCACCTCGATTTCGGTCAGCTGGGTATCGTCGAGCAGTTCGGCGAGCTGGCGGACCAGCGCGGGATCGACCTGCATGGTGCTGTTGGTTTTTGCTGTGGTCATGCGACCCTCTTATTCCCCTTGGTTGTCGCCGCTATTGTCAGAGACGCGCCGCCGCGTCCAGCGCGAGCGCATAGGAAAGCGCGCCGAAGCCCGCGATCGTCCCCCTGGCTGCGCGCCCTACATAACTGATATGACGGAAGCTTTCGCGCGCATGCGGGTTGGAAAGATGGACCTCGATAACGGGGACGGTGATCGACTTGATCGCGTCATGCAGCGCTACCGAGGTATGCGTGTAGCCGCCAGGATTGAGGATGACGGCCTTGACGCCCTCGGCATTGGCCTCGTGCAGCCAATCGATCAGATGCCCCTCATGGTTGGACTGGCGCATGTCGATGGAGAGCCCCAGATTCTGCGCCTGATCCTCGAGCCTGTCGGCAATGTCGTCGAGCGTGTCGTGCCCGTAAATCTCGGGTTCGCGTAAGCCCAGAAGGTTGAGATTGGGACCGTTGAGCACGAACACGGTCTTTGCGTCAGCCATCAGGAGCCTTTCGGTTGCGACACTGCCAAGGCGCCCCCTATATGGCGCGCGAACGCAACACGCAAAGGTTTGGACTTGATGGGCAGCGATGGCACGATTTCGATCCAGGTGAATGGCGAGCATCGCAGGGTCACGGCCGGGCTTACGCTCGCCGGCCTCGCGGCCGAACTTGGCCTCGATCCTGCCAAGGTCGCGGTCGAGCGCAATCTCGAGGTCGTGCCGCGCTCGACGCTGGGTGATGTGCGCGTCGAAGATGGCGATGAGCTGGAGATCGTCCATTTCGTCGGTGGCGGTCAGGACGATGATACATGGACCGTCGCGGGCCGGACCTTTCGCTCGCGCCTGATCGTCGGGACGGGCAAGTACAAGGATTTCGCGGAGAACGCCGCTGCCGTCGAGGCATCAGGCGCCGAGATCGTCACGGTCGCGGTCCGCCGCGTCAACATCGCCGATCCGAACGCGCCGATGCTGACCGACTATATCGACCCGAAGAAGATCACATATCTTCCCAATACCGCGGGCTGCTTCACCGCCGATGAGGCGATCCGCACGCTCCGCCTCGCGCGCGAGGCGGGGGGCTGGGATCTGGTGAAGCTCGAAGTACTGGGCGAGGCGAAGACGCTCTATCCCGATATGCGCGAGACGCTGCGCGCAACCGAGGTGCTGGCCAATGAAGGCTTCAAACCGATGGTCTATTGCGTCGACGATCCGATCGCTGCGAAGCAGCTCGAGGATGCGGGCGCCGTCGCGGTGATGCCGCTGGGCGCGCCGATCGGCTCGGGCCTCGGCATCCAGAACCGCGTCACGATCCGCCTGATCGTGGAAGGCGCCAAGGTGCCCGTGCTTGTCGACGCGGGCGTCGGCACTGCCTCGGACGCGGCAGTCGCAATGGAACTGGGTTGCGACGGCGTGCTGATGAACACCGCGATCGCCGAAGCGAAGCAGCCGATCATGATGGCCCGCGCGATGAAGGCCGCGGTCGAGGCCGGGCGCCTGTCCTATCTCGCGGGTCGCATGGGCCAGCGGCGCTATGCGGACCCGTCAAGCCCGCTGGCCGGGCTGATCTGATTGTTCCGGCGCTATCTGCCCAGTACATAATATCGGTTCACGGCGAAGGTGGACGTGCCAGCTTTTCAAGCAGTGCCGCAATGCCGTCCGATTTTGAAAGCTGATGGGCATTGTCGCTGTGCTAGTGTGACAGCCGGAAAGTCATCGTGTAGCCGAAGGAGGCCCGATGCGCGATTTTCAGGGCGAGCGCGATCGCATGGTCGATCGCCAGATCGCCAGCCGCGGAATCCACGATCCGCAATTGCTGGCCGCGCTGCGCGAAGTGCCGCGCGAGCGTTTCCTCGCCGATGACCTTGCGGCCTATGCCTATTCGGACAGCGCGCTGCCGATCGAGGCGGGGCAGACGATCTCGCAACCCTATATCGTCGCGCTGATGATCGCGGAGGCCGGGCTCGGTCCGCGATCGCGGGTGCTCGAAGTGGGGGCGGGCTCGGGCTACGCGGCTGCGGTGATGAGCCGGATTGCAGAGCACGTCTTCGCGCTCGAACGATTGCCGGTCCTGGCGGCCCTTGCTGAAGCGCGTATGGCCGAACTCGGCTATACGAACGTCACGGTGCGCACGGGTGACGGCACGCTTGGCTGGCCCGAAGAGGCGCCCTTCGACGCCATCCTCGTCGCTGCCAGTGGCCGGGCGATTCCAGAGCCGCTGAAGCAGCAGCTCAGGATCGGCGCGCGACTGGTGATTCCGCTCGGCCACCATGACGAGATCCAGACGCTGGTTCGCGTGACGCGTACGGGTGCCGACAGCTACAGCGTCGGCGAGCTCTGCGCGGTGCGCTTCGTCCCGCTCGTCGGCGCGTAGTTTCCCCCGACGATTCGCGTGCGGCCCGGTGCTATCGTCTCCGGGCATTGCGGGACGCTCCGGGAGAAGTGCAATGGCGACGATGGCTCCGGAAATCGACGGCGCGAAGACAGGGCAGACGTCGGCCAACATGGTGCTCGAAGCACGTGTCTGACACGACCGGAGCCGTGGACGGCGAAGGCGGAGCGCGAACGGGTCTGTTCGCCGAACTGAAACGCCGCAACGTCATCCGCATTGCCGGGGTCTATACCGTGACGGCTTGGGCGATCTTCCAGGTCGTCAGCGCGGTTGCCCCCGCGCTCGACCTTCCGAAATGGACCGTCACTTTCTCGCTGGTGCTGCTGGCACTGGGATTGCCTGTTGCGCTCATCATCGCCTGGGCATTCGAGCGTACGCCCGAGGGCATCCGGCCGACCGCCCCCGCTGAAGCGGGGGCGACGCCGGCGGGCATGGGGCGCCTCGACTGGGCGGTGCTTGCGGCGGCGGCGTTGATCGTGGGGGTCGCAGGCTATCAGATCATCGGCGCGCGTGACGGTGCCGGGGGCGGCGATCGTTCGGTTGCGGTGCTGCCCTTTGCCAGTTTCAGCAGATCGGCCGAGGACGGATTTTTCGCCGACGGGCTGACCGAGGAACTCATCAACAGCCTTGCCCAGCTCCCGCAACTCAAGGTCACCGGCCGGACGTCCTCCTTCTATTTCAAGGGCCGCAATGTCGATCTGCGCGACGTCGGCAAGAAACTGGGGGTCGCGCACGTCGTTGAAGGCAGTGTCAGGCGCGACGGCGACCGGTTGCGTGTCACTGCACAGCTGATCAAGACCGCGGACGGATTTCATCTGTGGTCCGAAACCTATGATCGTCCGGTCAGCGACGTGCTCAAGGTTCAGACGGACATTGCCAATTCCGTCGCCAATGTCCTGAAGGCGCAACTGCTTGAGCCAGGCGCCGCACCAACCACGCGAAGCGGTGAAGCTGTTGCGATGGAA
This sequence comes from Sphingomonas sp. LaA6.9, assembly GCF_022601895.1. GTDB lineage: Bacteria > Pseudomonadota > Alphaproteobacteria > Sphingomonadales > Sphingomonadaceae > Sphingobium_A. The sequence goes on from NZ_JAKVIO010000009.1 coordinate 75,654, forward strand.
CTGCAGGCCCGCGCGCGACTGCGGACAAACCGGCTGGAGGATGTGGAGGCGGCACGCACGCTGTTCGAGCAGTTGACGCGACTGGAGCCGCGTAATCCCGATGCATGGGCGGGTCTGTCGGATGCGCTGATGAAGCTTGCTCAGGATCATCTCGCCATCGAGTTCGATCCTGCGGTGCGCGACGCGCGCGGCGCAGTGGATCGCGCGCTTGCCGTCGATCCCCGATCTGCCAATGCATTGCGAGCCAAGGCGTTCATACATCGGGTGCTCGCGATCCGGACGGGTAACATCGAACATCACCGCATCGCCGAGCAAGTGTTGCGCCAAGCGCTCGCGCGCGAGCCGCGCAATCCAGACGCATTGACGCTTTACGGCACGCAACTTGCCTCGCTGGATCGGTCGGAAGAGGCGCTCACAGTGTTGCGGCGCGCGCTTGCCATCGATCCGTTGAATCGGGCCGCGCAGACCATGGTGGGCGTCACGCTCGAGAATTTGGGCCGGCTGGATGAAGCCGAACGCCAGTATCAAAACACCGCGGAGCTGTTTCCCGATTACACGCCCACGCTGCTGACGCTGGCGCAACTGCGCGTGGCCCGCGGCGATCTGGCGGGTGCCATAGCGCCTCTGCGTCGGGCACGGACGATCGACGACGATGCCGCGGCGGGGTTCATGCTTGCGCATGTCTATATCAATCTTGGTATGCAGAAGGAATTTGAGAATGCGCTCGACGGCATCGAGAAGTCGCCAATGGCGGCGGGGCTCGCGCAGGCGATACGCTTGCTCGCTGCACGCGATTACCGCGGATTGATGACCCTGAGCGAGCGCGAATTCAAACGGACAAATGATCCGATCTGGCGCGACGCGATATCCAAGGCGGCTATGTTCACGGGCGATTTCGAAAGAGCGCGGACGCTCATGGCAGAACTCACGCCCGGCCTGTTTCTGCCCGAGCCCCAACCCGACGCATCGGCGTATGAAAGCATGGTCACGGCCGGAGTCATGGCGGCGGTGGGTGATCAGAGACAGGCGCGCCGGCTGCTGCGTCTGGTGGTAGACGGCGAAAAACCCACTCCCGGCGCGCCCGAGGGGACGCTGGTGCTGGCGCGCGTTGCTGCCTGGGAGGGTCTGGGCGATCGCGAGGCAGCCCTGCGCGAACTGACTTCGGCGATCGGCGCAGGTTACCGCACACCCATCGATTTCGAGATCTTCGCGCCGATCGTCGACTATCCGCTCGCGCGCGGGTTGAATGACGATCCGCGTTTCAAGGCGCTGATGGCGCGCATCGCATCGGACAATGCGGCCACGCGCGCGCAGTTGGAGGGGAGTTGAGGCCTCTCATTTCTGAGCCGGGCAATTGGGCGTGTCCGGACGGTCCGCATAGACCTTGGCATCGAAAGGACAGGCCGGCGCCCCCACGGCAATACGGTAATAGGGCTGCTTGCCCGTCGGGTTGATCGCGCCGCTTCCTTCGGCACTCAGCCGGCAAAGGCAGGGGCGTTCGGCGACGGGAGTGCCGAGCAAATCGGCCTGGATCTGGCGCGTGATGAGCGGCGAATCCTCAAACCCCGAATGGTTGAGCCGCGACTGACGCACCGGGCCGACGTCTATGGTGTGAAAGCCTGGGCCCGTGAACGGTGCGCCGTCGAAATCGCCGAGCGCGTAGCCGCCATTGACGCGGCGCGATACCGAAAGGGGGATGTCGTGCGTGTTGGCATAGACCGAGGTTCGTCTCGCAAAGCGCGGCAGCGACTCCATGAAGGTTCTCTCGAACACGAGCGTATCGAGATCGGGGGCATAGAGGACGAGCGCGGTCAGAGGCACGAAGCGCGCGGAGCGCTCGACCGACAGCTCATTCAGCGCCTGCAGCGTGATGCGCGTGCCGAGGCTGTGCGCGATCAGATAGAATTCGTCGGGCTGCACCTTGTCGACGATCCCCGCGATCAGCTCCTTCAGAAGCGGTCCCGCGCGCTCCGAGTAGGTTCTGTCGCGCGTATATTCGACCAGCGATTGCTGCGAGGGCCAGCTGAAGAAGACGGGCGCGGCGCGGATGTCGAGGTCATAGGCCAGCTGTGCCGCGTTGCCGGCCGCCTCGTCAAAGCTATCGTTGAAGCCGTGGACATAGAGGATCACGCGCCGCGCCGGGCGTGTCAGCGCACCCGGTTCGCTTTCGCTACACGGAGTGGCGGGCGCGGTTGCGAGGCGTTCCATCTCGCTGCGCAACGCCGAATAGAATGCATCGTCGGGGAGGGGCGACACCGATCTGAACGGAAAACGCGGTTTCACGATGCCGGGCACGATGTCCTGCTGCCACCATCCCGGCTCGCACGGCCCGAGCGATGTCGGGCGCCGCCCGATCGTGCCGGTCGCGGTGCCAAACGACAGGCTGTTGGCACGATCGAAGAATATCTGTTTTCCATAGGGTTGCGCGAGATATTCGGGGGTGTCCGCGGGCGCGGTGCTGGCGATGCGATCGGTGGCAAAGAACACAGGTATCGCCGTCCGCGTGCCCGCCGGGGCGCCGCTTGTTCGCCACAGCGGCAAGGGGGCCGGGGTCACACAGGCGGCGAGGAACAGAAGCATCATCATTGCAAGGATTTGGGGACGAAACTTCATCTGTGCCTCCGACCTGTTTCGGCGTCTTGCAGCACCATCATGGCAAGATAGCGGCGGTTGAGACCAACGGATCGTCGTTTGAATTCCAACCGCCTGCCGCAAATGCCGGAACCGCGCTTCCGGCCGGCCGTTGGTCCCCCCATGCTCGCCTGGTTCTCCCCTGACCGGCGGTTGCAGTAGGGAGTGCGTGCCCTCGTGCACGAAATCTTCTGATCGAGGACGGATCAGGCGCGACATGCCATAGGTGCCCGCTGATATCGTCCAACCCCCTGAGGGTCGCGGGAGGCCCCGTTCCGGTCATTCGGAACGGGGCCTTTCACTTATGCCTCGCCGCGCGACTTGCGGCCCGCCGCACGCACCTTGTCGAGCGTGTTGCCGCCCGCGCCGATATGCTCGACCTCGGTCTTGAGGTGGATCAGCTTCACGCCTTTCTGGCGCATCGCCTCGGAGAGCGCGGGCGCGAAATCCCCGGTCTTCTCGACCGTCGTCGCCCAGCCGCCATAGGCGCGCGCGAGTGCGGCGAAATCGGGGTTGACCAGATCGGTCGCCGAAACGCGGTTCGGATATTCGCGCTCCTGATGCATGCGGATCGTGCCATAGGCGCCGTTGTCGATGACGAGGACGAGCATGTCGCAGCCATAGCGCACCGCGGTCGCGAGCTCCTGTCCGTTCATCAGGAAGTCGCCATCGCCCGCAAGCGCGATCACCTGCCGGCCCGGATTGCGCATGGCAGCTGCGACCGCCGCGGGCACGCCGTAGCCCATCGCGCCATTGGTCGGCGCAAGCTGGCTGACGGGGCCGGTATAGCGCCAGTAGCGGTGCCACCAGCCCGAGAAATTGCCCGCGCCGTTGCAGATGATCGAATCGGCGGGCAGCTTTTCGCGCATCTCCGCGACGCACAGGCCGAGATCGAGCGCGGCGCCGTTGGGCTGGGGGGTATTCCACGCCTCCCATTCGGCATGCGCTTCCTTGCCCGCATCGAAATCGAGCAGGTCGTCCTCCCAATCGGCGGCCTGCTCGGCGAATTCGCGCATGTCCGCACAGATTGCGAGATCGGTGCGATAGACGCGGTTGAGCTCGTTGGGGTCTGGATGGACATGGACGAGGATCTGGTCGGGATGATCGGGGGTGATCAGCGCATAGCCATCGGTCGTCGCCTCGCCGAGCCGTGCGCCCACCGCGAGGATCAGGTCGGCGTTCCTGACGCGCTCGACGAGCTTGGGATTGGGGCCATAGCCCAGATTGCCCGCATAGACCGGGCTGTCATTGGGGATCGCGTCCTGCCGGCGAAAACCGACCGCGACGGGGATGCCGATCCGCTCGGCCCATTCGCGGAAATAATGCGATGCGCCCGTGCACCAGCCAGCGCCGCCGACGATCGCGACAGGCGCGCAGGCGTCCTTCAGCATGTCGACCAGCACCATCATCGCTTCGGGATCGACGCTCTGTTCGGGCGGCACCACCTTTGGCCGGTCGAGCGCCTCGACCTCGTCGCGCAGCATGTCCTCGGGCAGCGCCAGCACCACCGGGCCCGGCCGCCCCGACATCGCAGTCGCATAAGCGCGCGCGATATATTCGGGAATGCGCGCGGCATCGTCGATCCGCGCCGCCCATTTGGCGAGCGGCGTGAACATCGCGGTGAAATCGACTTCCTGGAAACCTTCGCGGTCCCGGTCACCACGCGCAAGATCGCCGATGAACAGGATCATCGGCGTCGAATCCTGCATCGCCACATGGACGCCGATCGAGGCATTGGTCGCACCCGGCCCGCGCGTCACAAAGGCAACGCCTGGCCGTTTGGTCATCGCGCCATCGGCCTCCGCCATGAAGGTGACGCCGCCTTCCTGCCGACACACAACCGTCTCGATTTCGGGGCTGTCATGGAGCGCGTCGAGCACGGCAAGGAAGCTTTCGCCGGGGACGGTGAAGATGCGGTCGCAGCCCTGAATGAGGAGCTGGTCCACGAGGACGCGGCCGCCGGTTCTGGTTGTCATGGTTGGGGAGCTCTCCTGAATCCTGTGTCTTTTGTCAGAGGTCTAAGGTCGCCTCCGCCCTTTGCAAGAGCGTGTCGGGCTTCGCTTAGCTTCACTTAGCTTCGCAAATTTCTCACAAAACGCGTGTTCGACCGGCTTCCTTTCGGTGCGGGTTGAACGACGCTCGGGCACAGCATGGCAGCAAGCGCGCATGTAGGACAGCGTGCGACGTGCTTTTTTGCTGGCAAGCGCGAGCGTGCTTTGCTCTGCTTGGGCAAAGTACAAGCAAGCGGGAGAGCCGATGTCATGATCGCCGTGCACGAAGTCGCGTCCGGACTGCGCTTTCCCGAAGGCCCGGTGGTAATGCCCGATGGCAGCATAGTGCTCGTCGAGATCGCGGCGGGCCGGATCACGCGCCTCCATCCGGACGGATCGAAGGAAACCGTGGCCGAGCCCGGCGGCGGACCCAACGGCCTCGCGATCGGCCCCGATGGCCTGCTCTATGTCTGCAACAATGGCGGCTTCGGCTGGGTGGAAGCCGAAGGATTGCTCGTCCCCCACGGCACCGCAGCGGACTATGCGGGCGGCTCGATCCAGCGCGTCGATATGGCGACGGGGTCGGTGGAGACGCTCTACACGCATGCAGGGGACGTGCAGCTGCGCGGGCCCAACGATATCGTTTTCGACGCGCAAGGCGGCTTCTGGTTCACCGATCATGGCAAGACCGGGCCGCGATCGCGCGACGTCGTCGGCGTCTTCTACGCAAAGGCCGATGGCAGCCATATCGAGGAGGTGATCTTCCCGCTCGAAAATCCCAACGGCATCGGTCTCTCGCCCGACGGCGAGACGCTCTATGTCGCCGAAACCTATACCTGCAAGCTCTGGGCGTTCGACCTCGAAGGGCCGGGCAGGGTTGCGAAGACCCCGGGACTGTCGGGCGGCGGCGGGCGCTTCCTCTATTCGCCCGCGGGCTACACCTATTTCGACAGCCTCGGCGTCGAGGAGGACGGCAATATCTGCGTCGCGACAATCGGCCAGAGTGGCATCTCGGTGATTTCGCCCGAGGGGCAGCTTGTCGACTTCGTCGCGACCACCGATCCCTTCACCACCAATATCTGCTGGGGCGGGAAGGATCGGCGAACGGCCTATGTCACGCTGTCGGGCACGGGCCGGCTGGTCGCGATCGACTGGCCGAGGCCGGGGTTAAAGCTGAACTATTGAGGGTGGTGGGGATATGGCAGGTTACGCTGGAACTTCGGTCGCCAGCGACCCCGGCGGAACACTGATCCACACGCTTGAAATTAAGGTGGCAAAATGCTACCTCGTGGCCTGGAGGTGATCCATGGCCCAGTCCATCAAGCTTGGTGACGACATCATGAAGATCGTGCGTCGCGAATCCGAGTTGCAGAGCCGCTCGATCGCCGGCCAGATCGCCCATTGGGTGCGCATCGGCCGCGCTATCGAGAAATCCGGCAATTTCGATTATGCCCGCATCACCGCTGCTCTCGCCGGCGAGATCGAGACAACTGACCTCAACGACGAGGAGAAGGATGTCTGGCTCGACAGCTTTGTCGAGAAAATGGGGCAACACGGGTCTGACGAGGATGCTTTTTTTGCCCGGCGGCGGCAGCTTGGGCTGGGTGTCGGCCTCGATGCGGCCGGCAACCTCATGCGTGAGAAGGCCACCCGTAACGCATGAGGCCAACGATGGTCGTGCTTGCCGGGCCGAACGGGGCTGGCAAGTCCACACTCTACGAGACCCGCATCGCGCCAAGTTTCGCAGGACCGTTCATCAACGCCGACATCATCCAACGCGACGAGCTGCGCGATCCGTCACCGACTGCATCTTACGAAGCGGCCAACATCGCTTCCGCGCGCCGGGCCGACTATCTCGCTCAGGGTCGGGATTTCGTGACCGAGACCGTCTTCTCGCATCCCTCCAAGCTTGAACTCATCGACGAAGCGCGCACCAGAGGTTTCACCGTCATCGTGATGCATGTCGGCGTGGATACTCCAGATCTCTCGGTCGCGCGCGTCGGCGCACGGGTCGAGGAGGGCGGACATATCGTCCCCGAGGACAAGATCCGTGCCCGATATGCGCGCGGTGCACCTTTCATCCGCGACGCGGTTCTCAAAGCGGATCGCGGTATGGTCTTTGACAATTCCAGCCTCAACCAGCCGCCGAGCCATTGCCTGACATTCGCGAACGGCCGATTGGTCTTCGCGGTGCCGCGCCTGCCTAGCTGGATCAGATCAGTTTATAAAACTGACCTTGAGTTCTAGGGTCAGGCGCGGATGATGGCAGGCTGCAGGCGCCGACTATCTCCGCCATTCAGTCCTCGCGAGTGCCACGCTGAAAGCCGCTTTTCGTTCAGGCGATGGTTCGGCGACAGCGACCAGTTGAACCCGCCACGACATTATGGACATGGCCGCTCCCCTCTCTGGAGGGGATGGGCTGCAACGGGGTTCAGGCTCAATTATTGAGGATTGGCGACCGGCGCCGTGCCGGTTGGGGGCGCCGTGCCGGGAGCGCTTCCCCGGTCCTGAACCGCCGCCGTCTTCGCGAAACGCAGGCGCGGGGCGAACGCGAGCGAGTCGCAGCGGTCGGCGCGGTTAGTCACCACGGCTTCACCCGCCGGCTCGCCGTTGGCGGTGCGAACCCGGCTGAGATCGACGTCGAGAGGAAGAAGCCAGCACGACGTCTTGATGATGTCGAAAAGCGGGTGAAAGGCGCCCTTGCCGACCTCGGCCGGAATGTTTTTTACCCGATCGGGATTTTCGGTCAGGCTGTCGGGCGACAGGCCAAGGCACTGGACCGCATTGTTGGTTGTCGCGATCTCCATGGCCTGTCCGCTGGCGCATTTGCTCGCTGAACTGACGAGCAGCGCAAGCACTTCCTCGCTCGATCGATAGACGGCCGCGCCCCGATGTGCGCCGTCCAGCGCGGCGAGCGCCAGGCGGAGCGCTTTCCACGCGGCGGACATTCCGTTTCCCGTCCGCGCTGTATCCGCGAATTCGGCCGCCTGTTTTTGTGGCAGCGCCGCCATGACAAGACGGACGATCTTGTATTCAAGCTGCGGCAGGTCGCTTTCGAACAGGGCGCGGTAGCTGCCCGTGCAGCCTGCGTCTTCGAGCGTCAGGCACGGGGCCTCCCCATCCGCCTCGTAGACGTGGCTGGCGATATAATTCACTTCATCGGTGGCGTTCTGCAGATAGTCGATAAAGGCTTCGGCTTCCCTGCCGTCGCGGACATAGGCAGTCCCCACGCGCGAGGCCATTGCGATGATCATCGTCGCGCGCAGCAATTGCAGCTGCTTCGATCCCGAAGCGTCAAAAAGTTGCTTGTCCATGAGATGGCCAGGATAGCCGCCACTGTGACGCAGTTCCTTGACCGGCACCGTACATCCGCTGATCAACGCGCCGGATGCTAGCAGCGCGAGCAGGTTTTTCCATCGATTCACTGATATTCCCCCCGGAACATGTTTTAGAACGCGCGGCAAAACGCGAATACGGCCTGTTCGCCCCGCGCTCCATTGTTGTGGACGCCTAGACGCAGGAAATTAAAGGATCATTTCTGCACGGTAATGAGAAACGTCGCCTAGTGCAGCGCTTCAATCCATGCTTTCAGCGCCACCGCATTGTTCCGCGCCTCATTCTTTGCGGCATAGAGCAATGTCACCGGTCCAGACGCGCGCGCTGCGTCGAGTTCGGCGAGTGCGCGGGCAATGTCGGGGCCGCCGATTTCGAGTTCATCAGCATAGGCCTTGCGGAACGCGTCCCATGCCGCGTCCGAATCCCCGGTTTCGCCGTGATAGAGCTTGCGCAGCATATCGCTGGGCGAAAGCACGCGCAGCCAGCCGGTGAGCGCGGCCTTTTCCTTTGAAACGCCGCGCGGCCAGAGCCGGTCGACGAGGAAGCGCGCTCCGTCATCGGGCTCCACAGGCTCATGGATACGCTTGATCCGGAGCGTGGCTTTCACCGCATGTCCTCGTCCATGGCTTGTGCTGTCACGGTTATGCGGCATTCTGCTGGCGGAGCAAGGAGAGGAATCCATGAGCGAAGCACGCTGGGCCATCGATATCGATCGCGACGCGATCGCAAACGCCGTGATCGTAGACGAACGTGAGACGCCGCTTGATGACGGCGAGATCGAGGTCCGGCTCGACGCGTTCGCGATGACCGCCAACAACGTCACCTATGCGGCGCTCGGGCATCCCGTCGGGCTGTTCGGAAACGACAAGGGCTATTGGGATTTCTTCTCGGGCGACGGCGCCGGGCGGCTTCCGGTGTGGGGCTTCGCCACGGTCACGCGCTCCGGTGTCGAGGGGGTCGATCCCGGCGAGCAGCTTTACGGCTATTTCCCGCTCGCCTCGCACGCGCGCCTCACCCCCGGCCGCGTCAGCCCCCTCGGCTTCACCGACCAGAGCGCGCACCGGCTCGACATGCCCGCGGTCTACAACCAGTATCAGCGCGTCACGGCGCTCGACGATTATGCCGAAGCCGATCGCGACTGGTGGCCCGTCTTTCGCCCGCTCTACCTCACCGGCTGGCTGATCGCTGACCAGTTCGAGGATGAGCGCGATCATGGCGCGCGGCAGGTGATCGTCGCGAGCGCTTCGGCCAAGACCGCGATCGCCTTTGCGCACGCAATGCGCGAGCGAATCGAGCGACCGCGCCTGATCGGCCTGACTTCACAGCGGGGCCGCGCGTTCCTCGAAGCGACGGAGCTTTACGACGAACTGGTGCTTTACGACGCGATCGGCAAAATCGATGCGTCTGCGCCTTCCGCCTTTGTCGATGTCGCGGGCAACAGCGCGGTGACGGGTGCGGTGCATGAGCATCTGGGCGATGCGCTTCGCTTCAGCCTGATCGTCGGCAAGGCGCATTGGGATGCCACGGCTGCCGAGGGGAAACGCTGGCCCGCCACCGGATTCTTCGCGCCGGGGCGCATCCAGAAGCGCTCTCAGGACTGGGGCGCGAATGGCTTTCGCGAACGTGTCGCGACGGCATGGACGCATTTCCTCGGCGATGCGAAGCGGCTCTTCCATATCGACCGCCGCGAAGGCGCTGACGCCGCGCTTGCGGCATATCGCGAGGCGGTGGAGGGCAGGGCCGACCCGCGCGCGGGGATCATCGTCGCGCTGTAACGCGCGTCGCCGATCAGGCGGCGTCGCCGATGCCGAGCTCGCCCAGCTTGCGATAGAGCGTCGAACGGCCGATGCCGAGCCGACGTGCGACCTCGGTCATGCGTCCGCGATAATGGCCGATGGCGAGGCGGATGACGTCGGCCTCGATCTCCTCAAGCGGACGAAGATTGCCGTCGGCGCGGTAAAGCGTGACGCCCGCGCCGTCGGTGACGGCGCTGTGCCCGTTGACATGCTGCGCGCGCGGCTGGGGATTGGCCGCATGTTCGGCGATCTGCGGGAAGTCGGCGATGGTGAGCGCATCGCCGTCGCAGAGCACCGCGGCGCGGAACAGCGCGTTCTGAAGCTGGCGCACATTGCCCGGCCAGTCATAGCCGATGAGCAGCGAGAGCGCTTCGTCGGTAATGCCGAGGCCCCTTAGCCCCGGCTGCTGCGCAATGCGCGCGAGCATGTGGCGCGCAAGCGCAGGAATGTCGCCGTGCCGTTCGCGCAAGGGCGGGATCGTCACCTGGACGACGTTGAGGCGGTAATAGAGATCCTCGCGGAAGCGGCCTGCATTGACCTCTTCAATCAGCCGCTTGTTGGTGGCGGCGATGACGCGCACGTCGACCTCGCGCACCGACCGGCTGCCGATCGACTGAACCTCGCCGGACTGGAGCACGCGCAGCAGCTTGACCTGCGCGTCGAGGGGAAGCTCGCCGACTTCGTCGAGGAAGAGCGTCCCGCCATCGGCGTCCTGGAACTTGCCGATATGGCGATCGAACGCCCCGGTGAACGAGCCTTTTTCGTGCCCGAACAGTTCCGATTCAACGAGATTGATCGGAATTGCGCCGCAGTTGACCGCGATCATCCGGCGCTTGGCGCGGGGAGACGCGGCATGGATGGCTTCGGCGACGAGCTCCTTGCCAACGCCGCTTTCGCCCTCGACCAGCACGGGGACGCGCGCGCGCGCGGCCTTGGCGGCGATCGCGAGTGCTGCGCGAAATTCGGGGGCGGAGCCGACAATTTCGCCGAATCCCAGCACCTGGTTGATCTTTTCGGTGAGCGGGCGGAGTTCGCCGGTGCCGTTCCGCGTGCTGACCGCCGCGTCGAGCGCGGAGAGCAGGCGGTCGGGCGCGATCGGCTTGACGAGGAAGTCGGTGGCGCCCGCGCGCATCGCGTCGACCGCGGTCGAGACCGAGGTGACCGAGGTGAGCATCAATATGGGGAGTGCTGGACGACGCTTGCGGATCTCGGTGATCAGCGTGCCCTGATCGACGCCCGGCGCCCAGTGATCGAGGACGATCGCGTCGAGCATCATCCCGTCCTGCGTGCCGAGCATCGCTATGGCGGTTTCCTCATCGCCCGCGAAGATCGTCCGCCATCCGGCACGCCCCGCGATCGCCGATACCAGCCGGCGCTGCGCCGGTTCGTCATCGATCAGCATCAGCAGTCTGGTGCCCTGTGGCGTCATTTCAGCAACTTCCTGTCCCGTTAGGGGACGAGGTAAACGATTCTGGGTAAACACAGGCTTAAGGCGGGCCCAAGCAAAACTGCGCCGGACCCTTTCCATATGCAGGGTTGAGGACAGGGAAATTGCTGTCTAAGGCATGGCGACGTTCGCAAATGCGACGACCGAACAGTTTCAGGGGAATAAAATGGCCGACAATGGCGATATGCAGATGCACGATCAGACCTATCACGGGTTCCTGACGCTGTTGAAGGTGGGCACGGCCGCGAGCATCATCCTCGCCGCCATCGTCATCTTCGTCATCGCGAACTGATCGCCGCGCATGAAGATCGCGGTGCTTGGGGAGGGCGCCGAAGGTGAGCGCCGGGTTTCCGCTACGCCGGAAACCGTCAAGAAGTTCATTGGACTGGGAGCCACGGTCGCGGTCGAGAAAGGTGCCGGAACAGGCGCCACGATCGCGGACCAGGCCTATGCGGAATCGGGCGCCGAACTCGGCACACGCGCAGCCGTGCTCAAGGACGCCGACATCCTGCTCGGCGTTCAGGGCCCCGATCCCAAGAGCCTGAAAGGCGTGAAGCCCGGCGCGTGGATCGTCGCGGGCCTCAACCCCTTCGGCGAACGCGCGCGTGTCGACGAATATGCGAAGCTGGGCGTCGAGGCGCTGGCGATGGAGTTCATGCCGCGCATCACGCGCGCGCAGTCGATGGACATTCTTTCTTCGCAGTCGAACCTTGCCGGCTACAAGGCGGTGCTCGATGCGGCGGGCGAATATGGCAAGGCCTTCCCGATGATGATGACCGCGGCGGGCACGGTGTCCGCAGCACGTGTTTTCATCATGGGCGTGGGCGTGGCGGGCCTCCAGGCGATCGCAACCGCGCGACGCCTCGGCGCGCAGGTGTCCGCGAGCGACGTGCGCGCGGCGACCAAGGAGCAGATCGAGAGCCTCGGCGCCAAGGCGATCTTCGTCGAGAGCGTCAAGGGCATCGAGGGCGAGGGCACCGGCGGCTATGCCACCGAAATGTCCGACGAATACAAGGCGGCGCAGGCCGAGCTGGTGTCGTCGCACATCGCCAAGCAGGACATCGTCATCACCACCGCGCTGATCCCCGGACGTGCAGCGCCACGGCTGATCTCGGACGCGCAGATCGCGTCGATGAAGCCGGGTTCGGTGATCGTCGACCTCGCGGTCGAGCAGGGGGGCAATGTCGAGGGCGCGGTCGCGGGCGAGATCGTCGAGAAGCATGGCGTGAAGATCGTCGGGCACAAGAATGTGCCGAGCCGGCTTGCGGCGGATACCTCGGCGCTGTTCTCGCGCAATCTCTTCAACTTCCTCAGCGCCTTCTGGGACAAGGAAGCGGGGCGTCCGGTGCTGCCCGACGATGACGAGATCACGCAGGCGATCCGGCTGACGCAGGGCGGCAAGGTCGTGAATGCACGGCTGCTGGAGGCAGGCGCCTAGCCGGAAGGCGGGCATTTCCACGGGGAGGCGTTGTGTGATGGTGAGCACCGATGCTTGAGCGCAGGCTGAACCTTGCGGCGCCGTCGAGGCGCGAGGCGATCCAGCTTTCGCTTGTCCTGTGGACCGCCGTGGTGTGCGTGATCGCGCCCGCGGTGCTGATCGCCGGTCAGGTAACGAGCGTGGGTGAGTTCCTTTCGCTCATCACAGGCGCAATTACCGCGCTTCTCTTCGCCACGCTGCTCTATGGCCTCACGCATATCGTGTCGGGGCGGCCGCTGTGGTTCGCGATTCCCATGGGGCTGGTCGGGCTGTCGGTAACCGCGATTCTCCAGATGATCGGAGACTATGCGGGGCAATATCTGCTCCACGCGATCTTCGCAGAGCATCGCATGCCCGATACGTCGCCCCAGGCGGTCGCGCTGACGACCGTCATCTATTGGGCGTTGAGCGCATGCAACATCGTGTTGTTCTGGATTTCGGCGACGTCGCGACGGCTGCGCGATAGCGAGGCCGAGCTCGCGCATGCCCAGATCAGCGCGTTGCAGGCGCAGATCAATATGCTCAGAATGCAGCTCAATCCGCATTTCATGTGCAATTCGCTCAACACGGTTTCGAGCCTGATCCTCGAAGGCCGGCATGCGGAGGCAAATCGCATGGCCGAGCAGCTTGCTGACTTCCTGCGCGGCGTCATGGATGTCGAGGGCGACGAGGTGCGGCTGCGCAACGAGCTGGCCACGATCGAATCCTATATCGACGTCGAGGCGATGCGGTTCGGCAGCAGGCTTCACGTTGAGGTCGACGCGGCGGACGAGGTGCGTGACGCTGCGGTTCCCAACTTCATCCTTCAGCCGCTGGTCGAGAATGCACTAAAATATGGCGTCGAGGCGGTGACCGGGCCGGTATCGCTGCGGCTGTCCGCGCGGCGGGACGCGCGCGACCTGATGCTTGTCGTCGAGAATCGCGCGGAACAGCCGGGCGCGGTGGCGACCGGACGGGGCGTAGTGACGGCCGGACACGGTATCGGGCTGAACAATACGCGCGCCAGACTGCACATGTTGTTCGGCGATCGCGGCGTGCTGGAGACCAGGGAGCAGGAGGGCGGCTTTCGCGCCACCATCCGGATCCCGTTCAACGCACTGGCGCCGGCGCAAGACCCCGGGGCCGCTGCGCGAGAGGATCTGGCGATGCAGCGATAGGCGTTGGGTTCAGTCGTTTACACGCGCGCAATCGTGCGCGCGCAGAATTCACCGCGTGAAGCGGTGCGATAACAGGGGTTAATCATGGACTTCATATCCATCCTGTCGATTTTCGTGCTGGCGTGTTTCGTCGGCTATTATGTGGTGTGGTCGGTGACGCCCGCGCTGCATACGCCGCTGATGGCGGTGACCAATGCGATTTCGTCGGTGATCATCGTGGGCGCGCTGATCGCGTCTGCTGCCGCGGGTTCGGCCAGCGCCAAATGGCTGGGGCTGATCGGCGTCGCGCTCGCGAGCGTCAACATCTTCGGAGGCTTCGCGGTCACCGCGCGGATGCTCGCGATGTACAAGAAAAAAGAAAAGAAGGGTTGAGGGGGTAAACGACCATGCATGAAGCCACTCCCGTCAACCCCTGGGTTGCGCTCGCCTATCTGATCGCAGGCGTCTGTTTCATCCTCGCGCTGAGGGGCTTGTCCAGCCCCGAGAGCAGCCGTCGCGGCAACCGCTTCGGCATGATCGGCATGACGCTCGCGGTCGTGACCACGCTCGTCACGCATGTTCCAAGCCTCAACGTGTTTCCGACGCCGGGCGTGCCGGCTTATGACACGTCAACGCTTGATTGGGCTGTATTGGGGGAAATTCTCGCAGCCGTGGCAATCGGCGGCGCGATCGGCTTCGTCATCGCGCGCAAGATCGCGATGACCGCGATGCCGCAGCTCGTCGCGGCCTTCCACTCGCTGGTCGGTATGGCCGCGGTGCTCGTCGCCGCCGCCGCCTACCAGAACCCCGACGCCTTCCACATCGTCGATGCTGCAGGCCAGATCTTCGCGGTCAGCCGCGTCGAGATGGGGCTGGGCATCGCGATCGGTGCGATCACCTTCTCGGGATCGGTCATCGCGTTCCTGAAACTGAACGGCAACATGTCGGGCAAGCCGATCATGCTTCCGCTGCGCCACTTCATCAATCTCGGCACGCTCGCCGCGATCCTCGGGCTGATCGGCTATTTCGTGACCGACCAGAGCCCCTGGGTGTTCTGGACCGTCACCGCGCTCTCGTTCCTGATCGGCTTTCTACTGATCATCCCGATCGGCGGCGCGGACATGCCCGTGGTCGTCTCGATGCTCAACTCCTATTCGGGCTGGGCTGCAGCTGCGATGGGCTTCACGCTCTCCAACACCGCGATGATCATCACCGGGGCGCTGGTGGGCTCGTCTGGTGCGATCCTGTCCTACATCATGTGCCGCGCGATGAACCGGAGCTTCATTTCCGTGATCGCGGGCGGCTTCGGCGCCGAGGCGGCGATCACAGGCGGCGGTGCTGCCACCGACAGGCCGTGGAAGCGCGGCTCGGCCGAGGACGCGGCGTTCCTGATGAAGCAGGCCGAGAGCGTCATCATCGTGCCCGGTTACGGCATGGCGGTGGCGCAGGCGCAGCACGCGCTGCGCGAGATGGGCGACATCCTGAAGGAAGAGGGCGTGAAGGTGAAATACGCCATCCACCCCGTCGCGGGCCGCATGCCCGGGCACATGAACGTGCTGCTGGCCGAAGCCAGCGTGCCCTATGACGAGGTGTTCGAGCTGGAGGACATCAACTCCGAGTTCGCGCAGTGCGATGTCGCCTTCGTGATCGGCGCCAACGACGTCACCAACCCTGCGGCCAAGACCGACAAGACCTCGCCGATCTACGGCATGCCCGTGCTCGACGTCGAAAAGGCCAAGACCGTGCTGTTCGTGAAGCGCTCGATGGGCGGTGTCGGCTATGCCGGCGTCGACAACGAGGTGTTCTACATGGACAACACCATGATGCTCCTCGCCGACGCCAAGAAGATGGTCGAGGATATCGTGAAGTCTCTGTAGCAATCGCGCGATTTAGCGGTTCAGGCGCCCCGGTCGGCAGGAATTGCCGACCGGGGCGTTTGCGTTTCGTCTTGCATTGAGGAGGCGCCAAGAGATCTATCCGAAATGGAGAAACGGGCTGCGCTGGATTCGGACGCTGACCGACCATGGCCTGCTTGTCCGCACCGCCGACCCCGGCGATGGTCGGCGCGTGTTCATCGCCTTATCCCAAGGCGCCGCGGCGGGGATGACGGTTTAGTTCGGCGCGCTGCGTCAGATCGGCGGGATGGCGATCTGATCTTGCCGAAGCGCGCGCGAAGTGGCATGGGCCGCTTCCCGGACGATCATTGATCGACAGGGGCGCTTAGCTCAGTTGGTAGAGCATCTCGTTTACACCGAGAGGGTCGGCGGTTCGAGCCCGTCAGCGCCCACCATATCTTCTTCGGGTGTTGTACCAATTTAAAAGTGCCTCTGTCCGTCGTCAGGACATTCGGCACAGATCTCGCCGACCCGCATCGAAGCTAACACTTTGGATCTGGTCGAAGCATCCGCTTCGAGAAGCTCGGCCACGCGGCTACCCGGCGCGCCGGGCCGAAAGAAGTCGCCTTCGGAGACGAGACCCGACAGCTTTCCATCATCATCGGGCGACCTGGCAGCGCGCGTTGATTGACGCGCCGATACAATCGCGGCCGATATCCAGTCGGAGGATGGACCGAGAACCGACTGGCCCGGTTTCGGGCGCGAGAAGGCCGAGAGACGGCGCTTCTGCAACCGATGGAACTATGCCAGCAAGCGCCGCAATCTCCGCCGTTCGGTGCGCCTCATGTCATGTACTATACTTGCCAGTCTTTCATGCGTCGCGCGGTGATCGCGATTGGACCGGACGCAGAATGACGGCTCCTGAGCGAAGCCTGCACGAGCCGACCTGGGCGTTGACGACGGTCATCCTAAGCGTGGTTCGACCTCGTGAGAGGTCCACCCGCCTCGTGACCAAGCCTCCAGTGCATAAGCATGGCGCCCAGCGCGGGGATCAGGCCTGCTATGACGGCGACCAGCCAATCACGCGCCGGCAGCGGGTGCGAGTGCAGTAGGGCCGCCAACGCGTCGACCTGGGTGAAGGCGAGCACAGAGGCGAAGGCGCAGAGTGCGCCTATCCGCGCCGCCGGAATTGCGCCTCGACTCAGCGCGAGCAGCAGGATCGCCAGCGAGACGACGAGCGTCACGAGGGCCATCGCACGCGCGTGTTCAGGGGGTTCCCCGCCATCCACGGCAACGACGAAGACGGCGAGGATCGCAACCGCGATACCGGCGCCGGTGAGCATGATCGTGAGCCACTCGAAACCGGTGAAGAAGCTGCCCGTTGCGGGCAGGCGAAGCTTCGAGGCCGAAGCGCGGGACAGAGAGACCATGTCAGCGGCAACAGCGAGCGAGATACTCAATTGCTCGCTCACCTCATTGAAGCTCCTTGCCGACCGGGAGCTGCCTGATCGTGCGTGCGAAACCGTTGGGGTGGGCTATCAGCGCAGCAGCGTCATCGCCTCTCCCGGAAGCCGATCAGTTTTCTAGAAATCAACGCGAGATTGCGGTCTCACGAGCGCGCGGCGAGACTGTGGCTGCAAGAGAACAATATGCTGATTTCCGTCATTTTTCTGAGGCAGCGTTGTCTTGCCACAACAGCGGCCGGATCCGCATCTTCCCCAAGTCCTAAAGCGTGCGCACCAGCCGGACCGCTACGGCGGCCCAAGGCGGATCGCTGATCACCTGCTGACGGGCGCTGGCGCCCAGCGGCAGGATATGGAGCTTGTCGCCCTCGCGCCCGATCAGGCGACCGAAAAGGAAACGGCCGGCGGGACGTGGCAGCAAGATGTCGCGGTTGAGCGCCTCGCTGAAGCGATCGGGCGCGAGCCGTGCACACCAGATCTCGTCGCCCGAACGATAGTCGCCCACGCTGGCGCGCACGATGATCGCGACGAGCTCAGGTGCGGGCTGCGGTGGCGTGACGATAGTGGGGTGGCGCGGCGCATGCACGCCGTCCGCCTCGAGCAGCGCGGCGACGGGGAGGTCGGCGCGGTCGGGCAGTCTGACGAGATCGGCGGCAGTGACGCCAAGCGCATCGGCAATCCGGTTGAGCCATCCGACCGAGACGGTGCGCGTGCCCGTTTCCAGCCGCCCGATCGTCTGCGCGGTGGTCGGAGGGGTGCAGCGCCGGGCGACATCCTCGAGCGTGAGCTTCCTGGCGCGGCGCACTTCGCGAATGGCAGTGATCATCGACGCTTCCTCAAAAATAGAACTAACCGATAAGGTTTCTTTCTGTCCTACATAATCGCCTTCGCGGCAAGAGGGCCGACTCAAATCAAGGTCTCAACTTTTTGAAAAGAGCCTGGTTCACGCTTCCGCCTCAGCGCGCGGCCAAGCAACGGTCTGATGCGGCGATCGTGGCGGTGGGGCCGGGCCTCAGCGACGTGCTGTGGCGCGTGGCGTGCGCGAACGCGGAAAAGGCGCTTGGGTGGCCCATGCGCACGGGCAAGCTTATACTGTCGCTCGCGCTCGACCGGCTCGCCGATGACTACGGCTTGCGCTAGTCAACAGGCACTGCGGCCGCGCGCGTGCCGCTCAGGAACCGGCCATAGGCCCAGCCGATCCCGATCAGCGCCACGCCCAGCCCCATGAAGGAGAGGATACGCAGCAGGCCTTGCAGCGCGGATGCGTCGACGAGGAAGACTTTGAGCGTGACAGCGGTGAGCAGCGCAAGCCCCGCGATGCGGAGGTCGTGCACGCTCCTGGCGATGCCGCGCCACAGCCAGATCAGCGAAAGGCCCAGCAGCCCTGCCGAATAGAGATAATTCTCGGTCGTGGTGATTTCGGCCGCGGTGAGGATCGGGCCATGCACGAGCTGACGGATCGCGCCCAGCACCGCGATGATCGCCAATGCAATAGCAGCGCTGCGGAAGGGGCGCTGCGGCGCGCCGAGGCGAGCGGCGAGCCAGAACCAGAAGGCGGCAAGCGCGGGATGCAGCGTCGCCAGATTGAGCAGCGGAATCGCGCCGACCGACTGGGCGACTGCGGCTGGATTGAGCACCAGCAGGTCGAACCATGCAAGGCGGAAGGCGGCGAGCGCGATGAGAGCAAGGCCCGGCGCGCGCAACCGGGGGAAACGCCACAGCGCGATCAGCCCGCCCGCGAAGAGCATCTGGGTTAGTGCCGTGCGTTCGAACAGGCCGAACGCCACGAAACGCGCTTCGGTGGCGATGGCGAGCGGCTGCTTGAGGAGCGCATAGAGCGTCACGGTGAGCGTGACGGCGACGCAGAGCGCGACTGGCATGCGCAGCTTCGCGGCGATCGCGTCGGTGCGTCCCCACAGGAGCGCGCCGAGGATGGTCGCGGGAAGCCCGACCTCGCGCAGCAGCGTGATCAGCGAGGGAAGCCGGGTATAGGGCGTGGGGTCGCCGGCGAGCGAGGCCGCGAGCAACAACGCCATCGGAAAGAGCTGGGGCAGCATCGCGACGAGGGTCGCTGCGAGCGGAGCGGCTTCGCCGAGGCGCGGCAGTATCGGACGCGAAGCGCTCAGAATCGCGGCGACGGCGATCAACGCCAGCAGCGGGGCGTGCCAGGGCGCGGGAACGAGCGCGAGCGGGATCGACAGCGCGAGGAGCCAGGCTGCCCAGTGGAGGATCGGGCGTGCGGCATGCGCGCTGATCAGCCAGCTGTGCAGTGCCAGCAGGGCAGCGGGGACGAGCGCGAGCGCCCCGATTTCGTCGACCGGCGGGATCGGACCGGCAGCGAGGACGCTTTCGCCATAGGTGACAAGCGGCTCGGTGTCGTTGATCCAGAGCCCGGCCGCGAATGGCAACGGGAGCAGGCTGAGATTGGCGAGCGAGGCATCGCCGGTGCGCCGCGCCCAGAAGGCTAGCGCGGCCGCGATCGCCAGAAGCAGCGGCGCGCTCCAGAGCGAGGGCAGCGGCTGCGACAGCCCGACCGCGAGCAGGAGGGCCGCGACGGCCGCGCCGCCGGTCAGGCCGGGATCGAAACGGCTCTCGGGCGCTGCACGATCGCGCCAGCGCCAGCTGACCCAGCCCGCGGCGCCTGCGGCAATGGTCGCAAGGGCGGCCCAGCCGATCGGGCGCAACAGATCCGGCTCAAGCCCGTTGGTGAGCAGCAGTGGTGCGGCGGCACCGCCGAGCGCAATGCCCGTCCAAATGTGTGCATCGGGCGTGCGGCGGAGCAGAAACTGGCCAACGCCGCCGAACATCAGCGTGAACAAAAGTGCCGCGAGCGGCGCGTTGCGGTCATCGCCGCCCATGAGTGCGATCGCGAGGAGGACGAGCACAAGCGCGAGCGCGGCGCCCGCGCCTGCACTCACACGGTAGTCGCGCCAGCCGAGCCAGAGCGCGGCGGCGGCGAGCAGCGCGTAGAGCCCCCAGGCGAGCGGCGAGAATTCGAGCTGGGGCGCGAGCAGGACCAGCTGGACGAGGCCGGTGACGAGCGGCGCGAGGCGGAGCAGCGGGCTCGACGTGCCCGCACGGGGCAGGGCAAGCGTCGCGGTGAAGGCGAGCGTGAGCACGAACAGTCCGACCCATTGCAGTTCAGTGCGCTCGGCGAGCGCCATCAGCGCAAGCGGCCACGCAAAGCCCCCGCCCGTGGCCGAAAGCGCGAGCCACAACCAGCCGCGATGGATCGCGAGCGCGAACAGTCCGGCGGTGAACAGGGCGAGGTAAACGAGCAGCGGCGCGACATTGGCGGCGTCGAGCCCGGTCACGAGCGGCGCTGCGAAGCCGCCCACCAGCCCCATGATCGCAGTCGGCGGGCCGTGGCGCAGCGACAGCCCGAGTGCCGAGACGGTGATCGCGACCATGAGCACGAGTGCGGAGACCGTTCCGAGCAGGCCGTAAAGCTCGGCCGCCATGTAGAGCGTGCCATAGAGCGTCGCGATGCCCGCGCCCGCGAGCGCCTGGCCGATACGCGGATCGTCGCGCGTGGCGGGGTAGCGTCGGCTGATCTCGCTCGCGCCGAGAAGCAGGAGCCCGAAGACCGCGCCAAGCACCGATCGCACGCCGGGACCGAGCAACCCGCTTTCGATCGAATAGCGTACGAGGAAAAAGGCCGACAGGATGAGTGCAGCCCCGCCGATCCAGATCGGCAGCTTGCCGCCGACAAGATTTTCGAAGGTTGCCGCGAGGTTGAGCGGGGTTGCGCGGGGCTGTTCCACCCGCGGTGCAAGGATGATGGATTCAGGCTCGGCGGCTATGGGGGGCTCGGGCGCAGCTTCGGGCTCGGGCGGCGGGGCGTTGACGACGCGGGCAACGGTCCGCGGTACCTGATGGGCCATGACGGGTTGGGGCGCGGCGGGTTGGGGCGCGGCGGGCTGTTCATCGAGAACGGGCACGACCGATGCCGCGTAATCGCGCGCCTCAAGCTCGGCGACGGTGCGCTCGAGCGTCCTGATGCGATCGAACGCGCGCGAGAGCAGGACCGCGAACACCACGGCCGCAATCGCAAGAATAAGCATGTGCCCCGCTTCCGCCCGTTACCCCTGATCCGGGCAATGTTGCATGATTTGCGGGGTTTGTCGCGCCGAACCTTCAGGCGGCGGCGCGTACGGCCTCGGCAAAGAGTCTGCCGCCATCGGGTGCGTGCTCGAGGAAGAGCTGGGGTTCGATGAGTTCGGCTTCCATGAGCAGATAATTGCCCGCGCCGTCGGAAATGAGGTCGATGCGCGCATAGAGCAGCGGGTCGGCGATTGCGGCGAGCACGGCTTCGGCAGCGACGCATGCCGCGGCGGGGGGCGTTGCGGCGTTGGCATCGCCGCCATGCTGGACTTGAACGCGGAAATCCCCGGCCGCGACGGTCTTGAGGATCGCATGGCTGTAGCGGCCACCAAAGTAGAACAGCGACCATTCGCCCTCTTGCGCGATCGCGGGCATCATCGGCTGGACGAGCATGGCGCGGTCCAGTGCAGCGGCGGGGGCGGGAGCGCCTTCGAGGCGCCAGGTGCCGTGCGCGCCCGCCGATATGGGCGGCTTGACGACGAGATTGGGGGTGCCGAAGCGTGCGGCGGCATCCGCGATATCGGCCTGTCCGAGGCGTTCGAAGACCATTGTGGGCACGACGGGTACGCCGCGTGCGGCGAGATCGAGCAGGTAGCGCTTGTCGGTATTGCGGCGAAGGATCGCGGGCGGATTGGCGAGCCGCAATCCGGCGGCGCCGTCGACAAAGGCGCTCCAGTCGGCCGGGCGCGCATGATAGCCCCAGACGAGCAGTGGCAGGACGAGGTCATGACCCGCAAGATCGCCCGGCGCGGTCCAGGGGCGGAAGTCGACCGACAGGCCCACCGCGGCGAGCGGCGCCTCGAGCAGATCGGCCTGGGGATGCCAGTGCGCGCCGAACTGGGGATCCGCGGGATCGGGGACAAGAATGCAGATGCGTGGCGAACGGGTCATGGGCGCGGATTAGGCGGGACAATCATACTCCGCAATGGGGGACTCGGGACCGGACGCCTTTCGGCTTGGCGCTCAGGGTGAACGGATATAAGTATCAAATTGCAACGCAATTGAGTCGCAGGAGAGGAATGATGAAGCTCTACGGTTCTTCGATGTCGCCCTATGTCCGCAAGGTTTTGGCCTATGCCGCGGAAAAGGGGCTGCCGCTCGAGCTTGAGATGGCCGGCATGGGGCGCGGCGGCCCGGAATTCGAGGCCGCGAGCCCGTTCCGCAAGATGCCCGCGTTCAGCGACGGCGATTTCAGGATCTGCGATTCAACCGCGATCATCACCTATCTCGAGGCCAAATATCCCGAGCCTTCGCTGATCCCCGCGGAGCCCAGATCGCGCGCGCGCACGATCTGGTTCGAGGAGTTCGCCGACACGATCCTGATGGGATGCGGCGCCAAGATGTTCTTCAACCGGTTTGTGGCCCCCAAGGTGCTTGGGCGCGAAGGCGACCTGGCGGTGGCGGACGCAGCCGAGCGCGACGAACTGCCCCCCATCCTCGATTATCTGGAAAAGACGATCCCGGACTCGGGCTATCTCGTCGACGACCGGCTGACGCTGGCCGATATTTCGGTCGCGAGCCCCGTTGCCAATCTGGACCATATCGGCGTCGCAATCGACAAGTCACGCTGGCCCAGAACGGCGGCTTATGTGGAAGCGATCCTCGCGCGCCCGAGCTTTGCGGTGTGGCTCACGAAGGAGCGGGCCTTTGTGCAGGCCGCGTGAATATAACCAAATCGGCAAAGTTGTCTTGACATCATCGCGCTTATCTGGCACGTAAGTAGCAGCAGAAGATTTATGAGTCGGGTCCCGGAGATCGGGACTGGAGACGGGCCGGGAGCTCCCAATGACACGGGATGCTTGTCCGGCCCGTTTCGTTTTGAGCGGAGCGGGATCGTCGGTGAAGCATCATCGCTGATCAGGGCGCGTAGCTGCAGCCCCGATGCCGGACGACGCCAGCGGCGCGCTGTGCGTCATGAGGGGTGGATCCCGACGCGGCGCAAGCGCTTTCTGGCGCTGGCCGTCAATGTGAATGCTTCTGCAGATGCGGCCGCTATGTCCAAAGCGAGCGCGGGCAAGCTCAGGCGACGTTGCTGCGACGTACGCGCAAACTGGGATGCGGCGCTGGACGAAGGCTGGCAACGTTTGGCTTAAGCCGTGATGCGGGCGTGTCCCGATCTGGCCGTCCCGGACGAGAATGGTGGGCGTAGACCTCCCCGCACCGGGGCTGCGCGGCTGGCTGTTCGCCGATACGCGACTGCGCTGGATCGCGACGAGCGCGCAGCGAGCGGTCGAGGCGGCGCTCCTCGCGCGCTCAAGGGCCGCGAGGCGCTGGCTGCGTCGACCAATGGCGGGCTGGCCCCCGGGCGCGGCTGCGCCGCCTGGTGGCGATGGCCAAGGAGGCGATCGAAAATGCGCCTGACGATGGCGAGCATCGCCTTCTCCGCAGCCGGATCATGCGTGACGGCCAGCGCGACGGGCAATGGATGATCGAATATCGCGTGGGTGCGATCGAGACGTCCCCCGGCCCCTTGGCGCGGCTTCAGCCAGGCTTGCTGTTGCTGTCGAAATAGTCGCGGTACATGATGCGGATATTCGACTGAAAGTCGCCGATTTCCTCGATTATATACTGTTCGGCATCCTTTCGCGGCACGCCGTCCTTCACGTCGTAGTCGATCGCAACCTTCTTGAGCACGCCCTCCTTTTCGGCGCAGGCCGGACCCATCGCCTTCTCGAAATCGTCGGGCTTCATCCTTTCATCGAGGCTCTTGCGCATGAACTGATCGAGGCACTGAAGATAGGCCTTGCGCGGCGGATCGCTCGGGTTCGCAGCGGCCAAGAGCATCGTGACAAGCGCTATTGAAATCATGGCGAATTCCAATCCCAGAACTTGACTATATGGAGGGTGATACATGGCCACGGAAAAGGGAAGTCTCTTTATGTTGAAGGCAAAGAGTGGCGCAATTCCGCCGGTCCATGCGCCGTCGCCGGGCTGCGCGCGTCGCAACTCCCGATCAGCGGCGAAGCCGTTGTGATCACTTCCACAGATTCGGCGAGTGGCGCGAACCGCGGTCGGGCGCGGGGGCGCCCGCGCCCTCATTTGCGAGCCACTATCACATTGTAATCGAGCAGAATCTGGCGGAAGATGTGTCGACGACCCTTTCTGCTATTCCACGGCGCGCATTCCCGCTGCTCTGTGCGCGGCAGACGCACAAGGAGGTGCAGGCGCACAAGGAGGTGATGCCAACGAAGCGCTCTTGCTAACCGATTGCCTGGTCAATCCTGCCGCCGGGGTGCTTGGCACCAACGATTCAACCGCGACGGACAGGCATGGCTATTGGGATCTGCGCCAACAGGGCTGGGCTGGACGTGCGGCGCAATTCGCCTGGTGGAGGGCGGGTGGAATGGCGCTTTGCCGCGTTGATGCAAGGACATGCGCCTCATGGTTGCGCAATCTGCTGCTCTGGGCAGTTCGCGGCTCATTCGACTTTGACCCGGCTTTGATGCGCGCGTCCGGATCGAGGTGAGCAGCGCGTGCGTGGAGCCCAACAGGCGTCCGTTGCAAATCCTTGGCCGGGGGCGTTGTTGATGCAGAAGTGCACGGCGCTGTCGTGGCGGAGCTTGCGGCTTCGCGCACCCGGAATAATTTCGAACTGACAACGGAATTGGGGGAACCATATTAGCCAAACGGGGTTCTCAACGACGTGCTCAATGGCAAAGAAGTGCGACATTTTGGCCACATATCAGGCTATTTGGCGGCTTGCGCGAAGACTTGGCATTGGGTAGTGAATAAACCGCTGTCCTAAGTGACAACTGAGAAAGGGGAATACTATGCGGAAGCTTGCCATAGCGATGGCACTCGCCTCCACGGCCATTGCCTCGCCCGCCCTGGCGCGAGACGATGCGTGGTACATTGGTGTCGAAGGTGGTGCGATGCTTGTCGAGGACATGGATCTCGACATCAACGACATCGACAATGCCGCAAGTGTCAATCACGACTGGGGTTATGATTTCGATGCTATCATCGGTTATGACTTCGGCGGATTCCGCGCTGAAGCCGAGATCGGCTACAAGGGCGCTTCGATCGAATCGATCCAGACGCCTGCCTTTGGCGACACCACGCCCGGTGGTTCGTCAACCGCGCTGAGCTTCATGGTCAACGCTCTCGTCGATTTCGGCGAGGATGACGGCCTTCAGGGCTTCATCGGCGGCGGTGTGGGCGTAGCCCGCGTCGATGCTGACTGGGATATCGACGTCCCCGGCGATTTCATCGATGATTCGGACACGGGCTTTGCCTGGCAGGCGATTGCGGGCGTCCGCGCTCCGCTTTCGGACCGCATCGATGTCGGCCTGAAGTATCGCTTCTTCAACGCCGACAGCTTCGACACGGTCAATGCAGCAGGTCAGGACGTGAGCGGGCGCTTCCGTTCGCACAGCCTCCTCGGCAGCCTGATCTACAACTTCGGTGAGCCCGAGGCTCCGCCGCCACCCCCGCCGCCGCCCCCGCCGCCCCCGCCGCCCCCGCCGCCGCCTCCGCCGCCGGCAGTGTGCACGCCCGGGCCGTACATCGTGTTCTTCGACTGGGATAAGTCGAACATCACGCCTGAGGCAGCGTCGATCCTCGACAACGCGGTTACCGCGTATCAGGATTGCGGAAACGCGCAGGTCATGCTGGCGGGTCACGCCGACAAGTCGGGCTCGGCCCAGTACAACGTCGGTCTCTCGCAGCGTCGTAACGACTCGACCCGTGCATATCTCGAATCGAAGGGCATCCCCTCGGGCGTCATCGCGACGGAAGCGTTCGGCGAAAGCCGTCCGCGCGTCGAGACCGCCGATGGTGTCCGCGAACTGCAGAACCGTCGCGTGGAAATCACTTACGGTCCCGGCTCGGGCATGTAAGTGGCCGTGGCCTTCGGGCCACGTTTCACGACAAAGAAAAGAGGAGGTCGGCCATTTGGCCGGCCTCCTTTTTATTGTCACAATTTCTACGCCTGCGCTTTCAGTGTTGTTGACGTCGAGGTTCAACAGCGTGGGGCGCACTGGGCATTTGGGGGAGCGCTGCTGCTGTTCAACGCCGCGACGCCCCGCTGTCGTTCGTGAGCAGTGTCGACGCCCGAACGCGGGTTGTCTGCCGGCGCCAGGGCCAGTTCGAATGCTTTGGGAAACGCCTTGCGCCTATGGGCGTGGTGGTGCCGCCATGCCCACTGACAGGAGCGGGAGTTGGCCCCGGGGGGGGGGGGGGGCTGCTCTGACAGGCGCTCGGCCGCCATTATGCTATAGTCTCGGCCAAGCCATCATGCAGGATGACTTGTCCGCGGCGGGGCAAAAAAAATGGCGGCCCGAAGGCCGCCATTTCCTTTTGGCTTTACGCCGTCAGCTCAGGGGCTGGCGGGTTCATCATCGCCGTCGGCGAGGATGACAATGCCGGCGATCACAGCGGCAGCTGCGAGAACCGCGAGAATGACGCCGCCACCGGCAGCTTCGCTCTTGCGATCGACGGTCGCACCGGTGCGGACCGACTTCGAAGCAGTCGCAACCGACAGCTTCGACGCAGGGCTAGCAGCCTGGGCGAGAACCGGGGTGCTCGACACTGCGAGCGCCACGACAGCCGCCATCGAAATTTTTCCGAGACGCATAGTTAGCTCCTTACAACGTTACAGGCTCTTCCAACACTCAGGTTGTCCGATGCCATACCCATGCAATCATGACAACCCTAAAACGCGATTGAAGGAGGCGTTGTCACGGCGGCTTTCGCACTAAAATGCTAACAAAAAATGACGTCGTGTGGGGGCATTCCGAACGAGTCAAAGTGTTGGATACAGGAACTCGTTGCACGCCTTCTTCGATTGCCGGATGCGTTGGATGCCCGTTGTTTCCTTCTCTTAATCGTCGCTTAATAATTAGACGGAGTTCGAAGCGACCGCGCAGACGCTAAGAGTAAATGTAAGGGATGCACAAACGCGACCATGCGCCTATATGCGCGCTACGCTTTACGTAACCGACACAGACAGAAGAAATGCTCTATTCGAAACTGACACGCTGGGCGCGCAACCGAAAAGCGCCTGACGCCCGCATTCCCGATCGGCAGCGCGTATACGCCATTGGCGACATCCACGGGCGGCTCGACCTTCTGGAGGTTCTCCTTGCAAGGATCGAGGAGGACGATGCCGCGCGTGGAGCCGCGGACACGCTGATCATCCTGCTCGGAGACCTTGTCGACCGAGGACCGGATTCCGCCGGCGTGGTGGAGTGCGCGATGCGGCTTCGTTCACGAGGGCGGCATGTGCGTTTCCTGAAGGGCAACCATGAAGAGGTGCTGCTTCGCGCGGTGCACGGCGATGCGAAGTCGACCAAGTTCCTGATCCGCATCGGCGGCAGAGCCACGCTGGCGAGCTATGGGATCACCGATGACGAGTATAACACGCTCGAATATGAGGATCTGACCGCGCTGCTGGCAGCGCGCGTCCCTGCTGAACACGTGGCCTTTCTCGAATCGTTCGAAGATCTGATCGAGGTCGGTGATTATGCCTTCGTGCATGCGGGGATACGCCCGGGTGTCGACCTTGAGCAGCAGCGGCCCTCGGACCTGCGCTGGATCCGCGACGATTTCCTGAACCATCAGGGCATGCATGCACGCGTCGTCGTGCACGGGCATAGCATCACCGAGGAGGTGGAGCGCTTGCCCAACCGGATCGGCATCGACACGGGAGCCTTTGCCAGCGGGAGGTTGAGCGCGGTCGGTCTCGAAGCCGACCAGTGCTGGTTCCTGAGCACCGACTGAGGCGAGCCGGTCGCGTCCATTCGCCTGGCGCGGGTTCGTCTGAGGTGGTGTCGCGCTTCGCCGAAAGCGTGAATCAGTCTCTATTCAAATGGTTGAGGCCTTGCTTCAGGTTTCAGGCTCTCAGCCTGAGACGGTCAAGGCCCAACTGACGCGCAGAGGTGGGGCGTGCTTCGCGGCGTGGCTGATCCGGCCAGATGCCGCGTGTGTCGTAGACATGTTTGTCACTGCGCTCGTCGACGGGCACCGACCTGAATACATCATGGTCGACGAGCACGACAAAAACCGGACAAGTCTCGATCGCAGTGTCGATATCGATCAGCGTGGCGCCGGTGCCTTCAAGGGCCTTGGGAAGCGCTGACGCATATGGCTCGACAATCCGCACCCTGCTGCCGTACCGGCCGGCCAGGGCGGCTGCTACCTTGACCGCCGGGCTTTCCCGAAAATCGTCGATATTGGCCTTGAAGGCGAGCCCGAGACAGGCGATCGCCGCGCCGGGCAGTTCGTCGATCATCGCGACTGCGCGCTGGATGACGTGATCGGTCTTGCCGTCATTGACCTGGCGTGCAGTGCGGATCAGCGGAGTGTTTTCAGGATCGCCATGAACGATGAACCAGGGGTCGACCGCGATGCAGTGCCCTCCGACGCCGGGACCCGGCTGAAGGATGTTGACGCGCGGATGGCGGTTGGCGAGCCGGATCACCTCCCACACGTCGAGGTCCATTGTGTCCGACACCTTGGACAGTTCGTTGGCGAAGGCGATGTTGACGTCGCGATACGCATTTTCGGTGAGTTTGACCATTTCGGCGGTGCGGGCGCTGGTCGTCACGCACTGACCCCGGACGAAGCGCCGATAGAAGGCAAGTGCCTTGCGCGCGCAGCGT
Source organism: Sphingomonas sp. LaA6.9 (assembly GCF_022601895.1). Lineage (GTDB taxonomy): Bacteria > Pseudomonadota > Alphaproteobacteria > Sphingomonadales > Sphingomonadaceae > Sphingobium_A. Next base: position 104,471 of record NZ_JAKVIO010000009.1, read on the forward strand.
GGGGTTATGCCGCCAATGCAGCGGTCATTGTCGATCAGTTCGACGAGGATGCGCCCGGGGAGCACGCGCTCGGGGCAATAGGCGATCGCGATGTCGGCGGATTCACCCGTGCGGCCGGGTACGCGCAGATCGGGGCGGAGCTGCGCGAGCAGGTCGCGCACCTTTTCGGTCGTACCCACGGGCGAGGTCGATTCGAGGATGACCGTGTCGCCGGCCTTGAGCACCGTCGCGATGCTCGTCGCGGCGCTCAGCACATAGCCGATATTGGGAGCGTGATCCTCCTCGAAGGGGGTCGGCACCGCGATCACGAAAACGTCTGCGGCCTCGATCCGCGTCGAGGCGCGTAGCAGCCCGCGCGCGACGACGCCCTGGACGAGGCCGTCGAGATCGACCTCTTCTATGTGGACACGGCCCGAAGCCACGGTTTCTACGACGTCGGCGTTGACGTCGACACCCAGCACCGGGCAGCCCGAACGCGCGATCACCGCGGCGGTGGGCAATCCGATATAACCAAGACCAAGGACGATGACTTTAGGGGTGTGCTCCGAGAGCATCGGCGACGATCCTAGCAATGCGCCGGCTGCTCTTCCCGTCTCCGAATGGATTGTGGGCGCGCGCCATGGCTGACCAGGCGCCATCATCGTCCAACAGCGTAAACAATTCGGAAACAATGCGGTCTTCACTGGCTCCGATCAGCTTCGCGGTGCCCGCGGCGACGCCCTCGGGACGCTCAGTGGTCTCGCGCATGACGAGCACGGGCTTGCCCAGCGCGGGCGCCTCTTCCTGTACGCCGCCGCTATCGGTGAGGACGATGTGGCACATGCCCAGCAGACGGACGAACTGGGGATAGTCGAGCGGGTCGATCAGCGCGATATTGGCCCGATCCGCAAGAAGACGGTCCATGACCGCACGGACATTCGGGTTGGGGTGAACCGGGAAGACGATCGCCACATCCTCGCGCGCGGCAATACGGCCTAGGGCGCGGGCAATGCCCTCCATAGCACCGCCGAAATTCTCGCGCCGGTGGCTCGTGACCAGGATGATGCGTTTGCCGGCAAAGCGGGCGGCGATGTCGTCGAGGCCCCGCGCGAAGCGGGGATCGGTCTCGATCCGCGCCAGCGTCGCATGGAGCGCGTCGATCACGGTGTTGCCCGTCACATGAACCGTGTCGGGCGCGACGTTCTCCTTGTGCAAGGCATCTGCGGCGGTCTGTGTAGGAGCGAAGTGCTGGTCGGCAATCGAGCCGACGATCTTGCGGTTCACTTCTTCGGGCCAGGGCTGGTAGATATCGTAGCTGCGCAGACCCGCTTCGACATGGCTCACGGGGATCTTGCGATAATAGGCAGCGAGTGCGCCGATCATGGCGGTGGCGGTGTCGCCCTGGACGATGACGCGCGCGGGGCTTTCGCGGTCATAGACCTCGCCGAGACCCGTCAGCAGCCTTGCGCTCAGCGCGTCGAGCGACTGGCCGGGCTGCATCAGGTCAAGGTCGATGTCGGGCGTGATGCCGCTGATCTCGAGCACCTGATCGAGCAGCCCGCGATGCTGCGCGGTCACACAGACGCGCACGTCAATCCCCGGCTCGGCGCGCAGTGCCTGGATCACGGGGAACAGCTTGATCGCCTCGGGACGCGTGCCGAAGACGACGATGACCTTGTTGTTGCTGCTATGCATGGCTGCCCCCTAGCCATGCAGATTTAAGAAGCGTCTAACGGGCGTGATATTCCCTGAACCATTCGACGAAGCGCGGGATGCCGATATCGATCGGGGTGGTTGGGGCATAGCCCAGATCGCGCTCGATCGCGCTGATATCTGCATAAGTGTCGCGGACGTCGCCCGGCTGCATCGGCATCATTTCGGTGATTGCCTTTTTGCCGCACGCGTCCTCGACCACCGAAATGAAGCGTAGCAGCTCTTCCGAGCGGTGGTTGCCGATATTGTAGAGCCGGTGGGGCGCGCGACTGCCGCCCGCCTTTTCCGCGCCATCATCGGGGGGCGGATTGTCGAGACAGGCGATGATGCCCGCGACGATGTCGTCGATATAGGTGAAGTCGCGGCGCATGTCGCCGTGGTTGAACACCTGAATGGGCTCGCCCGCGAGGATCTTGCGCGTGAAGATCCAGGGCGCCATGTCGGGCCGGCCCCAGGGGCCATAGACCGTGAAAAAGCGCAGCCCCGTCATCGGAACGCGATAGAGATGGGCGTAGGTCTCGCTCATCAGCTCATCGGACTTCTTGGTCGCGGCGTAGAGCGAGACGGGGTGGTCGACGCGGTCCTCGACGCGAAAGGGCAACGTCTCGTTGTTGCCATAGACCGAAGAGGACGAGGCATAGACCAGATGGCTCGAGGTGCGATTGCGCGCGACTTCCATCAGGTTGAGATGCCCGACGAGGTTGGACTGGATATAGGCACGCGGATTCTGCAACGAATAGCGCACGCCCGGCTGAGCGCCGAGGTGGATGATGCGATCAAACTCCGCGCCGTCGAGCGCTGCGTCGAGCGCTTCGTGATCGGCAAAATCGACACGCTTGAAGGTGAAGCGGCCGCTGTTGAGGCGTTCAAGTGCTTGGATCCGGTCGCGCTTCAGCGCCGGATCATAATAGTCGTTGATGTTGTCGATGCCGATCACGCCGCCGCCGCGTGCGAGCAGCGCCTTGCAGACATGATAGCCGATAAAACCCGCAGCCCCGGTTACGAGCGTCGTCATTCGCACATTCTCCCTCCCTCCGCGGCCCGCACCCGATTTTCATCAAGGCGTTTCGGGTGTTAGGGAGGGTATTCTGATCGATCACCATGTATGTGACCGAAGGGCCGGGGCAATGCAACGAAGGAGCGCGTAATGCTGAGACGTGATGTGAGGCAATCGGGACTGGCGGCGGTGCTGCTCGGTCTGGGTCTTTCGGGATGTGCTGCAAATGACGGCGGGGTTCAGGATGCTGCGCCCGCGGCTCAGACGTCAGCACGCGCATCGCTTCAGGGGCCGACGGGCACCGCGGTGGGTGAGGCGGTCATCGAAGCGATGACGCATGGACTGAAGCTGACGGTGACGGGCGTCAACCTTCCGCAGGGTGCGCACGGCACGCATGTCCATATGGTCGGCCGCTGCGACGCGCCCGACTTTGCGAGCGCGGGCGCGCACTGGAACCCGAGCGGCGCGCAGCATGGGCGTGACAATCCGCAGGGTGCGCATGCGGGCGACCTGCCCAATCTGCTGATCGGGACCGACGGGAAGGGATCCTTCACCATCGACCTGCACGGCGCGAAGATGATGGGGTCGGGCGGACTGCTCGACGAGGACGGCGCGGCGCTCGTCATCCACGCCAATCCCGACGACCTCAAGACCGATCCGACGGGCAATAGCGGCGGACGGATCGCCTGCGGCGTCTTTAGCGCGGGCTAAACCTGCTCCCCGGCCTCGCGGGCGCGTTCTACGACGCTTGCCTCGAGCGCCGGGAGCTTTCGGCTGGCGAAAATGAACATCGCCAATGTCACCGGCAGGACGAACAGGACCGAGAGCATCGCGAAGCGAAGGTCGCCGGTCGCGTCGCTCACAAGGCCGACGACATAGGGTCCGAGCCCGAGTCCGATGATGTTGGTGCCAAGGAAGAACACCGCGGTCGCAGCACCACGCATGCGCGGCAGCACGAGGTCCTGCGAGGTTGCCGCCACCGGCCCGAGCCACATGATCTGGAGGAAGTTGACGAGGCCGAGCAGCGCATAGAACACCGTCAGGCTGGCAGTGTGCAACTGCACCCAGAGCAGGATGCCCGCCGCCGTTGCCGCGGCGATGACGACATAGAGCCTTCCCGAAGGATGCAGGGAGCGCGCGCGATCAGAGAGCATTCCGCCGGCGACGGTGCCGGTGCCGCCGGCGATGGCGAGGATCCAGCCCAGCGTGTAGCCGGCCTCCGGTCCCACGCCGAAGGTCTTGACCGCGTAAAGATAAAGGAAGGGCGACAGGCCATAACTGGCGAACGACATCAGGCCGCCGCCAATCGACAACATCGCAAATGTGCCGTTGCCGATCAGCCGCGCGGTTGGCCGGTCGCGCAGGCGGATCGACTGGATCCAGCTGAAGCTGCAATAGGCACCGATCGCGATCGCGGTCCACTGTACGACATTGGTGGTAATGGCAAACCCGACCAGCGTGGCGATTGCCGGGCGTTTTTCAGGGGGCAGCAGCCCGTCGGTCCAGCCGATGATGACGATCGCTCCCAGGATCGATGCAACCAGCATCATCACGTTGCGCAGCAGTGGTGCACGGGAGGTTGTGCTCCGCGCCAGCGCCAGGATCGAAAAGGGCGGAAACATCGCGGCGAATTCGCGGCCCACCGCGCGAAAGGGGTGGGGGTCTACCGGGCTGTGAAGGCCGTCGATCGCGCCGCGTGACGGCTCGCGGACGGTCAAGCGCATCAGCAGCGCGAGCAACAGGCCCGGGATGCCAAAGGCGAGGAAGGTCGCCTGCCACCCGGCCAGGCCGAAGGGCTGGGTGTCGGGCGTGAAATGCGTGTCCCAATAGGCGATCACCGCGCCGCCGAAGATCAGCGAGGCACCGACACCGATATAGATGCCGCTCGAATAGAGGGCGAGCGCTGTGGCGCGCTTCTCCTTTGGAAAATAGTCCTGGAGCAGCGAATAGGCGGCGGGCGAAGCGCTGGCCTCGCCAATACCCACGCCCACGCGCGCGGCGCCGAGCTGCGCGAAATTGGCGGCGAAACCGCTGAGCGCGGTCATCCCCGACCAGAAGCTCAGGCCGAGCGAGATGGTCTTCACGCGGTGCCAGCCATCGGCGAGCTTGGACAAGGGAATGCCGAAGAGCGCATAGAACAGCGCGAAGGCGGTGCCGAAGAGCAGCCCGAGTTGGGCGTCCTGCAATCCGAGATCTGCCTTGAGCGAGGGGGCGAGGATCGTGATGACCTGGCGGTCGAGAAAATTGAAGGCATAGATGACCATCAACAGGCCGAGAACGTAATATCGGTACAATCCGCCACCCATCCGCCCGCTCTCCTTTGTGTTTTGTGGCGCGGAGCTTACAGGGTTCGACCGATTGGCAAAGGAGTTTCGAAAAATGGTGTCGGTGCTGTTCGTATGTCTCGGCAATATCTGCCGCTCGCCGCTGGCGGAGGCGGCATTTCGCGCCGAGGCGGAGCGGCTGGGGCTTGAGGTCGAGGTGGATTCGGCGGGCACCGGTGACTGGCATCTCGGCCATGCGCCGGACAAGCGCGCGCAGGCGGTTGCGCTGCGCAACGGCATGGACATTTCGGCATATCGCGCGCGGCAGGTCGAGCGCATCGACTTCATGCGCTTCGATCACATCATCGCGCTCGACGAGAGCAACGTGACCAATCTGCACGCGATGCGTCCCGAGGATGCCAGCGCAGCGATCAGCCTGCTGCTCGACCATGTGCCGGGCCGCGAGGGCGAGGCGGTGGCGGATCCTTATTATGGCGACGACGCCGGATTCGATGTCACCTGGGCCGACGTGGTCGCGGGCGCGCAGGGACTGGTGGAACGGCTCAGGCGCTAAGCGCGTAGCGTTCCACGACGTCATAGCGTGCGCCCTCGCTACCGAGCGTCGATTCGAACAGGATGAAATGCGTGACTGCAAAGGGAGCGCTCGAAAGTCCGCCATGGCTTTCGGCGAAGCCATCCATGGATCCCGCATCGCGTCCGAACCGCGCGAGCGTGATGTGCGGCAGATAGGCGCGTGTCTCGGGTGCCAGACCTATCCGTGCGAGCGCCTGGTCGATCTTGTTGTGGAGCAGCGCCAAGTCATCATGGGGCGTCACGCCCGCCCACAGCGCGTCGGCGCGCCCCCGCCGATCGAAGGCGCCGATACCGCTCAGCGCGATGTCGAAGGCGGGGTGACGGACATGACCGAGCACGGCGGCAGCATCGGTCGCTCTATGACGATCGACTTCGCCGATGAATCGCAACGTCAGGTGCAACTGGTCATCGTCCTGCCAGCGCGCCCGCGGAATGCCGCCCATAAGGCCAAGAAGTTGCCGGCGAATGGCCGCAGGTGGTCGGATCGCTGCAAAAAGACGATGCATAGAAACATTTTGTAACAGAAGTATGGGGGATGATCTTGTCCGGTTTTCCTTGAAACTCTGATTGTTTCAACCGATATTGAAGCCATCCGGCCCCTTGGCCGGGCAAAGGAGACGAATTCAAATGGCAAACTGGTCTGACCCCCGGACGACAGCCGCGGGCTTCCCGGCGCAAGCCGGTGCGCGCGATGCCGCATTCGATGCGGGGCTGCGGTCCTACATGCTTTCTGTCTACAACTATATGGCGTCGGGCGTGCTGCTGACGGGCATCGTCGCGTTGCTCTTCGCCAGTTCGGGTCTGGCGCAGAGCATCCTGATGGGGCCGGGCCTGCTCAAATGGCTGATCATCCTGTCGCCGCTGGCGTTCGTGATGGTCATGAGCTTTGGCCTCAACCGGCTGTCGACGGGCGCGCTCCAGGCCTGCTTCTGGGCATTTGCCACGGTGATGGGCCTGTCGATGTCGTCGATCTTCCTCGTCTATACGGGGACCTCGATCGCGCAGACCTTCTTCGCGACCGCGGCGGCCTTTGCGGGCCTCAGCCTGTGGGGCTACACGACCAAGAAGGATCTGTCGGGCTTCGGCACGTTCCTGATCATGGGTCTTGTCGGCCTGATCGTCGCGTCGGTCATCAACATCTTCCTCCAGTCGGGGACGATGGCGCTGGTGATCAGCTTCATTGGCGTGCTGCTGTTCGCTGGTCTGACCGCCTATGACACCCAGCGTATCAAGTCGATGTACGCCTATGTCGCGGGCACCGACATGATGGGCAAGACGGTCATCATGGGCGCGCTGTCGCTCTATCTGGACTTCATCAACATGTTCCAGTTCCTGCTCAGCTTCATGGGCAACCGCGAATAGTTCGTCAGGAACTTCCGATCCGAGCCGTGACCCGGCAGCGCAAGCTGCCGGGTCTTTTTTTGTTCAGGCGGGTTCGGCCGGCGCCGGCTGCGCCGGCATCGCGGCATCATCCAGCGCGCTCGCCCGAATAAAGGCGGGCCTGGTCGAAAGACCGGCAATATAGGTTTCAAAGGCCGGCTTTTTGGGCAGCGTCCCGAACTGCGTCCCCCACATGATGTGCGATCCGACATAGACATCGGCGGCGCTGAAGCGGTCGCGTGCGATGAACTGCCTGCCAGTGACGGCCTGTTCGAGCGCATTCACCGCGTCGTCATAACAGCCATAGCCCGCCATCATTTTCTTGTCGTCGGGCACTTCGACACCAAGCGTGCGATCCATGATCGCGGCTTCCAGCGGTCCCGCAGCGAAGAACAGCCAGCGATAATAGTCGCCGCGTTCGGTGGGAGCGGGGGCAAGGCCGGCTTCGGGAAAGGCGTCGGCCAGATAGGCGCAGATCGCCGCGCATTCGGTCACCACGGTGTCGCCGTGCCGGATCGCGGGCACCTTGCCCATGGGATTGATCGCCAGATAGTCGGCGCCCTTCATCGTCGTGCCATAATCCAGAGTTTCGGTGCGATAAGGCGCGCCAACCTCTTCGATCATCCAGCGTGCGATGCGACCACGCGACATGGGATTTGTATAGAGAACGAGTTCGGCGGACATGGCTGCTCTCCTTGCGAATCAGGCATGGAACATAACAGGAACAATTGGTCGCGTCACGGCGCCAGATAGCGCTTGAAGAAGGCCAAGGTGCGGTCCCACGCCAGATCGGCGGCGTCCTTGTTGTAACGCGCGCTGGAGGTATCGTTGTTGAAGGCGTGCTCGACGCCGGGATAAGTGAAGCTCTCCACCGCCTTGCCCGCCTTTTTGAGCGCTTCCGTCCAGGGCATTCCCGTCGCATTCACGCGCGCGTCGTTGCCGGCATAGTGCAGCAGCAGCGGGGCCTGGATCCGGACCGCTTCGGAAGCGGCGGGCGCGGGGCCGTAATATGACACGCCAGCGTCCAGTTGCTTGCCCGCTGCCAGCGCCACCTGGTTGACCATCGCGCCGCCCCAGCAAAATCCGACTGTGCCGGCCTTGCCATTGGTGTTCTCCAGGGACTTCAGGCGCCTGATGGTCGATACGCCCGCGGCGATCGCGCGCTGATAATCGAGCTTGCCGATCATCTCGCGCGCCTTGTCTTCATCGGCCGGGGTTCCCCCCGAAGCCGACAGGAAATCGGGCGCGACGACGAAGAACCCTGCCAGCGCAAGGCGGCGCGCGACGTCCTCGACATGCGCGTTGAGGCCGCGATTTTCATGGATGACCATGATCGCGCCAAGCTTGGCCCTGGGGCTGGCGGGCTTGGCGAAATACCCCGTCATCGTGCCGTCATCCAGCTCATAGGGACCCTTGCGCACAACGAGGCGCTTGTCGTCAGGGGGGACGATCGCCGCACCCGCGGGATCAGCGGCGATCGACAGCAGCAGCGCGTTGGCCGCAGCGGCACTTCCGGCCAGCCGCGTCAGTTCGGCCATGAACGCGCGGCGGTCGAGCGTTTCATGGGTATAGCGATCGTAGAGTGCGATGGCCTGTTGGCGGATCGATCGGTCGATCACGGCATCCTCCCTTGATGTGAAGCGGCAATGATAGGCGCTCGGGCATCCTCGCGGCAATGGCGAGGGGTAGCGAAGCGGCCGGCAGCGCTGCATTGCGCTTGTAAGCTGCGGCCGGCTGCGGGATAGTCGCAGGGCTCAACCCCCGATTTCATGGAGGCTGTAAATGCTGTCCGGTCACCGAAGCTGGGTGCTGATACTCGCGCTTTCGCTCGGTGCCTGCGGCGAACGCGCGGCGCAGCGGAAGGCGGAAAGCGTCGAGGTGCCTGCCGATCAGGTGCGCAGCCAGTTCATCGGCCTGCCTAACGGCGCAACGATTGCGGTCGAGCCGGGGTCTGTCGGCGAAAAGCTCGCCCATTATCTCGCCTCGCGCGATCCCGCGCCGCGGAGCTTCGAAATCGGTGGCAAACAGTTCGATGACTGGTCCTCGACCGCGAGCCCCGCGACGCGCGCGATGCTCCCGGAGCTCGTCCAGCTGCTCAAATCCTATCCCGATGTCCGGATCCGTTTTGTCGGACATAGCGACGGTGCGGGAGACGCGGATGCGAACCAGAAAATATCGGAAGATCGCGCGAACGTGGCCAGGCAGATGCTCGTGGAGGCAGGAATCCAGGAAGATCGGATCGAGACCGCCGGCAAGGGCATGTCGGAACCCATTGCGGACAATGCGACCCCTGATGGCCGTGCGCGCAATCGCCGGATCGAGCTGATCGTCCTTGCCAAATAGGATGGGGCGCGGGGACGCGACCTAGACGGCGTGCGCGAGGTTGATCCGGAAGCGACCACCGCCGTCGCGGCTGGCCCGGTATCGCGCGCGATCAGCGTCGCGGTAGAGCGCGGTCCAGTCTTCCTCGGTGACGATCGGACCCTCTGCAATGCCGATGCTGATCGTGACCTTGATTCCCGACGGCATCCGCGCGGTGCGCACCTCGTCGAGCAGGGTCGCGGGCGAGACGGACTCGGCGGCGCGTGCGGGCACGAGCAGTGCAAACTCGATACCGCCCAGCCGGGCGACGGGCGCATCGCGCGGCGCGAACCGCTGCAATATTTGCGCGACGATCCGCAGGACTTCGTCGCCGCCGTCATGGCCGATGCGGTCATTGATCTCCTTGAAACCGTCGATATGCACCAATAACAACCGCTGGGGCTCGTCCGCGCCAACCGCAGCGGCCATAAAAGCGCGGCGATTGGGCATGCCGGTGATCGGGTCGGTCGCGGCGATCAGCCTCGCCAGCGTTTCGCTGGCGCGTGCGCTGTCGCGCTCGTCGCTGAGCAGGCGGATGCGATAGGCGATCGCCACCGCGCTCAAAAGCGCCTCCGCGCTCATCGCCATGACCGTGCTGTTGTCGATCCAGAAGGAGGGCGGGATGAGGCCGAGATTGGCGATGACGCGGATCACCGCGAAGATGAAGGGCGCGGCCCAGGCGACGAGAAAGACGGTCAGGAAACGGCTGCGGCGAATCCGGGCGAAGACGATCATCGGTATTGCGCAGAACAACAGCGCTCCCAGCGCGATGGAGTTGGCGGCGTCGAGCAGCGAGAACCGCGTCGGCGCAAGCACCACCAAGGCGGTCGTCGCCGTCAGCGACGTGACGGTTGCAACTCTGGTCAGGCGGAGCAGCCAGCGCGGGATGATCCGCGCTTCAAAGAAATGTCGGACGAACGCGATCGCCGCGGCGACCACGAGCGTCAGCAGCCCATAGTTGATGCGCAACCGGTCATTATTGTCGATCGCGGGCCATACCCAGGCAAGTGCCCCCGACGAAGAGAAGGCATAGGCCATCATCGCCACCAGCATCGCGCAATAGGCAAGCTGGAAGCGGCGGCGCATCACCGCCCACATCATAAGATTGTAGCAAAGCAGCGCCAGGCAAAGGCCCAGAAAGCCCGCATAGAGCGCGGTCAGCACAAGGTCGCGCCGGGCGGCTTGGCTTCTGGTCAGGATTTCAGGGGAAAACAATACGCCCCGGACGTTCGCCGATCCTTCGACATGGGCGACGATGGTGTTGATCGGCACATTGCGCACGGGCAGGTCATATTGGATGAATGCACCCGGCCTGATCCGCGGCGACGTGTTGGCCGAGGTCGCCGCGATTTGCGCAGTGAAGCCATCGGCATAGCGGATCTGCAGCGTCACCGCGTCCTGCCAGACACTCGCGGTCCTGAGCACGAGCGGATCGTCGGCGCGGCTCGTTGCCGAAAAGCCGGTGAGCAACACCCAGAAATTGCCGCCGCCATGGACCGTCTGCCGCGCTCCGCAGTCGAGCGGCACTGTCCCGCCAAGGATATCGGCTTCGGTCGTGTCGCCGATATCGGCGTGCAGACAGGGAACCGGGCGAATGCGCGTATCGCCTTGTGCGGTGACAGCCGGGCTCGACACGAATATCGCCAGCAGCGCAAACATCGCCGCGAGGCTGCGGCCCAGCCATGATCCGGTACGCGAATCCATGGAACTTGCGGTAGCATCAAACCGCAAAGAACGGGTTAACCAAATGTCTTCGCGGAAAACGGGGGCGCCCATTGCCCAGTCCGATCGGCGGCGACACGTGGCGTCAGGCGACGAAGACAAAAGAAAGGGCAGGACCGCGTCTGCGATCCTGCCCCCTCGATCTGGCATGATGCCTTATTTCGCCTTGGCGGGCTCGGCCTTCTTCCCGCCACCCTTTTTGGGCTTCTTGGGTGCGGCGGGCGTCACCTCGAAGGCGAGCGCATCGTCCTTCATATGGACGCGGACCTCGCCACCATGAACCAGCTTGCCGAACAGCAGTTCCTCGGCGAGGGGCTGCTTGATCTTTTCCTGGATCAGGCGGCCCATAGGACGTGCGCCGTAGAGCCTGTCATAGCCCTTGGCGGTGAGCCAGCGCTTGGCGTCGTCGTCCAGGGTGATGTGGACATTGCGATCCGCCAGCTGGAGTTCGAGCTGGAGGATGAACTTCTCGACCACGCGGCTGACGACCTCGGGCGGCAGGTAGCCGAAGGGGACGATCGCATCGAGGCGGTTGCGGAATTCGGGGGTGAACATCTTCTTCACCGCCTCCTCGCTCGCGTCTTCCTTCGAAATATTGCCGAAACCAATGCCCTCGCTCGCCATGTCCATCGCCCCCGCATTGGTCGTCATGATGAGGACGACGTTGCGGAAATCGACGGTCTTGCCGTGGTGGTCGGTGAGCTTCCCGTTGTCCATCACCTGCAGCAGGATGTTGAAGAGGTCGGGATGCGCCTTCTCGATCTCGTCGAGCAGCAGCACCGAATGCGGCTGCTGGTCGACCGCGTCGGTGAGCAGGCCGCCCTGGTCATAGCCGACATAGCCCGGAGGCGCGCCGATCAGACGCGAAACGCTGTGGCGCTCCATATATTCGGACATGTCGAAGCGCTGGAGCGGGATACCCATGATCGACGCAAGCTGGCGCGCAACCTCGGTCTTGCCGACGCCCGTCGGGCCGGAGAAGAGGTAATTGCCGATCGGCTTGTCGGGATCGCGCAGGCCCGCACGGCTGAGCTTGATCGCCGAACTGAGCACCTCGATCGCCTGGTTCTGGCCGAACACGACGCGCTTCAGGTCGGTCTCGAGATTGGCGAGCGTCGCCTTATCGTCGGTCGAGACCGACTTGGGCGGGATGCGCGCCATTGTCGCGACCACCGCCTCGATCTCCTTGGGGGTGATCGTCTTCTTGCGCTTGGAGGGCGGCACCAGCATCTGCATCGCGCCGACCTCGTCGATCACGTCGATCGCCTTGTCGGGCAGCTTGCGGTCGTTGATGTAGCGCGCCGACAGGTCCACCGCCGCCTTGATCGCGTCGGGCGTGTACTTGACGTGATGATGCTCCTCGAACGCCGTGCGCAGGCCGGCGAGGATCTTGATCGTATCCTCGATGGTCGGCTCGTTGACGTCGATCTTCTGGAAGCGCCGCAGCAGCGCGCGGTCCTTCTCGAAATGGTTGCGGAACTCCTTGTAGGTGGTCGACCCGATGCAGCGGATCGTCCCGCCCGACAGTGCGGGCTTGAGGAGGTTCGAGGCATCCATCGCACCGCCCGAGGTGGCGCCCGCACCGATCACGGTGTGGATCTCGTCGATGAAGAGGATTGCGTGGGGGAGCTTTTCGAGCTCGGTCACCACCGCCTTCAGCCGCTCCTCGAAATCGCCGCGATAACGCGTGCCCGCGAGCAGCGCACCCATGTCGAGCGAATAGATCACCGCGGGCCGAAGCACATCGGGGACGTCGCCCTCGATGATCTTGCGCGCCAGCCCTTCGGCGATCGCGGTCTTGCCGACGCCGGGATCGCCCACATAAAGCGGGTTATTCTTCGAGCGGCGGCACAGGATCTGTACGGTGCGGTCGACCTCGGCGGAGCGGCCGATCAGCGGATCGACCTTGCCCGCCCTGGCCTTTTCGTTGAGGTCGACCGTGAACTGCTTGAGCGCGCTCTCGTTCTTCTGTTTCGGATCCGCCTTCTGGCTCTTTTCTTCCTCGGCGCCCTTCACCTCGCGCTGCTCGGGGATCGCGCTGCCCTTGCCAACTCCGTGGCTGATATAGCTGACGGCATCGAGGCGGCTCATGTCCTGCTGCTGCAGGAAATATACGGCATAGCTCTCGCGTTCCGAGAAGAGGGCGACGAGCACGTTCGCGCCGGTCACTTCGTCGCGGCCCGAGGACTGCACATGCAGGATCGCGCGCTGGACCACCCGCTGAAAGCCGCTGGTTGGCGACGGATCGGTTTCGCCCTCGACCTTGAGCGCGTCGAGCTCGCCATCGAGATAGGTGGTCACGGCGTCGCGCAGCTCGCCCATGTCGACGCCGCATGCCGCCATCACCTGGCTGGCATGTTCATCGTCGATCAGCGCGAGCAGCAGATGTTCCAGCGTCGCATATTCGTGGCGACGCTGGGATGCGGCTTCGAGCGCCTTGTGCAGCGTTTTTTCGAGCGCGTTGGCGAATGACGGCATTTCACTCTACTCCATGCGGGGCAACGGATACGCCCGTCCCCGGTTCATTATATGTCGGTAGTGCTGAAGGGTTGATCAAGGACAGCCGTGTCGCACCGGAAAATATCGCGCCTGCCGCGCGCCCCGGTGCGGGGGTCATCATCGCTTGAACAGTGCCTCTGCGCTGGCGCGGTGATTGGTCGCCCTGGCGATCCGCGCCTCGACGCGCGCGATCTCGCCCCTGAGTGCTTCGATCCTGAGCTTCAGCTCCTCGACCGACAGCGGGTCGAGATCCTCCTTGACGAGCATCGTGAGAGGTTCGCCCGGCCGCTTCGCAAAAAGTTCGTCCAGATCCATGGGAGAAACGTTGACCGAAACCGTTCGGCTGTCAATAAACCGCGCGGCGGCTTTCGGTCGCAGTGGGGGTTATATGTCTGGCTTGCCTGAAAAGATGATCGCGATCGACCCGGTGGAAGCGGGTGGGCCCGAAGTGCTGCGGCCCGTCGAGCGCGCGGTGCCGCAACCGGGCGCGGGCGAAGTGCTCGTCCGCGTGGCCGCCGCCGGGGTCAATCGCCCCGACGTTCTTCAGCGGCGCGGCCTTTATCCCCCGCCGGCAGGAGCTTCCACGATTCCGGGGCTGGAGATTGCGGGTGAAGTCGTCGCGCTGGGCGAGGGCGTGCACGATATCCAGCCCGGCCAGGCGGTCTGCGCGCTGATCGCGGGCGGCGGTTATGCCCAATATGCAATCGCGCCCGCGGGCCAGTGCCTGCCCGTGCCTCACGCGCTCACGATGGTTGAGGCGGCAGCCCTTCCCGAGACGCTGTTCACGGTGTGGACCAACCTGTTCGAACGCGCCTATGCGGTCGAGGGCGATATCGTTCTGGTGCATGGTGGGACAAGCGGAATCGGCACGATGGCGATCACCCTCGGCAAGCTTTTCGGCTTGACCATGATCGTCACCTGCGGGTCGGACGAGAAATGCGCCGCCGCGCGAGACCTGGGCGCCGATCTGGCGATCAATTACAAGACGCAGGACTTTGTGGCTGCGGTCAATGAATTCACCGGAGGCAGCGGCTGTGCCGCGGTGCTCGACATGGTCGGCGGCGATTATGTGCCGCGCAATCTCCAGTGCCTTGCGCCCGAGGGGCGCCATGTCTCGATCGCGGTGCAGCGCGGCGCGACGGCAGAGATCAATATCGGCGCGGTGATGATGAAGCGGCTCGTGCTTACAGGGTCGACGCTGCGTGCGCGCTCGGTCGAGTTCAAGACGCTCGTCGCCGACGAACTGGCACGTTCGGTCTGGCCGTTGGTGGAAGAAGGCAAGCTGAAGCCCGTCATCGACGCGGTGTTTCCGCTTGCCGAGGCCGCGCAGGCGCATGCGCGGATGGAAGCGGGCGAGCATGTGGGGAAGATCGTTCTGACAACCACCGGGGGGTGAGGGAATGAACAGATTGGGGGCGGTAGCGCTGGCGTTTGCCGGCGCGCTCGGGCTGGCGGCACCGGCAGAAGCGCGGCGCTGGGTGATGGAGAACCGGCCGGAGGTCGCGCTCGTCGCGGATCTGCCAGATGACGCCGGATTCGAGGGATACAGCATGGACCGGGGTTCGGTTCAGCTCGATCTCGGCTGGTCCTATCGTGAGGTGAGCGCGCTGTGGATGCCTTTCTGGGCCTATGAGGATCAGGGCATGGTGCTCTTCTCGCAGAACCCGGACGGCAGCTACATGCTCGCGCCGGTGACCGCCACGGAACTCGACAGGGTGAAACAGGTGACGGGCCGCGACCATGGCCGCGAATATGCCTTCCCGCGTGCGGCGCACCTCTGGGGCTGGCTTCCCATGATGGGTATCCTGGGCTTCATTCTCTGGCTCCGCCGCCGCGAGGCCAAGCAGCGCGAGGCGCTCGGCGTGATCTGAGCGTCAGCGCCTGAACAGCCGCTTGTCCCATGGCCAGCGGCTTCTGGCGACAATGCGTGCGTTCCTGGTTGCCGGGTGCACGGGGTTCAGCAGCCAGTTGGTGCTGTCGGGGGCGATCACCGAGGGGACGCGTGCGAGCGCAGTGTCCGCCGTCTTCAGCCAGGCGTCGCCCCATGCACGGCTCTCGGCGAGGTCGCGTGGCAGGCGGCTTTCGGGCCATTCGGTCGCTGCCAGGCCATCGTCGAGCGCGACGCGCATGAGCTGAAAGGGCGCCGGGACGCTGTCGACCTCGAGATGGACGAGCACTTCAAGCATCGCCAATGCGCTCGAATCGGCTGCGTAGACGATCGGGCGTCCCTTGCTGTGCCAGCGGCCGCCGACAATCGTCCCGCCCATTCCCTCGAGATCGGCATGCTCGCAAATGCGCCAGACGATCATCGTACTCTGCAGCTGGTTCAGGCGGTAAAGCCGTGGCGCGCCTGTATCAGCACTTCCTCGACAAGTCGCGTGCCGGCGTCGCTCTTCAGCAGGTCGATCGGCCGGGCACCGTCGAAACGCTGTTTGGGCGCGTCCAGCCATGCCATCGCACGTGCGCGGTCGCCAAAGATCTGTGCGGCGGCCTGCAGCACGGTCACGAAGCGCGCGAACCGGTCGCTTTCCTCCGGCGTCAGCCGTTCATCCTGCTTGAGCCTGCGATCGAGCGTGCGGCGGGGGCCTATGATGCGCGCGACATCGGCGATGCTGATCGCAGGGTCGGCGACCAGATCGCGCACTGCCTTGACGGGCAGGCCGCGCGCTACCGCCTCCGCCTGCCTGAGCGGCGGCGCCTTCACGAAGCGTTCAAGCGAGAATGCGGTTGCCATATGGCCAATATAGGTCGGCCAAATTGCAGAGGCAACCAAGGGCGCTCTCAGCCAGAAGCGCGCATCGGAGGAGCGCTTGTTCAATCTGTTTGATTTTGTGATATTTTTTGTAGTTTGCGACAAGAGGCGCAGCGTTTTCGGCGCGAATTGTTACGCAGGTGCCTAAGCAATTTTACGGAACAGACCGACCAGCGTTCTATAAATAGAAAACGGGTCCGCAATTTCATCGGGGGGTGGCATTGCGAATTTGGGTCTGGGGCGGCCGAACGGCATTGTTTCAGACGAATGACTATCAGCCGCTGACCAGGGCGGGCCTATCAACTTTCTTGTTCGTCCTGGGTGTATGTCCGTTTTTGCCAGATCATTGAAGGCGATGCTTGTCGCCGAACCCGTCGCGGGCAGCGTGTCGATGTCCTATGCGATAGCCGGCGTCCGCATTTTTCGCGTCTGCAAGATCGAGAATGATGGAGCGCCGCGCGGCGACGGATATCTCTACGGTTTTCACAGGCTCGATTATGCCGGGACTGCCGATCCGGGCGCCTATTTCGACGATATCGCAAGTCTTCTGGCCTATGCCGACATGCGCGTGGGCAGCTTCGAAAGGACCGCGACGTGCCGGCATCTGATCGAGCGCGCGCGTCCCGATCAGCCGCCGGGCTGGATAGCCGACGATGACATTGCATTGGCGGCCCCATGGAACAGCTCGATCTTTTTTGCTGCCGCCGCCGAAACGGACCCGCTTGCGCCGCGGCGTTGCTATTGATCGACGGGCGTCAGTTCATGCGGATTTGTCACCAAATCGTCATCCCCCGGGGATTCGAACTGTAACACGAATCCGCGAAAGCTCCCGGGCAAGGTCAATGTCCGGGGGACTTTGCATGGATACCATCACACGCATCGCGATGGATGCCGATATCCTCGAATTTTGCGGGGACGAGCCGCACTTCGCCGAGCGTTGCCCGACCAGCCGGCGGCGCTTCCGGACGATCTGGATCTCCGACATCCATCTCGGCACGCGCGGCTGCAACGCCGACATGCTGATCGACTTCCTCGACAGCACCGACAGCGAGACGATGTACCTGGTCGGCGATATCATCGACGGGTGGAGGTTGAAAAAGCGCTTCTACTGGCCGGCTGCGCACAACGACATCGTCTGGCGCATCCTGAAGCGCGCCAAGCGTGGTACGCGGATCATCTATATCCCCGGCAACCACGACGAAATGTTCCGGCAGTTTACCGGGCTTCGCTTCGGGGGCGTCGAGATCAAGCGAACCGCGATCCACAAGACCGCCGATGGCCGGCGGCTTCTGGTCCTGCATGGCGACGAATTCGACACGATCATGCTCGCGCATCGCTGGCTCGCCCATGTCGGCGACTTCGCCTACGAAACGCTGATGCGGCTCAACTATGTGGTGAACAAGGTTCGCGCGCGGTTCAACCTGCCCTATTGGTCGCTGTCGAAGCACGCCAAGCACAAGGTGAAGAACGCGGTCGAGTTCATTTCCAAGTTCGAGGAGGTGGTGGCGCACGAAGCGGGTACGCGCGGTGTCGACGGTGTCGTGTGCGGCCATATCCACACCGCCGAAATTCGCGATATTGCGGGCATCGAATATTATAACGACGGCGACTGGGTGGAAGGCTGCACCGCGCTGGTCGAGCATTTCGATGGCCGGATGCAGGTGCTTCACTGGGCCGACGAGGTTGCCGCACGCAATGCCGCTAAGATCGCCAGGATCGCGGCATGAAGATCTGCATCGTCACCGACGCCTGGGATCCCCAGGTGAACGGCGTCGTGCGCACGCTGAAGGCGGTGCGTGCCGAGCTGGAAGCGCAGGGCCATATCGTGCGCGTCATATCGCCCGACCTGTTCCTGTCGCTGCCGTGCCCGACCTATCCCGAAATCCGCCTGGCGATGACGCGTACCGCGACGGTGGGTTCGATCATCGAGGATTTCGCGCCCGATGCGATCCATCTGGCCACCGAGGGGCCCCTGTGCGTCGCGGCACGGCGCTGGTGTCTCAGGCGCAGTTTTCCATTCACCACCGCCTACCACACGCAGTTTCCCGATTATGTCGAGAAGCGCACAGGCATGCCCGCCCAATGGGTGTGGCGCTATATCCAGTGGTTTCATGGTCCCGCGCGCGCGGTGCTCGGCTCCACGCCGTCGATCCGCGCGACGCTTGTGGAGCATGGAATAGCGCATGTGCGTCATTGGGGGCGGGGCGTCGATCTCGAATGCTTCAATCCTGACATATCGCCACCCCAATCTTTCGAGGGACTTGAACGGCCGATCCAGCTTTATGTCGGGCGGGTCGCGGTGGAAAAGAACATCGAGGCATTCCTGCGGACCGACGAGCCCGGTACCAAGGTGATCGTGGGCGATGGCCCCGCGCGCGTGGAATTGCAGGAGCGCTTCGCGGACGCGGTGTTCCTTGGCGCGATGAACGGCCCCGCACTGTCCGGCGTATATGCGGGCGCCGATGTCTTCGTCTTCCCCAGCAGGACCGATACTTTCGGGCTGGTGATGATCGAGGCGCTGGCGTGCGGCACGCCTGTCGCGGCCTTTCCCGTTACCGGACCCGTCGACGTGCTGACGCGCGAGACGGGTTGCATGGACGAAGACCTCGGTCATGCGATCCGGGGGGCGCTCCGATTGCGTCGCGACGATTGCGCCGTGCATGGCCGCACCTTCACCTGGAATGAAAGTGCGCGCCAATTTCTTGACGCGCTCGCACCTTTGGGCGAGGATTTGCGCGCGGCCGCCTGAGGGCGGACACAAGAGAAACTTGCTCTTGCGCCCCCGTATGATTAGATCGGGTGCAATATTCCGGCCGCTCCGAGAGGGGCGGCCCTTATTTTGTCTGGAGAATTCACCGTGGCCCAGCCGCTCATGCCCCATGCGACCGCTTCGTGGCTGGTCGACAATACTGCACTCAGCTTTGACCAGATCGCCGAGTTCTGCGGGCTCCATATTCTCGAGGTCCAGGCGATCGCCGACGACACCGCCGCCACCAAGCTTACCGGCCGCGATCCCGTGCGCGCGCATGAGCTGACGATGGACGAGATCGAGAAGGGGCAGAAGGATTCCAATTACCGTCTGCAGATGCAGAAGGGCCCTGATCAGGTCCGCCGTACCAAGGGGCCGCGCTACACGCCCGTGTCCAAGCGTCAGGACAAGCCCGATGGCATCGCGTGGATCATCCGCAACCATCCCGAGATTTCGGACGGCGCGATCGGCAAGCTGATCGGCACCACGCGCACGACGATTCAGGCGATCCGCGAGCGTAGCCACTGGAACATCGCCAACATCGTGCCCAAGGATCCCGTGACGCTGGGCCTGTGCTCGCAGCGTGAACTCGACGCGCTCGTTGCCAAGGCAGCCAAGAAGGCCGGCCTCGAAGCGCCGACCGACAGCCGGATGGAGGGTGACCGCGCCGCGCTGATCGAGGAACTGCGCGCCGAGCGCGACGCCGCCGCGCGCGATGCCGATGCGGCGCTCCACGCCGAGGAGCATGGTCCTCAGCCGACCGAGCATACCGCCGACAGCCTTTTCAAGAAGTGAGCGCGAGCGGGTCATCCCCCGACGCGTCGCTGACGCAGGATGAGAGCTTCGTCCCGACGAGCCTCAAGGGGTTGACCTATCCGCTCGGCAATTTCGGTCCCGCGCCGGGCACGCTCCACTGGCTTGATGGCGGCGTGCGCTGGGCGCGGATCACGATTCCGATGTCGCTCCAGCACATAAACTGCTGGGTGCTCGACGACGATGGCGGGGTGGCGATCGTCGATACGGGGCTTAACCTGCCCGATTGCCGCACCAACTGGGAAGCGATCCTGGCAGGCGACCTCGCGGGCGTGGATGTCACCCGGATCGTCTGCACGCATCTTCATCCCGACCATATCGGGCTTGCGGGCTGGTTCGCGCGCAGGTTCGACGCAGCCGTCTGGATGACGCGCGGCGAGTGGCTCACCGCCCAGATGCTGCGCGCCGATGCGCGCGACGCGGTTCCCGATGAGGTGAACGCCATGCGCCGTGCCGCGGGCTGGAGCGAGGCGCAGGTCGAAGCCGCTGCCGCCGAAGGCTGGGGGCGGATGCGGACGATCGTCCATCGTCTGCCGCTCGGCTACCGCCGGATCCGCGAAGGCGAACTGCTGAACTTCGGCAGCGAGTCATGGCGCGTGGTGACCGGCTGCGGGCACAGCCCCGAACATGCCTGTCTGCTCAACGAAACCGCGGGCATGCTCATTGCCGGCGACCAGGTACTGCCGCGGATCAGCTCCAACGTGTCGCTCGGCGCCACCGAGCCCGAGGCCGATCCGCTGGGCGACTGGCTCGATTCGATCGAGAAGCTGCTCGGTCTTCCCGACGATCTGCTCGTCCTTCCCGCGCATGGCGAGCCTTTCCATGGCCTTCATGTCCGTCTCAGGGCGCTGCGCGACGAGCATCTTGAGCGCCTCGACGATCTCGCGGGCTTTCTCGTCGAACCGCGGCGTGCCGTCGATTGTTTCGGCCAGCTGTTCCGGCGCACGATCGACGACAGCGTATTGGCCATGGCGACCGGCGAAACCCTGTCCCATTTGCGGCGTCTGGAGGTTGCGGGGCGCGCCGTTCGTGAAACGCAGGACGGCGTTTCGTGGTATCGGGCGGCTTGACCGGCCACCGCGCTAGCCTACACTTGTGTCAATGAGCGCGCCCGTACCGATCTGGAAAACCCGATATAATCATCCGTGTGACTGGGATCAGGACTTCGCGCCGCTCTCGCTTCCCGCGATGCTCGAGGAAAGCGCTGCGGCGCATGGCACCGCCGATCTGATCGACTTCATGGGACGGCGCTACAGCTATGCCGAGACGCTCGACGGCGCCAACAGGGTAGCCTGCGGCCTCACGGCGCTGGGCATCGGCAAGGGGGACAGGGTCGGCCTGTTCCTGCCCAATGTGCCGCATTATCTGGCCGCCTATTATGGCGCGCTCAGGATCGGTGCGACCGTCGTCAATTTCTCGCCGCTCTATACCGTCGAGGAACTCGCGCATCAGGTCGCGGATTCGGGGACGCGCATCCTATTCACACTGTCTGCAAAGGTGCTGCTGCCGACGGCACTCAGGGTGATGGAGCAGAGCGCGATCGAACGGATCGTCGTGGGCTCGGTCGCGGGCGTATTGCCGCGCGGAAAATCGATCCTTTACCGTCTCTTCAAGCGTGGCGAGGTCGCTCAAACCCCGCAGGACGACCCGCGTGTCATTCGTTTTTCGAAGCTGATCGACAATGACGGCGCGTGCGCGTGCGCGCCGATCGATCCGGTGAATGACGTCGCGCTGATCCAGTATACCGGCGGTACGACGGGTACGCCCAAGGGCGCGATGCTGACGCACCAGAACCTTACCGCCAATGCGCGTCAGGTCGATCTGCTCGACCCCGATCCATCCGCGCCCGACCGGATCGTGGGCGTGCTGCCGTTCTTTCACGTTTTCGCCAATACCTGCGTGCTCAATCGCACGGTTCATCGCGGGGGCCTGATCGCCATGCTCCCGCGTTTCGACGCGACGCAGGCATTGGCGCTGATCGAGCGGATCAAGGCCACCGCGCTGCCCGGCGTGCCGACCATGTATCAGGCGCTGCTCGATCATCCGAAGATTGATCGCACCGATTTCTCGTCGCTGCGCGTCTGCATCTCGGGTGGCGCGCCGCTGCCCGCCGAGGTGAAGGCCAGGTTCGAGGCGCATACCGGGGCCAAGGTCGTCGAAGGTTACGGCCTGACCGAAAGCTCGGGTGTCGTGTCGACCAATCCCTATGAGGGGCTCAACAAGCCGGGCACGATCGGCCAGCCCATCCCCGGCACGCTGGTCAAGCTGGTCGACAAGGAGGATCCGACCAGGCCGCCGCCGCAGGGGCAGCCGGGAGAGCTCGTCTTTTCAGGGCCGCAGGTGATGAAGGGCTACTGGAACCGTCCCGATGCGGACGCCGAGGTCTTCGTCGGCGGATTTCTGCGCACCGGCGATGTCGGCGAGATTGACGAGGACGGCTATATCCGGATCGTCGACCGATTGAAGGACATGATCGCAGTTGGCGGATACAAGGTGTTTCCGAGCCAGATCGAGGCGATTCTGTATCGCAACCCCGCAGTGAAGGAAGCGCTCGTGATCGGCGTGCCCGATGCCTATCATGGCGAGATGCCCAAGGCGTTCGTGACGCTGGCTGACGGGGCTGAGACCGATGGCGAGGCGCTGAAGGCATGGTTGAACCCGCAACTCGGCAAGCATGAGCGCGTGCTTGCAGTGGAGGTCCGTCTGAACCTGCCCAAGACACTGATCGGCAAGCTCAGCCGCAAGGAACTGGTAGCCGAAGAGAAGGAACGGGCGGCGGGCACGTAACCGGCGCGATGCCGCGATATGGTGCGCACCAGGCCGCTACCGAAAAACTGTGTCTGCCAGCGCTTGACCCTTGCCTGAGCCGTCGCCACAAGCGAAAACCATGGGACAGGAACAGGATGCCTTTGCCGAACTTTCGTTCGAGGACGCGCTGAAGCGGCTCGAAGCCATCGTCTCGCGGCTGGAGAGCGGCGAAGCTTCGCTCGACGAGTCCATCGGCCTTTACGCCGAGGGCGACAAGCTGCGCGCGCGATGCGAGGCGCGGCTGGCCGAGGCGCAGGCGCGCATCGAGAAAATCGGGCTGGGCCAGGATGGTCGCCCGGCGGGAACGCAGCCATTCGATGCCGGCTGATGGAGCCATGACGCGCATGTCGCGAGAACTGGGGCCCGCGCTGGATCAGATTGCCGGTGCGATGGACCGGCAATTCGACCTGTTGCTGCGCGTCCCCGATGATCCGCGCCGCCCACTCTACGAGGCAATGCGCCACGCCGCGATCGGCGGCGGCAAGCGGATGCGCCCGCTGTTGACGGTGGCGACCGCCGAGATGTTCAACGTCGATCGCCAGCGCGCCTTGCGCGTCGCGACGGCAATCGAGTGCATCCATGTCTATTCGCTGATCCATGATGATCTTCCCGCGATGGACAATGACGACATGCGCCGCGGCAAGCCCACGGTGCACAAGGCGTTTGATGAGGCGACCGCGGTGCTGGCGGGCGACGCGCTGCATGCGCTGGCCTTCGAGATGCTCGCCGCCGACGAAACCAGTCTCGATCCCTTCGTGCGCGCCGAGCTCGTGCTCGAGCTTGCGCGCGCCAGCGGGCCGGGCGGCATGGCGGGCGGGCAGATGATGGATCTGGCTGCCGAGCATCAGAGTTTCGACCTGCCGACGGTGACGCGGCTTCAGCAGCTCAAGACGGGTGCGCTGATCAGCGTATCGGTCGAAGCGGGCGCCATCCTCGGTCGCATCCCGCCCGAAGGGCGCACGGGCCTTAGGGGCTATGCGCGCGATATCGGGCTCGCCTTCCAGATCGCGGACGACATTCTCGATGTCGAGGGCGATGCCGATGTGGCGGGAAAGACGCTCAACAAGGACATGGCGGCGGGCAAGGCGACCTTCCTGTCACTCCTGGGGCTCGATCGCGCGCGCGAACAGGCACGTATGCTCGTCGATCAGGCGATCGGGCATCTGCACGGCTTCGGTCAGGAAGCGGATCTGCTGCGCGCGGTGGCGCGCTACGTCATCGAAAGGGATCGTTGATGGGCGAGCGTATTGGTGTGTACCCAGGGACCTTCGATCCGATCACGCTTGGGCACATGGACATTATTCGCCGCGGTGCGAAGCTGGTCGATCGCCTCGTGATCGGTGTGACGACCAATCCGTCGAAGATGCCGATGTTCTCGATCGAAGAGCGGATGGACATGGTCCAGCGCGAGGTCGCGACAATCGGGGGCGAGATTCACGTCGTCTCTTTCAATTCGCTGCTGATGGATTTCGCCGAGCGCGAGGGCGCGTCGATGATCGTGCGCGGCCTGCGCGCCGTGGCGGATTTCGAATATGAGTATCAGATGGCTGGCATGAACCAGCAGCTCAACGACCGGATCGAGACGGTCTTCCTGATGGCGGACGTTTCGCTGCAGCCGATCGCGTCACGTCTGGTGAAGGAGATCGCGTTGTTTGGCGGCAATATTTCGCGTTTCGTCGCCGCCCCGGTTGAGGCGGAGGTCAAGGCGCGCGTTGCTGAGATCGGGCTCAAGGGCGATTGATGTTCAGCAAGCTTTCAGCCGGCGGCGCTATGGCGACGCCAAGGCAATTCGTTCTGGGGATTGGAAAGAACAGCATGAAATCGACATTTTTCGTGGCGGCGGCGCTCGCCGGCCTTTGGGCCAGCCAGGGCGCGATCGCGCAGGATCAGCGGCCGTCGCCCGCGACCTTGCCGATGCCCGGACCTGCGCCCGATCCCGCCACTGACCAGCAGAATATCGTCAATCTCGATCTTTCGACGGGCGGCCGTGTGTCCATCCAGCTGCGTCCCGATGTCGCGCCCAATCATGTCGAGCGCATGAAGACGCTGGTGTGCCGCGGCTTTTATGACGGCATCGTCTTTCACCGCGTCATCGAAGGCTTCATGGCGCAAGCGGGCGATCCGACGGGCACGGGGCAGGGCGGTTCCGACCTTCCCGACCTGAAGGCCGAATTCAACCTGCTGCCGCATCTTCGCGGGACCGTGTCTGCGGCGCGCACCAACGAGCCCGATACTGCGAACAGCCAGTTCTTCATCATGTTGATGCCGCGCACCACGCTTGACCGGCGCTACACCGTCTATGGGCGCGTGATCGCGGGCATGCAGTATGTCGACGCCATCGAGAAGGGCGAGCCGCCGGCAAACCCGGGCAAGATTGTGAAGGCGAGCCTGGCGGGCGGTTGCAGCGCAGTACCTGCGCCTGCAGCGGCGCCTGCGTCGCAACCGACGGCAGCTCCGGCTCCGGCAGCAGAAGCGCCGCCGCCTCCGGCAGAGCCCACGCCCGAAGAGGCGGCCACGCCGCCGCAATAGGATGCGCGTAGATCTGTTCGATTTCGAGCTGCCGCCGGAACGCATCGCGCTCCGGCCGGCGAGCCCGCGTGACAGCGCGCGAATGCTCGTGCTCGACGGTGAGGGAACGGCAGATCGCGTGGTCAGCGACCTGCCGCAGCAGCTTCGCTCGGGCGACATGCTTGTCTTCAACGATACGCGCGTCATCCCCGCGCAGCTGGAGGGCATGCGTGGTCAGGCGCGGATCGGCGCCACGCTCCACAAACGCGAAGGCTTAAGGCGTTGGCGGGCCTTTATCCGCAACGCCAAGCGGCTTCATGAGGGCGATATGATCGACTTCGGCGCGGGGGTGCTGGCGACCGCCGGCGATCGCGGCGAGGATGGCAGCTTCGCGCTCGACTTCGCGGGTGACGAACCCGTCGAAGTGCTGCTCGAACGGGCGGGGACCATGCCCCTGCCGCCCTATATCGCGGGCAAGCGCGCGACCGATGCGCAGGACCGCGAGGATTACCAGACCATGTTCGCGCGCGAGGCGGGCGCCGTCGCGGCGCCGACTGCGGCGCTGCATTTCACGCCGGGGCTGATCGCGGCCCTGAACGCAGCGGGGATCGAGACCGCGACGCTGACGCTGCATGTCGGCGCGGGCACCTTCCTGCCGGTCAAGGTCGACGACACCGAGGCGCACAAGATGCACGCCGAATGGGGGCGGATCGACGCTGTCACCGCCGACCGGCTCAACGCGGTGCGCGCGCGGGGCGGCCGGTTGATCGCAGTGGGGACGACCTCGCTCCGGCTGCTCGAAAGCGCCGCGGGCGAGGATGGCGTGATCAGGCCATTCGAGGACGATACCGCGATCTTCATCACGCCCGGCTATCGCTTCAGGGCGATAGACGGGCTGATGACCAATTTCCACCTGCCGCGCTCGACGCTGTTCATGCTCGTCTCCGCGCTGATGGGGCGCGAGCGGATGCAGGCGGCCTATGCCCATGCTATCGCTGAAGGCTATCGCTTTTACTCTTATGGCGACGCCAGCCTGTTGCTGCCTGAAAGGACCTCAAAGTGATCCGCAAGACCGCAATCGGCGCATGTGTTCTCCTCCTCGCTGCCGGTTCCGGTCAGGCGCGCAAGCCTCCGAAGATCGATCCGGCATTGCTGAGCGCGCCAACCATATCAGCGACGCCGGTTGCGGTGACGGTCGCGGGCTTTGACCGCGATCAGGATGCACGCGTGACGCGCGCCGAGTTCGACGCCGGGCTCGAGCGCTCATTCAAGCATGGCGACGCCAATGGAGACGGGCAGATTTCGCTGCTCGAACTCACCGGCTGGGCGCAGACCTGGCTTGGCAATGCGGGCGCGATCCCCGGGCAATATGATTTCGATCGCGATGGCGACGACCGCATTTCGTTCGCCGAATACAAGACCGAGTTCGACCGGCGTTTCGCGGAGCTCGACAAGGACAAGGATGGCGCCATCGTCCGTTCCGAACTCATCACGCTGACCAGCCCGCGCTTCCAGCCGCAGCAGCGCGGCACCCCGCCGAAGCAGCCACCGGCGGAGAAGCAGCCGCTGCCGGAGAAGCAGCACAACTAGTTCTCCATATAGTTGACATCGTCAAGTAACAGGCGCAGGGCGGTCGCATGATCGACCCCGCCCTGAATGACGCCGTCACCGCCGTCCGCGCCTTCAACCGCTTCCACACGCGCTTCGCGGGCGTGCTCGAACCGCATTATATGGGCAGCGAACTCACGCTGGTCGAAGCGCGGCTGTTCTACGAGATCCTCGCCCGCGAGGCGCCGCTGGCCTCGGCGCTGCAGGACGCGCTCGGCCTTGATGCTGGCTATGCCAGCCGATTGCTGCGCCGCTTCGAGGGCAAGGGCTGGATCGAGCGTGGTCGCGGGACCGATGCGCGCCAGCGTCCGATTTTTCCCACCGATACGGGCAGGGCGATGTTCGCGGCGCTCGACGAGCGCACGCGAGCCGAGGTCGAGCGCCAGCTCGCGCCGCTCGGCACCGAGGGGCGCGCGACCCTGGTGTCCGCGCTCGACACCGCGCGCGCATTGCTGGGCGACGCCAA
Source organism: Sphingomonas sp. LaA6.9 (assembly GCF_022601895.1). Classification (GTDB taxonomy): domain Bacteria; phylum Pseudomonadota; class Alphaproteobacteria; order Sphingomonadales; family Sphingomonadaceae; genus Sphingobium_A. Next base: position 131,684 of record NZ_JAKVIO010000009.1, read on the forward strand.
TGCGCGGGACTGGTCGATCCGCACCTTCCGTCCCGGCGACATGGGGGCGATCGCGGGGCGCCAGTCCGCGCTCTATGCCGAGCATCATGGCTGGGGCCGTCCGATGGAGGTGCTCCAGGGCGAGGTCACCACCAGCTTCCTGCGCGATTTCAAGCCGGGGCGCGAGCAATGCTGGGTCGCCGAGCGCAGCGGGCGGATGCTCGGGTCGATCTTCTGCTGCGATTCGGGTGACAATGCCGCGCAACTCCGCCTCCTCTATGTCGAACCCGATGCGCGCGGGCTGGGGATTGGCGCGGCGCTGGTTCGAACCTGCACCGATTTCGCGCGCGAGGCGGGATATGCGAAAATCTGGCTGTGGACGCACAGCGTCCTTCTGAGCGCGCGGCGCATCTATGCCGCCACTGGCTTCGCGATCGTCTCGGTCGACATGCACGACGCCTTTGGCGAACCCGAACAGGGCGAGACTTGGGAGATGGCATTGGGGGAGTTGGCGTTGAAGCGATGACGCCGCTATAGGCGCGCGGATGAGCGAAGCCCCACGTTTTTCCTTCACCATTTCCGCCACCGACGGCAAGGCGCGCACCGGCACGATCGCCATGCAGCGCGGCGAGATCCGCACGCCCGCCTTCATGCCCGTGGGCACCGCCGCCACGGTCAAGGCGGTGAAGCCCGAGACCGTGCGCGCGGTCGGCGCCGACATCATCCTCGGCAATACCTATCACCTGATGCTGCGCCCCGGCGCCGAGCGCATGGCCAAGCTTGGCGGCTTGCACGGCTTCATGGGCTGGGACCGCCCGATCCTCACCGACAGCGGCGGATATCAGGTGATGAGCCTGTCCGAACTGACCAAGGTGACCGAGGAGGGCGTCGCCTTCCGGAGTCATCTCGACGGTTCGAAGCACATGCTCTCCCCCGAGCGTTCGATGGAGATCCAGCGATTGCTGGGGTCGGACATCGTCATGGCGTTCGACCAGCTCGTCCCCACCACCGCGACGCGCGATGCGCGCGCGGCGGCGATGGAGCGGTCGATGCGCTGGGCCAGGCGCTCGCGCGAGGGCTTTGACAGCGGCACCGGACATGCCGCGTGCGCAGCATTGTTCGGGATCCAGCAGGGCGCGCTCGATGAAGACCTGCGCAAGCAGTCGGCCGATGCGCTGATCGACATCGGCTTTGACGGCTATGCGGTGGGCGGGCTCGCGGTGGGTGAGGGGCAGGAGGCGATGTTCGGTTGCCTCGACTTCGCGCCGGACCAGTTACCGCAGGATAAGCCGCGCTACCTGATGGGCGTGGGCAAGCCCGACGACATTGTCGGCGCTGTCGAGCGCGGCATCGACATGTTCGATTGCGTGCTGCCGACGCGCAGCGGGCGGACGGGGCAGGCCTTCACCTGGGACGGCCCGCTCAACATCCGCAACGCGAAACATGCCGAGGATCTGAGTCCGCTCGACCCGGAATCGCCGACGGCACAATGGTCGCGCGCCTATCTTCATCACCTCGTCAAATCGGGCGAGATCCTCGGTGCGATGCTGATGACCGAGCACAATCTCTGGTTCTACCAGCGACTGATGCAGGAACTGCGCGCGGCGATCGCCGAAGGCCGGCTCAAGGCTTGGGCGGATGGCTTCAGAGCGCGCTACACGGCTTTGCGCGGCGGTGATGGCTGACACTCGGTCCTTTTCGTCACCAGGCAGCGCTCGAACGTGCGGGCGCCCCCGCGATCACGGCGCCTAAGGCGGCGACGCGCCCCGACCTTTTACCGCGACGGCCTTTTGGCGGACAAACTCGCAGTGATGTGATGGGGTGATAACAGCGCGCGGCGCTGTATCGAGAGAGTTGAGTGCGTATTGGCAGCGAAATCGATGGTAAGGCCATTCGCGATCCTGTGACGCAGGGAATGAGAGCTTTCGCCAAGCCATATTGCGTTCCGGTGTCAGATATCGAACGCCAATGATTTCATCAATGAGGCTGACCGATTCTGGTCCAGAGCTCAGCTTATTAGGTGACTGCGGTGGATATGCGGACCTCAGTGCCGGCTGCGATCGCGGCGATGTTGCGCGAAAAGTTGCGAAGGCTCAATTCAATACAATACCAACCGCCCGGGCCCGATCTGTTGTCGTATAGTGGCTTGTCTTCGAGAGATATCGAACCGAAGCGCACCGCCTTGTCGCCGTCCTGAAGCAGCTCTTCGCTGCCCTCCCAAATCACTGGCTCGCCATTCACGTTAGTCTGAACGCAAAGCTGGGGTGCAAAGTGCGTCATCTCGACGGCCCGTGACTTGAGAATCGCACCGGCAGGGATGAACGTCCTCAGCGTGCCCAAGATGTGCTTGCTTCCTGGTTGAAGTTTTACCTCTGCGGGAAAGGTAAAACAGTGTCCGCCTTGCTGTTGAAGGTGTGTCCCGCGGACCACCCCCACCGATCTATCGCTTGAAACCGATCCGGACAACGTCTGTGCGCTGTGAAGATCAGCCCAAACGCTAACCCAGTAATCACGCCCAACTCCTCCGAATGATGCATTCAGATTGACGCCGGTACTGCCCCGAACACTGATGGCACCATCTAGATTGTTCTTGTTCCCCGTCGTCCAAAACGGCGTACCAATCGCGCAATTGATGCTCACATTTGCGCAGCCTATCACGTCCATAGCTTTGCCCGTGGACTGCTGGATCTGCCCGGAAACTGCAACATCAGTGCAGCGGTCGAGCTTCAATCCGATCTTCTGCGGATAGGGACGCTGCCCCTTATACGCGCCTGATCGCGCCAATAGGAGCCCCCCGAGAGAGGCGTATAGGCACTCTTCGAGTGTTACCTGATCGTCCCCTGTTTCGAAGATCGTGACTGCGTTGAGTGAGACGAAAGGCGTTTCGCGGATGTAGATCGATCGGGCGCTGCCGTGAAATAGTCTCAAATTCTCGAGCCGCAGCCCGTCACAGCGATGGGCATCGAGCATGCTGTCGCAATGAATTGCGTGCACGCAATCGGCGATTCGTGCGTCGCGAACGGTGTAGGCCCTTGATGAAGCGTTCCCGAAGCGAAAGACGGTGCCACAGTCGGTCGCCATCCAATCGCTGATGCGGGGCATCTGAGTATCTGCTGATCCGACCGCCTGATTCGCATCAATCGCCACATCAAGGCCATGAAACGAAATGTTCCGCGCTTCGAACTGGGTGGAGCCCGTTATATGAATGCCAATCGCGTCGATCTGCTTTCCCGCAGGCCATCCCCACCTCGATTGGCGACCTCCCAATGCTTTGATCGCTAAGCCCTCGATGCTGGAGCTATTTGTATTTGAAGCATCGAAGGCCAAGATGCCGTCGACGATGATCTCGGAACGGAATACATTAGGAAACGAAGCAGCCTCAGTGTACGGCTCCGATGCTGATTTGCCGGTGCCGAAGACATAGAGCCCATCGCGAAGCCGGACTGTCCTTCCCAGCCGATACCGCCCCGGGGGTACGAAGAGGCAAGTGGTGGCTATGATCGCCGCTTGAAAGGCCGCGCTGTCATCAGTGGTGCCGTCGCCAACGGCTCCGAAGTCCTTGACGGATGCGATTTCGCGAAGCTTGTCCTCTACATCGCGCTCGACGGCTCCGGCGCCATATTGGCGGAAGCGGCTTTGGCCGGAAGCGGTCGGCGCTGCGTTCCCCTGCTCGACATTTGATTTCGCTATCGATGCTGCAACTGAATTGCCAACAGGCACCCCCCCAGCCATGACTCCGAGAAGTGCCCTGCGTGTTGCCCACAGAAAATCTTCCATTGTACACTCCACCCGTCGTCACAATGCGCTTTTGAACCAAGATGACGCGGGCGAAGTGCCCACCGCCAACCTTGCGACTAGCCTGAATGCGCGTCGTGTAGCTAGGGGCGAGTGCTACTTGGAGGCCTGCCTGGCACTCTGCCGCCAGCTCCCGGATTTGTTCGGCCGCGGAAAAACGAGGTATTCCGCTTCCCCTCGACAAACTGAGCTTAGAGTCTGTTTGGAAAATCAGGGATGGGCGTTCCGGCGTAGCAGATTACCGCCCATGGCGACGAGGATCATGGCCTG